>JBAQJL010000180.1:0-68621 GCA_049300295.1 Xanthobacteraceae bacterium
CCGGCCTCGATGCCGTCGCCCCGCGCCATTGGCGCGATCATCGCCGTGGCTACGGCCACGAGCGTCATTCGCAGCATGATTCTGCGCATTTTTATCCCCTTTGATGCCTGCCGACGCCCGGCGTTAACCCGCCAGTAACCATATACCCGGCAGATTTTGCCGGGGAGGCGTGAGCGTTGCATCGGACCCTTTTGACGCTGCCTGGGGACCAGCCTTGGACGCGAGCGCGGCACCACTGTTTCGTGCCGGCGGCCCTTCGGCCGCAGCGCACAGCTTTGAAACGCGCGAACGTAACCGGCGTGGCCACTCGGACGACATGACCGACGTACCTTCCGTGCAAAGCGGCGACACCGCAATGTCCCGCCTTGCCGAAATCGGCACAATGCTGCGGCGGAGCGATATCGCGCTCGCCGTCGGCATGATGGCGATCCTTTTGGTCCTCATCCTGCCGCTGCCGCCGGTGCTGCTCGATTTTGCGCTGGCCATCTCGATCACCTTCTCGGTGCTGATCCTGATGACGTCGCTGTTCATTCATGCGCCGCTGGAATTCTCCGCGTTTCCGACCGTCCTGTTGATTTCGACGATGCTGCGGTTGTCGCTCAACCTCGCCTCGGCGCGGCTCATTCTCGCTCATGGCCACGAAGGCACCTCGGCCGCCGGTCACGTCATCGAGGCGTTCGGCAACTTCGTCATGAGCGGCAATTTTGTCATCGGCATTATCGTCTTCACGATTCTGGTGATCGTCAATTTCGTGGTCATCACCAAGGGCTCGGGGCGCATCGCCGAAGTCGCGGCGCGCTTCCACTTGGACAGCATGCCCGGCAAGCAGATGGCGATCGACGCCGACCTGTCCGCCGGCTTGATCGATGAAAAGGAAGCGCGCCGCCGGCGTAAAGCGCTGGAGGACGAATCCGGCTTCTTCGGCGCGATGGACGGCGCCTCGAAATTCGTCCGCGGCGATGCCATCGCCGGCTTGCTCGTCGTTCTGATCAACATCATCGGCGGCATGGTCATCGGCATCGTGCAGCAAGGCTTAAGCTTCGCCGATGCCGCTCACACTTACACGCTGCTCACCGTCGGCGACGGTCTGGTCACGCAAATTCCGTCGCTGATCGTATCGACCGCCGCGGGCCTCCTGGTGTCCAAGGCCGGCGTCAGCGGCGCCGCCGACAAGGCGCTGCTCAGCCAATTCTCCGGCTATCCCAAGGCGCTCGGTATGTCGGCTGCGGTGATGCTCTCGATGGGGCTGTTGCCCGGCTTGCCGATCATTCCGTTCTTTGCGCTCGGCAGCGGCGCCGGGGCGCTTGCCTATCTGATCGACCGCCGCAACAAGCGGGCCGCCGCTGCCGCGGTGGTAAAAACCGAAGCCGCCAAGGCGCCGCCCGCCGAGGAGCCGATATCCGCGACCTTGAAGATGGACGATCTCAAGATGGAGCTCGGCTATGCGCTGCTGCCGCTCGTCAACGCGCCCGACGGTTCCGAGCGCCTGACCGAGCAGATCAAGGCGCTGCGCCGCTCGCTCGCCATCGAGATGGGCTTCGTCATGCCGGCGGTGCGCATTTTGGACAACGTGCAGCTCGACGCCAACGCCTACGTCATCAAGATCAAGGAAGTCGATGCCGGCAACGGCAAGGTCTGGCCCGGCCAGTACATGGTGATGGACCCGGCGGGTAAGCAGGTGACGTTGCCCGGCACGCACACCACAGAGCCAACCTTCGGATTGCCGGCGACCTGGATCGACACCGCGCTCAAGGAAGAGGCCTCGGTCAGGGGTTACACGGTGGTCGACGCCGCGACCGTGCTTGCAACGCACCTGACGGAACTGATCAAGATCAACATGTGCGAGCTTCTATCCTATGGCGAAGTGCAGAAGCTGCTTAAAGAGCTGCCGAAGGAACAGGGCGACCTGGTCAAGGATATCGTGCCGTCACAGATCACCGTGTCGGGCATCCAGCGTGTGCTGCAAATTCTACTTGCCGAGCGCATCTCGATTCGCGATCTGGCGACCATCCTGGAAGGCATCGCCGACGGGCTGCCGGCGACCCGCAACCCCACAAATCTCGCCGAGCATGTGCGCGCGCGGCTGTCGCGCCAGCTCTGCTCCCAGCACGCGAGCCCTGCGGGCTATCTGCCGATCATCGCGCTCACCGCCAAATGGGAGCAGGCATTCGCCGAGTCGATTATCGGCCAGGGCGACGACAGAAGCCTCGCCATGCAGCCGTCCAAGCTCACCGAGTTCATCAACGCGGTGCGCGAGAAATTCGACCAGGCCGGCCGCGACGGCGAAAATCCTGTGCTGGTAACCTCGCCCGGCATCCGGCCGTTCGTGCGCGGTATCGTCGAACGCTTCCGCGCACAGACCAGCGTCATGTCGCAATCCGAGATTCACCCGCGCGCCCGGCTCAAGACGGTAGGCAGTATTTAGGACGTGCAGCGGCCTCGCCGTCACCAGAGTAAGGCTCAGATCGCTTGTCTGTCTCGATTCCGCCCGGAAAGTACCGTCGCCGGGCTGGTAACGGCGTGATTTGAGCTTATATTCCCTGCATCGTTTGGATGGGCTTGCATTCGAATGATAATTCAATCGGTTTTTTATAAGGCCCCAGACGATGAGCAAATTCGATTACAATTGTGCGGCCGAGCTGTTCGCGATGCGGCGGCGACTGCCGCGGCGCCAACCGTTCGGCTACAAGCGATTCACTCAAGCCGCGCAGGCGATCCGTTTTGCCATCGAGGAGTTGCCGGCCGAATGTCTGGTCGGGGCGTATCTCGAAGTCGACGAGCGGAGATACGGCAGCGACGACATCCGCCGCTTGTACGAACAGGCCGAATATCCCCTGACCCGTCGCGATGCGCCATCATGACCGAGAAGACGATCGACCTCGATCAGCACCGCGGCATGGCCGCTCAGAAGGCGACCGAGTTGCGCCGGCTGCTCTCGGATGTCGAGGAGAACGAGAAGGCGCTGCGGCTGCGGCAGGACGAACTGGAATCTCACCTGCTGGCTGCGCCGGCGGCGAGTTGGCATGAAGCTGCCGACAAAGCGCGCTATCTTCTCAACCTCTTTTCGGCGACGCTGGCTGCGCAGGATCCGCGTAGACAGAAGCTCATCGCCGCCGTCATTGCCGATTTCAAGCGGCTTGATGCAAACTCCAGCAACGCTTGAAGAACAGGAATAACGGAACACCCACCAGAGCGAGGATGAAATGGCAAAGGGACAAATGAGAAGCAACCGCGAGAAGAAAAAGCCGAAAGCCGACAAGAACAAGAAAAAAAGCGCGCCGGCAGCCTCGCCGTTCACACCGAACACGGGCAAAGGCCCTAACGGCAAGAAATTCTCCTAGCGGCATCGCGCTTCAGTCGGATCGCCGCCCCGAATCCGCGCCGTTCTGAAAAACGCTGGTAACAGCTGGTCGCTGTTGTCGGCGCGATTGCGCGTGCGCCATCGTCCTAATACAAAGGTTACGAATGGCGTGCGATAATGCTGTGTGGAATCAGCGGTCGGGGCTGGACGGCTGCTGCCCATCGAGGGTGCGCTGACCCGGGTGCCGCGTGCCAACCGCCACGATGTAAGGATCATCTCGTGAGGAAGACTTTGCCGGACACGATGTTCACCGATCCCGATCGGAGCCGCCTCACCATGCTGCGAGGCTGGGTGCTCGATCACGGAGTCAGTGAGATCGAGATGAGCGAAAAGCAGTTTTGGAACTTTGCTCAGCTGCAACCGGTCGCCGAGAAGCCGTGGACGACATTCATGGGCCGCCTCATTCGCGTACCCGACATGCCGATCGAGGCACAAAAGCACCTCGGCATTTTCGACAAAAACACTCCCGGCGTCATCTGACGCCCGGCACACGACGCTGTCTTCGAAATCCGTCGCTGCGTTGCGCTTAGGCGCTTGTCAGGAGTCCAGGCAGTCAGCGGCCTGGGAGTGTTCAAAGGTCATTCACTCTTTCGCGGGCGCCGCGAGTACCGTGCTGGCAAAATCAACGCTGTCGTACACGGTGACGTGAAGGATCGGATATTCCTTCTTGATCGCAAGTCCCGCCGATTCAGCAAGTTCTGCCGTCAGGTAAGAGCCCTTGGTTTGCCGGTCTACTTGAAGCAGATAGCGTCCCAATTCCGGTCGCTTGCGCTGCGAGAAATGTTCTTCGGGTTCGGCTTCAACTTTTTCGGGCATCTTCATTTGGCGCGGGGCCATTCGAGTCTCCTTGTGGGGGTACATCTTCTAAGTGTGCGCTTGGCGGTAAAAATACGAGGTCGGCTTGGTTTCGTGGCTAGTTCAACGCAGGCACGTTGGTGGCTATCGGCGAAGAAGCCGCTAACGACAGCCGCTCCACGATGAAAAGCGAGCCTGCGCGGTGGGCCGCCGATTTTTGAGCCGCGCCGCCGGTCCGTGCTTCTTAGCGTCGGTCACGAACTTCCGCAAGAAATTTGCGCCAAATCGTCCACCGGCACGGCGATTTGCCACGCGATCGACGTGGATTCGCTGCAACCGACTGTTTCCTAACCACCCGCACTTCACCTGACATCAGGCAGTGCAAGGTCACGCCCAAAACGCTACGTCTTCTGCAGAGCCTTGCGGACAAATTGCATGTCGACGACGTCGGCGTAAGGAACCTGCTTCTTAAAGGCCCCCGTCTTGTTAACGACCTCCATGTCGATTTTGTAGCCTTGCTCGGAAACCATGCCATCAACGCTCCAGAGATGGTCGGCATAAGCGCGGTCGAGCGTAGCCTTCACCCCGTTCGCCGGCAGC
The DNA here is from genome assembly GCA_049300295.1 of Xanthobacteraceae bacterium. Lineage (GTDB taxonomy): Bacteria > Pseudomonadota > Alphaproteobacteria > Rhizobiales > Xanthobacteraceae > BOG-931. The sequence continues at coordinate 4,757 of JBAQJL010000180.1, forward strand.
GTCGGAAACTCCTTGCGCGTCATCGCCTCGACTGCACCACGGTCCTTCGCCACGATGCCGAGCGCCTGCACCACTGCATCAACGAACGCCTGCACGACTTGCGGCTCCTTGGTGATGCTGGACTGGCGAACGCTCACAACCGAGTACGCATAGTCGCCCAAGGATGGGAACCCATAAAATGGCTCGTCCCAGAGGCCCTGTTCGATGCCCGCAGTGATGAACGGCTCCTGGGTCACCCCCAAATCGACGGCGCTATTCTTCATCATCGCGACGATCGCGGCATTATCCGCTTGGTTGATTGCCACGATGTCTTTCTGCGGATCGAGACCGACTTTGATTGTCAGCCAGCGGCCGAGCAAGTCCGGTGTGCCGCCGTACCGGCTGAGCGCGAACCTCTTGCCCTTGAGGAAGGCGGCGATGTCGGCATCCGATGTCGACCTCGGCCCGGTACCCTTGCGGGCGACCAGATACACGTTCGCGCGATTGACCAGATTGCAGATCGTGCGCAACGGATCGGCCTTGCCGATATTGGCCATCGCGTCGGATTCCGGGCCACCAATGTTGCCCCACACTTGACCGCTGACCAGCGCGGTCACGTGAGCGCCATTGGTCGCGGTCAGCACCGAAACATCCAGGCCGCGGCTCTTGAACAATCCCTGATCGGCCGCAAGATAGACTGGCGCGTAGCCCAAATTGTGAACCGGCTCGGCGAGGAGCAGCGCCTTTGCACCTTGCGCGAAGACGTTGCGTGAAAAGATAGCTGAACCCGTTGCCAGGGCACCGGTCATCGCGGCCCGGCGTGTCAGCCCGGGAAAGGTTGTGGCGTCAAATCGCATGATTGAGCACCTTCTTTGGTGAGGACTGCGGGAGTACCCGAGTTTACCCAGCGCAGCGGCCGCGATTGTATCGGCCTTCGGCGGCGCGGTCCAATGCCGCATTCATTTTTGAATTGGACGAACCGAAGCGCGTTGGGTAACATTTGTCAGTCAAACGCCCGCATCTGTGCTGCGAAGGCCTGCTCGACAGCCATCGGTTGAACAAAACGATCGCCTCGAGATCCCGCCGTAAGCTGCTCAGGTCGCCGGAATGCGGTGTGTACGGCGATGAACTGGGCTAGCGGGGGCGACCACGGCTGCCAAACTCGACGTCCGGACTGTTTCTAAGTCATTCAAACGCGACGGTCGCGCCGTTCGCGCGCTCGACGCGGCGTCGCTTACGATTCCGGAAGGCCGGCTGGTCAGCCTGATCGGCCCGAGCGGTTGCGGCAAGTCGACACTTTTCAACATCATCGCCGGTCTGTTGCGGCCGACCACGGGCGACGTATTTGCCGACGGCAACAGCATCGTCGGGCGACCCGGTTACGTGGCTTATATGCTGCAGAAAGGGCTGTTGCTGCCGTGGCGCACGATCATCGATAACATCATCCTCGGTGCGGAAGTTCGGGGCGTACCGAAAAAAGAATCGATCGCTCGCGCCCAGCCACTGATCGACCGCTACGGCCTCGCCGGTTTCGAGCAGCACTATCCACACGAACTGTCCGGCGGCATGCGCCAGCGGACCAGCCTGTTGCGAACGATGCTCTACGATCGCGATGTCGTGCTGCTCGACGAGCCTTTCGGCGCGCTGGATGCGCAGACCCGCATGCTCATGCAAAGCTGGCTGCTGCAGGTCTGGAGCGATCTCGGAAAAACCATCCTGTTCGTTACCCACGACATCGATGAAGCAATCTACCTGTCGGATGAGATCTACGTCTTCACCGCTCGCCCGGGCCGGATAAAAGCCCACATCGACGTCACCCTGCCGCGGCCGCGCGGCCAGGATGCCGTCACCAGCTCGCAATTCGTAGACTTGAAGCGACAGCTTCTCGGCTTGCTCAACGACGAGGCTCGCATCGCCGAACGCCAGGAGTCATTGCAGTGAGCACCCCCGATGCAATGAACGATCCCAATTCCATCGCCGCCGACGATGACGATGCCGCCGAGCGGCGCATTCGCCGATGCGCTACCATTTGGCGCTGGGCGCTCGCTGCCGGCATCATTCTCGGTTGGGAAATCCTCACCCGCCTGAATATCATCGATCCGTACTATTTCTCCAGTCCGACGACCATCGTAAGTACGGCTTACGTGGCGGCGACGCAGGGAACGCTCCTTGTCGATATCGGCTACACCTCGGCATCGACAATCGTCGGTTTCATTCTCGGCGTGGTGGGCGGCGCCATGATTGGCCTCTCCACCTGGTGGTCGCGTGTCTACGGTCGCGTCAGCGAGCCGTACCTCGTGACGTTCAACGCGATTCCGAAACTCGCGCTCGCACCCATCCTGATCATCCTGTTTGGAATCGGTTTCGAGTCGAAGGTGGCGCTCGCGGTCGCGCTGACGATCGTGCCGGCGGCGATGGCAGCGTATGGCGGCGTCCGCAGCGTCGACAAGGACCTCGAGACGTTGCTGTTCTCCTTGGGAGCGACCCGTTTCCAAGTCTTTGCCAAGGTCGTCGTGCCGTGGGCGATGCCTTGGATCGTCAGCAGCCTGCGGGTCAATATCGGCTTGGCGCTGGCTGGCGCGATCGTTGGCGAATTTATCGCATCGCAATTCGGCGTCGGCCGCATGATCCTCTATGCGGGGCAAGTCATGGACATCAACCTAGTCTGGGTCGGTGTCGTCGTTTTGTCTATCCTGGCGCTCGTCATGTATGCCGCCGTTATGACGGTCGAGCGCTACTTGCTCAAAGGAATGCTCCACGGATCGCAACTCGGCACCCAGTGACGATGCCAGTGGCATTCAGGAAGAATTTTTTGCGCGAAGATGTAATATAAGAGGACGCGATGAACGACAGCAGTAAAACCCGCATTGCCCACCTGACAGGGCCGACCGCGACCATCCAGAACACGCCGCCGCTCGTCACGTCGAACAAAGCGCGCGCCAAGCACGGTTTGCCGTTGCTCAAGGATGCCGGCGGCGTGCCACTGCGCTACGACGCGTTGCGGCCGCAGCGCCTCGCGGCTCCCGTCAAAGTCTATGTCGAGCAGTTTTCCGCGCACCCGCTCGAATCCGACGTCGCCGAGCTTTACGGGCCTCCCGATGGATACATCGGCGCCGACGGCATGTTTCGGCAGCAACGCCAGAGCAGCAGCGACAAGCCGGTCTACGAGATCGAGCTTAAGCCGGAAGATGGCCTATATCCGCTTCCCTATATGGCGACCCAGGCCGACGGATCCGCGTGGGAAGAAGAATGCACCGCGCCGGGCGCTGCCACGGGCCGCCAAGGCTTCTTCCCCGACGGCTCGCGCAGCTTCGAGGAGATCGATCGCCTCGCGATCGGCGCCGAAGGCACCGCAAGCCTGCTGTCCTCAATCGCAACCGTAGACTTTTATCGCGGTGTGCCGCCGAGCGGCTACACCAAGGGGTTGCCCGCTCACCTGCGCACCGATAAGGGCGAGGCCGACATTCCGCCCGAAGTCCGTGGCACGCATTTCTTCGGCTACAAGCCGTACCACCTTGCAGTCGCGCCGCCGCGGCCGGCGCTCGCGAAGGCGACCAACGACATGCAGGCGCTGGTGGCGAAGGGTGACTACGACGGCGTGATCTGGACCCAAGGCAGCCCGCAGGTCGAAGAGAGCGCCTACTGGTTCAATTTGCTGATCGATACGACTTTGCCGATCTGCGGCAACGCCGCACAGCGTCCGCAGGGGCAGATCAGCGCCGACGGACCGGCGAACATCGTCGACTCGGTTCGCTACATCCGCTCGCGCGTATGGGCCGACGAACAAGGCCGCAACCGCTGCGGCGTCGTCGTGCTCCAGGAACAGCAATTGTTTGCTGCCCGCGAGGTCGCAAAGGTCGATGCGCGTCCGGGCGGCTATGTGGCGACCGGAGGTCACGGCGGCATCGTCGGCAATATCAGTCACACCGGCCGGATCGCCCTCACCTATCTGCCGGTCTACAAGCACACCTATAAATCCGATCTGAGAATCACCACGCTGCCAAGCACAGTGAAGGCGGCAATGAAGCGCGCCGGTGGCATCGAGATGGTCGACGTCGCGGTCAAGGACCGCAACGGCGCGCTAATTGCCGACGCCATTCCGGTCGTCACCGTCTCGGCCGACGGCGGCTATTCGGGGATGGCCTATGGACACGACACCGCGCCTGAGATCGACCTGATCGGCTCGATCGAGCACAAGCTCAGTCTTGGCTTGTTGACCGGCTTTGTCATCCAGGGTCTTGTGCCCTATGGGCGGACGCCGTCGCACACCCGCAACAAGCTGATGCTCAAAGCCGCGTTCAGCGGCATCCCAGTCGCGCTCGCGGGCCGCGGCGCGCCCATGGGCTTTGCCGATCCGACGGACTTCCAGATCGCCGCCGGCAACCTCACCGCCAACAAGGCGCGGTTACTGTTGATGGCCTGCTTGCTGAAATTCGGCAGCCTGCCGGCGGCCAAAAATCCCGACAAGGCGACCAGCGCGGAGTTGGATGCCATCCGCAAGGCGGTCAAGATCTATCAGGCAGTATTCGACACGCACTGACTGGCTGCAGGGACACGCCCCCCGATCGACGTGCGCCGGTGTAAGCGCAAAAGACCGTAGGGGCGCCCCTCGTGGGCGCCCGGGGATGCACAATCCAAGGCGCGCGCAAGGCCCGCACCTACGGACTATGCCGCAAAATCGCGTATCATCGCGAGGACCACCGAGAAACCAACATCGCCATGCAGTCGAACGAAACGCAGCGTCGCCGGTCCCTGCGTTTACAGGGATACGATTATGCACAAGCCGGCGCGTATTTCGTGACGATTTGCACACAGGACAGAAAATGTTTGTTCGGCGAGGTGGCGGATGGGGCGATGCGGTTAAATGTCGCCGGCCACATGGCGGCGGCTGCATGGAGCAAAATGTCGGCGCGCTTTCCGGAAATTGAACTCGACATGTTCGTCGTCATGCCGAACCATCTGCACGGCATCATTGTATTGTCGGAAGATCGCGGATCGCTGCATGTGCAGGGCGGCCACGAGGGCCGCCCCTACGCGCCGGGCGACGGCACGACCATGCGGAAGGCTCCTACGATTGGCGACATCGTTGGCGCTTTCAAATCTCTCGCCACCCTGCAATTTATAGAGGGCGTCAAAAACGAGCGCTGGCAGAAGTTTGATCGACGGGTGTGGCAGCGTAACTACTACGAGCACGTCATTCGCGATGAGAAAGACTTGAATCGCATCCGCCAGTATATCGATGAAAATCCCTTGCGCTGGGAATTCGATCAAGAAAACCTGCAGCGGAAGACACCATAGAGTCTCGCGGGCGCCCTTTGCCCGGGCGGGCACAAGACCCGCCCCTACGCCGCCACCGATAGCCCGGCGACGCGATGCTTTTCGATCAGCCGCGCCACCAGTCCGGATTTCTTGGCGTCGGTCACGAACTCCTGGAGGAATTTCGCGCCGGCGGCGTTCGGCTTTCCGGTGCCGATGGCTTGCTGCACGGTCATGAAATGTCCGGGCAGGATTGTGCCGCCGGGCACCTTTTTGACGTCCTCCAAAAGTCCAGGCTTGAGCGCCGCCAGCGCATCGAGCTTTTCGGCGATGAACTGATTGAGCGGCGCATCGGCTGCTTCGAACGACAAGACGGTCGCATGTTTGATGTTGCGCTCGAGCCAAAGGCAGTACGCGGCGCCGCGGCGCACCGAAATCCGCACGCCCGGCCGGTCGACATCGGCGACAGATTTAAAGGGCGAACCCGGATGCACCAGATAGGTCGCTTCGATTTCGCAATACGCGTCCGTAAAAGCGATCTTGGCGGCGCGCTGCGGCTCTGCGCCGATCAGACCGATATCCCAGGCATTGGTCCCGGCGGCATCGGCGAGCGTCGACGGCCGCTCGTACGGCACATAGCGGACGGGGACGCCGAGCCGTTTGGCGATCTCGGCGGCCATGTCGGGGGCAACGCCGGAAGGATCGCCGGAGTCGGTCTTGCCGGTCACCAGGAGGAAATTCCCCATATTGATGGCAGCGCGCAAAGTCCCTGTCGGCGCGAGTTCGGCTACGATTTGGCGGTCCATCCTACCCTCTCCTGACGGCCGGGCCGGCCTTGCCGCCCGTTACGGGCCCGTGATTACCGGAACTGGCCCCTCGATCAATCGTTATCACGGGCCATCACCACTCGGTGAGGGCGCGTTTTGCCGCAAATATTGAGTTCCCATGTTTTTCGAGTTCGAATGAACCTTTTGCGTGGACCCAGCAACTAACCGGTTAAAGGACCGGGAGGGTATTATGAGCAGCCATTCCATGTACGGTGCCGATCGCGGAACGCATTTAAAGATCGTGGTGATTGGGCTTGCCTGCGCGACCCTGGTCGCGGCTGTGGGCATCTTCTCGCATGTCGGCGGCATGGATCTCGGCACCGCCCCGCTGGTCAAAGCCGGCCAGGCAACCGTACTGACCGGTCAACTGCCGACCATCCGCTAATTCCAAGGATTTTTCGTCGGCAAATCTTTCGCAGGCCGGTAAGCGCCGCGCTTCTCAGGTTTTTGATCCCGCTGGTGGAATCGACTCGACCAGCTTCCCGGTGAACAGGATGGGCCCGGTCGGTGCACCGGTCTTCGAGCCCCCGGGCGGCTCAAACGACACCGCATACGTTGCACCTCGCATTGCCGCAGCATCGAAATCTGCCGGCAGCGCGCTTTGCGTGTACTCGCTGGCGCCGACGACGCCGAGCGACTGTGGCTTGGCCGCCTGCGAGGCGATGAGCCAAAGCTGATAGCTGTGATCGCCGTCCGCCTTGGCGGCAACGCGGCGCACGGTCAAAGTCCGGCTTGCCGGATCCATCGTCAGCAGGAACGCCGGCGCGGAGGGATCCTGCTGCAGCACGCCAACAAGCCTGCTTCCGGGCGCCGCCGCTGACGGTTTAGCCGGTGCGGGGCCCTGTGCGACCAGCCGCGGCATATGAAAGCCGCCCGCCGGAAACAAACCCGGTTTGGCCTGAGAAACCACGATCAGCGCCACCAGCCCCGCGGCAAGCGCGCCAGCGGCGATCGCGAGACCGCGCCAGCGCCGGACGCGGCTGGCGAGGTCGATCACGTCAGCGCTCGGCGCCGTGCGCGGCGCCGTTACCGGCGGCGGGGTAAGCAGCGAAGCGGTTTCGAGCTCGGGCGTCAGCTCCGGCTCGGGCTCCAGCGGTTCGTCGGGCGGCAACAGACTCGCAGCCGGAGCACCGATTTCTTCCGGCTCCTCGACGTGTTCTTCAAGCTCCGGGGGGGCGGCGGGTTTCGGCACAAGCTGCGCCGCCGTCGGCATCAGCGGCGGCAGCTGCAAATTGTCGAAGGGCGCAGTGGGGGCAGGCTGGCCCAGTCCCGATTTGATGCGGTCCCAAACCTGCGGCGGCGGCTCTACCGCCTCGACCATGACGTTGAGTTCGCCCAGGCGCCGTTCCCACTGGCGTACCAGCTCCGCGAACGCCGGGTCGGCCGCTATTAAGCCATCGGCATTCGTGCGTTCGTCGGCCGCAAGCGTACCAAGAACATATTCGGCCGCTAGCGCGTCCATCTCTTCGTCGGTCATCACAGCCTCGCGCAGTGGGAGTTGGCAGCACGATCGAAGCGGGAAAGCGCCGGCTTAAGGTCCGGGTTTGGCTTTTTCGCGATCATGTTCAGCGCCCCATGCACTCGCGGATTTCGAGCAGCGAGCGGCGCAGCCAAGTCTTGATGGTGTTCACCGGGATATCGAGCTTTTGCGCGAGCTGTTCGCGACTCCAGCCGCTGTAATAGGCGAGCAACACGATACGCTGTTTTTCCGGATCGAGCTTGCCGAGACACGACAATAATCGCCGCAGCTCTTCGGTCATTTCGCGCCGTGCGAGCGGCGGCGGCGCTTCGGCGGCAACGCCCATCGCCTCGGGCGAATCCTCGACCGACACGTCCGCCTTCTTGCGCACGATGTCGATCGCTCGATTGCGCGCGATGGCCACCATCCAGGTGATGGCGCTGGCGATCGTAGGGTCGAACTTACCCGCCATCTTCCACACCTTGAGGTAGGTCTCCTGCATGACGTCGTCCGCCAGTTCGGGCTTACCCAAGATACGAAGCAGCACGCCATAGAGTTTCGCGCGCGTCGCGCTATACAGCCGCTCGAACGCAGCCTGGTCGCCCTTGGCGACGGCGGCGAGCAGCCAGACGAGTTCTGCCTGCGTCAGCATCGTTGTCCCTGGCCCCTGGGGACGCCAGCCCCGCCTGATTATCGCCACGGAAATGCCCGCTCGTCGAGAGCGAAACTGATGGAAAATCAGGCGGACGGCGTCGCAGGGCGGCAGGCATTGCCGCACAGGCCGCAATGAAGCGCGGGCGCGCCCGAAAGGCGGGCACAAGGCCCGCCCCTACGCGCCGCCATCGTAGGGGCACCTCTTGTGGGCGCCCACAGATTGCAAACCGCTTTTTGTGGCGGCTCTTGCGAGCCGTTAGGCCGGCGCGCTGCCGCGTGCCCGCATCAGCGCGATACCGTCGAGATCGGCCTGCTCGGCGGCGTTGACGGCCTCGCGTTCGCGGGCCTGATCGCGCTCGTCGAGCAATTCAACCTTCTTGAGCTCTTCGAACGCCTCGCCGAGTGCAGCCTTGGCATCGTCGAGCTGGACCCGCAGTTCGTCGGCAGAGCGCTTGAGGTTCTCACGGCGGTTGATCGCCGCCTTGGCGTAGGTCGGATAGGCAAAATGCCCGGGATCGTGGATGCCCGCGCGGTCCTGCTCAACCTTGATTTCGCGCTCAAGATCGCCAGCCATGCGCTCGAACTCGGCGATCATGGTTTCGATTTGCGCAACCTTGCGCCGCTTTTCGTCGACCTGAAACTTTTTCAGGCGAATGAGCGTGTCACGAGACTTCATCGACTGCTACTCCCCGAAGCCGCGACCATGGTGCCGTGCGGCCCCCCCGCCGGGCGGCATTCCCAGATCGCAATCGTGCCACGAGAACGGTTAGCGTTCCGTTTCCGGCTCGGCCACGATTGCGGCCAATCGACGGTAACCTTCGGCCAAGCTGGTTGCTTCTTCCTTACCCTGGGCGAGAAAGTCTTCGAGCGGCTTGTGCAGCCGGATGGCATCGTCGACCTCGGCGCTCGTTCCAACCCGATAGGCGCCGAGCCGGATCAGCTCCTCCATGTCGGCATAGGTTGCCATGACTGCCCGGGCGCGGGTCAGCGCCGGCAGATAGGCCTGGTCGGCGGCGCGCGGCATCGTGCGTGACACCGATTTGAGGATGTTGATGGCGGGGTAGCGGCCGCGTTCGGCAATGGAACGTTCCATGATGATGTGGCCGTCGAGGATACCCCGGACCGCATCCGCGATCGGCTCGTTGTAATCGTCGCCATCGACCAGAACGGTGAAAATGCCCGTGATAGTGCCCTGTTCGGTGCCGGGCCCTGCCCTCTCCAACAGTCGCGGCAGTTCGGTAAAGACGGTGGGCGTATAGCCCTTGGCGGTCGGCGGTTCGCCGGCGGATAGCCCGATCTCGCGTTGCGCCATGGCAAAGCGCGTCACCGAATCCATCAGCACCAGCACGTCCTTGGCCTCGTCACGAAAATACTCGGCGATCGCCAGCGTGACGTGGGCGGCCTGGCGGCGCATCAGGGCCGGCTCGTCCGAAGTCGAAACCACGACGACCGAGCGGGCAAGGCCAGCCTCGCCGAGATCGTCCTGAAGAAATTCCTGCACCTCGCGGCCGCGTTCGCCGACGAGGCCGATCACGCTGACATCGGCGACGACGTTGCGCGCCAGCATGCCGAGCAGCACCGATTTGCCGACGCCGGAGCCGGAAAAGATGCCGAGCCGCTGGCCTCGGCAGCAAGTGATGAAGGTATTGAGCGCACGCACGCCGAGATCGAGGGGGCGGCCGACCCGCTGGCGTGCATGTGCCAATGGCGGCGTGTTGCGGAACGAATAGGGTGATGGCCCCTGCAGCAACGGCCCTTTGCCGTCGATCGGATCGCCGAGCGCATTGATGACACGCCCGAGCCAGCCAGCCGACGGCCGTACCGAACCGGGCACCGCCGTCACGATCGCCCGGCAGCCGCGGCGCACGCCTTCAAGCGGCGCGAACGGCATGAGAAGGGCATTTTGTCCGGTAAAGCCGACCACCTCGCAGGGAATGGAGTTCTCGACCGTCTCGATCACGACGCGGGCGCCGACCGACATCACGTAAAGCGGGCCGGCGACTTCCACCATCAGACCGCGCACGCCGACGACACGGCCGTAAATTTCGACGCCATCGAGTTCGTTGATCTGTTCGGCGAGCGCTTTCATCACTTACCTGGCGATCCGCCCTCCTCGCGATCTGATTCTCATCGTCCGTCCGGGTTCAGTTGCCTCAGTCGCGCCGCAGCAACGCATAATTGGTTACTTCCAAGTCCAACTTGTTAATCGGTTGTTTACCCGGGACGTTAATCATTGCGCTGTCGTCCTTGGGGCCAAGGAGGCTCACTCGCCGCGACGGGGGGTGAGTCGTTTGAATCGGTTAGAGCCGAAACTTAAACTCGGACATGAACACTGGCGTGGCTAAAAAACCACTATCGTGCAATATCTTACGGCGATTCGAACGAATTCGCCTAGTAACATCTTGCGCGAAAGAATCAGGTTTTGTTAACCATAGCTCGTATAGTGTGTCGAATCAGTTTCTTCTAGAGCGCTTGCATTTAAGGCGCTCACCGGGGGCCGCCGCTGCGGCCGGCCGACCTTGAAGCCCGCGCGGCGAGAAGGGGACTGGCATGCGCGTATTGCTGATTGAAGACGATAGCGCGACCGCGCAATCGATTGAGCTGATGCTCAAGTCCGAGAGTTTCAACGTCTATACGACCGACCTAGGCGAAGAAGGCATCGATCTCGGTAAGATCTACGACTACGACATCATCCTACTCGACCTGAACCTGCCCGATATGTCGGGCTTCGAGGTTCTGCGCTCGTTGCGTGTCTCAAAAGTGAAGACGCCAATCCTGATTCTCTCAGGCCTCGCCGGCACCGAGGACAAGGTGCGCGGTCTCGGCTTCGGCGCCGACGACTACATGACCAAGCCGTTCCACAAGGACGAACTGGTCGCGCGCATCCACGCCATCGTGCGCCGCTCCAAGGGGCATGCCCAGTCGGTGATCCAGACCGGCGATCTCGTGGTCAATCTCGACACCAAGACGGTGGAAGTGAACCAGGCGCGCGTGCATCTGACCGGCAAGGAATACCAGATGCTGGAGCTGCTCTCGCTGCGCAAAGGCACGACGCTGACCAAGGAGATGTTCCTCAACCATCTCTACGGCGGCATGGACGAGCCGGAGTTGAAGATCATCGACGTCTTCATCTGCAAGCTGCGCAAAAAACTCGCCAACGCATCGGCCGGCAAGAATTACATCGAAACCGTCTGGGGCCGCGGCTATGTGCTGCGCGAGCCGACCGAAGAAGAGGCGAAGATTTCCGCCTAAAAGTTTACTGCGGGGGATCGATCGGGGGAAAAACCCCGGCGGAAACGCCGGGGTTTTTTATTTTTTCAGCTCGCATGAGAAAACTCACCGCCTGCCGTTCACGGCCACCAGACGCGGCATGAGATTGTTGGGCCGCGGCGCAAACGGCTTTGGCGATCGCGCATTCGGCGTGTAAAGGCCGTGCTTGTCGCCAACGACCTTGAAACTGTCGGTCAGGCCGACGACAGTTTCCGCGGCGCCGAGTACCAGATAACCGTCGCAGGCGACAACCCGCGCCAGATTTTCGAGCACGCCGATCTTGGTCTGTTGGTCGAAATAGATCAGCACGTTGCGGCAGAAAATCAGATCGAACATGCCGAGGCCTGAGAAGTTCGACAGCAGATTGAGCTGCCGGAATTTGACCATGGCGCGAATGTCCGGCGCGATCTGCCACAGCTCGCCGACTTGCTTGAAATGCTTGATCAGAAGCTGGATCGGCAGGCCGCGCTGCACTTCGAACTGGCTGTAGAGGCCGGCGCGAGCCTTTTCCAGCACGTCATTAGACAGGTCGGTGGCGATGATCTCGACGCGCCAGCCGGCGATCTCGCGCTCCATGCCCTTCAGACACATGGCGAGCGAATACGGTTCCTGCCCGGTCGAGGCGGCGGCGCACCAGATGCGAATGGTGCGCGAGGCGCGCCGTGCCGCCAGCAGCGCCGGCATGATAATAGTGCGGAAATGCTCGAATGGAATCTTGTCGCGAAAGAAGAATGATTCGTTGGTCGCCATCGCCTCGACCACCGCGGTCATCAGGGCATTGTCGCCGCCCGGTCTGAGCGCTTCGACGAGCGCACCGAGGTTCGCAAGGCCGGCCTTGCGCGCGACCGGCAAAAGCCTGCTCTCGACCAGATATTGTTTGTCGGCCGAAAGCACGAGTCCGGAGCGCTGTTTGAGCGCGCTGCGCAGGAAATCGTAATCGAGCGGTGTCACAATCTGCTCCCCAGCAGCAACCGAAGAATTTTTCCCGGAATCTGGTCGAGCGGCAGCACGGCCGAGCAGAGTCCTGCCTGCGCCACCGAGCGCGGCATGCCCCATACCACGCTGGTCGCTTCGTCCTGGGCAATGACACTGCCGCCGGCCGCAACGACATCGGCGGCGCCCTGCGTGCCGTCGGAGCCCATGCCGGTGAGAACCACCGCAAGCACGCTAGAGCCCCACACTGCGGCCGCCGAGGAAAACAAAGGATCGACCGACGGCCGGCAGAAATTGATCGGCGGGTCGTCGCCGAGCGCGATTTTGACGACGTCGCCGTCACGCACGACGCGCATATGGCAGCCGCCCGGCGCCAGATAGATGCCGCCGGCCAGAACCGGCTCGCCGTGCTCGGCCTCACGCGCGCCGCGCCCGCTGATGCGCCGCAAATGCTCGGCCAGTACCGTGGTGAAAGTGGGCGGCATGTGCTGTGTGATCAGCACCGGTGCGCGGTCGACCGCCGCGGTCAATTTTTCAAACAGCGCCGTCAGCGCCTGCGGACCGCCGGTCGACGAGCCGATCAACAATGCGCGCGGCAGCGTCAGGGCAAAGGGGCGTAGCGTAATCTCGCCCTTCTCGGCAGCGCGTTGCGGTTTGAGTTCGGGCAGTAGCTTGGCCGGAGGCAACGGCGCGCGTCGCAACGCCGGAGCAGGCGTCGGCGTCTCCTCAGGCGCCAACGGCGGCGTGCCTTCCCGCAGCAGGAGCCGTTTGCGGCCGAGACCACGGACTTTATCGATCAGTTCGCGGCGAAACGCCGCCGAGGTCATAGCCTCGTAGGTGGTCTCCGGTTTCGGGATGTAGTCCGTCGCGCCGAGTGCCAGAGCCTTTAAGCTGAGTTCAGCGCTGCGGCGGGTGAGCGTCGAGACCATGATGACGACAAGGTCGCGCTTCTTCGCGAGCAGCAGCGGCAGCGCCGCGATACCGTCGAGCTCGGGCATGTCGACGTCGAGCAGAACGACGTCCGGATCGTGAACGGCGACATTGTCGAGCGCCTCACGGCCGGTGCGCAGCGATGCCGCGATCATCATATCCGGCTCGGACTCGATCCAGCGCGCCATCATGCTGCGCGCGACGACCGCGTCGTCGACGACCATCACCCGGATTTGCCGCTCGGCGGCAGGCGCAGCATGGGCGGCTGCAAGGGCGGTACTCATGACACTTCAACCGTACGCACGAAACACGAAATTTCAGGACTTCGGAACGGCGCCAGCTCGCGGCTGGCGTTAGATCAGCCCGACTTCCTGGAATTTTGCCTCGACGATATCCTTGTCGAATGGCTTCATGATGTACTCGTTGGCGCCGGCATGCAGTGCACGCGCGATATGCGCGACATCGTTCTCAGTCGTGCAAAACACCACTTTTGGCCGATCGCCGCCGGGCAGCCGCCGCAACATGCGCAGGAAGTCATAGCCATCCATCTTCGGCATATTCCAGTCGAGCAGAATCGCGTCCGGCAGATTCTTCTTGCACGACTCGATAGCCTCCTCGCCGTTCTCGGCTTCAACGATCTGGAACTCGAGTCCTTCGAGGATGCGTCGCGCCACCTTGCGGATGACGCTTGAGTCATCGACAACCAAGCAGGTTTTCATAGCCTTCTCACTCCACGCTATGCGGGCGCGCCCGCTTTTGCCTTGCTGTTCACCGTCATCATGCTGCAGCCGCCTCGGCGGCGAGATCGAGCACGCGATCGACATCGAGAACGACCATGAGCTGACCGTCGAGCCGGAAAACGCCGGCTGAAACCCGGGCGAGCTTGCGATCGAGATTCACCGGGTTCGGCTCGCGCTCACTGTCGGCAACCTTCAGCACTTCGCCAAGCGCGTCGACCAGAAGGCCGAACGATTCGTTCCCGGATTCGATGCCGATTGCCATCAGCGCTTCGCCCTCGTCGCGCGCGTCCAGTTCGAGCCGCCGGCGCATGTCGATTGCGGTGACGATGCGGCCGCGCAGATTGAGCACACCGGCGATCTGGGCGCCGGCGAGCGGAACGCGCGTGATCCGAGTCGGGCGAAAGACCTCCTGGACACGCTCGATCGGCAAGCCGAACAGCTGTCCGGCGGTCGTGAACGTGACGTAGTCGGTGAATTTGAGATTGTCGTTCATGACTGTCATGCCGCACGCTCGATGTCGGCGCCCTGCTCCTTGATCGCGGCGATCAGGCCGGTGCGGTCGAATTTGGCGACGAAATCGTAGAAGCCGAGGGCACGCCCGCGCGCAATTGCCTCGGTCGACACCATCGCGGTGATGGCGATGATCGGCAGGCCGGCGGTCGCCGGCATGGAGCGGAGCTTTTCCGCAAAGCAGAACCCGTCCATCTCCGGCATTTCGATATCGGTGATGATGAGGTCGAAGCGCCGGGCCGAGCCAAGCGTCTCGAATGCCTCGGCGGCCGACCCGACCGCCACCACGTTGCAGCCTGCGGCCTTGATAAGCGGCGTGAGCATGTCGCGGAAGAACACCGAGTCGTCGACCAGCAGGACTGTGCGCGCATCGCGCTCGACCGTAACGTCGCGCCGGCGGAACCAGTCCGCAAAGGCCTGCGGCAGGAAATGACCAATATCGACGATTTCGGTGGCGTTGCCTTTGATCACCGCATATCCGAGCACGCCGGGCCGCTCGCTCACGACCTCGATATTGAGGCGCTCCTCGACGATGTCGATGATTTCGTCGACGACCAGGCCCATGGAGCGGCCGCCGTCCGAGAACACCAGAATCGGCTGCGCGCCATCCTGCTTGAGGCCGGAATGCGTATCGAGCCGCAACAGCGGCATCAGATGCCCGCGGTATTGCACCAGATGGCGACCGTCCGAGATCTCGATCTTGCGGCAGTCAATCTCTTCGAGCCGGGTGACGAGCGACAACGGCACCGCCTTGGGCTGGTGCGAGCCGGCGCGAAATACCAACAGCGACACGATATCCTCGGCCGCGGTTTGCCCGCGTTCGGTCAGCTCCGGCGCTTCGTCGCGCGCGGTCTGCGCCGTGCGGCTGAGCAATTGCGCAATGCCGTTCGGGTCGATGATCATGATCACCGAGCCGTCGCCGAGAATGGTCGTGCCGGAGAACACCGCAATGTGCCGCAGCTTCGATGACATCGGCTTGATGACGATTTCCTCGGTGTGGAAAACGCCATCGACAACAAGACCAAAAACCTGGCTGCCCACCTGGGTGACCACGATGAAGCCGTGCTCGCCGTTGCTTTCGGTGTGCAGCACGTCCTTGAGATAAATCAGCGGCAACAGCTTGTTGCGCAGCCGCAGCACCGGCGTATCCTTGATGTGCTCGATACGATGCTCGCCGGCGCCGCTGGCACGCACGAGTTCGAGCACCGACAACTGCGGCAAGGCAAAACGCTCGCCGGCAGACTCGACGATCAAGGCCGACACGATCGCCAGGGTCAGCGGAATCTTGATGGTGAATTTGACGCCGGTGCCGGCGACAGAGCGCAGATCGACGGTACCGCCGATCTGCTCGATATTGCTGCGCACGACATCCATGCCGACGCCGCGGCCGGAAATACTGGTGACCCGCACAGCGGTCGAGAAACCGGGCGCAAAGATGAAATTGCAAACATCGGCGTCGGACTTGGCGGCGACCTCGGCTTCGCCGGCAAGGCCCTTCTCGACCGCTTTGGCGCGGATGCGAGCAAGATCGAGGCCGCGCCCATCGTCGGCGATCTCGATGATGATGTGGCCGCCCTGGTGGCAAGCGGACAGCAGGATCGTTCCCTTGGCGGATTTGCCCGCCGCGACGCGTGCGGCCGGGTCTTCGATGCCGTGATCGGCGCAGTTGCGCACCAGATGGGTGAGCGGATCCTTCACCAACTCGAGCACCTGGCGGTCGAGTTCGGTCTCGGCGCCGTGCATCTTCAGTTCGATTTCCTTGCCAAGCTCGCCGCACAGGTCGCGCACGATGCGCGGCAGCTTCTGCCAGGCATTGCCGATCGGTTGCATGCGCGTCTTCATGACGCCTTCCTGCAACTCGGCGGTCACATTGGAGAGCCGCTGCAGCGGCACCTTGAAGTCGGAATCTTCGTGGCGGCGCACGATTTCCAAAAGCTGGTTGCGCGTCAGCACCAGCTCCGACACCGTGGTCATCAGATAATCGAGCGTGCCGACGCTGACGCGGATCGAATGGTTGGCGACCCGCTCGCCACGTTCATCGTGCGGCAACTGCGATAGCGCAGCTTCGGGCGCGTCCGCGGGATCGGCATTCTCGGCGGCGACAACTGCCGCCGGCGCCCTCGGCGCCTCCGGCAGTGGCGCTGGCTCCGCTAGCGGCGCCACGCGCACTTCGCCGGCCGCCCGGCGGCCCAGGAGTTCGATCAGATCGGCATCGCCGCCGTCCGGTTCTTTTTCCTGGGTTTCGATCTCGTCAAGGACGAGCTTGATGCGGTCGATTGTGTTGAGGATGAGGGTGACCGCGTCGGCAGTGACCGGCATGCCGTCACGGAATTTGCCCATCAGGGTTTCGGCAGCATGGGCCAGCGCCTCGAGCCGCGGCAGCGCGAGGAAACCGCAGGTGCCCTTGATGGTATGAACGAGACGAAAGATATTGCCGAGGATGTTGGCGTTGTTCGGCTCGCGCTCGAAGCGCACCAGCTCGGAATCAACCCGCTCGAGACTCTCGTTGGTCTCGGTCAAGAACTCACGCAACAGGTCGTCCATACTCAAGCGCCCCGGCGCCGCCCCTCACGACGCGGGTGGCGCACACAAGAGGTTACTCACGCCGCAAAGCGCAAAGACGCGCGCTGCGGGCGCCAGGCGCCGCGCGCCTGAACGATCCGGCTCAGTCTGTTGGTAAAGGGTTTAATTTCGGTTGCGGCAGGAACCGAAAGACCGCCCGCCGGCTGCAAAACCGGCAATGGCCTGGCCGGTCAGCGCGCCGCCACCACCACGGTCTCGGCTTCGGCCACCGCGCTGACCGAAAGTCCGCATTCGCGCGCTAGAATCCCCGTGTAGAACGGCTGGACGCCGTGGGCATCGACCGTCTGGCCCGGGCTGCCGACGAGCAGTTCGACCGTGGTGGGCGTTACCCGAGCGTTAAGACCGGCTGCGCTGATGCGGAATCCGGGAGAGCCTTCGACTGGATCGACCGTCAGCGTCCCTCCGCGTGGGATAGCGCCGGCGGCGACCAGCATCATATTCAATAAAAGCTTTACCTGGTTCTTGGGCCGCAATTCGCGCGGCAGATTCCAGGTGATCTTGATCTTTTCATCCTCTAAAAGCCCGCGCGAGACCTTTTCGGCATCGCCTGTATCGATCTGCGCCCCGGCGGACCCTGCGGCGCCGAACGCGAGCCGGCAGAATTGCAGCCGCGCCGACGCATTTCGCGAGCTTTTCTTGATCAGATCGAGCGCAAAGTTGCGCGTCTCTTCGTCGTTGTCCTCCTCGAGGACTTCGATGCCGTTGACGATGGCGCCGACCGGACTGATCAGGTCGTGGCAGACACGCGAGCATAGGAGCGCTGCGAGATCGAGAGCGCCAAGTGCCAGGAGGCCGGGGGCGTCAGGACCGGACATGAATGCTCCGCGCAAATCTAAAGTGCATTGTGGGTGTCACAGGATGGCCGATTCGGCAACCGTACTCCGCTTATGGAGACGTTTTGACATCGCTACCCACCGGGCCGCACGACCGTGTTACACTACGGTTTGCGTCTTGCGGCGCCGTACCGCGCCATTCCGGGGACCAAAACTTGGCGAAGTTCGACGCCGCAGCCTGCGCGGAACTCCTTGCAGCGATCACCGAAATTGGCGCACGCGCCGCGCTCACGATCCGCGCCGCATCGAGCCGCGGCGGCGTCCGCTACAAGGAGGACGGCTCGCCGGTGACGGCCGCGGACACTGAAGCCGAGGCCGCGATTCGCGCCGGGCTCGTTGCGGCCGCACCAGCCCTTCCGATCGTTTCCGAAGAGGAGGCCGTGCACCGTCACCTGCCCGCCGGGGCCAGCTATTTTCTGGTCGATCCCCTCGACGGCACGCGTGAATTTATCGCCGGCAGCGACGAGTACGTGATCGCCATTGCGCTGATGTCGGACGGCGCACCGCTCGCAGGCGTCATCGTGGCGCCAGCGCTCGGCATCATCTGGCGCGGCGCCGCCGGCTGTGGCGCCGCGCGCCTGGCATTCGCCGCTGACGCGACGATTTCGCCGCCGGAGCGCATCCGAACCCGCACGCGGCCGCAACAGGAGTCCATCGCGCTGGTCAGCCGGTCACATCTTGACCCGCGCACCCAGGCCTATCTGCAAAACCTGCCGCAACCGCGGACGATTGCCTGCGGTTCGGCGCTGAAATTCTGCCGCGTCGCGGAGGGCGCAGCCGACATCTACCCGCGGCTCGCACCGACCCACGATTGGGACATCGCCGCCGGCCACGCGATTATCGTCGCGGCGGGCGGACAGATGCTGGCGCCGGATGACACACCACTTCGCTACGGCACCCCGGAACTCTTGATCCCCGGTTTCATCGCCTCTGGTGAGGTGAAAAACGGCACGCCCTAGGGATCGAGGGTGCGCATAACATCGGGCCAGCGGTGCTCGGACGTGGCGAGGTAGCGCGGCGGATTGGACAGGAATTTCTCGCGCTGAGCATCGTCGTAGAACAGAAACAGTTGCTCGTTGACGATCGCCCATAGCTGCGGATTTCCCGGCACAGCAACCCCCCTCGCCACACCGACCGGATCGTAGCCGCCATATTTTGGCATGTAGACGTCCGGCCGCTCGGTAAAGGCGGCTCGATTTCCGCTGCTGGTAAACCGCCAGACGGCTCCAGCGTAGCGAAATTCGAAACTACCGCTGCCAAGCTCCGACTGGCGGTCGGTAAAGAAGGCCACCGGGTCGTAGCCGTCGATCGCCAATCCGGAATGCCAGTCGACCACGACGCGTTGTGTCAGGGCGCCGAGCGCGGGCGCCGTCATCGTCGATAGCGCCAGTGCGACTGCAAAGCCCCCGCCGCGCAAGCGGTTTTGCTTTCGTTCTCGCCGCGCTGGCGTCATAGTTTTGGTCAAGGGTTCGACTGATTCGGAACGACTTGCCGAGACTTAGATGCAGCCCATGAGCAAGGCGTTAAGACCGGAGATATCAATGAAGTTCGCCGCCAGGCTTGCCGCCGTCGCGTTTCTCTTCGCCGGCGCCATCGCCGTGCAGGCAGCCGCACAACCGGCACCGGCCTATCCACCCGCGGCCTCGCCGTATCCGCCACCGGCCGCAAACCCCTATCCTCCACCGGCTGCCCCCTCCTATCCGCCGCCTGCGGCAGCCCCCTATGCGCCCCCGGCAGAAGGCCCTCCGCCTGCCTATGCGGCGCATCCGGTACCGCCGCGGGACGATCAATTCTCCCCAGGCGAACTCGTCGAAGCCGGACACCGCTTTTTCGGCGGCGTATCGCGCGGGCTTGCCCTGGTCGTGCAGCGGGCAGGCAGCCAGTGGGGTCAGCCGAACGGCTACATTTTGGGCGAAGAAGCCGGCGGCGCCTTCGTCGGCGGCCTGCGCTACGGCGACGGCACACTTTATACGAAGAATGCCGGCGACCGCCGCGTGTTCTGGGAAGGGCCGACTGTCGGCTTCGACGCCGGCGCTGACGGCGCGCGCACCATGATGCTGGTCTATAATCTGCCTGCCACCGACGCGATCTTCGATCGCTTCGGCGGCATTGACGGTTCCGCCTATTTTGTTGGCGGCCTTGGCATGACTGCGCTCACGGCACGCGATATCGTCCTGGTGCCGATCCGCACGGGCGTTGGGCTGCGGCTCGGCGCCAATCTCGGCTACCTGAAATTCACCGCGCGACCGACTTGGAATCCGTTCTGATCGCGGCTGCCGGCGCTAGCCTTCGGCCAGAACGGCATTCCGCCTGCCGTTACGCGTTCGCACGGCCGAATTTAGGTTAACGACTGGTCAATGTGGTAGGATTTGAGCGCGCGTGGCAAGTTGATGCTCGCTCTCGTTGTTGCGTCTGTCGCCTAAGGCCGAGGACCGGAGAGTGTTGGAGGTAGCGTATGGTCGAACCGATCATGTATTTCGGCATCGGCTTTCTGGTCGCGGGCCTGTTCGCGCTGATGTTCTTTCCGCTGGTGCATAACCGGGCCGTGCGCCTGACCATGCGGCGGCTGGAAGCGGCCACGCCGCTGACGATTGCCGAAATTCGCGCCGATAAGGATCAGCTGCGCGCCGAGTTCGCCATGTCGACGCGGCGCCTCGAAATGAGCGTCGACCAGATGAAGACGCGCGCGTCCTCGCAGTTCGCCGAACTCGGCAAGAAGACCGATGCCATCAATCAACTGAAGAAAGAACTGGGCGAAAAGACCGCGGCGTTTTTTGCACTCGAAGCGCGCGACAAAGCGCTGGCCGATCAATTGCGCGCTAGCGAGCAGGAGTTTGCACTCAAAACCGGTGCATTGCGCGAGGCCGAGCGCGCGCTGTCCGATAAGGAGACCGAGCTTACCAAGCTGGTCGGAGAATTGGGCGATCAATCGATCGCGGCCGACAGCCAGCGCATCGAACTCGCAGCGGTACGCACGCAGGTCGAAGCCATGAAGGTCAGCGTCTCGGGTTACGAGCGCTCGGTGAAAGAGACCGAAGAGCGGCTGACGCGCGAGCGCGGCGACGCGACCAACAATCTCACCGACGCGCGCGGTAAGCTCGACCTGCTGAACACGCGCAAGGCCGACCTCGAACAGCAGCTCGTGGCGCAAACCGCCGAAGCTGAACAGTTCAACCAGCGCGTCCAGGAGCTGGAAGCCCGCCTCGGCGAACAGGGCCGCCTCATGGCCCAGCGTGACGATGAGATCGAACGCCTGCGCCAGGAAGCCCAAGCCACCCACAGGGCACATGACGATCTGCGCGATGAATTGGCAAGTTCAAGTACGCGCAGCGTCGAACGGCACAAAACCGACATCGCCCGCCTCGAAGGCGAACTTGCCGCCGCTCACGAGGTGCGCGCCAAGCTTGAATCCGAGATGGCCGACCTCAAACGCGAGGCCGAGGCGAGCTGGGCATCCGAGCGGGTCGAGAATGCGCTACTGCGTGAGCGCATCAACGACGTCGCCGCCGAAGTCGCACGCCTCACGGCCGCCCTTGAAGGGCCGGACTCACCGATCGATGCCATGCTCGCCCTCGACACGCACGATCTCAGTCTTGCGACCGTCCCGGCAAACCGCAGCCCGCCGATCAATATGGTTCGCGGCGAGGCCGGACCGGCCCGGGTCGAGCCCAACGAGCAGCGGCGCACACTTGCCGACCGCATCCGCGCGCTGCAATCCGGCGCCTCGCGCGTTGCCTCAACGAACTGAGAGGCGACGCCGCCCGGCTCGCTTGACACCCTGCCGACGCGCTCCCCAAAATGCACCCGATCCGCCATCAGGCGCGGGCGCTTAGCTCAGCGGGAGAGCGTTTCCTTCACACGGGACCCACTATCTAATAAAATAAATAGCTTAGCTGGTATCGTGGCGACCGTGGTGGCAGTTATTGGCGACAATTAAAACGGCTGGCTTGAAGAGTTTTCTCTGATCTATGTCGCGCCGGGCGCGCCATGAGGCGGCTTTCTGTCGCACCATTCAAAATCGAACCAAAGTGCTTCCGCCGCGCCGTAAACCTGCAGTGAGATATCCGACGCTGCATCCGCAACCTTGATCAGCGTGAGCGACGCTTTCCGGCATGCCGTTCTCCCCCGCAGCACGAAACCTCCCGGATAAAACGATCTCTGTTCTCGTCTCTGGCGCCGGCTGCGCTCTTACGGTCTGCCGTCGAGCGTGTCGGAGAGTTCGCGCTTCGACCACAAGCCTGCGGCTTCAGAACTGAGACCGAACACTTGGCTGACTTTGGTCATCCCGATGACGGGATCGGCTTCGATGTCAGGCCCGAATGGAACCTCCACGATCCGGTAATGTCCGAAATCGAAGGGTTCGCCCGGCGCCTTGGTCACTCGCTCGACCTTCTCCACTACGCCGGCCTCGGCTAGAGCGAGCGCGCGGGAGTGGCAGAACGGATTGTTGCCCGGCCGGCCGAACAACACGTGAGACGTCCAGGTGCAGCCGCCCTTACAGCGCGCGGCGTACGGGCAACTCTTGCAGAAGCCCCAAAGCTCGGTTGGAGATTCTGTTTTCTCCCGACGGAGATGCGATGCGATATCGCGCAGTGAATGGGCGCGAATGTTTCCGCGTGCATAGTCCGACGTTGGCAGTGACGGGCAGCCTTTGATCTGCCCGTCTGCTTCGATACCGAGTGCCGAGACGCCGGCACCGCAGCCGTCCCACATGTGGCCAAATTCGCTGCCGTAGCGAAGCGTCTCCGCGAGCGGGCCGAAGTAGCCGACATTATTGCCAGGGAAGAAGGCGATTCCATTCGGATCGAGTTTTTCGCGCTTGATGTCGGCCAATAGCGGAAAGAGATAAAGGAGGTGATAGGGGTGCAGCAGCAGCGATGGGCGGTCCGCGGCTCGGCCCATTGCCGCGGTCAGAATGACCATCCAACTTCGCGCGCCAATGTCGACAAGAAGCTCCGCCACCGCCGGAAGCTCCGGCATGGTAAGACGATTCATCTGAGTATTAACCGATAGGTCGATTCCAGCCGCGCTGATCCGCCGCGCGGCGGCGACCGCCGCCTTCCAGGAGCCAATCGAGCCGCGGATCGCGTCGTGGGTTCGCTCAAGTCCATCGATGGAAATGGAGATTTTTCCAACCCGCGCCGCGACCGCCCTGCGGACACGTTCGTCCGTCAACTGCCGCGCGCCGGTGACGATACTGCACTCCATGCCGCAGCGGTCGATCTCCGCGGCAATCAAATCCCAATCGTCGCGCATGTAGAACTCGCCACCAATGAGCGTGACCTCCTTGAGCCCGAGATCGGCGAACTGGTGTACGAGGTCGAACGCTTCCGCGGCGCTGAGCTCATCCTTTCGCACGCGGCCTGCGCGCGAGCCGCAATGGCGGCAGCCAAGATCGCAACGAAGCGTAATCTCCCAAACCGCGATACTCGGTGGGGAATCCTGCTCTGGACGCCAGCGGGCGAGGTTATGCGGGCGGCCGTCGTATTTCGAACTCCGGCGCTCTCCGAGCGGCATCTTATCGCCACCACTTCCGCGGGCCGGGAGGGGGGCCATAGACAGGCGTCGGGCCAGGGGGGACGGGCGGTGTTGGCGGATCGTCGAACGGGGTCGGGACTGCCGGCGGCTGGGTCGCAGCGATCGGTGGTTCCATTAAGGCTGACGGCTGAGCAAACTGGGCAAGAAGCCGGTCCATCTGCGCCGAGCTCAGCTGGTCCGGCAAATTGTACGGCGTCGGGTCAATCCCATGTGCGAGCAGAAAGGCGCGAGGATTATCGGCGAGTCGGCTGCGCAGCACCGCACTATGCCGAGCCCGTGCAATGAGGTTCGACAATGTCAACATTTCAGCGCGCAATGGGTTCTGGCTCCGAACGGCCGCCGACCGTTGCGGGAAGTAACGATGGGACCATGATCATTCTCCTAAGTGATGGCGGTGCAGCATCCCTTGTCAAGGGAAAACGGCAACCGGGTATAGCCTTGAGATTTAGTCAAAATGCCTGACATGTATGACCCGGCACCATGGCGAAGTACTTAAACAGGCGTCCGAAGCGTTAGAACGTCTCGGGATCAATAGAGTATGCCCCGTCGGAATCGGGCACGCGCTTCCCGCCTGACGACAATTGAATACTGGCTAACGTCTCACTTCGAAGGAACGTGTCGATGGTTACTGAGGCCGAGGAAACAGGGGAAACTCAGCAGAAGGCCAATGTCTTCATCTCCTATTCGCGCAAGGACATGGCATTTGCAGGGCAGCTTGAGGCGGCGCTCAAGGCGCGCGGCTTCGAGCCGCTGATCGACCGCACTGAGATTTACGCCTTCGAGGATTGGTGGAAACGTATCGAAACATTGATCGGGCGCGCCGACACGGTGGTGTTCGTCCTTTCGCCCGACGCGGTCGCCTCTGATGTTGCGCTCAAGGAGGTTGCGCACGCCGCCTCGCTCAACAAGCGTTTCGCACCAATCGTTTGTCGGCGCGTTGAAGACGGCGCGGTCCCCGAAGCGCTACGGCGGCTGAACTTCATTTTCTTTGACGACCCGCCCCGCTTTGAGGCAAGCGCCGATCGGCTTGCCGAGGCGCTGCGGACAGATATCGGTTGGATCAGGCAGCACACCGAATTCGGCGAAGCCGCGCGCCACTGGTCGGCAGCTGGCCGCCCCGGGGGGCTGCTCCTGCGCTCGCCGTCGCTCGAAGACGCCGAGCGCTGGATCGCTTCACGCCCGGGCGGCGCACCGGAGGCGACGGCGGAGACCCAGGCTTTCGTCGCCGGGAGCCGACGCGGGGCGACACGGCGGCGCAATATCCTCACGGGAAGTCTTACGGCTGGCCTCGTCATCGCCCTCGCGCTCGCCGGGCTCGCCTATTGGCAGCGACAAATCGCCGTCGAACAGCAACGCGTGGCAAATGAGCAGCGCCAGCGCGCCGAAGACACGCTCGCGGCGGCGACCAAAACCGCCAACAGTCTCGTCTACGATCTGGCGCGGCGGCTCCGCAACACGATGGGGATCCCCGCCACCCTCGTCAAAGACATTCTCGACCGGGCGCGGGCGCTGCAGGACGAACTCCTGAAATCAGGCCAGGTAACACCGGACCTCAAGCGCAGCGAAGCCGCTGCCCTCGATGAAACGGTCAATTCGCTGCTGGCGATCGGCGACACCGCGGGCGCGTTCGCCGCCGCCAAGCAGGACCAGAAAATTTCTGCGGATTTGCTTGCCGCCGAGCCCGAAAGCACGGACTTGCAGCGCGTGCTGTCGGTGTCGGACAACAAGGTTGGCGACGTGCAGGTGGCGCAGGGCGACCTTGCAGGCGCGCTCACATCATACCGCAGCAGCCTCGCCATCAGAGACGGGTTGGCAAAGTCAGATCCCGGCGACGCCGTCTGGCAGCGCGATCTGTCGACATCGCACGAAAAGGTCGGCGACGTGCAACTGGCGCAAGGCGACCTTGCGGGCGCGCTCACGTCCTATCGCGACAGTCTCGCCGTTGCCGACCGGCTGGCGAAGTCCGATCCCGGCAATGCCGGCTGGCAGCGCGATCTGTTGGTGTCGCACCTCAAGGTCGGAGACGTGCAGAAGTTCCGGGACGATTTTGCCGGCGCCCTCCAATCCTACCGCGACAGTCTCGCCATTGCCGGCCGGCTTGCAAAATCCGGTCCCGGCAACGCCGGTTGGCAGCGTGATCTAGCGGTGTCTTACAACAAGGTTGGCGACATGCAGGTGGCGCTAGGTGACCTTGCGGGGGCGCTTACGTCATACCGGGACGGACTGCACATCGCTGACCTGTTGGCGAAGTCCGATCCCGGCAATGCCGGCTGGCAGCGCGATTTGTCGGTTTCGTACGGCAAGATTGGCGACGCGCAACAGGATCAGGGCGATTTTGCCGGCGCACTCACGTCCTATCGCGACAGTCTCGCCGTTGCCGACCGGCTGGCGAAATCCGATCCCGGCAACGCCGGCTGGCAGCGTGATCTGTGGTTGTCGTACACCAGCGTCGGCGACGTGCAGGTGGCGCAGGGCGACCTTGCAGGTGCGTTGCAGTCCTACCGCGCCGGCCTCGCGATCGGAGATCGTTTGGTTAAATCCGATCCCGGCAACGCCGGCTGGCAGCGCGATCTGTCGGTTTCATATAACGACATCGGCGACGTGCAGGTGACGCAGGGGAACCTCGCGAGCGCACTCAAGTTCTACCGCGACAGCCTCGCGATCAGAGACCGCCTGGCACGATCCAATCCCGGCAATACCGGCTGGCAGGGCGATCTGTCGGTGTCTTACATCAAGGTCGGCGACGTGCAGAGGGCTCAGGGCGATTTCGCGGGCGCGCTGACGTCCTACCGCGACAGCCTGGCCATCGCCGACCGGTTGGCGCAATCCGATCCCGATAACGCCGGTTGGCAGCGCGACCTCGCCGCGGGCTATGCGAAACTTGCCGACGTCTATGGTCGGTCTAATGATCGTAGCAATGCACTGGCCGCGCTGCGGCAAGGACAAGGCATCATCGCTCGTTTGGCGAAGCTTTCGCCAGATAACGCCGGCTGGAAGCGTGATCAGGCCTGGTTCGACAATCAGATTGCGGTTTTGACGAAATAAGCGGTTGCAGGGCAACGCGGACGCTATGAATCAGATCGCGCTGGCCATTGCAGGCGTAGTCGACGGCGTATTTCAAATAGCGAGCTGGGCATCCGAGCGGGTCGAGAATGCGCTACTGCGTGAGCGCATCAACGACGTCGCCGCCGAAGTCGCACGCCTCACGGCCGCCCTCGAAGGGCCGGACTCACCGATCGATGCCATGCTCGCCCTCGACACGCACGATCTCAGTCTTGCGACCGTCCCGGCAAACCGCAGCCCGCCGATCAATATGGTGCGCGGCGAGGCCGGACCGGCCCGGGTCGAGCCCAACGAGCAGCGGCGCACACTTGCCGACCGCATCCGCGCGCTGCAATCCGGCACCTCGCGCGTCGCCTCAACGAACTGAGAGGCGACGTCCGCTCGGCTCGCTTGACACCCTGCCGAGGCGCTCCCTAAATGCACCCGATCCGCCATCAGGCGCGGGCGCTTAGCTCAGCGGGAGAGCGTTCCCTTCACACGGGAGAGGTCGTAGGTTCAATCCCTACAGCGCCCACCATTAATCCCTTGTTTTTCGGATTGTTTCTCGGATTCGGCCACCGCGAGCCGGCCTTAGGCTTTTTCAAAACCCGGCGTTTGGCGCCGAGGCAACGACCTAACGACGGCCCGCGATGCCATCCAACGTCAAAGCTCGTGACGTCGTGCTGTAATGATTGAGATTCTTTTACGAAGCCATCACTTATGGTGCTGACTGTAGTCCGGGCATGCTTTGACAAGCGGCGCTATTTGTTGCTGCACTTTGCTCACCCATTGCAGCCGGTCCGGGGGAAGCTTTTTGAGAATCGCATCTGTCTCGGCATCCGGCTTGCCCGCCGTCTCCTCCTCGAGTTGAACGAGGAACGCCACGTCTTTTGGATCGTGAACCACCTGCGTCACCGATTGAAATTCGCAACGACAGTACGCTGCGGAATCCTCCTTCAAACATGCCTTGACGTATCGGTCTACCATGCCGGAGTCCGCCGGAACTTGTGTTTGTGCGAGCGCAACACCGCTTGTTTGTGCGAGCGCAACGCCGCTCATGGCGAACACGAGGCATACCACAGGGGACAGTCTCATCGTAAGGATCCTTTCGGGCGAACGGGCTCGCTGCTCTGCCCTCCACGCTCGGTTATAAGTTCTTTCTTGTCATGCCAATTTTCGGCCGCTGAATACGCAGTGCCGATCACTTGCAGCCGGCGAGACATGACTTCCGCGATTGCTGACACACCGCTGGAGATGCCTGGCATGGCTGTTTATCACATTGCTCGCGACAGCTGGTCGCCCGGCCGCCGCCCTGGGCTGCCATCGCCGGCAATGAAAATTGCATCGCCACAAGGAGAACAAATCCAGCGAACGCGTATTTAGCCATGCAACCTCGTGCTCCGTTCACAAGACGTTTGCAGAACTGGTACGTGGCTGCGGCGCGAAGTCAACGGGAAAGCGCGGTTCCGCAAATGGAACCCCCTACATTCAACATATCGCACCAAAACACGGCTCACGCCCTGGTACATCCGTTTTGAATGCCTCGATGAAGCCACCGTCGACCTGCGTGACGTAAACAGTTCGTCCGCCCAGGCCGCCGAACGTCAGGTTGGTCGGATATTTCCCCATCAGCGCGATCTCACGCAGGATTTTTCCGCCGGGAGAAACGATCGCGACGGTGCCGTTGCCAGGCCTCGCAACGAATAGACGTCCGGCCCGATCGGTCCGCAACCCGTCGAGTTTATACGACGGAAATCGCACGACCCGCCGCGCGTGCGTCAGCGCGGTGCCATCGATTTGATAGGCCCACACCTCGCGCGTATCGGTTTCGCTTACGTAGAGCGTCGTCCCATCCGGACTCAAATCGATGCCGTTCGTTTCACCCATCGGCCGCGGACCGCGCATGGGAGCGCCGATCACGCTGCCGGTCGCCGCGCGGTCGATGCGCCAGACTCGGCCGCTGTGATCCGCGAAGTCAGGGTCGCTGGCGAACAGCGTGCCGTCGCGCGCCGTGGCGAGATCGTTCGGCTGCGAAAACTCTCCCGAGTGAAAGTAAAGCTTGGGCGTGTCGGTGCCGGGTTCAAACACGAAGATATTGTGCCGTCTGTAATCGGCCACATACATTCGTTGTTCGCGATCGAACCGGATGCCGCTGCCGACGCTGCCGTCCGGCAGCATTGCGAACAATCGGGAGGACGACGCACCGAGCAATAGTTCGCCGATGGTGCCGGCGCGGTGCAGGTTGACGACGTACAAATTTCCGGCTGCATCGGTGGCGGGGCCCTCGATTTCCGAGGTGTATTCACCAGGGGGCGTAATCCGTTCGCTCACGAACAGTCGATCCGGCGTGCCGAATGCTCCCGCCGCGCACAGCACGGACGCGAGCCAAATCGTTGCCAATAACGCAATCCACTTCATCCCAAGCTCGCAACTTGATCCGCCTGCAACATGGCCTATCCGAGATGCCGCGCAAAGGTTGACCGGGCCTGCCGCCGCCGCCATAAGCGGTGCCCCACAGCCACATTCATAATGGCCAGCCAGAACAACCATGCAGCTTGAGCTTCCCACGCCTCATATGACTTTCGACGTCGCGCTGGACGACGGCGCGAGCATCCGTATGCGCCGCCACGGACGCGCCGACGGCGTTCGGTTGCTGCTGTCGCACGGCAACGGTTTCGCCGCCGATGCCTACTTTCCTTACTGGCAGCATCTGTTGTCGCAGTTCGACGTACTGGTGTTCGACTTTCGCAATCATGGCCAGAACGTTCCGGCGGTGCCGTCGCATCACACCTATGAACAGCTGGTGCGCGATCTCGAACGCGTCGTGCAGGGCGTTAAATCCCGGCTCGGCGAAAAACCGACAGCCGGCATTTTCCATTCAATGTCCGGCCGTACAGCGATGAAGCACGCCCTCGAAGTCGGCTGGCGCTGGGATGCGCTCATCCTGTTCGATCCGCCCAACATGCCGCCGCCGGGGCACCCGACATACGACGTGATGGCGGCGTTCGAAAAACGGCTGACCGCCTGGGCAAAGGCGCGGCGCCGGCGCTTCAACGCCGTCAAAGAGCTCGCCGAGGAGTACCGGCAGTCCCGCGCCACGGCGCGCTGGGTGCCTGGCGCGCATGACCTGATGGCGCGCTCGGTGCTGCGCAAAAGCGCCGACGGTGACGGCTATCAACTCGTCTGCGATCCGGAGAACGAGGCGACCATCTACGCGCAGGCCATCAGCCTCAATCTTTGGCCAGCCGCCAAGGCGTTCGGCGGCCCGGTCAAGCTGGTCGGCTGCGATCCCAACATGAAAGGCTCAACCACCGGCCCGGCCAACCAGGCGCTGGGCGCCGAGGGCAACTACGATTACAGCTTCGTCGCCGAGACCGGGCACCTCCTGCAGATCGAAAAGCCGCAAGAGTGCGCAAACCTCACGGTGGATTTTTTGAAGCGGTGCGGGCTCGCTGCCGCGTAACGCGAAGCGCGTCAGCGCCGCCGTTTGCTCGTCTGCGGGAGATCGTCGCAGTAAATGTCTTTCAACGCGTTGAGAATCCGCGCGGCGCGCGGGTCTGAAATCCGGTAGTGCAACGTCTGCGATTCTCTGCGGAACGCGACCAGGCCGTCGGCGCGCATCTTTGCCAGATGCTGCGACAGCGCCGACTGGCTCAGTCCCGCCACGCTCATCAGTTCGCCGGCGCGCATCTCGCCATTGGCGGCGAGAAAACAGAGAATGAGCAGACGACGCTCGTTACCGATGAGTTTAAGCATACGCGCCGCCGCGGCAGCCTGCCGGGTGAGCAGTTGCAGGTCGAAACCTGCCTTCGGCTTCTTCGCCATTCTGGCGCGGGTCGTACGGACGACCTTTGGCGTGGGCTGTGCGGCTTCCATGACACTCGCAGTTGGCAATTGCGGTCGGGGGTTTGGTCCGGTGCGCAGCGACTCGCAGTTTAGCACATGCTCCTTTGTTTAGTATTGACTAAAGTAAGGGCCGTTGCTAGGCGGGTGCGGACGGCCAGTGGCCACAAGACAACGACACAAGACAACGACAACAGAAGCCCGTCGCGACGCTCGAGGGAGCGCGGCGAAGGGGAGGCAGCATGAGTCCGGATTGGCGGCGACCGTCGCCTCGTCGCAATGATGGCGATGCTGGCGACGATGTGAACACCTCCGCACGGCGCGCTTTCCTGCGTGCCGGCGCGGCGGCGGCGGGAGGTCTGCTGCTTGGGCGAACGGCTGCAACGGCGGCCGAGAATTCGCCGCCCGCCGAACCGAATTGGACGAGAAGCATCGGTCCGGGGGTTGACGACAAGCCCTATGGCGTTCCATCGAAATTCGAGCGCGATGTCATCCGCCGCGACGTTCCGTGGCTCACGGCGACGCCCCAGTCCTCGGTCAGTTTTACGCCACTGCAGAACCTGCAGGGCATTATTACGCCCAATGGATTGTTCTTCGAGCGCTACCACGGCGGCCGCGCCGATATCGACCCGCATCAGCATCGGCTCCTGATCCACGGCCTTGTCGAACGGCCGCTGGTGCTGACGATGGAAGACATCGTGCGCTTTCCGTCCGTCTCGCGGATTTATTTCATCGAGTGTCCGGCCAACGGCGGCATGGAATGGCGCGGCGCGCAGCTCAACTCGCTGCAGTTTACGCACGGCATGATCGGCTGCGCGCAATGGACCGGCGTCAAGCTGTCGACTCTGCTCGACGAAGTCGGTCTCAAGAAAGAAGCCAAATGGGTTCTGGCCGAAGGCGCCGATGCCGCGCGCGTGGATCGCAGCCTGCCGCTCGACAAGTGTCTCGACGATTGTCTCGTGGCCTACGGCCAGAACGGCGAGGCGTTGCGGCCCGAACAGGGCTATCCGCTGCGGCTGGTCGTTCCCGGCTGGGAAGGCAGCGTCAACATCAAATATCTGCGCCGGCTCAAAATCGGCGATGAGCCGACCTTCACGCGCGAGGAGACATCGAAATACACCGACCTGATGGCGGATGGAAAATCCCGCGGTTTCACCTGGATCAACGAAGCCAAGTCTGTCATAATCTTCCCCTGCCCCGAGAAACCGCTGACTGCGCCGGGACTGTACGAAATCCGCGGGCTGGCGTGGAGCGGACACGGCAAGATCAAGAGCGTCGACGTGTCCACCGACGGCGGCGTCAATTGGAGCGCAGCGCAACTGCACGCACCGATCCTGTCGAAGTCGCTGACGCGCTTCACTGTGCCGTGGCGCTGGGACGGCGGTCCGGCGCTGCTACAGTCCCGGGCCGTCGACGAAACCGGCTACGTGCAACCGACCATCGCACAGTTGCGCAAGGTCCGCGGACTCAATTCGATCTATCACAACAATTCGATCCAGACTTGGCAGGTGAAGCCGGGTGGGAGCGTATTCGATGTCCAGCTTGGCTAGACAGCTCCTGGCGGCGGCTGCGGCATTCGCCGGCGCACTCTCCGCATGCGCGTCGCTGGCGCACGCCGGCAGTCCCGGCCAGTTCGGCTATGGAAAAGCGGCGACGCCGGCGGAGATCGCGGGCTGGAATATCGACACGCGCGGGAACGACGGCGCCGGCCTGCCGCCGGGCCAAGGCACGGTAAACCACGGGGCCGATGTCTTTGCGGCCCAATGCGCGGCCTGCCACGGCACATTCGGGGAGGGCGAGGGCCGCTATCCCAAGCTCATGGGCGGCGAAGGAACGCTGACCGCCGACCGGCCCGAACCGTCGGTCGGCAGCTACTGGCCATATGCGCCGAGCCTCTGGGACTATATTAACCGCGCGATGCCGTTTATCGCCCCGCACTCGCTCGCGGCAGATGACGTTTATGCGCTGACCGCCTACATTCTCAACTTCAACAATATCGTGCCTGGCAATTTTGTCGCCGACGGCACGAGCCTGCCCAAGGTCAAAATGCCGAACAGGGATAATTTCACCTGGAAGGACCCGCGTCCCGATACCGCAGCGACCGCGTGCATGAAGAATTGCATCGATCCCCAATCGGTGAAAATCATCTCGACCGCCGAAGGCAAGGACCTCACGCCCCGGACCACCGGTCCGCTCGACCGGATGCTGGGGCAGTAGACCGGCAGGCAGGGGCAATAATCCGGCAGACGCGAGGGACAATGCGAAAACGGCAACTGGATTCTCTGGCAGCTAGCGGCATCTTGCTCGGCGGCCTGTTTTGCTTCGCCGGCGCTGCGGCGGCGCAATCGCCGTCCGTTATGGCGGGCGAGAAACTCGCCTTCGACCGCAGCAAAGGCAATTGTCTGACCTGCCACGACATCAAGGGTGGCGATGCGCCCGGCAATGTCGGCCCGCCGCTCTCCAACATGAAGGCGCGCTTTCCAGATCGCAAGCAACTCGCCGCCATCATCTACGACGAGACCAAACGTAATCCGCAGACCGTGATGCCGCCATTCGGGCGCAATCTCATTCTCACCGATCAGGAAATGAATGACGTCGTCGACTTTCTTTACACACGATAGGAGCGCATCCTCGCAATGGATACGAAATCAATCAGGAAAATGACCAATGCGCGCGGCAAGACGCGCCGCACCGTCATGAAGGGCGCAATCACCGGTGGGCTGGCGACGCTCGGCCTCGCCGCTGTCGCGCCGTTCAGCCGCGCCCGCGCAGCGGCCGACGCGAGCAAATGGCCGAAAGATGCCTTTTCGCAAAAGAATGAAGCGGCCGCCATCAAGGCGCTGTTCGGCGGCAAAACCCCGGAAGCCTCCGACAAAGTCAGCCTCGACGCACCGGAGATCGCCGAGAATGGCGCTGTGGTGCCGATCTCGGTGACCACCACGCTGCCGAACGTCACGTCGATTGCCATCGTGGTTTCGGAAAATCCGTTTCCGCTGACGGCGAACTACATGATCCCGGCGGGCACCTCCCCGACGGTCGCCAACCGGTTGAAGATGGCGAAGACCAGCAAGGTCATCGCGCTGGTCGCGTCCGGCGATAAGGTGTTCAGCGCGACCAAAGAGGTCAAAGTCACGGTTGGCGGCTGCGGCGGCTGATCCAGCGAACAGACAGAAGGTCATCCGAAAATGGCATCGACAATTCGCGTTCGCGCGGTCGCAAGCGGCGATACCACCGAGGTGCAGGCGCTTGTCCAGCACCCGATGGATTCCGGCTTCGTCAAGGACGCCAAGGGCAATTTGATTCCACCGCACTACATTGAAGTGATCGAGTTCGAGCACGCCGGGAAGACAGTGTTTCGTGCTTTCTGGGGCCCCGCAGTGGCCAAGGACCCTTATGTCAAGTTCAGCTTCAAGGGCGGCAAGAAGGGCGACGATCTCAATATCAGCTGGGTCGACAACGAGGGTCAGAGCGACTCGCTTGTCGGCAAGATCCAATAAGGCTGCGCCATGACGACAAAAGACAAGAAAACGGCGATCCGCACAGCAATGCTCATCGCCGTTGCGGCGGTAGCGCTGGCGGCGCCGGCAGCGCATGCCGCAAACGCAGTCGATCCGCAAGCGGATTTCAAGGCGTTCCGCGACTACTTTACCAAGCGCTTCCCGAAGGTGCCGCTGAACGATTTCGTCAACGGCCCCTATTCGATGGATGCGGGCCTGCGCAAGCAATGGATCGAGATCGACGCATTCCCGCCCTATCAGTTCGCGCTCGACAAGGGCAAACAGATGTTCGAGACGCCGTTTCCGAACGGCAAGACCTACGCCGACTGCTTCCCCAACAAGGGCGTCGGAATTCGCCAGAACTATCCCTATTTCGACGCCAGATCGGGCGAGGTCATCACGCTCGACGTGGCGCTCAATCAATGCAGGCAGCAGAACGGCCAGCCGCCGCTCGACTACAGCAAGGACGACATGGCGGCGCTCACCGCCTACATGGCCTACACGTCGCGCGGCAAACCGTTCGACATCAAGATCCCGAACGATCCGCGCGCACTCGCCGCCTACCAGAAGGGCGAAGAATATTTCTATACCCGGCGCGGTCAGCTCAATTTTTCATGCGCGAGTTGTCATGTGCAAAGCGCCGGCGACCACATCCGCACCGAAGTGCTTGCTCCCGCGCTCGGATTGGTCGCGGCGCTGCCGATCTACCGTTCGGAATGGGGCGGCATGGGGACGACCAGCCGGCGCCTGACGTCGTGCAACAGCCAGGTACGGGCGGTGCCGCTCAAGCCGGAAGACCCGCTTTACCGCGACGTGGAATATTACCTTTCTTATATGAGCAACGGGCTGCCGATCTCCGGGCCCGGCGCGCGGCCGTAGGCAGGGAGCAATCGCATGTACAGATTTGCGGTGATCCGCCTGGCGGCATTGGCGTTGCTCGCAACGTTTGCGACATCCGCGCTCGCTGCCTCCGCCGACGACTTCAAGACAGCTTTGGCCAAAGCCGAAACGGCCATCAAAGCCGCCGCCGCTCTCAAGAACCAATGGACCACGACCGCGGACGTGCTCAAGGCCGCACACGCCGCAGCTAGCGCCGGCAACTATGACCAGGCCGTGAAACTTGCAGGCGAGGCCGAGGCGCTCGCCAACGCATCGATCGCACAGGCCAAGGAGCAGGCGGCGGACTGGACAAAAGCGGTCATCCGTTAAGCGCGATGCGCCGGCGCGATCTAGTCAAGAATTTTGCGGCGGCGGCATTTTCCGCAATCTTGCCGCGCGCCGGCAACGCGGCCGAGACTGATGCGATTTACGATATCGGCCGCTTCGGCAATGCGCGCGTGCTGCATCTGACCGACACGCACGCGCAACTTTTTCCGGTCTATTTTCGCGAGCCGAGCGTCAATATCGGCGTCGGCGCCATGGCCGGCCAACCGCCTCATCTGGTCGGCCGCGCCTTTCTCGATCACTTCGGCATCAAGACCGGCAACCGCGAGGCCTACGCGTATACATTTCTCGACTATCAGAACGCTGCCCACCGCTTCGGCCGCATGGGCGGCTTTGCGCATCTGAAAACACTGATTGACCGACTGCGCGCCGATGCCGGCAGGGGCCATTCCATACTGCTTGATGGCGGCGATATGTGGCAGGGCAACGGCCTTGCCAGCGCGACCGACGGCGCCGCCATGGTCGAGATGGCGAACCTGCTCGGCATCGAGGCGATGACCGGACATTGGGAATTCACCTATGGCGAAAAACTCCTGCGCCAGCATCTAAAAGACTTCAAGGGCGAGTTTTTGGCGCAGAACGTCTTTCTCAGCGATGAGGCGGCGTTCAACAACGCGCCGGCCTTCGACGCCGCGACCGGCCGCGTGTTCAAACCGGCGACGATCAAGGAACTCGGCGGCTACCGGGTCGGCATCGTCGGACAGGCCATGCCCTATGTGCCGATCGCGCATCCCAAGCGGTTCACCCCCGATTGGACGTTCGGCATCCGCGACGCCGAACTGCAGAAAGTCGTCGATGGGCTGCGCCAGCACGACAAAGTCGATGCGGTGCTGTTGCTGTCGCACAACGGCATGGACGTCGATCTCAAGCTCGCGAGCCGGGTGACCGGCATCGACGTCATCCTCGGCGGCCACACCCACGATGCGGTGCCACGACCGAGCGTCGTCACGAATGCCTCGGGCAAGACGCTGGTAACGAATGCCGGATCGAACGGAAAATTCCTCGGCGTGCTCGATCTCGATCTCGACAAAGGGCGCGTCAAGGATGTGCGCTACCGGCTCGTACCGGTGTTTGCCGATCTGTTGCCGGCGGACCGCACCATGCAGGCGGCGATCGACCGGCTACGCGCGCCTTACGCGGAAGGGTTTGCCGAAAAACTTGCGACCGCCGACACCTTGCTCTACCGGCGCGGCAATTTTACCGGCCCGATGGATCAGGTGATCTGCGATGCGCTGCGCGAGACCTCCGGCACCCAGATCGCACTGTCGCCGGGTTTCCGCTTCGGCACGACAGTGCTCGCCGGAGCGCCCATCGTCATGGAGGACCTGCTGACCGAGACCGCGATCACCTATCCGCAAACCTACGTGACTGACATGACGGGCAGCCAGATCAAGGACATTCTGGAAGACATCGCCGACAATCTGTTCAATCCCGATCCGTATTATCAGCAAGGCGGCGACATGGTGCGGGTCGGCGGCATGGATTACGCCTGCGCGCCGGCCGAGCGTATCGGCAGCCGGATTTCGGCCATGACATTGAATGACGGCACGCTCGTTGAGGCAGGCAAGAGCTATAAAGTTGCCGGGTGGGCTTCGGTCAATCCGCAAAGCGGCAAGCCGGTCACGGATATCGTTGCGGATTACCTGCGGGCGAAAAAAGTCGTGACCTCGGGGCGCGCCAATCGCGTTACACTCAAGGGCGTGGCCAACAATTCGGGCTATGCCGCGGGAGGTTGAGTTGATGATCCACGTCGACACGCGCACCTACCGCACAGTAGCCGCTGCTATCGGGCTCCTCTGCACGCTGGCGGTCTTCGCACCGCTCGCAGCCCAACAGGCAGCACCTGCGGCGGTCGGTGCGGCCGCCGACAAGCCGTTTGCCGAGCATCACCTTGCGCTCCAGCTCTCCGAAGACGATGCCAAGAAACAGAACCTCATCATTAGCGTCGCCAACAACCTCCTCAAATTCTACGGACCGGACAAAATCGCCATCGAAGTCGTCGCCTTCGGCCCGGGCATTGCACTCCTGCGTGCTGACAGCCCAAATCGCACTTACGTTGACAGTCTGATTTCCCAAGGCGTGCAGTTCGACGTCTGCATGAATACGGTGGAGACGATCGAGCGCGAAACCGGCCATCACGTCCCGCTTAATCCCAAGGCCAAGCAGGTCGAAGCGGGCGTTGCGCAAATCCTCGCTTTGACTGAAAAAGGCTACACACTCGTTCGCCCGTGAACCAAACCCGGTGAAAATCCATGATCGCCATCGCACGCTCAATAATCGCAGCTTTCGTCCTCGGTCTGTTGACCGTTGCGGCCGCCCATGCAGAAAGCGCCAAGCCGCATCGCGTCGTCATCCAGGTCGACCAGAACGATCCAGCAGTGATGAACCTTGCGCTCAACAATGCGCAGAACATCGTTGAGTTTTATCGCGACAAACATGAAGACGTGAGTGTCGAGATCGTGGCCTACGGACCCGGCCTCACTATGCTGCGCGACGACACCTCGCCGGTGAAGGATCGCATCGCGCATATCGCCAGCGCCGAGGCGACGTTCCCGTCCAAGATCGTCTTCTCTGCCTGCAACAACACGCTGCAGGGCATGCAGAAACGCGAAGGGCACAAGATTACGATCATCCCGCAAGCCGGCATCGTGCCCTCGGGCGCCGTCCGCATCATGCAGCTCGAAGAACAGGGCTGGAGCTACGTGCGGCCCTGACCGTACCCTATAGTCCGATCGCCGCGAGGCTGCGCACCAGCATGTAGGCAGCGACCGCGAAGATCAGCACGGCGAACACAGTGTTCAAATAACCCTTGCGATTAGCCAGAGCATGCGCGGCGCGACTACCGCCGTAACCGCCGCAAATGCCTCCGCAAATGAACAGAGCGGCAATCGCCCAATTCACCGAACCGGATGCGGCGTAGTTCGCCGCCGTCGTGGCGCCGAACGCCGTCACCGCGACGAGCGACGAGCCAATCGCATTGAGAATCGGCATGCCAGTCGCGAGCATCAACCCGGGCACGATCAAAAATCCGCCGCCGATGCCGAAGAATCCGGACAGCGCACCCGCTCCCAGCCCGATAGCGATAAGCCGCCACGCCATATCGCGACTGACGTGCTCGACCTTGGTTCCAGCGCTGCCGCGCTTGCGCAGCATCAGGCCGGCGACGACCATCATCAGCACGGCGAACGCCGCGAGCAGCTTCTGCCCATTGACCATCTTGCCGAGCGTCGAGCCCACAAAGGCGCCGGCAATGCCGGCGGCGGCAAACGTCAGCGCGCAGCGCCAGACGACGTTGCGGGCGCGATGATGACTCAGCAGATTGCCGGCTGCGTTGGCCGCGACAGCAACCGCGCTGGTGCCGATCGCTACATGAGGATCGGGCACGCCGACGACGTAGACTAAAAGCGGCACCGCGAGAATCGAACCGCCGCCGCCGACCAGACCGAGCGAGAAGCCGACCAGCGAACCGCAAATGAGGCCAAGCACAGCCTGGAAGAGCGACGGTGCCATGCACGGACCTGCTTTGGCAGTAGCAAACTTCAGCCGAAAAGCGGCGTGCCCTCGGTATATCGCATGATGCCATGGCATGCGAGCATTCAACGGATTCGATCAGACCACACGCGCAAATGCCGCAACGCTTCGTGACAATGGGACATGTTGCGCGGCGGGCCAATTCGCTGTAGCGGTCGGAGAGCACGAGCAAGCCCGAAGCGCAAGATGAGTGGATTGTCCCGTCGCGATCTTTTGCACGCAGCCATCGGTGTCACCGCGGCGCCGTTGATGTCGGATGCGGCAACGGCGCAGGACGCTTATCCGTCACGTCCAATCCATCTCATCGTCGGCTTTCCGCCGGGATCGGCCGCCGACATCACCGCACGCGCTTTCGGCAATGGCGCGGAAGGCTTTCTTGGCCAAAAGACTGTCGTCGAGAACAAGCCAGGCGCCGGCTCGAGCCTTGCTGCGGAGTACGTCGCCCGCGCCAGCGCGGACGGCTACACGCTGTTCCTGGCGACGATCTCGAACGTCACAGACCAGGCTACAAAGCCCCATCCGGCATTCGATTTGGCCGGCGACTTCGCCCCGATCTCGCTGCTTGCCAGCGGCGCTGTCGTCCTGGTCGTCAGTCCCCAGTCAAACCTGCACAGCGTTGCCGAACTGATCGCGCTGGCCAAATCGAAGCCCGACACGGTTCTCTGCGCCACCGCCGGGATTGGCAGCGTGGTGGACCTGGTCGCAGTGCTGTTTGCCCAGCGCGCCGGCATCGAACTGGTGCGCGTCCCCTATCCGGGCAGCCCGCAAGCCGTCGGCGACCTTATCGCCGGTCGTGTCACGATGTTCTTCTCGCCGGCATCAACCGTGATCGGCCAGATCGCGGCAGGCA
Source organism: Xanthobacteraceae bacterium (assembly GCA_049300295.1). Taxonomy (GTDB): domain Bacteria; phylum Pseudomonadota; class Alphaproteobacteria; order Rhizobiales; family Xanthobacteraceae; genus BOG-931. The sequence continues at coordinate 44,256 of JBAQJL010000180.1, forward strand.
AGCTCACAGCGCTGGCGACGGCAGCAACCAAACGCGCAAGCGTGCTGCCGGATATCCCATCGATGGCTGAAGCCGGCATGCCCGACTTCGACGCCAGCCTTTGGCTGGGCCTCATGGCTCCCGCGGGAACGCCGCAAGCCGCGATTGAGAAAATTGCCAAGGCGTCGGACGCGGCGATGCGCGCGAAGAACACCGTCGCAACGCTGAAAAAGCTGGGCTTCGATCCGCTCGGCGGCGGTCCCGACCGTTTCGGACCCTATCTACGCAGCGAAATCGCCCGCTGGTCCGATGTCGCACGCCGCGCTGGAATGAAGCAATAGAACGAGTCGCGGACGTACGCGGACCGGATGAATAGCTATGAGCACAAACGGTGACGCATCGTCCTCCTCCCCAAGCCCTGCCGACGGTGCCGAGTTGCCGTCCGGCAATGCGTCGCGCGCGCACGTCTTCATCTCATATTCCCGCAAGGATGCCGCCTTCGTCGAGCGACTCGGGACAGCGCTGGAAGCGCGCGGCCTGGTTCCCCTGATCGACCGCACCGAGATTTACGCCTTTGAGGATTGGTGGAAGCGCATCGAGGGCGTAATCGGCTCTGCGGATACCATCGTGTTCGTACTGAGTCCCGAGGCGATTTCATCAAAGGTGTGCGAGCACGAGGTCGCGTTCGCGGCTTCGCTCAACAAAAGGTTCGCGCCTATCGTCTGCCGCGCCGTCGATCCCGATGCCGTGCCCGAGACGTTGCGGCGGCTTAATTTCATCTTCTTCGACGATCCAGGCAAATTCAAAGAGAGCGCGGATCGACTCGCCGAGGCGCTACAGACCGACATCGACTGGATTCGCCGTCATACTGAATACGGCGAAGCTGATCGGAGATGGGAGAACGCCGGACGTCCGCACGGGCTGCTGCTCCGCTCGCCAGCGCTCGAGGAGGCGGAACATTGGATCTCAACGCGGCCGCACAGCGCGCCGTTGCCGACCGTCAATACGCAGACTTTCATCGCCGAAAGTCGGCGCATCGCCCTTCGGCGGCGCAACCTCCTGACGGGCAGCCTGAGTGCCGGCCTCATCGTTGCGTTGATCCTTGCAGGTCTAGCGTACTGGCAGCGCGGCGTCGCGAAGACCGAGGCCGAGCTTGCCCAACGGAACTTCAATGCCGCGAAAGAAACGATAGATTCGGTCGTGTCCGATCTCGCGTCGGGACTGCGCGACGTCGAAGGCATGCGCGTCGAGACGGTCCGCCGCATTCTCGGGCGCGCCGAAACAGCGGTCGGCGAACTGGCGTCACGGACAGCGAACGATCCCGCGATCCGCCTTAGCGAAAATGGAATGTACAATGTGTTTTCCGAGACTTACTTGCGCCTCGGCGACACCAAGCTTGCGCTCGACTACGCCCAAAAGGCGGTTGCGTTGGCCCGCCGGCTCTCGACCGAAGACCCACATGATGTGGCGGCGCGCCAAGATTTGGCGATTAGTCTTGACCGCACCGGGGATGTGCTTCGGGCCAAAGGCGAACTCCCGGCTGCGCTGGCCGCGTATCAGGAAGCTCTCGCGATCACCCGTGCGGTCGCCGCAGCGGAGCCCGATAAGATCGAATCGCGTCGCGACATCGCGGTGGCTCTTGTCAAAATCGGCGACGTGGTACGTGAACGCGGCGATCGCGACGGCGCGCTCGCGCCTTACCACGAGGCTATCGATATTGTGCGCGAACTTGTGGCCAAGCAACCATCCAATCCGATCTGGCGCCGCGATTTGGCGATAAATCTAGGGCGGCTCGGCGAGCTGCAGACAGATAGCGACGAATTCACCGATGCGCTGGCGACGTTCCGCGAGGCAGAGGACATCAGTCGCGCACAGGCTGCTGACGATCCCGACAACACGCTCGCGCGACGCGATCTCGCGGCCAGTCTCGCCAACGTCGGCTTGGCATTGGGGAAAACGGACGACCGGGCGGGTGCCGTTGCAGCCTATCGCGAAAGCCTTGCCATCCTGCGCGCTCTCGCCACAACGGATCCGGGCAACGCATCCTGGCGACGCGACATTGCTGATGCTCTCAATAAGCTGGGTGACGCGCAGGCATCCCAGTTCGACGTCGACGGCGCGCTTGCTTCCCATAGCGAGGCCATGGCGATCAACCGCGCGCTTGCGGCCGCCGATCCCGATAGCGCCGCGCGGCAGCTCGACGTGGAAGCGACACTGCGGGAGATCGGGGTCACACTCAAACTCAAAGGTGATCGCGCCGGTGCATTGACGAACTATCGCGAAGCTCTCGTCATCGCCCGCACGGTATCGGCCAAGGACCCTGACAATCTGCCTAGGCGGGAAGAAGTTTGGAAATGCCTCACGATTATCGCCTCGATTTTGACGGCCGAGGGAGACCACGACGCGGCGCTCGCCACACTTCGCGAGGAGGTCGACGCTGCCCGCGCAACATCCGCCAAGGCCCCGCATGACCAGCGCTGGCAGCGCGATGTCGCCTCGAGTCTCTCCCAACTTGGCCAGGCCCTCGTCCAGAAAAATGACCTGAAGGCGGCGCTCGATGCACACCACGAGGCGATCGCGATCCTGCGCGAACTCTGCAAAAACGAGCGACGCGCTCGTCGCGATACTGTTAAAATTGGCGGTAATCGGCGACGATACAGTTGCGCATCTTCGTGAGGCGTTGGAGGTTGCCAAAGATCTCCAGCAGAAGGGACAGTTGCCGCAACCCGGCTTGGTCGACCAAATTGAGCAACTCCTTGCCGCAGTCACGGCGAAGCCCGCACAATAGGGGCCGGACTGCCATCCACGTGCTCTCCCATCCTGCGCGTCACCATCGTAAAGCGTTGACGCCGCAAGAGCGTGACTCTCCTTTGGGGCAAGCGACGCCGGCTCAAAGCGCCAAATACGGGTCGTTCAGCCGCTTGTCGTTACGCCGTCGCTGTTTAATCACCTCGCCGGTCGTCCAATATTCACTGCGCGCGGCGCGGTCGGCCTCGATCTGGAATTCCTCCGGCCATTGGCCAAGCGAGTAGCCGAACCACGGCATTTCCGGCTTGAGTGGCGGCAGGCCGAGTTCGTTCCAGATGTCCTTGGCCTTCTCCATGTATTGCCGCGCCGGCAGCGAGATCGGCGGATATGGCCGCTTGAGCATGGCGTTGATCAGCATCGCCGAGTCGTTGGCCTCGTAGTGATTGTCGTCGGCGCCGGCGCGCGGGCCGTGCCCCATATCCTTGTGGTCGAGAATGCGCATGTCCTGGTGCGGCCGCATCCGGTAGGCCATCGCCCACATCACCATGTCGAGATTTTCGGGATCGATGTCCTCGTTCACCGCGATCGTCATTTTGCCGACCGAGGACGAATACGACGAGGCGCCGTAGAGCGCGCGCCAGATTTCGGCATCGAGCGTGTCGGCTTTCAGCTGAATGACGACGAGCTTGCGTAAGTTCGTCAGCGGCTCGTGCATGAAGACGCGCGTGACACCGCTGATGTTGAGATGATGGCGCAGATGATGCAGGAACGCGGGCTCGTAGGCGACGCGCTTGATCAGCGACGATTCGCTCGGCGTTACCTGGCTGATGATCGACACCAGAACCGCATCCTTGCGGCGCGTGATGGCGGTGACGTCGAAATAGGCGTTGTACTCTTTCAAATTCATGTAGCCGTGGGATTCGCCGAAACTGCCCTCCGGTTCGAGCCACTCGGTGTCGATATAGCCTTCGACCACGATCTCGGCTTCCGCCGGCACGATCAGATCGACAGTCTTGGCCTTGCAGATCCGGATCGGCGCCCCGACCAGCCCGCCAGCGACCGAAATCTCGTCGAGATGCTTCGGCAGCTTGTGCACCGACGCAAATGTGATGGCAGGCGGTGCGCCGAGCATCAGCGCCACCGGCATCTTTTCGCCGCGTGCCTTGTATTTGAGAAAATGCTCGTGGATGCCCTGATTAAGCTCGATCTCCGGATTCATACCCATGCGGGTGCGGGCCTTCACCATGGCGCGATAGTTGCCGATATTCTGCAGGCCCGTGTCCGGATCCTTGGTGATGAACATCGAGCATGAGGCGTACGGCGCATTGTCGAAGCCGGGCGTCGAGATCGGGATCGGCAGCGCGTCAACGCCCTTACCGGGCTCGTTGAGTTCGTCGCCCTGCACCACGATTTCCTGGCAGGCCGGATCGTCGACCAGCACCGGCGGCAATGGATGCTGCTCGGCGCGCTCCCATTGTTGCTGAATGTTGGCGACGTCGCAGCCGATGCCGACGCCGTATATCTCACGATTGGATGCGAGAATGCCGACCGCCACCGGAATGTTGTAGCGGCGGCCGGTGCTGTCGATGACGTTCTCAAACAGAAAGGCCTTGCGATCGCTTTCGGGGATGCCGCCGCGGAATTGCCAGCGCACCAGCGGATGCATCTCGGTGTCCTTGTTGATCGGGCGTTGCACGCGGACCACGAGACCCTTGCGCTCCAGCGCGGCGATGTGCGCGTGCAAATCCGGATAGGCGAGATTGTCCATGTTTTCCTCCGGCCCTCCGCTGCGGGGCTTAAGTGCACGGGCCACGACACTTGCTTGCCACGTTATCGACGTGCGGATCAATCCGTGACAGAGTGCCGATGAGCCGACGAAGGAAATGTCCGATGCCGCAAAAGATCACTACCGGATTTCGCGCGCTGGTCGAGGCTGCCGAGCGCGAAATCGAGACGTTGTCGATCGACGATGCGCGTGCGCTGCACGGCCACGGCGACGTGGTGTTCGTCGATCTGCGCGACATCCGCGAGCTTGAGCGCGAGGGCCGCATGCCCGGCGCATTTCACTGCCCGCGCGGCATGCTCGAATTCTGGATCGATCCCGACAGTCCGTACCACAAGCCGATGTTCGGCGAGGACAAGCGCTTCGTGTTCTTTTGCGCCGCGGGCTGGCGCTCGGCGTTGGCGGGGCAGACCGCGCACCGCATGGGACTAAAACCCGTCGCGCATATCAAAGGCGGCTTCGGCGAATGGAAGAAGACAGGCGGTCCGGTCGAAATGCGGACGGAGAAGCCAAAGCCGGCGTAGCAGCACGGCCGACCCGGCTTTCTCGCTCGCTCAAAACCCGCTACCATCTGTCGCGGATCGGGGGCGCACGTCAGGGGCGCTGTTGAGGGAGTCAGTCAGCGATGCGGTTTAGACATTTCAGCGCGTTGTCGATGCTTGTTTCGGGCGTCTTTGTAACGATCGCGCTTCACGGCGCGGCCGCGCAGGCGCCGCCACCGCCCGCTTCCGGCCAGCCGGCGCCGACAGCATCGCCTGCAAATCCGCCACCGCCGAGTCAGGCGGCGCCCTCTCCGCCGCCAACGACAATGGCTCCTCCACCGCCACCGGCAGCGGCCCCCCCGCCTCCGCCGCCCCAGGCAGCGGCGCCCCCAGACGGGCCACCGCCGCCTGAGTCAGGACCTCCAGGGCACGCTGCGGCGCATGCGGTTACACATACCAACGTCAACCTGCGCAACGGACCCGGAACGACTTTTACGGTCTTGACCCTTATCCCGGCCGGCTCGTCCGTCGCAGTGAACGGATGCAGGAGCGGCTGGTGTCAGGTCGCGTTTCAGGACCAGAACGGCTACATCATCGAGACCAGCATCGCGCCGGGCGGACCTGGCCCGATGCGCCGTCCCGGACCCCCGCCTGGCTATGGTGGGCCGCCCGGTCCACCTCCCGGATATGCTGGACCGCCGCCCGGCTACTATCCGCCTCCACCCGGCTACTACCCGCCGCCTTATTACTACGGTGGCTATTATGGACCTGGACTGTATGGGGGTTGGCGGGGCCGCGGTTACGGGCGGCGCTGGTAACAGCCGCGACCTTCAAAACCGGGACGTCAGCCATTCTCCAAAAATAATACGTCAGGCGGCAACCGCCTGACGGCCGCACACTAGGCACATTCTTTAGTTCTATCTGTTCGGATTCGTCGGTCTAATGATGATTCTCACTCCGGGCCGGCGACGCCCTGCCTGGTAGTAGACGATGTGCGGAGCGCAGTTGCCTCGCCAATCGCAGACTGGATAGCCGGCAAGTCCGGGACGGACGTATGAGAAATCATAAGGTCCGTAGTCGTGAACGTAATCGCAGTGCGGGGAGCACTCGGTTGCCCAGGCAATTCCCGAACCGAGTACGACAAAGCTCAGAATAGCGGCCACGCAAACTCTTCTCATCTGGTCACCTTTGAAGTCCGGGACGCTACGGGCAAAGTTACTGGCGCGGCCAATGATATCTTCCCTCGGACCGATCGTCACCCATTCGGTTCGCCGGGACGCGGGTGGCTGCTTGCCGTTGTCAATCTCGACGCGACCCGTTACGAAAACGCTCAAGCGTCGGTACGCTTCCTCATAACGTTCCATCGCGGAACTTGGATGCGTGATGCGGAGGAAGATCAATGACCAAGATGGCATCGCGCACCATGATCGCGATCCACGGCGCGGCGGTCGCTTGCATCGCCGCTGTGCTGATCGCTCAATCGGCGGTTCCCGCTGCCGCGGCCAATCCAAGTTACTCGTGTGGCGGCAACCTTGCGCCGACGGAAGCCGTGATTTGCTCGGACGACTCGCTCGCCGCGCTCGATCGCCAGCTCGCCGCCGCCTACACCAGCATGTATGCCAGTTTCCCAGCCAGCGAGCGAAGCACGTTGACCTCGGTGCAAAAAAACTGGCTGGCGCAGCGCAATGCGTGCCGGACCGACACGACCTGCATTCGTAACGCTTATCTTGCTCGCCTCAAGCAACTCGGGGGCCGGCCCAAGCCAGCCCCGCAAATGTCCTGCACGGCGAGCGTCGGCGCCCAGCAGGCCGCGACTTACGTCAAGCAATGCACCGAAGTTTCGACGGCCACCCGTCCGCCGTGCAATGCGAGCAACGCCTGCGCATTGATCATCTCGGAGATTCGCCGTGGCTGCGCCATGATCGGAAAGGGTGCACCAGCTTTCTGCGCCGCGTACAAGTAGCGCGATGCGTCATTGCGAGCGCTAGCGAAGCTCCTCGCAATGACGAATTTTGCCTCGCCCAGGATGCGAAAGAAGATGAATAGCGATCCAAGACCGTCTCAGCCGACCCGAATAACGATCTTGCCGAAATGCGCGCCCGAGGCCATGTGGTGGTACGCGGCCTTTGCGTCGGCGAAGTCAAACACCTTGTCGATCACCGGCTTGATGGCGCTCACTTCGATGGCGCGGTTCATTGCCATGAACATCTGTGTCGAGCCGACCGAGATGCCCTGCACATTGGCGCGACGCGCGAAGATTAGTCCGGGATTGAGTTCGGTGGCGCCGCCGCTTAGTCCGCCGATCAGCGTAATCTTGCCGCCGGCGCGGATGGCGTGAAACGAGCGCGTCAGGGTCGCGGCGCCGCCGACTTCAACGACGTGATCGACGCCGCGGCCGCCGGTGAATTCCGTCGCCGCCTTCTCCCAATCCGGCGTGGTCTTATAGTTGATGCCGTGCGCGGCGCCGAGCTTCTTTGCGCGCGCGAGCTTATCGTCGCTCGACGAGGTGATGATGGCGGCAATGCCAAATGCGCGAGCGAATTGCAGGCCAAAGATCGAAACACCGCCGGTGCCCTGTAGCAGCACGGTATCGCCGGCTTTCAGCTTGGCGTGCTCCATCATCGCGTGCCACACCGTCACGCCGGCGCACGGCAGCGTTGCCGCCTCCTCAAGCGAAAGATGCGCGGGGATTTTTACGACGCCGTCCTCTTCCAGCAACGCATACTGAGCGAGCATGCCGTCGATGCCACCACCGAGCGCGCTGGCGTGCGTGTCGGGTGCTGCTTCGCCGCCGGGCCAGCGCTGGAAAAAACTGCCGGCGACGCGGTCACCAGCCTTCACCCCAGAGACGCCAGGGCCGGCTTCGACAACCTCGCCGGCGCCGTCCGACAGCGGAATGACCTTCTCCCGCACCGGCATCCGATAGCTGCCGCGGACGATGCCGAGATCGCGGAAATTAAGGGAGCAGGCGCGCACTTTGACCAGTACCTGGCGATGGCCGGGCTTTGGCGGATCGGGCCGCTCGACTCGCATCAGCGCATCGATCCCGGCGCCACTTTTCGGCAATTCATAGGCTTTCATGTCGTAATCTCTCCACTTGGCAGCATCGTCCCGCGTTGCTTGTGTTCGCAGCGCATTGTCGCAAATCCACAGCGCCGCGCGCAACACAAGAAGGCGTAAAGCGGCGCCGATTAAAGATCGAGGGCGGCGCTGGGCCACCCTCTTCCACTTCGCTGCACGCTATAGCGGCTGCAGGCTTCGTTATTTGCCGATTGTAGCTGCGGCGGCCTCGCATAACGTCTGATCCTGCGAGCCGGTCCCGCCGGAGCAGCCGACTGCGCCGATGATCTTACCGTCCTGCACCAGCGGGATGCCGCCGCGCGAGGCGATGACATCGTCGAGCGTCAGCAGATAATTGAAACCGAACTTCTGCACGCCAGTCTCGAAGGCCAATGTGGGCCGGCGATATCTTGCGGCCGTACGCGCCTTGTGTTCGGCAATCGCGATCGAAGCGAGCTGCGCGCCGTCCATGCGCTCGAACGCAACCAAATCGCCACTGGGATCGACCACGGCAAAGTCCTCGGGCCAACCTCGCTTGTTCGCCTCGGCGATAGCGGCGGCAATTACTGCCTGGGCCTTCTGTAGGCCAATCGGCGTGCCGAACGGGATGTTGAACGGCATCTTCTCGGGAACGGCGTTCAGATCAGGCGCCTGCGCCTGCGCGGCGCCGGCAACGCACGTACCGACAGCCACAAGGGCCGCGGCGAATATACGCAACTTCATCGATGCTCCTCCCTGGTACGGCGCGTTTGTCGGCCGTCGCGCAATCCTAGCCGAAAAGACATCCGGCGTGGGCGACAAGTTTGGCGTCCCTGGCCGACGGCCGAGCATGTCGGAGGAGGCGCTGAGGTTCACCCGGAAGGTTTGGTAAACCATGCACCGAAATATAGCGGGACGTCGCGCGCCACAATCGCGATCGGCGCATTCATCAGTCGGCTTCTATCAGGCTGGCTGAGTGAAAAAACGAATGGCCTCGGTCCCGAGGGAAGAGGGATCGAGGCCATTCTTATGCCGGTTGGCGCCCCATCGTCCGCCCCACCCCGACACTAGCTCGATCATGCCGGAACGAGGTTGACCGAAGGTTGACGGGGCGAAGCGGATGAGCCGAGTGCTTATTGCAGAGAGATTGAAACGGTCGAGAACGTATTGGCAAGGCTGGTGCCAAGGCCCCTGCGGCAAAAGTGTAAGCACATTTCGGTACAAATCCCCGGCAAAAGCAGCCTAATCACCGCCCCGGCGCGCGCGAGAGTTGCTTGTCCTTGAGTTCCAACAGATAGTCGCGCCAATAGCGTTCGCGGTTCTGGCCAAGTTCGTGCAGATAGTCCCAGCTGAAAATCCCGGTCGAGTGCATGTCGTCGAATACCAGGCGCACCGCGTAATTGCCGACCGGATGCAGTTCGAGAATCTGCACATTCTCCTTACCGGCGACGGTACGGCGCTCGCTCGGCGAATGCCCCTGCACTTCGGCGCTCGGGCTGCGCACGCGCAGATACTCGGCGGCGAGCTCGAAGCTCTCGCCAGCGTCGAACGTCACGGCGAGCGCCTTGCGATCCTTGCGCAGCCGCAATTCGGTGGGCCAAGGAGACGTCATGATTTCACCGATACTCAGTCAAGCGTGATGCGGGCGCCGAGGATGACTTTGCGCCATTTCTCATACTCGGCCCTGGTGAACACAGCGCCTTCCTGCACCGTGGTCCCGCGCGGCGCAATGCCGAATTTGGCAAATGCGGCCTTCAACGCGCCGTCTTGCAGCGCATTGTCGATGGCTCCGTTGAGCTTGGCGAGTACATCGGACGGCATCCGCGCCGAGCCATAGATGCCGAGCCAAAGATCGACCTCGTATCCCGGCAGCAATTCCGACACCGTCGGCAGGTCGGGATACATCGGCGAGCGTTTGAGGCCGGTCGTGGCGAGTGCAACGAGGCTGCCTTTGGCGATGAACGGCATCGCGGCGGGAAGACTGGAAAACGACATTTGCACCTTGCCGCTCATCAGGTCGATGAACGCAGGACCGATGCCACCGTAGGGGACGTGGGTTGCCTGGATGCCGGTGCGCGACTTCCACAGCTCAGCCGCCAGGTGTGGTGTGCTGCCGACACCAGCCGAGGCATAATCGAGCTTGCCGGGATTGGCCTTGCCGTAGGCCACGAGCGCTTCCTGGGTCTTGATGCCAAGCTGCGGCGCGACGACAAGCACTTCGGGCGCGGTGGCGACGATCGAGATCGGGACGAGATCCTTGAAGATATCGTAGGGCAAGGATTTATGCAGCGACGGGTTGGTAACGATGGCCGGATCGACCAGCACGATGGTGTAGCCATCGGGCGCCGCGTGAGCGGTGTAGTTGACGCCGACGATGCCACCGGCGCCCGGACGATCCTCGACAACGACCGGCTCGTGGAGAACCTCGCCGAGCTTCTGCGAAAGCGTACGGCCGACAAACTCGATGATGCCTCCCGGCGCGTAGGGCAAGATCAGATGAACCGGCCGCGACGGATAGCCTGCGGTAGCGGCGCATGGCGCGCTTAGTGCGAAGGCTAGCGCTGCAAACAGCGGAAAACGCACACAGATCAATCGAGTGTGATGTGTGCGTCTGTAATGACCTTCTTCCATTTCTCATATTCGGATCGGGTAAAGGCTGCGCTTTCGGCAAGGCTGGTGCCGCGCGGCGTCAGCCCAAATTTGGCGAATGCGGTCCTGAGCTCGTCTGCCTGAAGCGCCTTGGCAATGCCGCTGTTGAGCTTGGCCAGCACATCGGGCGGCGTCTTGGCTGAGGTGTAGATGCCGAGCCAAAGGTCGACGTCGAACCCCGGCAGGCCAGCCTCGATCATGGTCGGCACATTCGGATAGACGGCCGGACGCTTGTCGCCGGTGGTCGCCAGGGGAATGACGTTGCCTTTGGAGGTGAACGGCAGGGCGCCGGCGATGCTGGAAAACTCCATCTGGATCTTGCCGCTCATCAAATCGATGTAGGAGGGCCCAATGCCCTTATACGGGACGTGCGTGGCGGCGATGCCGGTGCGCGCCTTCCACAGCTCCGCGGCAAGATGCGGGGCGGTGCCGACACCGGCGGTCCCGTAATTCAGCTTGCCGGGATTGGCTTTGCCGTAGGCGACAAGGTCCGCATAGGTCTTGAGGCCGAGGCTCGGCGTCACGACCAGGACTTCGGGCGAAGAACTGACGATGGAGACCGCCACCATATCCTTGAAGATATCGTAGGGCATCGTCTTTTGCAGGATCGGATTGGCGACGAAACCGGGATCCATGAGCACAATGTTGTAGCCGTCAGGCGCCGCGTGCGCGACGTAATCGGTACCGACAATGCCGCCCGCGCCCGGCTTGTTTTCAGCGACCACAGTCTGTCCCATCGCGATCGTGAGCTGCTTGGCCAGCACGCGTCCGGTAAAATCGACAATGCCGCCGGGCTGGTAAGGCAGGACGAAGTGAATGGGCCGGTTCGGATAGTTTTGCGCTTGCGCGGGCGCTGCCACCGCGCAAGCTATCGCGGCGAAACACAGAACCCGCGCCGCACTCCAAAAATTCCTCATATCGACTCCCCTGTTTTTGCTCCGCGGCGTCCGATCCGTGCGCCGTCGTGTAAATCCGATCGGCTTACGTCGCCGGCCCCTCACGTCCACGCGCAATCAGCTCGAGCAGTTCATGCGGCATGATCGGCGTCTGCGCGATGTGCACGTTGAACGGCGACAGCGCATCCTCGATCGCCGAGATCAGCGCCGCCGCAGCGGGAATGACGCCAAGCTCGCCAACCCCTTTGACTCCAAGCGGATTACGCGGCGACCACGACTCTTTGTACAGCGTCTCGAATTTCGGCATTTCGGTCGCGGTCGGCAGCAGATAGTCCGCAAACGTGGTCGTGACGGGCTGACCGGACGCGTCGTAGCCCATCCACTCGAACATGGCGTTGCCGATGCCGTGGGCGATGCCGCCATGAATCTGGCCCTCGACGAGCATCGGGTTGACGCGCCGGCCGGCATCTTGGATCGCGGCGTAGCGACGAACGGTGACGGCGCCGGTCTCGATGTCGACCTCGACTTCGGCGACGTGGCAGGCGTTGGAATAGGCCAGCTGATCGACGCGGAATGTGGCACTCGCCTCAAGACCGGGATCGAGACCAGGCGGAAATCCATAACCCGGCGCGCCTTTGAGGATCCGCGCCAGTTCGCCGAGCTTGACGTTGAGCTGCGGCGCGCCGACGACGCGGACGACGCCGTCGGCGATTTCGAGATCCTCCTCGGCCGCTTCGAGCACGTGGCTCGCAAGCTTGCGCGCCTTGGCGGCGACGGCCTGGGCGGCGACATGCACCGACGACCCGGCGGTGACGGTCTGGCGGCTGGCGAAGCCGCCGAGCCCGAGCGGCGTCGCCGCAGTATCGCCGGCGACGACGGTGACGTCCTGCGCGCGCACGCCGAAGGACTCGGCGCAGATCTGCGCGAGCGCAGTGGCAACGCCCTGCCCCATCGCCGCCGCACCTGTCGAAACCGTGATGCCGCCGGTCGGCGACACGCGCACGCCGCCGAATTCGAACGGGCCGCGGCCGGTACCCTTGACGCCGTGCGCCAAGCCAGCGCCGAGATAGCGCCCTTGTGCACGCGCCTCAGCTTGGCGGCGCGGGAAATCGTCCCAGCCCATGGCTTTGAGGATTTCGGCCTGACAAGCCGGATAGTCGCCGCTGTCGTATTGCACCTGCTCGCCGGCCCGCGTTTTGAGCGGCTTGAGGTACGGCATTTTCTCCGCGGGGATGAGATTGCGGCGACGCAGTTCGGAACGCTCGACGTTGAGCTTATGCGCCAGTGCGTCCAGCAACCGCTCCATGGCGAAGGCGGCCTGCGGATAGCCGGCGCCGCGCACCGAGGAAACCGGCGTCTTGTTGGTGTGCGTCACCACCACATCCATCGCCAGCGCCGGAACCATATAGGGCCCGGTGAGCGTGCTGGCGGAATTGTACGGCAGGTTCACATCCTGCAACGCATAAGCACCGACGTCGTGGACCAGCCGGCCGCGTACACCGCGCACCCGGCCGTCGGCGTCAGCAGCGATTTCGATCGACCAATACTGGTCCCGCTCTTGAACCGCGTTGGTGAAATGCTCGCGGCGGTCCTCTATCCATTTGATCGAACGGCGCAGCATCGTCGCTGCGGCGACCACAGCGACGTCCTCGGGATAAACGCACAGCTTGGGGCCAAAGCCGCCACCGACATCAGGCGTCGCTACGCGCAACCGGTTTTCGTCGAGCCGGATGTATTCGGCGAACGCGTAGCGCAGATCGTGTGCCTTCTGGGTCGAAGCCCACACCTGGATTTCGCGATCGGACACTTCGACCAAAATCCCGCGGCCCTCGATCGAATGGCCGGCGCCGCGATGCTGCCACAGGTCCTCGCCCACGACGTGCGCCGCCTTAGCGAAGGCCGCATCGATGTCGCCAAAAGCGACCTTGTAAGAGCTGATCTTGTTCGACGCGAGTTCACGGCGAACCGGCGTCGCGCGCTCGGCATACGCCGTCCGGCAATCGGTCGCGGCCGGCAGGACATCGTAATCGACAACAACCAGCGCCGCGGCATCTTCGGCGATGTAGCGATCCGCGGCGATGACGATCGCCACCGGCTCGCCGACGAACGACACTTCGCCGTCGGCCAGCGCGTAGGCCCAGCTCTGGTCGAGCCGCGTGCCAGAATTGGATACTCGCATCATGCGGCGTTGGCTGAGTACCGGCATCAGATCGTCGAGCGTAAATACCGCGGTAACGCCCGGCACGGCGCGCGCCGCTTCGGCGTCGACGCCATGAACAAGCGCGTGCGGATGCGGACTGCGCACGAAGGCCGCGGAGAGCGCACCCGGCGAGGCGATATCGTCGATATAGCGGCCACTGCCGCAGAGCAGTTTTTGATCTTCGATGCGGTTAACCCGCGCGCCGATCAGTTCGCTCAAGACCGCCGTCCGCCGAACAGAGAGAGTATCTGCTGCCAGATCACCCGCGCGATCAGTGAAAAGCCTGAGATCGGTTTGGCAGCCGACGGCGGCGGCGCTGCCGGCGTGGCCGGACTCGGCGCGGCAGGTCGCGCCGTCGCGATTTCGGGGGACTGCGCGGCGGCCGCAGGCGCCTTTGGCGGTGACGGCGGCTGTTGCGCGAGTTGCGTGCGCAAATTGCCGGCGAACTGACCGATAATCTGTGCCGCCGTCGCCTGGATCATCCCGACACCGCGGCCATATTGCGCGACTGCTCCCGACAGCATCAGGTCGGTATGGATTATCACGCGCGCGCCGTCGCCCGCGGGCTCGATGTGAAATGTCGCGTTGGCGTTCGCGCCGCCACGGCCTTTGGCGTCGCTGCCCTGTGCTTTGACGCGCGCACTGCGATTGGCCTCGTCGATCGAGTCGATTTCGACGCGGCCGGCAAACGCCAACGCTACCGGGCCGAGCCGAACGGAAATCTTGCCCTTGAAGTGCTGCGGATCGATGACTTCGGTCAGCTCCGCCCCCGGCATGCAAGGCGCGATGCGCTGGATGTCCATCAGCACCGACCACGCCTGTTCGGGCGCCAGCGGCACATCAAAGGAATTGTCGAATTCCATCAACTTACTCCCGTCCGCTCATTCTCGCGCAAGCGGAAATCCAAAGGGAGCCCACCAGCACACAACGATTCACTGGGTCCCCGCGTCCGCAGGGACGAGCGGTCATTGTACCGCGCACCCCACCAACTCCGGCGCGCCGATCTTGTCCCAAATCCAGCGCGCACAAGCCAACAAACGATCGTCGTCATAGCGTTGCCCGACGATCTGGATACCAACCGGCAGATTGTTGGGGCCGCGATGGGTCGGCAGCGTCATCGACGGCGTATGCATCGCCGTCCAAATTGCCTGCATGTTGGCATCACCGGTGAATTCCAGCCCCTTGGGCGCTTCGCCAAGCACACACGGCACGAGCAACGCATCCACTTTGTCGAAGATCGACGCCAACTGCGCGCGACATTCGTCGAGCCGCCGGAAGGCCGCGACATAGTCTTCGCGGGAGGTTTTTTGGCCGCCCTCAACGTAGCGCCGCATTTGCGGCGAAAGCGCATCGCGGCGGTTATCCCAGAGGAACGCCATGCAGGCGGCGCGCTCGACAAAATTGATCGTACTGCGCGCCACGCCATGCATACCCTTGAACGCCGCGGGCAACGTAATCTCATTCACGGCCGCCCCGGCCCTGCTCAGTGCCGCAGCGGCACCCTCGACCGCCGCCATCGTCTCCGGCTGCGCGGAATCCCAAATCTCCGTGCGGCACAATCCAATCCGCGGCGTGCTGTTGAGTTTGCGCGACGACTGGGGCGCCTGCATGCGCAGTACCGCGGTTATGAGTTCAAGATCGTCAATTGATCGCGCATGAAGGCCGATGGTGTCGATACTGTCGGCCGCAGGCCAGACGCCCATTTTGTTGAAGGTATTGTAGGTCGGCTTGAAGCCGAAAATTCCGCAATAGGAACTGGGGCGAAGTACCGAGCCGCCGGTCTGGGTGCCGAGCGCCGCCGGCACCATATGGTCGGCGACCGCCGCGGCCGATCCGCTTGATGAACCGCCCGGCGTATGGGCAGCGTTGTGCGGATTGGTGGTCACACCCGGCGCCATGCCGGCGAATTCGCAGGTGACTGTCTTGCCGAGGATCACCGCGCCGGCGCGCCGCAACAGCGCCACGCAGGAGGCGTCGGCGGGCGGCCGATGGCCGCGATAGATCGGCGAGCCCATCTCGGTCGGCATGTCAAACGTATCGATGATGTCTTTGATGCCGATCGGCACACCGTGCAGCGGCCCGCGTTTCGCGCCGCGATCGAGTGCCCGCGCCTGCGCGATCGCCAAATCGGGGTCGAAATTCACCCAGGCTTTGACGACACTGTCGCGCGCACCAATACGCGCGATGCAGTCGCGCACCACTGACTCCGAGGTCGTTTCGCCAGCCGCGATCTTGCCCGCAATCTCGGTCGCGGACATTTCGTTGAACGGGCGCTTGACCTTGGCGTCCATGGTCAGTTCTTTCCCGCGCGCCCTGCCGAGGTGCCGGCAATCCGGCCAAACACCGTGCCCGACATCAGCCCGGATCCGCCCGGGTAGTTGAAATAGAACAGACCGCCGACCAGTTCGCCGGCCGCATAGAGACCGCGGATCGGCTGATAGTCGGTGTTGAGCACTTCGCAATCGGTGTTGATGCGGAGCCCCCCGAACGTGAAAGTCAAACCGCAGGTCACCGCGTAGCCTTCGAATGGCGGCGCGTCGATGGTGTTCGCCCAATTACTCTTGTTGATGGCAAGTCCAGTGGTGCAGCGGCCGTCTTTCACGTTCGGATTGAACGGCACGTCGGCCTTTACCGCGGCGTTCCATTCCTTCACCGTTTTGAGGAATTCGGCGGCGTTTACGCCTTCGAGCTTCTGCGCGAACTCTTCAATGGTATTCGCCGTCACCTTGGTGATCTGGCGAATCCTGTATTCGTCGCGCTGCAGATGCTTCACTTTCTGGTCGAAGATCTGCCAAGCGAACTGGCCGGGTTGCTCCAGCACCACCCGGCCGTATTTCGCGTAGGTATAGTTGCGGAAATCGGCGCCCTCATCGACGAAGCGCTTGCCGGTCGCGTTGATCATGATCGAGAACGGATAAGAGTGCTTCTGAAACTGATCGCCGACCGCGAGATCGCCGAATTCCGGCGCGTTCATTTCCCATTGCACCGCGTGGCCGCCTGACCAGTTGCCGCACGGACTGGCGCCGATGTCGAGCGCCATGCGGATGCCGTCACCGGTGTTGTAACGGGAGCCGCGCACCTTCGCCATGTCCCAGCCCGGGCCGAAATAGCGCGTGCGCATTTCCGAATTGGCTTCGAAGCCGCCGCAGGCGAGCACGACCGAACCGGCGTGCAGGTCCTCATACTTGCCGTCGTGCTTGACGCGCACGCCCTCCACCCGATTGCCGTCACCGATCAATTTGACGCCGCGCGTGCCGTAGCGGATTTCGATGTCGCGTTTTTTTGCCGCTGCCGTTTCCATCTGCACGAGACCGGGACCGCCACCGACGGATTCCACGGTAAGTCCGCCCCAGAATTTGAACTTGCCGTCGATCTTGAACGCCTGCCGGCCGTAGATCGGGATAAGCCGCACGCCCTTCTGCCGGAGCCAATTCAGTGAATCGAAGCTGCGCGTGACCAGAAGCTCGACCAGATCGGGATCGGCGTGATTCTGCGTAATCCGCGCCATATCGTCGAAGAACTGGTCCGCCGTGTAGGTGCCGAAATCGGTGGTATCGACCTCCGCTTGCGTCAGGTCGGGCACCAGCGTCCTGATGTCATCGACGCCGTTGTAGACGACGCGGATCGAACCAGCGGTAAAGCGGCTGTTGCCACCTGACTCGTCTTCCGGCGCTGCCTCGAGCATCAGCACCTTGGCGCCCTGCTCCTGCGCCGCCAACGCCGCGCAAAACGCCGCATTACCGGCGCCGACCACAATCACATCCGCAACTTGATTTGGCATTCTTGCTAACCTTCTCAAACAGACGACCAACTATTCCTGTCATCGGCCGCGCAAGCGAACGATGCAGTAATCGCAATCGCCGCCCGTCTCGGGCGACGCGTGCGGCACGCCTCTTACTCCGCCGCCACGGCGGCGCCACCGTGCGCCTTCGACCAGCCAGCGGGATCCTTCATGAACTTTTCCACTTCCTTGAGCTTACTTTTGTCGAACCGGCCGCTTTTCTTTGCCACGTCGAGCACGTCCCACCAGGTGGCGAGCGAGTGCAGCGTGACACCGAGATCGCCGAAGATTTTCTCACTTTCTGGAAAGATGTCATAGAAGAAGAACACGAAGACATGCTCGACGACCGCGCCGGCGCCGCGCAGCGCGCGGCAGAAATTGACCTTGCTGCGTCCGTCGGTCGTCATGTCTTCAACAAGCAGCACGCGATCGCCGTCTTCGATGTGACCTTCGATCTGGGCGTTGCGGCCAAATCCCTTCGCCTTTTTGCGCACGTATTGCATCGGCAGCATCATGCGGTCCGCCATCCAGGCGGCGAACGGAATGCCTGCTGTCTCGCCGCCGGCGACCGCGTCGAACTGCTCGAAGCCGACTTCGCGCTCGACCGTAGCCACGCCGAAATCGATCAGGGTACGACGCACCCGCGGAAACGAGATCAGCCTGCGGCAGTCGGTGTAGACCGGGCTCGCCCAGCCCGAGGTGTAGATGAAAGGCTTGTCGCTCATGAAGCGGACCGCATCCACTTCGAGCAGCATCTTGGCCGTGAGTTCCGCCATCACCGCTTTGTCGGGGAAGGCCGTCATGTTGGTCTCATCCTGATCGTGGGCATCAATTCCGTTACCCTGAGCGCCGCGAGCCTCGAAGGGCGACGGCCCGCGCGCTTCGGCCGCTCATCCTTCGAGGCGCAGCTTTGCCGCGCACCTCGGGATGACGGTTTAACAATAGGGATTCAACTCACCACCTTCCATTCGATCGTCTCGCCGCCGCGATAGACCAGCGCGCGCTCGTCGGGGCCAGCAACCTTGACCTCCTCGGGCGCGGTCCACGCCGTTTTCTCCAGCGTGATTGTCTCCTCGTTCGGCGACATCCGATAATGCTTCGGTCCGTTGAGCGAGGCAAACGCTTCGAGCTTGTCGAGCGCCCCCTCCTCCTCGAATACCTTCGCGTAGGTCTCGATCGCGACCGGCGCGTTGAACATGCCGGGCACGCCGTGGATCGCAACCTTCCGTGCATAAGCGTGCGGTGCGGAGTCGGTACCGAGGAAATAGCAGGCCTCGCCCGACGTCGCCGCCTTGCGCAACGCGGTGCGATCTTTGCCGGTTTTGATTACCGGCATCACGTACATGTAGGGATTGATCCCGTGACCTAGCGTGTCGTTGCGAGTCTGAACCATATGATACGGCGTAATTGTGCCGCCAACCTGAGGCGCGGCGCTTTTGACGAACGCGGCACCTTCGGCCGACGACAGATGTTCCAGAATGAAGCGCAGCTTGGGGAAGCGTTTGATCCACTGCGACAGATAACGGTCGATGAACACCTTTTCGCGATCGAACACGTCGACGTCCGGGTCGGTCACCTCGCCATGCATCAGAAACGGCATGTCGATTTTTTCCATCCGCTCCAGCACAGGCATCACCTTCGTATAATCGGTGACGCCCGCGGCCGAATTGGTGGTAGCGTTCGCCGGGTAGAGCTTGACGCCGGTGAACACGCCGTCGCGGAAGCCGCGCTCGACGTCGTCGGGATCAGTGTCGTCGGTGAGATAACAGGTCATCAGCGGCTTGAACTTGGAGCCGGCCGGCAGAGCCGCCATCACCCGTTCGCGGTAGGCGATGCAGTCCGCCGTGGTGCGCACCGGTGGGACCAGGTTCGGCATCACGATGGCGCGGCCGAAATGCTTGGCCGTATAGGGCAGCGCGGCCTTGAGCATTTCGCCGTCGCGCACGTGCAGGTGCCAGTCGTCGGGTTTTCTGATGGTGATGCGTGTTGCCATGGTTCGATTATCCGATCGGCGCTGCAGCCGCGGAGGCCGGGGATGCCTCCAGGTTAGCCTCTTTATCCATACGGACCACGCCGCTCGATCTTAGGAAAGAGGGCTGGAAGGGATGCCAGGACCTTACATTCGGAGGCGTCCCAAAATCAAGATTTATGCCAAATTTTGAACACGGCTGTCAGATTGACATGTTTATGTACATGGTCATATTACCGTACGATAATTTCAGCGAGAAGTCCTATGCGTCACGTCTCTTACACCGATCTACGGGCCCGGCTCGCGAGCTATATGGATGCGGTCTGCGACACGCGGGATGCGTTGCTCGTGACGCGCCAGAACGCTCGTTCCGTCGTCCTGCTGTCCGAGGCCGAATACGATAGCTTGATGGAGACACTGCATTTGTTGCGCAGCCCGAGAAACGCCGCACGCCTGATGTCTGCCGTTGAGGAAGCCGATGCGGGGAAACTTGCCGAGCACAATCTTAATGAAGACGAGCACGGGAATGCCGCGTGAAGATCGTCTGGGCCGCCGGTGCCTGGGAGGATTATCTTCAGTGGCAGAAAACGGACCAGAAAGTGCTCACCTCGATCAACGATCTGATCAAGGACGTCGGACGCGACCCATTCAAGGGCCTCGGCAAGCCCGAACCGCTCCGCCATCAGCTCAGCGGCTGGTGGTCGCGGCGCATCACCGGAGAGCACCGGCTCGTCTATCGCGTTTCCGGCAAGGGCGATGCACAACAGATCGAAATCGTCCAGTGCCGTTATCACTATTGACCTCGTGCACTGCTAGGCCGCCACGGCGCGCGCCGCTTCTTCGGCGTCCGGCTGCTCGAACGCCTTGAGCCGGGGATAAACCTCGCGGGCGAACAGGGTGAGGTTGTCGGCGGTCTGCGCGTGGGTGAGTTCGCCGCCTTGCCCCATCATCAGAAGATTGCCCATACCGCCGCAATGGCCGCAGAAGTCGGCGATCTGGTCGTAGACCTGGTCGGGCGTGCCGCAGAACAGCACGCCGGAATCGATCAGGTCATCGACGCCGGCATGTTGCATGGAGATGACGCGGCCGTCCTTGGTGTAGGTGCGCGGCGGCGTCTCACCGCGCAGCATTCGGGCATTGTCCTCCGGAGAGATATAGCCGGGCGGGTTGCGGAACGGCAGCGCCACGATCGGGCTGGTGCGCAGGTAGCCGGCAATCAGATCGCCGCGGCGATATGCCTCCGCCTTGTCGTGAGAAACGGCGACAAGGCCCAGATAGGCGAAGCGATCCGCCGCCGGCGCCTTGCCGTGCACTGTCATGTAGCCCTTGCGGTAGGCATCGTAGAGCTTGCGCGAACCGTAACCAGTGCCGAGCGTCGCCATGACGTAACCGCGCTCGCCGAGCACGCGTGCCTGGGTTGAGCTTCCGGTGGTCGACCACACCGGCGGATGCGGTTCCTGCCACACCCGCGGCCAGACATTGACGTGCCGGTACTGAAAGTATTCGCCGTCCCAGTTGAAGTCCTCATCGTGCGTCGTCATCGCCTTGATGATGAAGTCGTGCGCCTCCCAGAAGCGCTCCATCAGCTCGGTCGGATTACGGTTCGACGCGGCGATCTCATAGGGAATGCCCTTGATGAAGCCCATGTCGAGCCGGCCGCGCGAAATCACATCGATAGTCGACAGTTCCTCGGCGGCGCGCAGCGGATCGGGCCGGTGGCCGATCGGGTAGCCGAGCACCAGAAGACGCGCGCGTTTGGTAATGCGCGCCAGCACCGCGAGCCCGATCGCAACCGATGACGACATGCAGGTCGCGGTCTGATGATGCTCGTTGAGCATAATGTCGAGACCGAGTTCGTCGGCGAGCTGCCATTCGTCGTAGTAGCGATGAAACAGATCGGCGGCGACGTGCGGATCGCATTTTCGGCTGGGAAAGGTGACGCGCAGCGTTCCGGAATGCTCGTTCCACGCCGGGTAATAGGCCTGTTCGCTGAAGTGGTAGACTCGCATGAGGCAAGCGCTCCGCAACAAACCCGCATTGTCATCGTCCGCGAAAGCGGACGATCCAGTATTCACCGCCAGTGTAATCAATCGCGGCAATGCATCAATTAGGAATTCCGCGATTACTGGATGCTCCGCCTCCGCGGAGCATGACAGATCAGGGGCCGCCCGAAGGCCTATCGCGCCGCAATCCCGGCGTCGACCAGATCGCCCGCCCGTGCGGTGACAGCTGCCGCCGCCTTTTCGGCGCCGGCGACGGCTTGCGCCCCGATTTGTTCGGCGTCGGGCTGCTTCCAGGCCTTGAGGCGCGGATAAACCTCGCGCGCAAACAGCGTGAGATTGTCGGCCGTCTGCTCGTGAGTCATGAAGCCCGCATGGCCCATCATCAGCAAATTGCCCATGCCACCGCAGTAGTCGCAGAAATCGATGATCTGCTCGTAGACCTCGTCGGGCGTGCCGCAGAACAGAATGCCGGCGGCGATCAGGTGCTCGGCGCTCGCGCTCGCCATGCTGATGACTCGGCGATCCTTGGTGTAGCTGCGCGGCGGCGTCTGGCCGCGCAACAAACGGGCGTTGTCCTCCGCCGTGAGGAAGCCGGGCGGATTGCGGAACGGCAGATGCACGATGCCGCTTGAGCGCAGATAGCCGGCGACCAGTTCGCCGCGTTTGCGCGCCTCTTCCTTGTCGTGTGCCACCGCGACAAGCCCCAGATAGGCGAAGCGGTCCGGTCCCGGTGCCTTACCGCGCTTGGCAATATAGCCGCGGCGGTAGGAATCGTAGAGCGGGCGCGTGTTGTAGCCCGAGCCGAGCGTGGCCATGACATAGCCGCGCTCGCCCAGGAGCCGCGCCTGCGTGGTCGAGCCGGTCGTGGTCCAGATCGGCGGATGCGGCTGCTGCCACACTCGCGGCCAGACGTTGACCTGCCGGTAGTGGAAATACTCGCCTTCCCAGTTGAACAGCCGGTCGTGCGTGGTCATCGCTTTGATAATGAAGTCGAGCGATTCCCAGAATCGCTCCATGACGCCGACCGGATTTTGATTGGAGGCCGGAAATTCATAAGGCACGCCCTTGATGAATCCCATGTCGAGGCGGCCGCGTGAGATCACGTCGATGGTCGACAACTCCTCGGCGCAGCGCAGCGGGTCGGGCCGGTGCCCGATCGGATAACCGAGCACGAGGAGGCGTGCGTTCCGGGTGATACGCGAGAGCACGGACAACCCGACCACCACAGTCGACGACATGCAGGTCGCGGTCTGATGATGCTCATTGAGCATGATATCGAGGCCGAGTTCATCGGCGAGCTGCCACTCGTCGTAATAGCGATGGAACAGATCGGCGGCGACGTGCGGATCGCATTTTTGATTGAGCAGATTGACGCGCAGCGAGCCTGAATGGTCGTTCCAGGTCGGGTAATAGGGCTGCTCGGTGAACTGATAGACTCGCATGGGATTTCTTTCGTGTCTTGACTTTAACGGGCGTCCGCGAATGCCAGGACTTTCTGCGCGAAAGCTTTGGGCTGCTCGTGATCGGGAAAATGTCCGGCGCGATCGATCGTCTCGAACCGAGCGCCCGGGATCAGCGCACTGTAAGCGCGCCCATACGGCTCGCTGAGCATGCGGTCGTGCGTGCCCCACAGGAACAGCGTCGGAATGTTAATGCGATGCAGCCGGCTCTTGAGCCGCGGATTGTGGAAATACGGGTTCCAGGCAAAGCGCGCGGTCGCCTCGCGCGCGCGCGCCGCCGCGAGCACTTCGTCGTCCGGCAGCGCCTTGTAATCGCGCGTGCCACGCGCCGCGTCCCAATAGGCTATGTCGATGAATTCCTTCTCGGTCAGCGCGAAGATATCGACGATGTCACGCGTTTCGCGGTCGGCGATCTTGACGCCGACCGCGTTGGCCATCACCAGCCGCGACAGCCGCGCGGTCGATTTGATGGCGATCTCGGCAGCGATCCAAGCGCCGAGCGAGATACCGACGACAGTCACATCGCGCAGGTCGAGTTGATCGAGCAGGTCGAGATAGAAATAGGACAGATCGTCAACGCTGCGCATGCCCTTGGGCAGTTCCGATTGGCCGAATCCCGGATGCGTCGGCGCGATCACCCGCGCCCCTTTGGCCAGTTCGTCGATCGCTTCCCGCGCCGGTTCGATGCCGTTTTCAGCGTGCAGAAACAGAAGGGGACGTCCTGCGCCGCGCTCCACCATCTCGATCCGCGTTCCGTTGACGGCGAGTGTAGGCGCCGCGCTTTCAACCGCCAGCGACATCCTTCCTCCAGCTCCTTACAAACAGGGCGCAGTTGCAGCCCGATCTGTCCTTCTAGCACGGTGAAAAAGTTTTGCCAGCGCGGGCCCGGTGTTGGCGGCAAGGATGCTTTGCGCCATAAGCATGAGCGCCACATCGCCACTGCATGCATGATGTGGCGGAGCGCAACCAAGAGGTGAATCAATGGCCCAATCGAGCGACAGCGTCACCACCCAACTCGGCATTACCTACGCCAATCACGATGGCGTCGAGCTTGCCGGTGACCTTTATCTGCCGAAGGGTAAAACGGGAGCGCCGGCGCTGGTCGCCGTGCATGGCGGCGGTTGGGTGCAGGGTGCGCGCTCGGCGTTTCAGTATTGGGGGCCGTATCTTGCGTCGCGCGGCATCGCGATGTTCACGATCAGCTATCGGCTGGCCACCAAAGGCAAGACGTTTCCTCATGCGGTCCAGGACGTACTTGCGGGCGTGCAATTCGTGCGTGGCAAGGCGGGTGAGTTCGGCATCGATCCGCAACGCATCGGGCTCATGGGCGCGTCTGCCGGCGGCCATCTGGCGTCGCTCGCCGCGCTGAGCTGGTCG
>JBAQJL010000181.1:0-20848 GCA_049300295.1 Xanthobacteraceae bacterium
AAGATATGCTTCGACGTATCCATGCCAATGCGGCTAAGCTTCTCCACGGACGGCTCCCTTGTCTGAGATCTCCAAACGACCTCATTCTGGCACAGCGATGCCGTCGGGGGCCGTCCACACCATCAGGAGTCGGCGATCTCCGCCCCTGGATTGCTTCGCTTCGCTCGCAATGACGATTTGGATCTATCGATTTCGCCCTAGCCTGCCGGCTTGAGTTCTTCGGCGCTGCGCTCCAGATCGTCTTCAATCTGTTTGATCCAGGCAGCATCTTCGCGCCGTGTCTCTCTCGCGGCGCGGATCAGGCCGAGATTGCGCTTGGTCGACTGCACCTCCCAGGCGTGGCGCGCATGCGAAGCCACTTCCGCCAGATTTTCGTCGGCGGCGTCGCGATCGTCACCCAGCACGGCAAGCTCGAGCAGTGTCGCGTAATCCCAATAATCGGCGCTCTTCGTCGCCTTGCGGGTCACCGAATACGTCACGACTGGAAGGATGCGCGCCTTGCGGGCATCGGGCTTGTCCTGCTGCTCCATCAAGGTCAACGCGTTGATGCCCGGATAGGCGTCACGCCAGTCGGCTTCAAAACCCTCCAGGTATGTATCGATGGCTCGCCGCAGGAGGCTGCGCGCCTCGGGCCGGCCGGCTTCCTTCGCTTTGCTCCACCGGTCCTTATAGATGCGGCCGAGCAGCCCGTTGGTCTCACTCGACGCACCGAACTCGGCGATGACTTCCTTGAGCACCGTCTCGGCGTCGTCGAAACGCTCGACCCGATTGAGCGCGAAGCCGAGTTGCTCGCGGATCATCTTCGCGCGCTGCAGCGGCGTCGGCATGCGCTCATACAGCTCGATCATCGTCCCGTGGGATTCGACGTCGCGCAGCGAGAGATAAAGGTCGACGATGATGCCGGTTTCGATGTCGTTGAGGTTTTTCAGCGCCGCCTCGGCGGCGATCTCCTGGACCGCTTCGGCGCCCACGCGCACCGCGTCGGCGAGCCGCTTCTTGTAGCGTTTCGAATAATCGATCTGCTCGCGGAATACATCAGTCTTGGAATGATCGATTTGCCAATGCGGCAACACATCGACCAGTTGAAAGATCGGACTGTCGTCATGCGGCTCATGCCGCGACGCCGTCAGATGTGACGCGATCGCCGCGATCGGCCCTTCGATATCGAGCGGCTCGCCGGCGGCGTCGGTCTTGTAGGAAATACCGCGAACCAGAGCGATGTCGAACGGGATGACGGTGCCTTCCCGGAACACGATCGCGGTACTCGACGGCCGCAACGCGTGGCGGATGCCGAGTTCGTAAAATACGTTGGGATTGGCGCCGGTGATATCGGCAACCGCGTAGTGACAGAGCATAAGCCGTTCGAACATCGGCTTATGGATGGTGCCACCGATCTTTTCCTCATCGGCGCGGATCGGCTCAAGACCTGCCTGCTCAACGGCGGGAGCGATGATGTTTTTGAACACAGAATCGAAATTGGTCACACGCCCGGCAGCGTCGGTCTTCCGCCCGAACGGCATGAGCACGAAGCACAGAGGAGGCGGTAAATCTGATGGTTCCACGGACGGCCTGTGCTAACAGGGTATTGCCGTTTTCGGCACTCCAGGATGCAGTTCAGCGCACACACGCGTCAAGCTTACTTCCCATTCAGCCCACATCGGCACATTGCCCAGCTTCGCAAGCCCGCGCGCGCCGTTTTAGCGGATGACATCGCGCGTGATGTTACGCTTTCCGTGCATGACTCGCAGCACAGTGGCCGTCCCTCCTCTGCTTTCGTAAATGACGATGTAGGGGAGCACGAGCACGATCCGAGTATCGAGTCCGAGAGCCGGGCGAGGTGAGCCGCTATCGGGAAAACTCCGCAGGCGCCGGTAGGCAGCCTTGAAATCCTCTGCATAGCGTTCAGCTACTCGGTAACCGGCGCGCTCGGCGAGATCGGATAAAATCCGTCGAAGATCGCGCTTGGCTAGGTCAGCGACGACGACTCGCGCCATCACCGTTTGAGCGTCGCAAGGTGCGCGTCGATATCGGCCAGCGCATCTTCGAGCGACACGACTTCGCCGCGTGCAGCGGCCGCCCGCGCCTCGTCGACGAAAGGTTTCGCCCAAGCAAGATCGTCGTCTGCCGTCTCCATCAGCTCGGCAACCGCGATCGCTACGGCGTCATCGACTGAGGGAAATCTCCCGGCCGCAACCTGTTCTTCAAGCCACTTCTGCTGGGCGGGACGAAGCGTAATCGTCATATCAAGACTATACGCAATCCGTATCTTGATCTCAACATGTGGTTGCGCGTCTCGTCGCTCATCACGCCGCGGCGTGCGCCCTTGCCTGCACGTCGATGTTGACCAGATCGAGCGGGGTTTGCGTCGTTTCAAGCATGCCCCAGCTCTTCACCCAGTCGTAGGTGCGCTGCATTTCGTCGGGCGGGATCGGCGCCGGCTCACAGACGACGAGGCGGCTTTCGCGCAGATCGTCGGGGGCAAGCGTGCCGATCTCCGGATCGCGCGCCTTGTGATAGTCGATGAAATAGTGGAGATAGCCGCGCTTGTTGGCGTTGATGCGCCGCACCGCTTCGCCGACGGCGCGGTTATAGGCGCCCATCGTCTCGGCATCGATCTTGTCGGTGCCGACCTGAGTGCCGTGATAGAACGCCGAGCAGATAAGCCGGCAGCGCTTCTTCTCCGCCAGCGTTACGTACGGTTCGGTCAGAGTGGTGGCTTCGATCTCGCCGCTCATCAGCAAATCGAAGCGAAAGCGCGAGCCGTGCGGCACGCTGCACACCATGATGTCCTCGCGCGGCACGAAACCTTCCAGCATGTGCAGCGCGAGATAATGCGTGCCGAAATAAAACGGCACGCCGACCTTGCGGCGCGCCAGCTGCTGCGTTGTGTAGACCGGCGATTCCGGCCGCACCGCGATGGCGGCATAAGTGACGATGGCGCGGCGGCCGAGCTGGCGGCTGTTCACGCCGGTCGCCTGCACGCGGCAATAATTGCCCCATTCGAAGGCATTGTACATGTCGGCCTTGCCCTGTTCGAGCAGGCGGCCGTGGCTGCGGAACGGGTCGAGGCCTTTCGGATCGAACACCTCGGTGTGCGCGCTGCGATCGACGCCGACATTGGTGTTGGCCCATTCGATCTTCAGCCCCTCGCGGGCAAACAGGCCTTCGGCGTCGGCCACCAGTTCCGGCAGCCCCTGGAACGGCGCGGTGTGTTCGATCACCAGGGTTTTCATGTGCAGTTCCTCGTTATCAATACGGTCGGCAATTGCCCTTCACGGTGGTGCGCAGCAATAAGCGGCGCTGGTCGGCGGGAAAATCGGTGCGCGCGTGACTCGAATTGCGATTATCCCAGACGATCAGATCGCCCTTGCGCCAGCCATGGGTGTAGACGAATTCCGGCTTTTCCGAATGATCGAACAGCGTGTTGAGAAGCGCATCGCTCTCGGCCTCGTCCATGCCCTCGATGCGCACCGACATCAGGCGATTGACGTAGAGCGCCTTGCGGCCAGTCTCGTCATGGGTGCGCACCACCGGATGCACCGCCTGACTCGACGCATCGACAGCCTGCTTATCGTTGCGCTTGACCGAATTGTAGACGTAATGGTTCACGGCCTTGAGACCATCGAGCCGCTTTTTCATCGCTGCATCGAGCGTGTCGTAGGCGGCGGTGCCGCTGGCGAACAGCGTGTCGCCGCCGTAAGTCGGAATCTCCACCGAATAGAGCAGCGTCGCCTTGTGCGGATCGCCGCGGTGAATGGTGTCGTGATGAAACATCATCTCGCCGTCGGGCAGCGCGCCGATGGTCTCGCCGTTCTCGCGGATGTTCGAGATCAGCATGATATTGGGCAGGATCTTGGAGAAACCGCTCGGCAGCGTATGCTTCGGCCGGCCGAGGGGTGCGAAATCGCCGAAAATGCCGGTGACACGGATCAGGTCCTCCTGGGACAGATCCTGATCGCGGAACAACAAGACCGCACCGTCGAGCCAGGCGCGGTAGATCGCCGACGCATCGGCCGACGACAACGGCTGGCGCAAGTCGATACCCGAAACTTCGCAGCCGATGTGTTTGGTCAGCGGCCTGAACTGCAGCGTCGTTCGCGCGCCGCGCTCAGCGGTAGCATCGATCGTTGACATCAGGCTCATCGTGCACCTCGCTTTTCGGTCAGGGATCGTTGTCGACTATCCTAGCCGAAACCGGACGCCAATTCACCCGCCTTGAGGCGGAGTCCGTACGTCGATCTGGTCATAGGCGGCCTGCGCGATCGCATGGAGATTGTTCTGTTCGGCCGGCCCGGTGAGCACGTAGAACAGATTGCCGTCGACCCAGTAATACGCCGAGTTGTGTTTGCCGGCGATGTAGCGCAATGCCGTCGCCTGATCCTTGGTCTGACCGCAATAGAGCGTGAACCGCTCGCCCGAGGCGGTCTCGTACATGAAGAACGCCGTAGGGCCGGTCGGGCCCGGCAGAAGCCTGCCGCCGACGAGTTTCAAGCCCATCTTCTCCAGTTCGGGAATTCGCACCGGCGAGCCGACGCGCTTGGACAGCCACTGAGTCAGATGCGGCCGCTCGTCGCCCGGCACCTCGACCGGATGGCGGACCTCGACGACGTAGAGCCGGTAGGCATCGAGCGCCTCGGCCGTATAGCGATTCAAGTCCGACGGAGCGGCGGCCGTCGTGCCGTGCACAAACCAGCCGGTGGCGCCGCCGCCGATGAAAGCGACGAGCGCAGCAGCAGCCGCGACCGCGACCCAGCCGTTACGGCGGCGGCACGCGAGCCGCGCGACGCTAAGCCGATCCGGCGTCGGCTCATCGGCGACGCCGCCGTAACGCGCCTGGATCAGCTCGGCCTGGCTGCGCCAGGCTGCCACAGCGGCCGCAGCATCGGGATGTGTCGCGAGCCAAGCCTCGACCGCGCCACGCCGCTCCCCGGGCAGTTCGCCGTCCACGTAAGCGTGAAGCTCGTCTTCGGTCACAATGGAATCTCGATCAATCATTTATTTTCTCTCTTTGTCATTTCACGCGGCGCAACGCCGGGCGCTCGCCGTCCAAATAAGAGCGGATCTGCATGCGGGCGCGCGCCAGCCGCGA
Organism: Xanthobacteraceae bacterium; assembly: GCA_049300295.1. Taxonomy (GTDB): domain Bacteria; phylum Pseudomonadota; class Alphaproteobacteria; order Rhizobiales; family Xanthobacteraceae; genus BOG-931. The sequence goes on from JBAQJL010000181.1 coordinate 5,090, forward strand.
CATCACCGTGCCGATAGGCACGCCCTGCACCTCGGCCACCTCGCGGTAGGTCAACCCTTCAAGCACGACAAGCAGCAGCGCCGCGCGCGGCTCCTCGGCGAGATCGTCGAGCGCGCGGCCAATGTCGCGTCCACCCGCTTCCGGCCCGGCCGTCGCAGAGTCGCTGTCCTTGATCGGAGTGATCGCCGGACGCCGCGACAAGCTCCGCAGCCGGTTGCGGTTGAGATTGGTCAGGATGGTGTAGAGCCATGCCCGAACGTCGCCGCCGTAGAACAGATGCTCGGAACGCAACGCCCGAACCAGCGTGTCCTGCACGATGTCGTCGGCCGTATCGGCGTCGCGGGTGAGCGCCCGCGCGTAGCGCCGCAGCGCCGGTATGGCCGCCTCGATCTGAGCTCGAAAATCACTCAATCATGCGCTCCACCGTTGAGCAGATTGTCAGCAAAGAGCCCGGCACGGCAACGGACAAATACCCTGCCTACATCCAAACAACACCACGGTGAGCGCGCTATTCCTTAACGCGAAGAAACCGCCACGGCGCGCGACAGTCGGGGCGAGATTTGTATCAAGGCCCCCATTAAGGCCCGTATCAAGGCCAAGCCACGCGCTTGTCGGATCGGGCGGCCCTATGCCATAGGTGGCAGCGGGGGATTTGGGGTCATTGAGTTCGGACAGGGTCAGCGCGATGCCGGAAGCAGCGGGCCTGATGCGCGGCAAGCGCGGCCTGATCATGGGGGTTGCGAATCAGCGCTCGCTCGCCTGGGGCATAGCCAAGGCCTGCCGCGGGCATGGCGCCGAGCTCGCTTTCACCTATCAGGGCGATGCGCTGAAGCGGCGCGTCGAGCCGCTCGCCGAGGAGGTCGGCGGCATCGTGGTCGGCGACTGCGATGTGTCGGTCCCGGAGACTATCGACGCCGCGTTCGCTCAGCTTGCCTCAGCCTGGGGCGGCATCGATTTCCTGGTCCACGCCATCGCCTTTTCCGACCGCGACCAGCTCGACGGTCGCTATGTGGACACCACCGCCGACAATTTCACCAAGACGCTGCTGATCAGCTGCTATTCGTTCACCGCAATCGCGCAGCGCGCCGAAAAGATGATGCCGAATGGCGGCTCGCTCTTGACGCTGACCTATTACGGCGCCGAGAAGTGGATGCCGCATTATAATGTCATGGGCGTGGCCAAGGCCGCGCTCGAGGCGAGCGTTCGCTACCTGGCCGCCGACCTCGGCGGCAAGAACATCCGCGTCAATGCCATCTCGTCGGGCGCGATCAAGACGCTGGCGTCATCGGCCGTCGGCGACTTCCGCTACATTCTCAAATGGAACGAACACAACGCGCCGCTGCGCCGCAACGTCACCATCGAGGATGTCGGCGAGGCGGCTGCGTATCTGCTCTCCGACATGTCGCGCGGCGTGACCGGCGAAATACATCACGTCGACGCCGGCTATCATATTGTCGGCATCAAGCACCCCGACGCGCCGGACATCGCGGTGGGCAAGACCGGCGACTAAATCTGCAATCACGAAGCGGATGAAAAATTGCGGATATACGTCCTGATTTCTCGTCTCTAATTTGTTGTTCCCCAATTTCAGGCCCCGGCATGCCGGTACTCTATTACATCCGCCACGGCGAGACCGACTGGAATGCCGAGCAACGGCTGCAGGGCCATCGCGACACGCCGCTGAACGCGCGCGGCCGCCGGCAAGCCAGTCATTGCGGCGGCATTCTGCGCGACCTGTTGGAACGCGACAAACGCGCCGCAGCCGATTGCGCCTACGTATCGAGCCCGCTGTGCCGCGCGCGGCAGACCATGGAGCTGGTTCGTACCGCGCTCGATCTCGATCCGGACGGCTATGGCGTCGACAATCGTCTCATCGAGATTTCCTTCGGCGACTGGGAAGGCCTGACGCTACGTGAAATCGCGGCGCGCGACGCCGAAGCGTTGGCGGCCCGCGAGCGCGACAAATGGGGCTTTACGCCACCAAGCGGCGAATCCTACCGCGACGTGACGGCGCGCGTCGCCGCCTGGTACGCGACCGTAACACGGGACACTGTGGTCACCGCGCACGGCGGCGTGGCGCGAGCGCTCGTCGCGTATTTCAACATTCTACCGCACGAAGAAGCCGTCCACGCCGACATCGTCCACGGCGTCGTCTACGTATTCGCCGGCGGAACGATGGCAAGGTATGCGTAACACACGCATTTGACCGGGTAGACTCACCGGGCTAACAAATCCACAGTGCGCGGCTGCAATCGCCGTCAGCGCCGGCTGGCGCAACAAATTTGTAAACCATGTCGTTCAACACCTTCGGCCATATGTTCCGGGTCACGACCTTCGGCGAGAGCCACGGGCCGGCGATCGGCTGCGTGGTCGACGGCTGTCCGCCGCGCATACCACTGACCGAGGCCGACATTCAGCCCTATTTGGACAAGCGCCGCCCTGGGCAGTCGCGCTTCACCACGCAGCGCCAGGAGCCGGATACGGTTAGGATTCTCTCCGGCGTGTTCGCCGACGCGATGACCGGCACGCAAATCACGACCGGTACGCCGATTGCGCTTTTGATCGACAACGTCGACCAGCACTCAAAGGATTACTCGGACATCAAGGACAAGTACCGTCCCGGCCACGCCGACTACACCTATGACATCAAATATGGCCTGCGCGATTATCGCGGCGGCGGCCGCCAGTCGGCGCGCGAGACGGCGATGCGAGTCGCCGCCGGCGCGATTGCGCGCAAGATCGTGCCCGGCCTGAACGTGCGCGGCGCCCTCATCCAGATGGGCCCGCACCGCATCGACCGCGCGCGCTTCGACTGGGACGAAATCGCGCGCAATCCGTTTTTCTGTCCGGACTCAAAGCTCGCCACCATGCTGGAAGGCTATCTCGATGGCGTGCGCAAGGCCGGCTCCTCGACCGGCGCGGTGATCGAGATTATCGCCGAAGGCGTGCCAGCAGGCCTCGGCGCGCCGATTTATGGCAAGCTCGATGGCGATCTCGCCGCGGCGCTGATGAGCATCAACGCCGTCAAGGGCGTCGAGATCGGCGCCGGCTTCGACGCCGCGACGCTGAGCGGCGAAGAGAATTCCGACGAAATGCGCGTGGGCAACGACGGCAAGCTCAAGTTTCTCTCCAACAATGCCGGCGGTATTCTGGGCGGCATCTCCACCGGGCAGCCGGTGGTGGCGCGCTTTGCAGTCAAGCCGACCTCATCGATCCTTAATCCCCGCCGCACCGTCGACCGCTACGGCCGCGACACCGAAATCTCCACCAAGGGCCGCCACGATCCGTGCGTCGGCATCCGCGCCGTGCCGATCGGCGAGGCCATGGTGGCGTGCGTGATCGCGGATCATTATCTGCGCCAGCGTGGGCAAGTCGGCGCGACACCCGATTGGCCGTTTGAAAGTGACTGAAATGGACGATACCCACCAGCGTGTCAGTGCCGCCATCGCCGCCTTCGCGCGCGGCGAAATCGTCATCGTCGCCGACGACGACGACCGCGAGAACGAAGGCGATTTGTTCGTGGCGGCGAGCCTGTGCACGCCGGAGAAGATGGCGTTCATCATTCGGCACACCTCGGGCATCGTCTGCGCCCCGCTCGGGGCCGAGCAGGCGCGCCGCCTGCATCTCGATCCGATGGTCGCGTTTAACAATGCACCGCTCGGCACGGCGTTTACCGTATCGGTCGATGTGCGCCACGGCCTCACCACCGGAATCTCGGCTGAAGAACGCAGCAACACGGTGCGCGCGATCGCCAACGGTAACAGCGGCGCCTCAGATTTCGTGCGGCCCGGCCATGTCTTCCCGCTGATCGCCAGAGAAGGCGGCGTGCTCATGCGCTCGGGCCACACCGAGGCCTGCATCGATCTGTGTCGGCTCGCCGGCCTGCCGCCGGTCGGTGTGCTGGCGGAAATGATGAACGACGACGGTACCGTGATGCGCGGGCCCGAACTCGCTGTGTTCGCGGAGCGCCACAAGCTGCAACGCCTCACCATCGCCGAGCTGATCGCCTACCGCCAGGCACGCGACAAACTGATCGAGCGCGCCGGCGAATTCCCGGTGCAATCCGAGATCGGCACGCTCACCGGCTATGCGTTCCTCACCCCGTTCGATCCGGTCTATCACATGGCATTCGTCCACGGCCACATCGGCGATGGCAAGAACATGCTGACGCGGCTGCATCGCGCCGACATCATCGCCGACGTGTTCGGCGGCGCCAAGACGATCCATAATACGCTGGCGCGCTTCAAGGCCGAAGGCCGCGGCGTGCTGGTGCTGTTGCGCGATGGCACCGCGGGCGTCCCGGTGCTGACGATCCCGAAGCCTGATGAGACCGCGTCCGGCGAGGCGCGCAGCCGGCAATGGCGCGAGATCGGCCTCGGCGCGCAAATCCTGAAAGATCTCGGCGTCAACTCGATCCGAATTTTGTCGTCGTCGCGGCCGATGACCTATGTGGGCCTGTCCGGCTTCGGCATCGAGATCGCCGGCATGGAGCCGGTGGAAGCCTAAAGGGCAACAGCTTTCGTGTGCTTGTGAACAAGGAGGCGACCATGAGGGCGACCGTTATGCGCGTTCGTGCGGTCCTGGCCATAATCGTTATCGGGCTCACGCTGTCGGCTTGCGGCTACAATACGATTCCGACGCTGCAGGAGCAGGCCAAGGCGCGCTGGTCCGACGTGCAAAATCAATATCAGCGCCGCGCCGACCTCATTCCCAATCTGGTGGCGACTGTCCAGGGCTATGCGGCGCAGGAAAAAACCGTGCTGACCGCTGTTGTCGAGGCCCGCGCCAAGGCGACCCAGGTTAAAGTCAGTGTCGACGATCTTACCGATCCCGCCAAGCTCAAGGCGTTCCAAGACGCGCAGAACCAGCTGAGCGGCGCGCTGGGGCGGCTGTTGGCAGTGACCGAGAATTATCCCGATCTCAAGTCCAACGCGAATTTCCTGGCGCTTCAATCGCAGCTTGAGGGCACCGAGAACCGCATTGCCGTGGCGCGCCGCGACTACATCGAAGCGGTGCGCGTCTACAATACGTCGTTGCGCACGTTTCCGACGGTGATCTGGGCGAAGTTTTTCTTTACCGACGCCAAGCCGATGGCGGAATTCACCGCCAATGAGGGAGCGGAGAAGCCGCCGGTGGTGAAGTTCTGATGCGCGACGCGCCGTCGCGGGCTGGAGTCGCGGCCGTCGCGGCTGCCATTTTCTGCGCGCTGTCGACACTCGCTTTCGCCTTCAGCTTTCCGCCGCTGACCGGCCGCGTGGTCGACCAGGCCAACGTGATGACGGCGCAAAGCCGCGCCAACGTCGAAGCCAAGCTCAAGGATCTCGAAGACAAATCCTCGATCCAGCTCGTCGTCGCCACGGTGAAATCGCTGCAGAGCGGCGACGTCGAGACCTTCGCCAACGAGCTGTTCCGCTTCTGGAAGCTCGGCGAAGCCAAAAAGAACAACGGGGTCTTGTTCCTGGTCGCGCCGGCCGAGCATAAGGTGCGCATCGAAGTCGGCTACGGCCTCGAAGGCACGCTGACCGACGCGCTGTCATCGGTCATCATTCAGAGCGCCGTGCTGCCTCGTTTCAAGGCCAACGATTATTCCGGTGGCATCGAGCGCGGCGTCGACGGCATCATCAGCGTGTTGTCCGGCGATACCGCGGACTGGCAGCGCAAGATCGCCGTTCGCCAGGACGATACCGGGAGCATCTTCAATCTGCTGCTCCCGATCCTGTTGTTCTGTGTGTTCGTTTTCGTATTCCGCTACATGGTCTCCCCCGGGAACGGCTCGTCATCCGGCCGTTACGTCAGACGCAACGGGCGCACGGTTTTCATCCCGTTTCCCGGTGGCAGCTGGGGCGGAGGTTCGGGCTCGTCGGGTTGGGGCAGCGGTTCGTCTGGCGGCGGATTCGACGGCGGATTCTCCGGCGGCGGCGGTTCGTCGGGCGGCGGCGGCGCGTCCGGGGGCTGGTAGCCATGCAGATCACAGCGGAGGATCACACGGCGATCGCAACCGCGATCCGAGCGGCGGAGCAACGCACCAGCGGACAGCTCGTCTGCGTGCTCGCCCACGCGTCGTCGGGCTACGCCACCGTTCCAATTCTCTGGGCGAGCGTGCTCGCACTCGCACTGCCATGGCCGCTGATTTATCTGTCGCCATGGAGCGTGGAGCGGATTTTCCTGGCGCAACTGGCTCTGTTCATCGCCGCCGGTCTGCTGTTCTCCTGGACGCCGCTGCGGTTTTGGCTTGTGCCGCGCCGCGTGCAGCGCGCCCGGGCGCACCGCGCCGCGCTCGAACAGTTTTTCCTCCGGCACGTCGGCCATACCGCAAAGCGCACCGGCGTGCTGATCTTCGTGTCGCTTGCCGAGCGCTATGCGCGAATCATCGCCGACGAGGGCATCGCCTCGAAAGTCCCCAATGCGGAATGGCAGGCGGCGATTGACGCTCTGACCAGCCATATGCGCGACAGCCGCATCGCCGCGGGCTTTATTGCCGCGATCGAGCGTTGCGGCGCGGTGCTTGCTCAGCACGCGCCGCCGGACGGCTCACCGAACGTGTTGCCAGACCGGCTTTACGTGATGTAGCTGCTTCGGGCAGCAAACAAAGATTGACAGCCATGCTGATCGGTGTCCCCAAGGAAATAAAAGACAACGAGTACCGCGTCGGCCTCGTGCCATCGACGGTGCGCGAACTGGCCGACAAGGGCCATCGCGTCCTGGTGGAGACAAATGCCGGCGTCGGCGCAGGTCTGCCGGACGCCGATTATCGCGCAGCCGGCGCCGAGATCGTCGCAGACGCCGATACCGTGTTCGGTCGCGCCGAACTGATCGTGAAGGTCAAGGAGCCGCTTGCCGCCGAGCGCAAGAAGCTTCGCCGCGGCCAGGTGCTGTTCACTTATCTGCACCTGGCACCGGACCGCCAACAGACCGAAGATTTGCTCGCCTCCGGCGTGACCGCAATCGCCTATGAGACCGTCACCGGACCGAACGGCACCTTGCCGCTGCTCACGCCGATGTCCGAAGTCGCCGGCCGCATGGCGCCGCATGTCGGCGCGCATTGTCTAGAAAAGGAGAACGGCGGCCGCGGCGTGCTGCTTGGTGGCGTGCCGGGCGTCGGCGCGGCGAGCGTACTTATCCTCGGGGGCGGCGTCGCCGGCACCAACGCCGCGCTGATCGCCTCAGGCATGGCCGCCGATGTCACCGTGCTCGACCGCAATCCGGAGGCGCTGCGCCGCATCGCCGCCCAACTGGGCGGCCGCGTGCGCACGGTGTTCTCGACGCCCGATGTCATCGAACTATTGTGCCGCCGCGCCGATCTCGTGATCGGCACGGTGCTGGTGCCGGGCGCAACCGCACCGAAATTGATCTCGGCGGCCACAGTGAAGGCCATGAAGCCTGGCTCGGTCATCGTCGACGTCGCCATCGACCAGGGTGGCTGCGCCGAGACATCGCGGCCGACCACGCATTCGCACCCGACCTACACGGTCGACGACGTCGTGCATTATTGCGTGACTAACATGCCGGGCGCGGTGGCGCGCACCTCGACCTTCGCGCTGAGCAACGCCACGACCTCGTTCGTGCTGGCGCTGGCCGACAAGGGCTGGCGGCTGGCGCTCGCCGCCGATGCCAACCTGCGCAACGGCCTCAATATCCATGACGGCCACGTCACCTACCGCGCCGTCGCCGACGCGTTGAAATTGCCCTACACGCACGCCGACCACGCGCTGCGGATTTAAACCAAGAGCCCTGACGCGACGGTTACGAGACGGCAATACCGCGCGTCGGCGGAACAATTGCCGCGGGACGATCAGAGGTTGCTTCATAATCATGCTGATTATGCACCGCGCCCCCGACTAATTTCCATCGCGCGGTGTTCATTGGCGCGTGATCGATTTGTCCGACCAACTAGGCGAGGCTGCAGCCTGCGCAGGAGGATTTGATGACCAAACGGAGCTTTTTTACCGCCAATCGCCGCACGTTCTTGGCGACCGGTGGCACGCTGCTGCTCGGCGCCGCGTTGCGGCCTGCCGAGAGCTTCGCGCAAGCCGATAGCGCTGCCAAAATTCCGCTCGGCACCATCGGCGCCGGTCACATCGGCGGCACCATCGGCGGCCTGTGGGTCAAGAACGGACACCACGTATTTTTTTCCGACCGGCATCCGCAGCAACTGAACGGGCTGGTTGCGACGCTCGGACCGCTCGCCAAGGCCGGCACCATCGAACAAGCCCTCGCCTTCGGCGATGCGGTCCTCTTGACCGTGCCATACGCCGCCATTCCACAGATCGGCCACGACTACGCGGCGCAACTCAAGGGCAAGATCGTGCTCGATACCTGCAACGCCGTGCCCGGCCGCGACGGCGCCGTTGCCGACGAGGTCGAGAAAAACGGCGTCGGCGTCACCACGCAAAAGTATTTTCCAGGAGCGCGGATCGTGCGCGCCTTCAATACCATGGGCTACACGTATTTCGAGCAGCAGGCCAACCGGCCCGATCCGAAGCTCGCGGTACCGATCGCGGGCGACGATGCCGACGCCGTGCGCATCGCTGCGGGATTGGTGCGCGACGCCGGCTTCGAGCCAGTCGTCGTCGGCAAGCTCGCAGACGCCAAGCTGTTCCAGCGCGGTGGACCGGGTTACGGCCAGCGGGTCAGCGCCGAGGAACTGAAGAAAAAGCTGTCGCTGCCGCAATGACCGCAGACACGGCCGAAGCCCACGACGGCGCTGCGGGCGTACTGCAGCGCTGGATCGCGTGCGCGGTGCCCGCAAAGCCAGCCGAGCGTAGCGCGGCGTTGTGGTCCTTCGCCTATTTCTTCACGTTGCTCGCCGGCTATTATGTGCTGCGGCCGCTGCGCGACGAGATGGGCATTGCGGGCGGCGTAAAAAACCTGCCGTGGTTGTTCACCGCGACGTTCCTCGCGCTAATCGTCGCGCAGCCGTTCTACGGCGCGCTGGTGGCGCGGCTCACACGAGCGCGTTTCATCCCCATCGTCTATCATTTTTTCGCCGCCAACCTCGTGCTGTTCTGGTTGTTGCTGATATTCCATGTCGGCACCGCCATCGTCGCGCGCGTGTTCTACGTCTGGCTCGCCGTGTTCAGCCTGTTCGCAGTCGCCGTATTCTGGTCGTTCATGGCCGACATTTTCACCGCCGATCAGGGCAAGCGCCTGTTCGGCTTCATCGGCGCAGGCGGCACGGCCGGCGCACTGCTCGGCCCGGTAATGACACTCGGACTGGTGTCATTGGGTCCGGTCAATCTCCTGATCCCCGCCGTGATCTTGCTGGAAGCGGCGGTGTTCTGCGTCTGGCGGCTGGAACGCGCAACCACCGCGCACGAGGATCTGCAGGTCGAACCGCCGCGCCTTGGCGGCAGCGCGTTCGCGGCTTTGCCCGAGCTCATGCGTTCGCCCTATCTGCTCGGCATCGCTGCCTGGATAAGCCTGCAGTCATTCTGCGCAACGATCCTTTATTTCCAGCAAATTCATCTTGTCGCCGCCGGCGTGCACGGCGCCGGTGCGCAGACGCGGATTTTTGCCGGCATCGATCTCGCGGTAAATCTGCTGACACTGGCGACGCAGATTTTTGCCACCGGACGACTGCTCAAGCGTTTCGGCACCGGCACCACGGCCGCGGCCCTGCCGGCGATTTATATCGTGGGCTTTCTGGCAGTGTTTCTGGCGCCTACGCTGACGGTCGTTCTGGTCGCGCAAGTGGCGCAGCGCTGGTTCCATTTTTCGGTCGCCACGCCGGCGCGCCAGGTGCTCTATACGGTGCTTGGCCGGGAGGAAAAATACAAAGCAAAGAATTTGATCGACGTGGTCATTTATCGCGGTTCCGATGCGTTGTACGGTTGGCTATATGATGGCCTTCAGGCGCTGGGCCTGAAACTCGGCGCGATTGCACTTGTCTCTGTGCCGGTCGCGGCGATCTGGCTCATCCTGTCGGCCGTGCTCGGGCGCGCCCAGGAGCGGCGAGCCGAGCGCATCAACGCGGTCGCGGCGTCCGGAGATTGAGAAACGATGCGACTAACACGGCGCGAATTCGCGATCGGTGCGGCGGCGCTAGTGTTGGCGCGAAGCGCGTTTGCGCTAGAGGCCGAGCCGCTGATTACACGCGCCATTCCCAAAACCGGCGAGCGGCTGCCGGCAGTCGGGCTCGGCACCGCCGAAGTTTTCGACAGCGACGATCCAGAAACGCGATCGAAGGCGGCGGCCGTTGTCCGCGCGCTGCTCGATCGCGGCGGCAGCTTGATCGATACAGCTTCCTCTTATGGCGACGCCGAGACCGTGCTCGGCGAGGTCACCGCACCGAAAGGCTTGCGCGCCAAACTGTTCATCGCCACAAAACTCGAAGCTCCCGACGACGTCGAACTCAAGCGCTCGCTCGGCCGCCTGCGCACCGAGAAAGTCGATCTCCTGCAACTCCACAACGTCGACGACCCCGATCAATCGCTGTCGCGCTTTCACGAATGGAAGGAACAAGGCGTATGTCGCTACGTCGGCATCACGTCGACCTATCATCGTTCCTTTACAGCGCTCGAGGCGGTCCTCACGCGCGAGCAACCGGATTTCGTGCAGGTCGATTATTCGCTCGACAACCGTGAAGCTGAAAAACGCATCTTGCCGCGCGCCGCCGAGGTGAAGGCAGCGGTGCTGACCGCACTGCCATTCGGCCGCGGCCGGCTGTTCCGCGCCGTGCATGGCAAGCCAGTGCCCGCGTGGGCGGCAACATTCGCCGGGAGCTGGGCGCAGTTTTTTCTCAAATACCTGTTGGGCGATCCGCGGGTCACGGCCGTCATCCCCGGCACGTCGGACCCGGCGCACATGACCGACAACCTCGGCGCCATGCACGGCGCGCTGCCCGATCCCGACCAGCGACGGCGCATGGAGCAATTCGTCGCCGCCCTGTAAGCGCGCCTCCACTCGCATTTCAAAGTGGTCCCGCCGGCTCGAGCCAACCCCCGGCCGCCGCACAGCGCCGCGTCAGGTTGCCTCCCTGCCGCCGAACCAACCTTTTTCGTCTAGCCAAGCGCGGCCCGTTCCTGCACACTCGCTACGGGGTGGGAACACAATAATGATCTTTTCGTTCGATCTCCTGATGAATGCCATTGTCTCGGGCATTCTGATCGGCGGTTTTTACGCGGCGATGGCCTCGGGCGTCTCGCTGTCGTTCGGCATCCTCGACATCGTCAATATCGCGCATCCTGCCTTCATCATTCTCGGCTCTTACGCCGCCTACATGATGAACCACGATTTCGGCCTCGATCCTATCCTCACCAGCATCATCATGCTGCCGGCCTTTTACGCGCTCGGCGCCGGCATCTACCAGATCTATTACGTGGCGTTCGAAAAGCGCGGGCAGGAATCGCTGCGCGGGCTGGCGTTCTTCTTCGGCCTTCTGTTCATCACCGAAGTGACACTGGTGCTCTATTTCGGCGTCGATTACCGCGACGTGGAAGCGTCCTATATCGGCCCGACCTTGCATCTCGCCAACATCGACATACCGCTGCGCATCGCCGTGCCGTGCCTGGTCTCGCTCCTTTTGATCGCGGCGCTGCAGCTTCTGCTCGTGCGCAGCTTCATCGGCCGCGCCATCATGGCGGTGGCGCAGGACCAGCTCGCGCTTCGGTTGATGGCCGTGAACCCGATCCGCATCAAACGCATCGCCTTTGCTATTTCCATCGCCACCGCCTCGATCGCCGGCGCATTTCTAATCATCATCCAGCCGGTCGAGCCGTCGGTCGGGCGCGACTATATCGGCCGCATCTTCGCCATTTGTGTGCTGGGCGGCATGGGCAGCCTGCCGGGGACGGTGATCGCCGCCATGCTGATCGGTGTCGTCGAGAGTCTGACATCGACGTTTTACGGTCCGTCGTGGGCGCCGGCCGTCTCGTTCGGGTTTCTGTTGCTGACGCTGGCGGTACGCCCCGCCGGCCTGCTGGGACGGTGACGCGTGCGCACGTTGCCGTTTCTCGTCATCAGCCTGGTGGTCGCCGGCCTCGTATTCGCCGGCGCGCTCGCCGTCGGCAACGATTACATCTTCTTCGCCGGCTATGTGGTGCTGCAATACGTCGTGTTGTCGACGGCGTGGAACATTCTCGGCGGCTATTGCGGCTACGTGAATTTCGGCACCGGCGCGTTTTTCGCGCTCGGCGCCTATTCGACGGTCGCGATCTACAATCTGATCGGCAAGAGCGAACTACCGCACGTGATTCCGATCCCGGTGCTGATGCTGGTCGGCGGCATCGTGTCGGGCATCGTCGGCTTCGGCATGGGTTATCTGACGCTGCGGCTGCGCGGCGCGTTTTTCTCGATCGCGACGCTCGCGCTGGCGGTCGTGCTGGAGACGCTCATCGTCAACTGGGACTATGTCGGCGGCTCGCGCGGCGCTTACATTTTGCGCCCCGAGAACGCGCCGCTGATCGGCAGCTATGTGCGTTATCTGTTCCTGACCATGCTACTGCTTGCGGTCGGATCTCTGGTCATCGCGCGGCTGATCGAGCGCTCCCGCCTCGGCTACGGCATGGCCACGATTCGCGACGACGAATTGGCGGCCGAAGCTTCCGGCGTGCCTACGTTGCGCGTGAAGCTGATCGCCACCACGATCTCCGGCGCGCTGATGGGCATGGCCGGCGCCCCGTTCCCCTACTACATCGGCTACCTGCAGCCGGATTCAACCTTCGCGCTCGACTACGCCATCAACGCCATCGCCATGCCGCTGATCGGTGGCACCTCGATCTGGATCGGCCCGCTGATCGGCGCCATCCTGCTCGATTCTCTGCAGCAGCTCATCACTGTGACGATCTCGTCAGCGGTCAATCTTTTGATCGTCGGCTGTCTGCTCGTCGCCTTCGTTATCCTGGCGCCGAATGGCATTGTCGGCCTGTTCCAAAAATACTTTCGGCACAAGGACGACGATTTCGTCGGCCGCCGCCCCGTCTCGCTCGATGAACCGGGGGCCGTTGTCCCAAGCGACTCCTCACCGGAGTCGCCGACATGAGCGGACTGCTCGAGGTCGACAATCTCAGCAAACGGTTCGGCGGTTTCGTCGCGCTGGACAATATCACGCTGACGGTGCCGGCCGGAGAGCGGCTCGGCCTGATCGGACCGAACGGATCGGGCAAAAGTACGCTGGTCAATTGCATTTGCGGCACGCTGCGCAACGAGCAGGGCTCGGTGCGCTTTGACGGCCGCCCGATCGACGGCATGCCGGCGCACAAGCGCACGCATCTCGGCCTTGCCCGCAGCTTCCAGCTGCCGCGGCCGTTCCCCAGCATGACGCTGGTCGACAACGTGCGTATCCCACGGCTCTACACGGTCGAGGCGCGCGGCGTTCATCGCACCGTCAAAGAGGTCGACGAACACTGCCACAGACTGTTGCGCGAAGTCGGGCTGGAAGCCAAGGCGCGGCAGCGGCCGCGCGACCTCACTCAGGTCGAAATGCGCAAGCTCGAACTGGCGCGCGCCATGGCGGCGGAACCAAAACTCCTGATCGCCGACGAAGCAATGGCGGGACTGACGCATTCGGAGATCGACGATATTCTGGCGCTGCTGGTGAGGCTCAACGAAAAAGGCGTCACCGTCATCCTCATCGAGCACATTATGAGCGCAGTAATGAGCTTTTCCCGCCGCCTCGTGGTGCTGGTATCGGGCCGTATGATCGCCGACGGCAAGCCCGACGAGGTGATGCGCAATCCGGAAGTGGAGAAGGCGTATCTTGGCTAACAGCCTGAACCTCTCCGGCATTCACGCCGCCTATGGCGCGGTACGCGTGATCCACGACGTCTCGCTCAACGTCGGCGGCGGCGAGACGGTGGCGCTGCTTGGCACCAACGGCAACGGTAAATCGACGCTCATGAAATGCATCATGGGCATCGTACGCCCGAGCGCAGGATCGATCGTCGCCGAGATCGAGGGCATTCACCACGACCTGACCGGCCGCACCACGGAGGAGATCGTCGATCTCGGCATCGCGCTGGTGCCAGAAGGCCGCCGCCTCTTTCCGAAGCTTACGGTCGAGGAAAATCTACTGCTCGGTGCGTTCCGCCGCACCGCTCGCCGCGCCCTCAAGCAAAATCTCGAAGTCTGTTTCGAGACCTTTCCACGGCTTGCCGAGCGCCGCGCGCAACTGGCCGGCAGCATGTCGGGCGGCGAGCAGCAGATGCTGGCGCTCGGCCGGGCGCTGATGCTGGCGCCGAAAATCCTATTGGTCGACGAGCCGTCGGTTGGGCTGGCGCCGATCCTGGTCAGCCGCACCATCGACGCCATCAGCGAAATGAAACAACGCTACGCGCTCACCGTGCTGATGGCCGAGCAGAATTTCAACCAGGCAATCCGCATCGCCGACCGCGGCTACGTCATCGTCCACGGCAAGATCGCGTTCGAGGGCCGCTCGGCCGACGAACTCAACAATAACGATTTGATCAAGAAATTTTATTTGGGGCTGTAGTTCCCCTCCCCCTTGTGGGGAGGGGTTAGGGGTGGGGGTCGGGAGGCCTAGAACAGCGCGAGCAGAATGCATTTGCCGGTGTCGGCGCTGGTGGACAACCTCTCGACCCCCCTCCCTACCCTCCCCCACAAGGGGGGAGGGAAAACTACTTCACCACAAAATCGAAATAGGTCCACGGAAACGGCTCGCCGCGCAAGGTGAAATGCCACCATTCGCGCGAATAGCCGTAGAAACCGCGGCGGCGCATCGCGGTTGCGAGCAGCATGCGGTTGGCATGCGCTTGCGCGCCGATGCTGCGGTCGGCGGTCCAGGAGTGCGGCGAAAAGAAATCGAAATGCGTGCCCATATCGAGCTCGGTGCCGTCAGCCTTCGCTAGCGTCAAATCCATGGTCGAACCGCGCGAGTGGCCGGAACGGGTCGCGATATAGCCGTCGCGGAACAGCGTGCGCTTATCGACGTTCGGATAGAACTCGGCTTTCATCTTCTGGTCTTTGAGGTCGCGCGCCCAGCGCACGAAATTCGCAACAGCGCGCGCCGGACGGTAGCAATCGAAGACTTTGGGCACCAGGCCCTGCGGCTTGATGTCGGCCGCGACCGCGGCCAGCGCACTGGCGGCCGGGCGCGTCAACAAACAATGTGGCGCATCGTAGCCGTCGATCGGCCGGCCGACAAAATTATGCGCACCCGCATAGCGCATCTCGACGACCAGCCCAGGCGCGACGGTCGCGGCATCGACGAACGCAGCCGGACGCGTTTGCGCGGACGCGGCTTGCGCACAGAACGTGACGACGAGCGCGAGAACGATCCTGCCCCGCGATCGCGTCGCTATCGCGGGGGCGCAAAGTCGAGCTACTGCGGACATACCGACACCCAGGTACCCTCGACGGAATTTTTCGAGCCCGGCATCTCCTGGCCGCCCATCGACGCCTTGCTCTGCACCGTGCCGGTATAATGGTGCGAGCTGTCGAAATTGAATTCGCCATTCAGCTCCATGTCGAGCTGGCCTTTGCAGACCAGATGCCAGCTCAGCTTTTTGCCGTCGAACGTGCGCGCCAACGGCTCGCAGGTGGAATTGATCGTGTTGGCGACCGGCGAGAAGGTCGCCGGCAGGTCGATGACTTGATCGGCGGTGAGACATTTGGAGGTTTCGCGCGGCGGCCCTGCCACGCCGCCGGTCTCCACCACGGTCGTGATCTTCCACAGACCGGCCTCGATGCCGTCGCCCCGCGCCATTGGCGCGATCATCGCCGTGGCTACGGCCACGAGCGTCATTCGCAGCATGATTCTGCGCATTTTTATCCCCTTTGATGCCTGCCGACGCCCGGCGTTAA
>JBAQJL010000182.1:0-2279 GCA_049300295.1 Xanthobacteraceae bacterium
CGCCAGCGCCAGGCGGTCGATCGCGCCGCTGGGGACCAGGCCGTAGCGTTGCGAGCCCGGCCGCCCGCCATCCTGGACGGAGCTTGCCGGCCCGATGCTGGAGATCACGAGCGTGCTCATGGGGCGATCAACTCGGCGATGATCTCACCGCCTTCCGCGGCGCGATCCTGCTCGGCGAAGGTCTTGTGATCGACTTGCGCGAACGTTACGCGATCGCCGGGCTCCAGCAGGAAAATCGGCTCGCGGTGCAGCTGATAGGTCCTGACCGCGGTGCGGCCCAACAGATGCCAACCGCTGGGGCCGGCGAGGCACTGCACGCCGGTCTGCACGCCGCCGACCGAAATCGTGCCGGCCGGCGTCAGCAGCCGCGGATTTTGCCGCCGCGGCATGTGCAGGAATTTTTCCAGCCCGCTGAGATAGGACCAGCCCGGCGTGAAGCCGATCATCGCGACGCGGTAGTCGCCGGCGACATGCCGGGCCACGATGTCGTCGGGCGTGGTCTTCAAGGTCTTGGCGACGTCCTCGAGGTCGATACCATGCTCGCCGCCATAGGCCACCGGAATGCGCCAGCGCCGCGTATTGTTCACCGGCGGCACCGGTTGCTTGGCCAGCGCGGTGAGCTTTTCGCTCAGCGCCTCAAAACCGATCTGGAGCGGATCATAGTGCACCAGTAGCGAGCGATAAGTCGGCACGGTCTCGGTGACCCCGCCGATCGCCTCGCGTGCCACCGCGCGATCGAGCGCCAGCACACGCCGGTTCGCGGCATCGTCGATGTTGCGGCTGAACTCGACCGTGATGGCGCTGTCGCCACTGGGGAGCAGACGGGGCGGGGAGAGTGACGCGGTCATGATCCCTTCGAACTCGACGGCCTCACAAACGCGTAGGCGACCGACAGGCTTTAGCGCGTTTTGCGCCAAAGTGGAATTCGCTTTGTCGAAATGCCCCAGCAAGTTCAATAAATTAAACGGCATGCCTGAGATAAGGCGGCTTTATCGCCGTAACGACCAACGAAGCGGCTCGAACCCCTTGACGCGATGGCCGTGCCCCGCAAGATGCGCCCGCCAACAAAATCCCACCGGAGCGTTCTGTTCGATGTCCCTGACCCCTGAAGCGATCAAAACCCTTTCCAAGGTGTCTACCGCCACCATCACCACGGTTCTCCTGAAAAAGGGCCTGCGCAACGTCTGGATGCGCGGCACGCGTCCGCTCAAGCCGGGACAGCCCCGGCTGGTTGGCGCGGCCTTTACGCTGCGCTTCGTGCCGGCGCGCGAGGATCTGGCGACGCCGGAATCCTGGTCGTCGCCGATTTCGACCCGCACCGCAATCGAGGCGATGCCGGAAGGCTGCATCGCTGTGGTCGACGCCATGGGCATCACCGACGCGGGCATTTTCGGCGATATCCTGTGCGCGCGCATGGTCAAGCGCAAGGTTGCGGCCCTGATCACCGACGGCGTGGTGCGCGATCTCGAGGGCGTGCTCGGCACCGGCCTGCCGGTGTGGTGCGATGGCTATGCGGCGCCACCCTCGGTCGCGGGGCTGACATTCGTCGGATGGGGCGAGCCGATCGGTTGCGGCGGCGTGGCGGTCTTCCCGGACGACGTCATCGTTGCCGACCAGGATGGCGCCGTGGTGATCCCCAAGGCGTTCCTCGATCTGATCCTCGCCGAAGGCGCCGAGCAGGAGCGCATGGAAGCCTGGATCGTCGACCAGGTGAATGGCGGCGCGGCATTGCCGGGACTCTATCCGATGAACGCCGAAACCAAGGCGCGCTACGCGGCGTCGAAGAAGTAATCCGGACCAACCGGGACAACAGGGAGATATCTTATGGAGATTTTCAAGGCCGGTTCGCGGCCCACGCGTCGCGGCCCCGCAGAGAGTTTTACCGGCACGGTCTGGCAGGACCCGATTATCACCCCGCAAGCGCCGATGCGTGTCGTGTCGGCCAGGGTGGCGTTCGAGCCGGGCGCGCGCACCGCGTGGCACACCCATCCGCTCGGCCAGACGCTGTACGTCATTGCGGGTGTCGGCCGCTTCCAACGCAAGGGCGGACCGATCCACGAGATCAAGCCGGGCGACGTGGTGTGGATTCCGCCGGGCGAAAAGCACTGGCATGGCGGGTCGCCGACCACCGGCATGGTCCATATCGCGACGCAGGAGTCGCTCGATGGCAACCACGTGACGTGGATGGAGCATGTGACGGATGCGGAATATTCCGCCAACGTCGGATAGCCGCCGTTCGGTTGTCATCGGCCTCCGCTAGATGCGCTGTGCGGTCCAGG
>JBAQJL010000183.1:0-4534 GCA_049300295.1 Xanthobacteraceae bacterium
GTCCGGGCGCCGATCGCGGCGTCGTGTTCCAGGAATACGCGCTGTTTCCCTGGTTGACGCTGCGGCAGAACGTGGAATACGGCCCCCGCGAACGCGGCATTCCGGCGCCGCGCATTCGCGAAATCACCGATCGGACAATCGCTATTGGTGAAGCTCGCAGGCGCCGAGAACAGGTACCCGCACGAGCTGTCGGGCGGCATGCGACAGCGGGCGGCGATCGCGCGCGTGCTGGTCAACGACCCGAAAATCCTTCTGATGGACGAACCGTTTGCCGCCCTCGATGCGCAGACACGCGCGCGCCTGCAGCAGGAGGTCGCGCGAATGTGGATGGAAACCCGCATGACGGTCTTCTTCGTCACGCACAGCGTCGAGGAGGCGGTCCTGCTGGCGGACCGCGTCATCGCCATGACGGCGCTCCCCGGGCGATTGAAGGCTGATGTGGAAATAAAACTTTCTCGGCCGCGGGATCCGACGTCACCATCGTTCAACGATCACCGGCGAGAGCTGGAAAACCTCCTGCGCGATGAAATCATCATCGACGCGGCGACGGGCAACGCCTGACTGAAGCGATCGAATACGAGAACCAAACTGCGGAGAGATGAAGATGCCAGCAAAAGATCAGGGTCCCGATCAAAAAACCCACACCCTCTATCACGAGCAAGGAATGGGTTTGCGCATTCCGCCCGGTGAGCGGCCCGCGGTGCTCATCATCGACATGCAGCGTGATTTCTGCGACCCCGACGCACCGACTACGCTATGGCCATCCATTGGTCAGACCTACGAGCCGATCAAGCGGCTGTGCGTGGAAGCCCGCGAGCGCCGTGTTCCGATCATCTACACCCAGGGGCTGGTGGCGGCGGACGGCTCATCGGTCGCGCGCGAGACTTTGCGGCCAGTAAGATTAACCGAGCCCGTTTTCTGCTGAGGTTTCAGTGCGACGGTCCGCAGCACCTGCGCATCAAACGCTTCTACGGCACTTCCGAAAACGCCGTGCGGACGCAAATCTGGATCGCCATCAGCGTCTACGTGCTGGTGGCGATCATCAAAAAGAAACTTCGTCTGAACGTGTCCCTGCATACGCTGCTACAGATCTTGTCGCTGACGCTCTTCGAGAAACTGCCGTTGAAACAAGCTGTTGCGGGCGTCGACCCGATCGCAAACAACCCCGCATCTCATAGTCAACTGAATCTATTCGAGTTTTGACCGGACACTACTGTACTCACACAATGATTCAGGCCCCTCGACTAGCTTTAACGAGAGCCTCTCAGTCGAAAGTGACGACCAGATCATTTTCCTGAAATCATTCGGTATGAGCACATTTGGATGAACTATGGATGATACTGGAAAGCTTACACCAGAAGGCGGCGCGGAGCTTTACTGGGGAATGTTCATCGAACCTCTGCAGCGGGGTCACCGTCGATGACCAGTGGTCACACTTCCTCAACAGCCGATCACGCAAAGGTATTTCTGGTCCACCCCTTAAAGCGCATTGAACTCGACGAATTTACCAATACACAGCTTAGGGCAGCGGTTAGCGCTCTCTCGGTAGAGCACTTCCCAACGACAGGAATTCAAGTCAATAACGAGCAAATCCTAAGGCGCGTAACGGCCTACGAAGCGATCATTGCAGATTTGCAAAAATTGGCGATTCTGCTCACGCGTTGGGGTGATCTCGATCAGCTCATCCTCCTTGAAAAAATTCTTTTACGGATTGCGGAAATCGACAAGGGCAGTGGCGGAACTGTTCTCTGGCTTCGGCTCGCCTGGTATCCGCTTCTAACAGTTATGTACGCAGCCGGCATCTCATCTTTTATCGGCGCGGCGTTATAAAGCACTACACACCACCCTCACCAGCCGTGTCTCGGCAAGCCAAGTCACGTCTGAGACCTCTGATAAGCCGATTGTCCTTCCGGTTATGATGGCAATGACCGAAATTTCTGACGCATTCAAGCAGCTGCCTGGCCACGAGAGGGACTTCGTTCCACGAAGCGAGCACTTGTTTACGACGTTGCGCCCTATCCTCGATGAAGCACTCTACCTGGGCGGAAGCTACGACACTTTGTTTGATCGTTTCGAAATACTCTTAGCGCTGGCATTCGCCGACATCAGAGACCCAACTGGCGAACATGTGTGGGGGTCTCCAGGTCGCTTTTCATGGAAAAACCGTCATTCGGACAACCCGATGACACGGCTAATCGCCGAAGCCCGTGAACAAGGCAGCGATTGGCCGCTTTTGCATGTGGGGTTCTTTGGCGGGCAATATCAGGCTTCGTGGTAGTGATCGTCATGGCGTGGTCTCCTATCTGACGCTTCAACGTCAGATGATTCGAGGTTGAACTCCCCGGAGACTACGCCACCATCAATTCCTACCAACCTCGCGACGCCACGGGCGCCCCGCGTCGGGCGCCGTGACAAAAACGCCCCGGCCGCAAAGGGAAAGAGCCGAGGCGCTAAAGTTTGTCTCGCTTCACCTCTACTTGAGGAGAGGCGACGGGAGATCAGCAAGTGGCACCACGCCTCGGCAAGTGAGCCCCGCCGCACACAAGCTATTCCAGGGGGTTGGTAACAGCGGGATGCTTGGGCCGCAAGGCTCACTTGAAGAACTTGCCAGTCTCCAAGCTCTTCCAATGGCGAGTTGCACGTTGCCTTAGCCGGAGCGCGTCACCGGCGATTTTATTTGCGGCATGGCCTCAAAGCAGCGTCGCATAGTCGACTACGATCACGTTCACCTGCCGGGCGGCATCGATAATCCGGTCTGCCATTGCCTCACGGACGTGAGATTTTATAATGAATCAACGTCTTCCCCAGTGACCTGACAAAATAAGTAGAGTCCGCAACCAGCGGACACAGTGAAAAGCATCAGAACGACAGGGCATATCGCGTGAAGCATGACCGCTTCCTTCGATTGAAGGAGACTGGGCCGTTCGCCAGTTCTTATTAGCGGAATTGTTGCGCTTTGCTATCGTCACCCTGACAATTTCGATGGTTAATCGCTGGCCTCTTCCGATCCTGCGAGGCAAGATATATGTTTGCTCGGGGTGTCTGTTGTTCTCCCTAACGCGCTTGGTTAAAGGCGCCGAAGTCAAGGCCCCTTCATTGAAGGTTCGTAGATCGCTTTCGCGGATGGCCGTGCCGTCGGAATGGTCCGACGGGTTGAAAAAAACGGAGTGCTTGTCATGGGACAAGATGATGTTGACAAGCCCATTCCCGGACGCGAGCTTTCTCGCAACCGCGCATCCTATATCACAAAGACACCCCGTGGTGGCGTTTTCGGTGAAAAAAGCGATACTAAGCGCCTGACTAAATTTCTCGACCGGCTTTTGCTGTTCCCACGCGTCAAGGATGCCTGCGCATTTGCCGGATTCTCCTACAGTAGCCTGCGCTCCTATCTCGCCAAGAGCAAGAACGGCAAGTCCGGTGACGGCCTTGATTTGACCTACCGCGAGGAGACAAAACGATTTCATCTGCACTATGCTGACTGTCTTGACGAAGCCGTCCAGAAGGTCGAGGACGCGTATATGACGCGCGCCGCCGAGGGCTACGACAAAACCCTCCACCACAAAGGCCGCGTGACCTATCAGATTGATCCCGAGCTTGCAGGGTTGGGTCTCACCGGTCCCGATGCGTATCTTCTCGACGAGGACGGCAAGCCCATCCCCGAGCGCATCCACCATCAAGACACCAAAGTCATGCTCACCGTGCTGCGTGCTTGGCGGCGTGACCGTTATGGCCCAACCGACAAGCGCGACGTGAGTGTGCGCGGCGGTATCATGGTCGTCGGCGTGCGAGCTAAAAGCTCCGAGGAAATTGAAGAGCTTGAGAAGCAAGTTCTCAGTGCGCCCGTTGATGTCGAATTCCGGGACGCTGAAGATGACCAAAGTGCGGATCAGACGACGAGGGATCACAGCGCTGCTGCACAGTCAGCGCCGTCAGTTGAGCCGCCACGGTCGGCTCCCACTACGGCACCACAGAACGAGCCAGCGCCCGCGCAGCAGAGCATCGGCGATGGCCGCGACCGCCTCGGCCGCGGCGTGGTGCCCAAGGGCGGTTTCAAGGTGGCTTAGGACCCATCGATCCAACGGCAACTCAGTCACTTCAGCGCAACGGTACCATCTTGTGGGGATTGTGCGAAGAAGCTTCACGTCGGCGACTGATCAAGCGCCGGGAGTTTGCTACGTGCGCGAGGCTGGCCTGTGAGTGCATCAGATGTGCAAGAAGCAGCAATCTCGAAAAGAGATTGACATTGCCGGGCGATACAAGTAGACGCCTCTGTCGTTCGCTTACTGCTTAATTCTAGAGCCCATACGAAATCCAATTGCTGACGCGTAGCCGTTCTTTTGGATGCGGACTCTTTGCAGACACAGCTTAGGCAAGAAGGCGATTGGTTAGCAATCGCCTTGTTTTTCTCCTAAAATGGCGACGGCGGCCAGCAGCCACGGCGCCGCCCAGCCGGCCCAAGCAGGTCGATCGCCTTCGAGTACAGTGAACAACGCCAGTTTTCCGCTGATCTTTCAGAGCGACATCGCGGCGCGAG
>JBAQJL010000184.1:0-37151 GCA_049300295.1 Xanthobacteraceae bacterium
CTACCAGAACGAATATGTGCCGCCCAACGCCGAGCGGCTCGCCTGGCTCACCGGCTTCACCGGCTCAGCCGGCATCGCCATCGTGCTCGCCGACCGCGCCGCCATCTTCGTCGACGGCCGCTACAAGGTGCAGGTCGCCGAGGAAGTCGACGGCGCGAGTTTCGCCGTCGAGCATCTGGTGGAGCGGCCGCCGGCAGCCTGGATCGAGGCCAACCTCACGGCCGGCACGAAGCTCGGCTATTCGCCGTGGCTGCACACGGTCGACGGCGCCGAGCAGCTCGCCAAGGCCTGCGCGGCGGCCGGCGGCAGCCTGGCGGCGGTCGCCGACAATCCGATCGACGCGATCTGGAGCGCGCGGCCCACACCGCCGCTCGGCGCGGTGGTGATGCATGACCTGCGCTACGCTGGCGAAGAGACGCTGCACAAAATCGAACGCGTGCGCGGCGAGATGAAAAAATTCGCGGCCGACGCGCTGATCGTCTCGGACCCACACGCGGTGTGCTGGCTGTTCAACATCCGCGGCAGCGACGTGCCGCACACCCCGATCGTGCTCGCTTCCGCAATCCTGCCCAAAGACGAGCGGCCGCGTCTCTATGTCGATCCGGGCAAGCTCGACAATGCGGTCCGTCGTCAGATCGAGCAGACCGTCGAGGTGCATGCGCCCGCCGAATTCGAACGTGACCTTATGGCGCTGGGCGCCGATAAACGCGCGGTGCGGCTCGATCCGGCCGCATGCCCGGAGGCGATCGCACGGCTTGTCGCCGACAACGGCGGCAAGATCCTGCGCGGCGCCGATCCGATCGCGCCCATGAAGGCGGTGAAGAATGCCGCCGAAATCGCCGGCGCGCGCGCCGCGCAGTTGCGCGACGGCGTCGCCGTGACGCGCTTTCTCGCCTGGTTCGACCGCGAGGCGCCGAGCGGGAAACTGACCGAGATCGACGCTGTCCAAGCGCTGGAAAGCTTTCGCCGCGATACCGGGCTGTTGAAGGACGTATCGTTTCCGACCATTGCGGGCGCCGGCTCGGACGGCGCTATCGTGCACTACCGCGTCAGCCGCAAGAGCAATCGCCGCATCGCGCCCGGCGAATTGTTTCTGATCGATTCCGGCGGCCAGTACGAAGACGGCACCACCGACATCACCCGCACGGTCGCGGTCGGCACGCCAAGCGAGGACGCGCGCAAAAACGCCACGCTGGTGCTCAAGGGCCACATCGCGATTGCGCGCGCGGTGTTTCCGGACGGCACCACTGGCGCACAGCTCGACACGCTGGCGCGGCAATTCCTGTGGCGCGCGGGCCTCGATTTCGATCACGGCACCGGGCACGGCGTCGGCTCCTATCTGTCGGTGCACGAGGGACCGGCGCGCATCGCCAAGCTCGGCGCCGCACCGCTCAAGCGCGGCATGATTATGTCCAACGAGCCCGGCTACTACCGCGCCGGCGCCTACGGCATCCGCATTGAAAATCTCGTGTTGGTGAGCGAAGCCGAGCTTGTGCCCGGCGCCGAAAAGCCGCTCAACGCCTTCGAGACGCTGACGCTTGCGCCGCTCGACCGCCGGCTGATCGAGCCCGCGATGCTGAGCGCCGAAGAACTTGCCTGGCTCAACGCCTATCACACGCGCGTGCACGACGCGCTGACGCCGCTCGTTGATGCGAGTGTGCACGACTGGCTGCGCACCGCAACCGCACCGCTTGCCTCTGCGCCACACTGACCGGTTGCGACCAACGAAAGGCTCATGCCCGATTCGCCCAAGCCCGATGGGCTGCTATCGCAGTGCAGCAACACGATTGGTTCCAACAATCGCATGTTTTGGAACTTTTACCCGGGGCCAACGTTTTCCGCTTGGCTTGGAAACGGAGCGAGGAAAACAACATGCTCGGTACGATTCTAATAATCATATTAATCTTGTTGCTCGTCGGGGCGTTGCCGACGTGGCCGTATTCGACTGGCTGGGGCTATTACCCCGGCGGCGGGCTCGGCCTGGTCCTGATCATCGTCGTGATCTTGGTCCTCGTAGGAAGAATTTGACGACCGTCCCGCACGGCGGGACGTAACAACAGCTTTCATCGACACGAGTAAAGCGAAGCAATCCAGCCGGCGGTGCTGACTGGGTTGCTTTGTCGTAAAAAACCTCTTTTTCAGGTCGGCTCGACGTGGGGGATTCAGCGAATGAGCTGCGCCCACTCGTCTTCGGTCAGCACCTTGACGCCGTGCTTGTTCGCCTCGGCGAGCTTGGAGCCTGCGCCCGGTCCCGCGACCAGATAGTCGGTTTTCTTCGACACTGAACCCGAAACCTTGGCGCCGAGCCGTTCGGCCGACGCCTTGGCCTCGTCCCGCGTCATCCGCTCCAGCGAGCCGGTGAACACTACGGTCTTGCCGGCAACCGCCGAATCGGCGCGCGGCTTCTCGGCGTCGGCGACGCGCACCTGCGCGGCGAGGCGCTCGATGCGCCGGCGATTGTGCGCCTCGGCAAAATAATCGCGCAGGCTCTCGATCACCGAGTCGCCGATCTGATCGAGCGCATCCATCTCCTCGGCGGCCTCGGCATCGCCCTTGGCGAGCCGCAGGCAGGTATCGTGAAAAGCCTCCCAGGAGCCGTAGCCGCGCGCCAGCGCCACCGCCGTGGTTTCGCCGACATGACGCACGCCAAGCGCGTAGATAAAGCGTTCCAGCGAAATGTCGCGGCGCGCTTCGATGGCGCTGAACAGATTGCGCACCGAAGTTTCACCAAAGCCTTCGACTTCTTCAAGGCGAGTTTTTTTGTCCGTTTCACGCAGCACAAATTTTCCGTTGCGCTCGCCCAGCGTGAAGATATCGGCGGGCTCCTTGACCCAGCCTTGTTCGTAGAAAAATTCGATCTGCTTTTCGCCCAACCCGTCAATGTCGAAGGCGCGGCGAGACACGAAGTGCTCAAGGTGGCCGAGCGCCTGATACGGGCAGGCAAATTCGCCGGTACAATGTGCGCGGGCGCCCTCCTCCCCACCCGCAATGGTCTCGCGCACCACGTCGGTATGCAGAGGACACGGACATTTTTTCGGAAACTCGTAAGGTTTTGTCCCGCGCGGCCGCTTCTCCTCAACGACGCCCAGCACCTGCGGGATGACGTCGCCGGCGCGCTGAATCTGCACCGTGTCACCGACGCGCACGTCGAGCCGGGCGATCTCATCGGCGTTGTGAAGCGTCGCATTCTGCACCACGACGCCGCCCACCGTCACCGGCTCAAGCTTGGCGACCGGCGTCAGCGCGCCGGTACGGCCGACCTGAATCTCGATGTCGCGGATCACGGTGGTCGCCTTCTCGGCGGGAAACTTGTGCGCAATCGCCCAGCGCGGCGAACGCGACACAAAGCCAAGCCGCTCCTGCCAGTCGAGCCGGTCGACTTTGTAGACCACCCCGTCGATGTCGTAATCGAGACTGCCGCGTTGCAGTTCGATCTCGCGGTGAAACGCCAGCAGCTCTTCGACCGAGCGGCACATCCGGGTCAGCGGATTGGTCTTGAACCCGCACGACGCGAACCATTTGATCATGCCGGACTGCGTGTCGGCCGGCATCGCACCCATCTCGCCCCACGCATAGGCGAAGAAGCCCAGCGGCCGCGACGCCGTGATCGACGGATCCTTCTGCCGCAGCGAGCCGGCCGCGGTGTTGCGCGGATTGACGTAGAGCTGCGCCCCAGCCTCGGCCTGCAGGCGATTGAGCTCGAGGAAAGCGTGCTTGGTCATGTAGACTTCACCGCGCACCTCGCAGACGGCGGGGATTTTTTTTCCTTTGAGATGCTTCGGGATATCCTCCAACGTCTTGACGTTCGCGGTGACGTCCTCGCCTTCCGCGCCGTCACCGCGCGTCGCGCCGGTGACAAGCTCGCCATCTTCATAGCGCAGCGACATCGACAGGCCGTCGATTTTCGGCTCGGCGGAAAACACGATCTCCTCGTCGTCCGCTAGCCGCAGGAAACGACGAATGCGGCCGACGAAATCGACGACGTCCTCTCCGGCGAACGCATTGTCGAGCGACAGCATCGGCACCGCGTGGCGGACTTTGGCGAAACGCGCCGATGGCGCCGCGCCGACATGCTGGGTCAGACTCTCCGCTGTGCGCAATTGTGGAAAGCGCGCCTCGATGGCGTTGTAGCGCTGCCGCAGGTGGTCGTATTCGGCGTCGGAAACGGTCGGCGCGTCGTCCTGGTAATAGCGCCGGTCGTGCCCGGCGATTTCCTGCGCGAACCGCGCGTGCTCGGCTTTGGCCTGCTTCTCGGTGAGGTCATCGACCGGCAGCTTCGTGGTGTCTTTGGATGCCATAGAACCGTACTTCGTCATTCCGGGGCCGGCCGCAGGCCGGAGCCCGGAATCCATAATCACAGGTCGTGACTGTTGTGTACCACGTTTATTTCATGGCGACCGGCAAGCATGGCACGCTCTATGTCGGAGTGACCAGCAATCTTCTGGGGCGTGTATACCAACACAAGACTCATGCCACCGCCGGCTTCACATCACGATACAATGTTCATCGGCTCGTCTGGTTCGAATCCTATGACGATCCACTGACTGCCATCTCCCGCGAAAAGGAACTCAAAAAATGGCGGCGCGAGTGGAAGATCAACTTGATTGAACAGACAAATCCGGAGTGGGTCGATTTGTACGAAACGCTTGCCCAATAGACTGTGGTTATGGATTCCGGGCTCCTCGCTCCGCTCGGCCCCGGAATGACAAGATCAACTCGCCGCCCGGATCAACCGCTCCGCAGCGGCACGCGCTTCCGCGGTGATTTCGGCGCCGGCCAGCATGCGGGCGACTTCTTCGCGGCGATGGTCGCCTGCAAGTTCCAGAATGCGCGTCGCAACGCGCTTACCGCCGCCGAGCGCATCCTTGCTGATGAGGTAATGCCGGTCGGCGCGCGCCGCGACCTGCGGCGCGTGCGTCACCGCAATCACCTGCACGCCAGAGGCGAGCCGCGCCAGCCGCACCCCGATGGCGTCGGCGACCGCGCCCCCGGCGCCGGTATCGATCTCGTCGAAGATCAGCGTCGGCGCCGAGCCGCGATCGGCCAGCACCACCTTGAGCGCCAGCAGAAAGCGCGCGAGCTCGCCGCCCGAGGCGATCTTCATCAGCGGCCCGGGCTTGGTACCCGGATTGGTGCGCACCCAGAATTCGACGCGGTCGATGCCGTCCGGTCCTTCCTCCACCGCGCCCAGTTCGGTGGAGAAGCTCGCGCGGTCAAGCTTGAGCGGCTTGAGCTCGGCATTGACCGCCTTGTCGAGCTTGGCGGCTGCACGCCGGCGCCGCGCCGACAGCGCCTGCGCGGCGTCGCGATACTGCGCTGCCGCGGCCTGCGCTTCGCGTTCGAGCGCGGCAAGCTTTTCCGCACCGGCGTCGATCAGGGCCAGATCGCCCGCATAGCGGCTTGCCAGTGCGCTGAGGCCGTCGACCGGGACATTATATTTGCGTCCGGCGGCGCGCAGCGCGAACAGGCGCTCTTCGATGTGGTCGAGTTCCTTCGGATTGTAGTCGGCGACGCGCAAGGCCGCTTCGAGATGACCGCGCGCGTCGTCCAACGCGACCAGGGCGGCGTCGATCGCCTTCACCACCGGATCGATCAGCGCCGGCGCCTGCGTGGCACGGCGCTCCAGTCGCCGCAGCGCCGTGGCGAGCGGCGGCACGAGCGATTGCGACCCGCTGACGCCATCGAGCGTCGCGCGCAAATCCTCGGCGACTTTCTCCGCCTGCATCATGGCGGCGCGCCGTTCGGCGAGCGAGGTTTCCTCGCCGGCCTGCGGCGCGAGACGGCCGAGCTCGTCGACGGCGTGGCGCAGCCATTCGGCCTCGCGCTCGGCGCGCGCCACCTCGGCGCGGTGCTCGGCGACGGCTGCTTCGCGCGTGCGGCGCTCGTCCCACAGACGCGCCACCGCAGCGGCGTCGCGCTCGATGCCCGCATAGGCGTCGAGCAGCGCGCGGTGGGTGGCCGCATCCACAAAGGCGCGTTCGTCGTGCTGGCCGTGGATTTCGACCAGCGCCGCGCCGAGCGCACGGAGCACCTGAACGCTGACCGGCTGATCGTTGACGAACGCCCGCGTCCTGCCGTCGGCGAACTGCACGCGACGCAGGATCAGTTCGTCATCGCCGTCCAGATCGTTGTCGGTGAGGATGCGGCGCGCCGGATGATCCGCCGCAAGTTCAAACGCGGCGGTGACCTGACCGTGCTCGGCGCCGGCGCGCGCCAGGGCCGTGTCGCCGCGGGCGCCAAGCGCGAGCGCAAACGCGTCGAGCAGGATCGATTTGCCGGCGCCGGTCTCGCCCGTAAGCGCGGCAAGCCCGGAGCCGAAATCGATGTCCAGCCGGTCGATCAGAACGATGTCGCGAATCGAAAGACGAGACAGCATGGGATGACGGATAGCAGAAAACGGATCACGGATTTTATTCGTTATTCTGCGCTCTGTCGTCAGCCGTTTGCGGGCTCCTTCGCCGGGCTCCAGCCGGTGACTTTCTGAAACGCGCGGCTGATCCAGGAGCCCTTATTCTCGTTCGGCTCGGCGCCGGAGCCTTTCAACAGAGCATAGGCGTCCTTATACCAGGGGCTGTCCGGGAAGTTATGGCCGAGCACGGCCGCCGCGGTCTGCGCCTCGCTGGTGATGCCGAGCGCCACATAGGCCTCGGTCAATCGCTCCAGAGCTTCCTCGACTTCGCGCGTGGTCTGATACTGCGTCACCACCACCTTGAAGCGGTTGATCGCGCCGAGGAAGTCGCGCCGCTTCAGATAGAAGCGGCCAATCTCCATTTCCTTGCCGGCAAGCTGGTCGCGCGCCATCTCGATCTTTTTCTTGGCGGCAAGCGCGTACTCGCTGTCCGGATATTTGTGCACCACCTCTTCGAACGCGGTGATCGCCTTGTCGGCGCGTTCCTGGTCGCGCGAGACATCGAGAATCTGATCGTAGTACGACGATGCGATCAGATACTGCGCGTAGGCCGCATCCGCGCTCGCAGGATGCAGCGTCACGTAACGCTTGGCCGCATTGATGCAGTCGTCGTACTGCCCGGCCTGATAGTTGCTGTAGGCCTGCATCAACAGCGCCTTGCGCGCCCAATCCGAATACGGATTTTCGCGGTCGACCTGATCGAACTTCTTCGCCGCTTCCTTGTAGTCCTGCTTGTCGTTGAGCAGGAACAGGCCCTCATTATAGAGCCGGTCGGCCGGCGTATCGGGAACGTAGTCCTCGTCCTTGTGAAACATGCTGCAGCCCATCACCGGCGCGGCGAGCAGCACAAGCGCCAAACCGCGCGTAAGCGCGGACAGCCTAAGGCCACGCGTCAGCGTGCGCAGCCTGAAACCGGATCGTCCCGACCCTCGTTCTCGCAGCGTCATGGGTTTGATATGCGTCCCGGTCCCGCGATGCGTCCGATCGATGACGCGCGCCCCTATCGGCCCGGCGCACGCTCCACAACCCCTCGAAGGGCCGTCAGTATGGCCGACAATCGGCCCGGAATAAGGCGAAAAAGTTAAGCGAATTCAGGAGACATCCGGCCCGTAAGCCGGCGCCGCGAAGGCGGCCGTCAGATCGGCGTGGCCGCGCGCTTTGCGCCGCGCCGGCTGCGGCATTTCGACATAAGTCCAAGCGCTGGCATCGGCCATCAGCGCGGTCACGACCGCATGGTTGAGCTTGTGGCCGCCGCGCACGGAACGATAGACGCCAAGCAACGGTGCGCCGGCAAGCGCCAAGTCGCCGATCGCATCCACGATCTTGTGGCGGACGAATTCGTCGGGGAAGCGCATGCCATCCGGGTTAAGAACTCGATCTTCGGCGACCACGACCGTGTTCTCGAATGAGGCGCCGAGCGCATAACCCGCGCTCCACAGCTTGGCGACGTCGCGCATGAATCCGAAGGTTCGCGCTCGCGCCAGTTCGCGCCGGAACACATGCGGCGCCACGTTGACCGCATAGGACTGTCGGCCGATCAATGGGTGGTCGAATTCGATTTCTGCTTCGACGCGCAGGCCCCGCAAGCTCGGCCGCAACTCGCCGTAGCAGCCGTCTTTGCCCACGCGCACAGGCTTGAGCACCTGAATGTAACGCCGCGGCGCGCTCTGGGCCGCTATGCCGGCCTGATCAATCGCTGCAACGAACGGCGCGGCGCTGCCATCCATGATGGGAACTTCCGCGCCATCGACTTCGACAACCGCATTGTCGATGCCGAGGCCATGCAACGCAGCAAGAACATGTTCGGTGGTCGATACAGCCGGTCCGGCATGATCGCCGAGCACCGTGGCAAATTCCGTCGCCGTCACGGCGCGATAATCGGCCCTGAACTCGCGGTCCTGGCGATCCGGTGTTGCCGTCCGTAAAAACAGAATGCCGGTGTCAGCTTCGGCGGGATGAATTGTCAGGGTAACGGGCGCACCGGAATGGACGCCGATCCCGGTCACGGTCGCTTGATCTCGCAGGGTTGTCTGCCTGCTGGCGTGAACGCCCCAGATCATGCCCTCATCCCACACCCTAGGGCCACACTGCGCACGCACATTACTGGGTGCACGCGAAATAATGGCCGACCCCGTCGTCGCGAGGGGAATGATGGTCGGATTGCGGATTCCAGGGAGGCCCACCGGACCCACCGAAAGTTCGTACCCCGACACAACCCCACTGACGCGAGTAACATTAACGGGGAAGCGGTTTGCGACCAACTCACGGTTTCTTACCGACTGTTACCACGATCCGGCCGCAGTCTGGGCAGTAAGGTGGCGCAATACCGACTCCGCGTGCAAGTCTGCCGCAAGTGCAGCAGCGCCGCCGGGTTGCCCGCACCTAACAGGCGCGCGGCAGTTGTGCCTTGTCGCAATGCGACAAAAGCCCCGCGCTTCGCTCATTTCGTCACAATTATCGTGGACGCCGGGCTGCAGCCTGGGCGTGGGCGCCCAGGCCACATCGTGCCGGTCAGGCACCGCCCAACACCGCGTCAGTGTGCCTGCCGGCGCAGGAAGGCCGGGATCTCGAGTTGATCCTGCTCATCCTTGTTATGCACAGGCGGCGCCTGCCGGCCGTGCTGGTCAAGGCCTTGCGGTGCCGGCCGCTTGGCGTATTCGGACACGGGCTCGGGTCGCGGTTCGGCCGGACGCGGCATCATCGGACGACCTGGGAGGCGCTCCATTTGTGGCGCAGGCTGTGCCATCCGCGGCGCCGGCGCGGGTGCCTCTTCCTCCTTGGCCTGCTCACGCCGGCCAAGTCCTACGGAGGCGAGCCGCTCCAGCAGCGATCTGCGCCGCCCCGGATGCTCCTCCTGAGGCAGCTCACCGCGCCACGCGCGAATCTCATTCTGCGCCGGCACCGGCAGCTCTTCGAGCCGCGGCATGCGGGGCGCTCGCGTTGCCGGCCGCTCCGCCTGCGGCGGAATGAACTCGCCGGTTTCGAGCGCTTCTTCGCTGCTCGGCGCCGGTTGCAGCAGCAGCGACGGATTGAGCGAGAGCGGACGGATATTGACCTCCTGGACTGCCGATTCGATTGCCACCCTGGCCGCGGATTCGATCGAGGCGCTGATGGAAGCTGGCGCTACCGGAGCCATCGGCGCCGGCGCGGCAGCGCGGAGCTGTTGGGGCGGCGTTACCATGCGCGGCGACTCGGTACGATCGAGCCGGTCGAGAATGTGCTGGTTCTCCTTGCGCAATCCCTCCGCGATCTCGGAGATGCGCGCGCCCGCGGCCGCAAGGTTCGGTACGGCGCGCTGTGCCACGACCTGATCGATGCCGGTCGCCACCACCGAAACCCGGATGATGCCGTCGAGGCTTTCGTCGAAGGTCGCGCCGACGATGATGTTGGCGTCCTGATCGACTTCCTCGCGGATGCGGGTAGCGGCTTCATCGACTTCGTAGAGCTTGAGATCGCGGCCGCCGGTGATCGAGATGAGCAGTCCCTTGGCGCCCTTCATCGACGCATCGTCGATCAGCGGATTGGAGATCGCCGCCTCGGCGGCCGTGAGCGCACGCTTGTCGCCCTCGGCTTCGCCGGTTCCCATCATGGCTTTGCCCATCTCGCGCATGACCATGCGCACGTCGGCAAAATCGAGATTGATGAGGCCTTCCTTGACCATCAGATCGGTGATGCAGGCGACGCCGGAGTAGAGCACCTGATCCGCCATGGCGAACGCATCGGCGAAGGTCGTCTTTTCGTTGGCGACGCGGAACAGATTCTGATTGGGAATGATAAGCAGCGTATCGACGCTTTTGTGTAGTTCGGCAATGCCACTCTCAGCGATTCGCATGCGGCGCTGGCCTTCGAAATGGAACGGCTTGGTGACAACGCCGACCGTCAGGATACCGGCCTCGCGCGCCGCCTTGGCAATGACCGGCGCCGCACCGGTACCGGTGCCGCCGCCCATGCCGGCGGTGACAAACACCATGTTCACGCCGGACAGATGATCGCGAATTTCGTCGATCACTTCCTCGGCTGCGGCGCGGCCCACTTCCGGCGCTGAACCGGCGCCCAGACCCTGGGTCACCTGCACGCCCATCTGGACGATGCGCTCGGCCTTCGCCGAGGTCAGCGCCTGGGCATCGGTATTGGCAACGACGAAATCGACCCCCTGCAAGCCGGCAGTGATCATGTTGTTCACGGCATTACCGCCGGCGCCGCCGACGCCGAACACAGTGATGCGCGGCTTCAACTCATGGATGTCGGGGATGTTCAGATTGATGGTCATGTTTGCCTCTTCTTCCTCGCACGGGCGCTCTGCGCGCCCTGCCCCGACCGGTCCGCCACCGGCCGCTCTGAGTCTCTAGCTTGCGATCTGGGGGCCATCAGAAGCTCTCGCGAAGCCATTGTCCGACGCGGGAGAAATAGCCGCCCGAGCCGTTCATCACGTACCGCTTGCGGCGCAGCTCGAAATGTTCGAGGTGGGCCGCTTGCGGATAAATCAAAAGACCCGCCGCCACGGCGAACGCCGCGCCTTTGGCGGCATCGGGCAGCCCGGCAATGCCGAGCGGCCGGCCGATTCGCACCGGACGATTGAGAATGCGAGCGGCGAGATCGGGCAAGCCCGTCAGTTGCGCGGCGCCGCCGGTGAGAATCACATGCCCGCGCTGCTCAGCCGCGAATGGCGAGGCGGCGAGACGGTCGCGCACCATTTCGAGAATCTCTTCCGCGCGCGGCTTGATGATGTGACCGAGCGTCGAGCGCGATGCGAATTGCGCCGCTTCGCGCTCGTCCTCGCTGATCGGCGGCACGGTGATCATATCGCGCTCGTCCAAGCCGCCAATCAGCACGCTGCCGTAGAGCGTCTTGATTCGCTCGGCGTCGGAAATCCGCGCGTTCAGTCCGCGCGCAATGTCCATGGTGATGTGCAGGCCGCCGAGCGCAAAGCCTTCCACATGCACCAGGCGGCCATTCACGAACACCGCCATCGTCGTGGTACCGGCGCCGAGGTCGACGACGGCCGCGCCGAGATCGGCCTCGTCATCGGCCAGAACGGCGAGGCCTGCCACATAGGGACTGGCCACCATGGCTTCGACGGCGAGATGGCCGCGTTCGATGGCGAGCATCAGATTGCGCGCCGCAGCGATATCGGTGGTCGCCACATGCATATCGACGCCGAAGCGGCTGCCGAGCATGCCGCGCGGATCGCGGATGCCGTCGGTACCGTCGATCGAGTAGCCGACCGGCAGCGAGTGCAGCACGGCGCGGCCGTCGCGCAGCGAGTGCCGGCTGCCGGCCGCCAGCACGCGCGCGATGTCGCCTTCCGAGACGGTCGAGCCGGCAATGTCGACATCGGCGGCAAACAGCTCGCTGGCGAGACGCCCGGCCGAGATCGACAACACGACGGATTCGATTTCGACGGAGGCCATCTGTTCGGCGGCGTCGACCGCGAGACGGATCGCCTCTTCGGCCTGGGCGAGATTGACCACGCCGCCGCCCTTCATGCCGCGGGCCTCGGTGTGGCCGAAGCCGATCACCTCGACGGCATGAGTCCGGCGCGTCAGCGTCTGCTGTGGCGGATGCGGCCGCAGCCGTGCGATCAGACAGGCTATCTTGCTCGATCCAACGTCAAGCGCCGCGACCAGCGCGCTGCGCCGCGGCGAAATCGGCTTCATCTTCGGCGCCAGACCGTAGTGGAGGGCGTTCACGCGTCACCCCCCTTCTTTTTCTTTTTGGCCGCGTCTTTCAACGCTGCATCGCGGTTCTGCGCGGCGGCGTCGGACAAGCGCACGGTCACCCGGTCGGGCAAGCGCAGATCGACGATCGTGATATCGCGGGACAATAGTTTTTTGTCCAAGTCGGCCGCCACCAGATGGCGAAGCGCCGTCGCGGCGTTGGTCTCCGGAAGTTCCACATCGATGCCGTTCTTCAGCAGCACGTCCCAGCGCCGCTGCGCCACCAGGATCGACGCGCGCACCCGGGAGGTAATCTCCGGATAGCGCGCGAGGACATCCAGAAAATCCTTGGCTTGATGCTGGGCGTCGTTGCCGACAACAAGCGGCAACTTGACGTAACGGCGCTCGACATACGGCTCGAGCACAGTGCCATCGGCGGCGATGACCTTGATGTGTCCGTCCTTCTGCCACAGCGCGAAGGCGTGTCGTTCGGTAATGCTGATCTGCAGCCGGTCCGGATAAAGTTTGAGCACGGCCGCGTCGGCGATCCAGGGATTCGCCATCAGCCGGGCGCGTGCCGCATCGGCGTCGAGGAACAGCAGCGAGGCTCGGCCGGTCACGCCGGCGGTCGTCAGAATCTCCTCGCGGCTGACTTCTTTCTCGCCCGACAGCGAAACCTCGGCGATGCGAAATCCGAGCGAGTTGGCGGCCGCGTCGCGCGCATCCTTACCCCAGTCGATGACGTCGGGCAGGTGCTGGCCTTTGATCACGCCGTAGCCCAGCGCCGATGCGAGCAGCACCAGCGACGCGGCGATACCGACGCCGCGCGGCGGCAGGCGCACGATCCGGGCCAGCCGACGCCTGTGAGCACCGACGAGCCATGCCGGCAGCCAAGCTTCGAGAGCAATGCGCGGAAATGCCGGCAGCCGCGCGCGCAAGCCGCGGCGGCCGTTGCGGGCATGGCGCTGCACCGGCTGTTCAAGCATTGGGCCGACCGAATCCCCAACAGGCCTCGACCGCGTCAGCGGTTGGTCGAGGCGTCCTCCACCATCCATCGCACCAGCTCATCGAACGTGATGCCAGCGTATGCAGCGAGCTCGGGCACGAGCGAGGTCTCGGTCATGCCGGGCTGTGTATTGACTTCAAGACAAACGAGCTCACCCGTCCCCCGATCGTCGTAGCGAAAGTCAGTGCGGCTTACGCCGCGGCAGCCGAGCGCGTTATGGGCAGCCAAAGCGAGTCTGCGGACTTCCTGGTAAACATTTGGTAAAATCGGCGCCGGAAGTAGGTGTTTTGATCCGCCCGCGACGTATTTTGCTTCGTAGTCGTAAAACCGGGTCGTCGGCTCGATCTCGATGACGTCGAGCGCGCGGGCGCCGAGCACCGCACAGGTGAGTTCCTTGCCGGGGATGTAGCGCTCGAGCATCACGATATCGCCGAACGCCCAATCGTCGCGGTAAAGCTCCTGCGGCGGGTGCGGATGCGCTTCGGTGACGATGAAAACGCCGACGCTCGACCCCTCAGCGATCGGTTTGATGACATAGGGCGGCGGCATCAGATGGCGTTTTGCCGCCTCGGTCCGGTTGACCAGGAGCTCCTCGGCGACCGGCACTTCCGCCGCCCGGAATAGCTTTTTGGCGTAATCCTTGCGCATGGCGACGGCCGAGGCCATGACGCCGGAGTGGCTGTATGGAATGCCGAGAATCTCTAAGAGGCCTTGCAACGTCCCGTCCTCGCCGGGGCGGCCGTGCAGCACGTTGAGCGCCACATCGGGCTTCGCGGCGGTCAGAGCCGCGGCGATGTCCGGGGTGACGTCGATTCTCGTGACCCGGTAGCCGAGGCGGTCGAGCGCGTCGGAACACGCCTTTCCCGAGCGCAGCGAAACCTCGCGCTCGGCCGACCAGCCTCCCATCAGAACGGCGATGTGCTTGGCACTGCTCAAGCGTTCACCTCAGCCGCTCCGTCTGATTCGCGTTGTGCTAATAGAATCGACATTTGGCGAAACGTCGAGGGTTTCCACGCGTTTTGCGGCCGGCCGAACGCTCGGGCCGTTACCGGCTCCCGATCCGCTTGATTTCCCACTCGAGTTCGACGCCGGAACTGTCCTTCGCCCGCTGCCGCACCGTTTCGCCCAAGGTCTCTATGTCCGCGGCGCTAGCGTCACCGAGATTGATCAGAAAGTTGCAGTGCAATTCCGAGACCTGAGCGCCGCCGATGCGTAGGCCGCGACAGCCGGCGGCGTCGATGATTTGCCAGGCTTTTTGGCCGGGCGGGTTCTTGAACGTGGAACCGCCGGTCCGGGTCTTGATCGGCTGCGTCGCACCGCGCGACTGGGTGATTCGTGCCATGTCGGCAGCGATGGCGTCCGGGTCGCCCTTTTGGCCGGCATAAAGCGCCTGCGTGAAAATAAAATCCTCGGGCGCGCCGCAATGCCGGTAGGTGTAGTCCATGTCGGCATTGCGCAGGACGTGGGCGCGGCCCGCCCGGTCGACCGCCCGCGCCTCGACCAGCGCATCTTTGGTTTCGCGTCCATAGGCGCCGCCGTTCATCCGTAACGCGCCACCGACGCCGCCCGGGATGCCGCACAGGAAGGCCAATCCGGCAATGCCGGCCTTCTGCGCCGCCTGGGCGACACGCAGATCCGGCACGGCGGTACCGGCCCCGACGTCGAGACCTTCGATCGCGATCTCGTTGAAGCCACGACCGAGACGTACAACAACGCCCGGTACGCCCCCGTCACGTACGATCAAATTTGAACCGAGCCCAACGACGGTAACACCGATGTCGCCTGGCAGGTTCGAGAGAAAATACGAGAGGTCGGCTTCGTCATCCGGCATGAACAGAACTTGCGCCGGACCACCGACGCGAAACCACGTCAGCCCAGCAAGCGGCTGGTTGGCGAGCAAACGGCCGCGCAGCTCCGGCATCGCTGCTTTCAGATCGGGCACGATGTCGGGAAAGCTCACGCATGTCCCCCAGTGACCGTGTCGAGCCACGCTCCCAGCACTTTACTTCCGCTCTGGCGCAACGCCGGGCCGAGCGCGCGCGCCTGGTCACGCAGCATCCGCGGATCGATGCCGGCCTTGGCGAGTTCGACAGTGTGACCGACGAGCCAGGCTTCGAATCGCGCCGCTTCGGTCTCGAGATGAAATTGCAACGCAAGCTGCCCCGGCATCCGCGTAAACGCCTGCACGGGACAATGCGCCGTCGATGCCAGGAGCGCGCAGCCAGCCGGCAGTTCGCAATTGTCGCCGTGCCAATGCAGGACCGGCGACGCGCCGAGGAAAGCGAGGACCGATGCCTTGCCGGCCTCGGTCAGCGTCAATGGCCCGTAGCCGATTTCCTTGACGGCCCCTGGGGCGACACGCGCGCCGAGCGCCGCCGCCATCATCTGCGCACCAAGGCAAATGCCGAGCATCGGTTTGTTTGATTGAAGGCGCGCCGCGACAGCGGCAATTTCGTCGACAATAAACGGGTAGGTTTCCTGCTCGTAGACACCGATAGGGCCGCCCAGGACGACGACCAGATCCGCTGCGATTAGACTATCGCCAGCGAACGGCTCGATCCCCCCGTCGTGATAGCGGATTTCGTAGCCGCGCGCGGAAACAAGAGGACCTAAAATTCCGAGATCCTCGAAGGCAACATGGCGAACCGCGACACAGCTTTTGACCATCGCACCACCGTATCACTTCGGCAGCGCAGCTAAATCGCCCGGCAGCGCATAAGCCCACTGCGTGATCGAACCGGCGCCGAGGAACACCACATAGTCGCCCGGCTCCGCCATGCCGGCGACCAGGCCGGCAAGATGGTCAGGAGCGTCGAGCGCAATGACGCGGCGATGGCCGTGCGTGCGCAAACCTTGCACCAGCGCGTCGCGATCCGCGCCTGCAATCGGCGCTTCGCCAGCCGGATAGACAGGGGCGACGATCACGGCGTCGGCGTCGTTGAAGCAATTACAGAATTGCTCGAACAAGGCGGCGAGCCGGGTGTAGCGATGCGGCTGCACCACGGCGATCACCTGACCCTTGGCCGATTCGCGCGCCGCCTGCAGCACCGCGGCGATTTCCACCGGATGGTGGCCGTAATCGTCGATCACGGTGGCGCCATTCCAGGTCCCGGTTTTTGTGAAGCGGCGCCGCACGCCGCCGAAATCGGCGAGCGCCTTTTTGATCACATCGTCGGCGATGCCGAGCTCGCGGGCCACCGCGATCGCGGCGGTGGCGTTGAGCGCGTTGTGCCGGCCCGGCATGGGCAGCGTGATTTTGCTGATCTCGTGCACGGCCTGCCCGGCGCGATCGCGGAACAGCACCGTAAACAGCGAGGCGCCTCCGGCATGCGACAGGTCGACGAGACGCACGTCGGCCTGCGGATTTTCGCCGTAGGTGATCGTGCGCCGGTCTTCGATGCGGCCGACCAGGGTTTGCAGCACCGGATGGTCGATGCACATCACCGAGAATCCGTAGAACGGCACGTTTTCGACAAACGCGCGGAACGCATCCTGCACCGCGTCGAAGGTGTTGAAATGATCCAGGTGCTCGGGATCGACGTTGGTGACGATGGCGATATCGGCCGGCAGCTTGAGAAACGTGCCGTCAGATTCGTCGGCCTCGACCACCATCCACTCGCCGGCGCCGAGCCGTGCGTTGGTGCCATAAGCATTGATGATGCCGCCATTGATGACGGTCGGGTCGAAGCCCGCTGCGTCGAGCAAGGCCGCGACCATCGATGTCGTCGTCGTCTTGCCGTGCGTGCCGGCGATGGCGACACAGCTTTTCAGCCGCATCAGCTCGGCCAGCATTTCGGCGCGGCGCACCACCGGCAGCCGCTCGGCGCGTGCGGCGATGAGCTCGGGATTGTCGCGCCTGATCGCCGACGACACGACCACGACGCGGGCGCCCGCCAGATTGCCGGCGGCGTGCCCGATCGCGACCGCGATGCCTTTGTCGCGCAGCCTTTTGACGTTGGCGCTGTCGGCCACGTCCGAGCCCTGCACCGAGTAGCCGAGATTGACCAGCACCTCGGCGATGCCGCTCATGCCGATGCCGCCGATGCCGACGAAATGCACCGGGCCGATGTCGCGCGGCAATCTCATGGGCGTTGCGGCCCCCTTTCCTGCCCCTCCCGCTGGGGACGGTGACGAAAATATCTACTTTGTTGCGTCCCGCGACGCCACCTTGAGCACTAGGTCAGCCAGGCGATCGGCGGCATCCAGCCGGCCAATGGATCGCGCCGCGGCGGCCATCGCTTGCAGCCGCGCCGGCGCAGCGGCAAGCCCGGCGATCTCCGCGGCGAGCCGCTGCGGCGTGAAAGCGTCCTGCGTGATTCGGGCTGCGCCGCCGGCCCGCTCGAGCACGCCCGCATTGGCGAACTGGTCCTGGTCGAGGGCGTGAGGCAGCGGCACCAGGATACCGGGGCGGCCAATCGCGGCGAGTTCAGCCACAGTTGAGGCCCCGGACCGCGCTACCACCAGATGGCTCGCCGCGATGCGGGCCGGCAGATCGGAAAAGAACGGCGCCACCTCGGCGGCGACGGAGAGGCTCGCGTAAGCCTCCCGCACACGGGATAAATCCTCCTCGCGTGCCTGCTGAACGATCGCCAACCGGGCGCGCAAGCTCGCGTCGATGAGCCCAATCGCGGGCGGTACGACGTCCGCCATGATCCGCGCGCCCTGACTGCCGCCGAACACCAGAAGCCGCAGCCGCTCGGGCTGCGTCGGATAAGGCGTTGCCGCCGCTTCAACGACCACGGGCCGCACCGGGTTGCCGGTAAGCGTCGCCTTACCGGCCAATGCGGGATCGTTGCGAAAAACGTCCGGAAATGTCGTGGCGATGGCCGAAACGCGCGGCGCCAGCAGGCGGTTTGCCCGGCCGATCACCGCGTTGGCGTCGTGGATCAGGCTGGGAACGCCCCGCCATCCCGCAGCCAGCACCGGCGGGATCGTTGGATAGCCGCCAAAACCGATCACAGCGACCGGCCGCAACCGGCCGACCAGCGCGAACGCCTGTAGCAGGCCGAATCCGAGCAAGGCCGCCGTCCTGCCGACCGCGATCGGGTTTCGTCCGCGCAGCGTTGCACTGGAGACGACGTGAATCGCATCGTCGGCGAAGGCGCCGCCATAGCGCGCCGCCCGGCGGTCCGTTGCGAGGTGAACCTTGATGCCGCGCTGGGCTAGCGCCGACGCCAGCGCCTCGGCCGGGAACAGATGGCCGCCGGTGCCGCCGGCTGCCAGCAGGACCGGCGCCTCGGCTGCCCGGTCCGCCGGCTGCATCACACCCGGCTCCCGGCGATGACCATCTCTCCGGGGAGTTGCGCGCTCGGCCGTTCGCGGGTCAGCGCGACCAGCATCCCCATGCCAAAGGCAAGCGAGATCAGCGACGAGCCGCCGTAGGAGATGAACGGCAACGTCATTCCCTTGGCCGGCATGAGATGGAGATTCACCGCCATATTGATGGTCGACTGCAGGCCGAACAGGATCGCAAGTCCGGATGCTGCAAAACGGGTGAACGGATCCTCGTTGCGCATCGCCTTACCCAACGCGCGGATGACGATGAAGGCGAACAGCGCGACCAGAATAAGGCACAGCACGATGCCGAATTCCTCGGCCGCCACCGCGAAGACGAAATCGGTGTGGCCCTCCGGCAGGATGCGCTTGATGGTGCCCTCGCCCGGACCGCGGCCGAACCAGCCGCCGCGGATGAACGATTCGGTGGCGATATCGACGTTGAACGAGCTGGCGGAGCTGGGATCGAGAAAGCCGTGGATGCGCTGCGCCACGTGCGGAACGGTGTAGAACGCGGTCAGCAAGCCCAAACCGGCCGTGCCGGCGAGCCCGACGATCCAGATAAAGCGCATCCCCGCCATGTAGAGGAGCGCGCCCCAGACCAGAGAGATCAGCATCGTCTGGCCGAAGTCGGGCTGTGCCACCAGCAGCGACACCACGACGATGAGCAGGACCAGCGCCAAAAAGTTCGCCGGCATTTCCGGCCGCTTGGCCGATTCGCCGAACAGCCACGCAATCAAAATGACGAAAGCGGGCTTGAGAAATTCCGACGGCTGAATGTTGACGCCGAGGATCACCAGCCAGCGCCGCGCGCCCTTGATTTCTGCGCCGAAATAGGGCGTCGCCGCCACCAGAACCAGGCTCACGAAGAATACGATAAGCGATATCTGGCGCACTTCGCGCGGCGAGAGAAACGACGTGGAGAACAGCACCGCGGCCGCCGGAATGAGAAACAGCACCTGCCGGTCGACGAAATGGAACGGGTCGAGCCCGATACGGGCCGCAACCGGCGGGCTTGCGGCCAGACACAACACGAT
This sequence comes from Xanthobacteraceae bacterium, assembly GCA_049300295.1. GTDB lineage: Bacteria > Pseudomonadota > Alphaproteobacteria > Rhizobiales > Xanthobacteraceae > BOG-931. Next base: position 19,384 of record JBAQJL010000184.1, read on the forward strand.
GCCGCCGAGCATCAGCGCGGCCAGCGCCGCTAGCGTCAGACGATCGACCGTCCACCACCAGTCGTTAAAGGTCGTGCGTCGCGCGCGGGAGCCCATCCACCCATCCCCGGGTTCTCTCCGTAGAGGTGCCACCGCGATGGTTTAAAGTGGATTAAGAATTTGCCGAAGCGATGCCCGGCAGCGTCCGGACCAGCTCGCGGAAGGCATCGCCGCGGACCTCGAAATTGCGATACTGGTCGAACGACGCGCAGGCCGGCGACAGCAACACGACCGGCTCGGGCGCAGCGGAGGTCGCGGCATCGCGCATCGCGGCCGCGAGCGCCTTGTCGAGCGTACCGTCGATCTCGTGCGGCACGACTTCTCCCAGTGTCGCGGCAAACTCCTTCGCCGCCTCGCCGACCAGGTAGGCCTTGCGGATGCGCGGAAAGAAATTGCGCAGCGATTCGATGCCTCCGGTCTTCGGTTTGCCGCCCGCGATCCAGAAAATATCGGAGAAGCAGGCCAACGCCTGCGCAGCCGAATCGACGTTAGTGGCCTTCGAGTCGTTGACCAGCAGAACTTTGCCCAGGCGGCCGACCTGCTCCATGCGGTGGGCGAGGCCGGGGAACGAGCGCAGACTGGCCTGGATCGTCGTCAAATCGAGGCCGAGCGCGAGCGCGGTTGCCACCGCGCACGCGGCGTTCTGGGCGTTGTGGATGCCGCGCAACGAGCCGATGCCGGACAGATCGGCGATTACGCGTGCCCCCGCCGTATCCGCGCACACAATTTTTGGTCCCGCGGCATACATCCCGTCGAGCAATTCGCGCTGGACCGAGACGCGCACAAGCCGCTTGCCGGACGATGCGAGCCGCTCCGCGATGGCGCTGCACCATGCGTCATCGATACCGACAATCGCCGTACCGGCGCGCGGCACGCCGGCGACGAGCCGCTCCTTCACCGCCGCGTAATGCGCCATGGCGCCGTGCCGATCGAGGTGATCTTCCGAGAGATTGATCAGGATGCCGACGGAAGGATCGAGCGAAGGCGCAAGATCAATCTGATAGGACGAGCACTCGATGACATGAACGCGCAAAGGCTTAACGAGACTTGCGCCGGGCGGCTCCAGCGACAGGATCGCGGTGCCGATATTGCCGCCGATCTGCGCGTCCATGCCGGCCGAGCCCACAAGGTGCCCGATTAAAGCCGTGGTGGTCGATTTGCCGTTGGTGCCGGTAATGGCGACGAACGGCGCATCGGGCGCGCGATGCGCGCGCTCGCGGCAGAACAGCTCGATATCGCCGATGATTTCGACGCCGGCATCCCGGGCGCGTTGCACCACCCAATGCGGCGCCGGATGAGTGAGCGGCACGCCGGGAGCAAGCAGCAGCGCGGCGATCCGCGACCAATCGGCGGTGCGCAGATCGGCGATGGGGATGCCCGCGGCGTTGGCCTTGGCAACGCTCTGCACGTTGTCATCGAATGCGACGACGTCGGCGCCACCGGCCAATAGCGCGCTCGCGCTGATCAGGCCCGAGCCGCCCAGGCCAAACACCGCGACCCTTTTGCCCGCGAAGGTCGTGATCGGAATCACGACAGCGCTACCTCAGCTTCAGCGTCGAAAGACCTGCAAGCGCGAGGACGACAGAGACAATCCAGAATCGGATAACGATTTGCGGTTCGGTCCAACCGAGCTGTTCGAAATGGTGGTGGATCGGCGCCATCTTGAAGATGCGCTTGCCGGTGAGCTTGAACGACGCCACCTGCACGATGACCGATACCGCCTCAAGCACGAACAAACCGCCGATGACCGCGAGCACGATTTCGTGTTTGGTGGCGACCGCCACCACGCCGATCATGCCGCCCAGCGCCAGCGAGCCGGTGTCGCCCATGAATATCGAGGCCGGCGGCGCGTTAAACCAGAGAAAGCCGAGGCCGGCCCCGACCACAGCACCGCACACGATACCAAGCTCGCCGGTACCGGCCACATAGTGAATTTGCAGATAATCGGCGAAGACGGTGTTGCCGCACAGATACGCGATCATGCCGAAGCTCGCGGCCGCGATCATCACCGGCACGATGGCCAGACCATCGAGTCCGTCGGTAAGGTTCACCGCGTTGCCGGCACCGACGATGATGAACATGGCGAAGATGACGAAGAACCAGCCGAGGTTGATCACCAGCTCCTTGAAGAACGGGAACACCAGCGATGTCGCGAAGGTCGGCATTGCCGGCACCTGCGCGAGCTTGACCAGGATGATGCAGGCGACGCCGGCAATCACCGCTTCCGCCAGAAGGCGGGCGCGGCCTGAAAATCCCTTATGCGACTGCCTGGTGACTTTCAGATAGTCGTCATAGAAGCCGACCGCGCCGAAGCCAAGCGTCACCCACAGCACCACCCAGACATAGCGGTTGGCCAGATTAGCCCACAGCAGCGTTGACACCAGCATACCGGAAAGAATCATCAGGCCGCCCATCGTCGGCGTGCTGGCCTTGGCGACGATGTGCGATTGCGGGCCATCGGGGCGGATCGGCTGCCCCTTGCCCTGGAAGCTGCGCAACCGTCCGATGATGGCGGGACCAAACAAAAAAACAAACAGCAGCGCGGTAATGATCGAACCGCCGGTGCGAAACGTGATGTAGCGGAAGACGTTGAGGACTGAAAGTTTGTCCGAAAGATCGACCAGCCAATAAAGCATCGTCTCAACCTTGCGCGGACGCGTCTTCGAGTGGGTGCGCTTCGATCGTGCTGTCGCGCGTATCCCGATGCGGATAAGCGCGCTGCAGCGCCTTGACGATGGGCGCCATGCGCGAGCCGAGCGAACCCTTGACCATGATGGCGTCACCGGCACGAATGACCGGCAGCACCTGCGATTCAAGCGCAGCAGAGTCTACTGCATAGCCGCCGCGCCGTCCGGCGGGAAGCGCTTTCCATAAATTCTGCATCAGCGGCCCACAACAGAACACGAGGTCGACCGCGTTGGCGCCGACCTGTTTGGCGACCGCGCGGTGCAGCGACGGGCCGGCCGGTCCGAGTTCGAGCATATCGCCAAGGACCGCGATACGCCGGCCGTGCCGGCCGACCTGCGCCTGCCCAAGCAGGTCCAGGGCAGCGGCGACCGAAGCGGGGTTGGCGTTGTAGCTCTCATCGAGGACCAAGGCCGCGCCGCCCGGCAAATCGAGTTCGATCGGTGCGCCGCGGCCGCTGACCGGTTTCAGTTCCGCCAGCGCCAGCGCAGCGAGCGCGAGGTCGGCGCCAGCCAACACGGCGGTCGCCAACACCGCGAGCGAATTGGCGACAAGGTGACGGCCGGGCGTGCCTATCTTGTAGGTCAGCTCAGTGCCGAAAATATCCGCCACCACGGTCGAGCAATGCGGATGCAGCACGCATTTGACGAGACGCGCGTCGGCCTTCGGGTGCTCGCCGAACGACACGATGCGCGCGACGCCCGCCTCCTGCGCGCGGCGCTTAAGCTGCGCAAACTGGGCGATGTCGCGGTTAATGACCGCGGCGCCGCCCGGCTCGAGGCCCAGAAAGATTTCGGCTTTGGCGTCGGCGATTTTGTCGAGAGAACCGAAGAATTCGAGATGCACCGGCGCAATGGTCGTAATCACCGCCACATGCGGGCGCGCCAGCCGCGACAGCGGCTCAATCTCGCCCGCGTGGTTCATGCCCATTTCAAGCACGGCGTAGTGCGCGCTCGCCGGACAGCGCGCGAGCGAGAGCGGCACGCCCCAGTGATTGTTGTAGGAGGCGACCGAAGCGTGGGTATCGCCGTCTTTCGATAGCGCAAGCCGCAGCGCCTCCTTGGTGCCGGTCTTGCCGACCGAACCGGTGACGCCGATCACCTTGGCCTGGGTGCGAGCGCGCGCGGCCTTGGCGAGGTCGCGCAATCCGGACAGAACGTCGGGCACGACGAGTAGCGGCGTGTCGTTGGCGAACTCTGAACACCGCTCGGCCGCCACCACCGCAAGACCGGCCTGCGCCGCGAGCGCGGCGGGGACGAATTCATGTCCGTCGCGGCGATCCGCGATGGCGAAGAACGCTTCGCCTGCGGCGATCATGCGGGTGTCGATCGAAAGCCCGGACACGGATGGCGGCAGGGTACCTTGCCGCTCGGCGCCCATCGCCGCCGCCATCGCATCGATCGTCCACAGCGTCGGCGCGTTCATGCGGCGAGTTCCCCCAGAGCCGACGCGACCGCCTCGTGGTCGCTGAACTCAACGGTTCGGTCGCCGATGATTTGGCCGGTTTCATGACCTTTGCCGGCAACGAGCAGAATGTCGCCGCGAGAAAGCCCGGCAATTGCCGCGCGGATCGCCTCGCGGCGATCCCCGATCTCGCTGGCGCCGGGCGCCGCGGCCAGGATGGCGGCGCGGATCGCGGCGGGATTTTCGCTGCGCGGATTGTCATCCGTGACGATGACCTTGTCGGCTTTTTCGGCCGCGATCGCGCCCATCAGCGGCCGCTTGCCGCGATCGCGGTCGCCGCCGGCGCCGAACACAACGATCAACCTGCCGGTGACGTAGGGGCGAAGTGCTTCGAGCGCCTTGGCGAGCGCGTCCGGCTTATGGGCATAATCGACGAAAATCGGCGCACTGCGCGTCTCGCCGACCAATTCGAGCCGGCCCTTGGCGCCGCGCAGATTGCCAAGCGCCGCAAACACCGCGCCGGGGGCGCCGCCCGTCGCAATAGCGAGACCGGCAGCGGCCAGCGCATTCTCGACCTGAAACTCGCCGACCAGCGGCAAACGGACCTGAAAGCGCTTGCCACCATGCTCGACGGTGAAAAGCTGCGCAAAACCATCGATCGTCGTGTCGACGAGGCGAATGCTTGTTCCAGCACGCCCGACCGTCATCAGCGTTACGCGCCGCGCCGTTGCGGCGGCGGCCACCGTGTCCGCGTGCTCATGATCGACATCGACGACCGCGGTGCCCGTCGTTTCGAGCAAGTCCTCAAACAGCCGCAGCTTGGCGTCAAGGTAGTCCTGAAAGCTCGGATGATAATCGAGATGGTCGCGCGTGATGTTGGTGAAACCGGCCGCGACGATATGCAATCCATCGAGCCGATGCTGGTCGAGACCGTGCGAGGACGCCTCGATCGCCAGATGGGTGACGCCATCGCGGGCCAATTGATCGATCGAGCGGTGCAGCACGACCGGATCGGGCGTCGTCAGCGAGCCGTAAATTTCGCCGCGCGGTGAAACCACCCCGACCGTGCCGATGCTGGCGGCTTGATGGCCCAGCGCCGTCCAGATCTGACGCGTGAACGCCGCAACCGACGTTTTGCCGCTGGTGCCGGTGACGGCCGCGATAATCGGCGGCTGACGCGGATAGAATTTTGCCGCAGCGAGCGCCAGCGTGCGCCGGATATTGCCGACACGTACAAACGCGACGCCTGCAGGCGGCGGAACTTCCGAGGGCCGGTCGGCGATGATTGCGGAGGCGCCTGCGCTAAGCGCAGACACCACGAAGCGCTGCCCGTCGGTCTTGCCGCCCGCGATGGCGACGAAAACATCGCCGGCTCGCACCGCGCGGCTATCAGCCGTAATGCCGGCGACTTCGATATCGGCGCTGCCTGCCGCGATCTCCGCGTCAGCAGGCAGGATCTCGCGAAGCCTCATGGCTCGCCCTTACCTGCTTTCCTTCAGCGAGGCCAGTATCAGCTGATCGGCCGTCGGCAGGCCCATGCGGGGTTCGATGCCAAGCAACGGGGCGATGCGGGCCACCACCTTGGCGCCGGTCGGAACCGCGTTCCAGCCCGAGGTCGTAAAGCCGTGGGTCTCCGGCGTCGCCTTCGGCTCGTCCAGCATGATCAGCAGCAAATACTGCGGATGATCGGCCGGCAGGATGGCCATGAAATCGGTCAGCACCTTGGTCTTCGAATAACGGCCGTTGACCACCTTGTCGGCGGTGCCGGTCTTGCCGCCGATATAATAGCCCGGAACGTCGGCTTTCCTGGCGGTGCCCTTCTCGACATTGAGCCGCATCAGGTAACGCATCATCAGGCTGGTCCGCCGCGAGATGACGCGCTTGCCCAGTTCGTCAGCCTCCTGCTGCGTGCGCTTGAGGAAGGTGGGCGGGATCAAGATGCCGCCGTTCATGATCGCGGCGACGCCCATCACCGCCTGCAGCGGCGCCACCGACAAGCCGTGTCCGAACGCGATGGTGGCGGTGGTGAGATCGCTCCAGCGCCGCGGCAGGATCGGCTCAGCACTCTCCGGCAATTCGGTGCGCAGCCGATCAAGCTGGCCCATTTTTTTCAGGAAGGCCTGCTGTGCGCTGGTGCCGAGTGAAAGCGCGATGCGGGCCGCGCCGATATTCGACGAGTAGTAGAAAATCTCCGGCACGGTCAGGAAACGATGCTCCGGATCGAAATCGTGAATGAGAAACCGGCCCATCCGCAGCGGCATGCGTGCGTCGAACGACGAGTTGAGGGTAACTTTGCCGGATTCGAGCCCCATCGCGACGGTGAACGCCTTGAAGGTCGAACCCATTTCATACACGCCGGTGGTCAGCCGGTTGATGCGGGTCGGCTCGTTCGCCTGGCGCGGATCGTTCGGGTCATAGTCCGGCTCAGACACCATGGCGACGATCTCGCCGGTGTTGACGTTGAGCACCACTCCGGCGGCCGCGATCGCATGGAAATGATCTCGCGCTTGCACGAGTTCGTCGCGCAACGCGTGCTGAACGCGCAGATCGGCCGCAAGCACGACCGGATTCTGCAGACGATCGGTGGCCAGACCCGCCATGTGCAGGGCTGCGAGGCCGTGGCCGTCGAGCCACTTCTCCATTCCGGCGATGCCCTGATTGTCGATATTGACGTGACCGATCAGGTGCGAGACTTCCGGACCGTTCGGATAATCACGCTTGTTCTCTTTCAGGAAACCGATGCCGGGCAGGCCTTGGCGATAGATCTCCTTCTCCTGCTCGGGCGTGATGTCGCGCTTGAGCCAGACGAAGCCGCGTTTGGAGGAAAGTCGCGCGCGCAGTTCGGTAGGGTCGAGGTCCGGCAGGACGGCGGTCAGCAGTTCGACAGCTTCGTCGACATCGATGATGCGCCGCGGCTCGGCGTAGAGCGACGGCACGCGCACGTCGATTGCCAGGATCTCGCCATTGCGATCGCGGATGTCCGGACGCGCGGTCGCGACCGCATCGTCGACGATGACCCGCTGTGGCGTGCGGCTGTCGGCGATAATCCCGAACAGGACAAGGCGCAACGCGATGATGCCATAAACGACGACGAAGCCAACGATTGCCAAGCCCACCCGCGCACGCGCCTTGGCGCCGCGGTCGATGTTGCGCCCGTAGAGCATGACGCGTTTGAACCGCCGCAGCCATGGCTCGGCGGGCGCGACCGGCAAGGCTTCCGCAATCGGTTCCGCAATCGCGCTCATTCGCTGCCCCCTCCGGATTGTGCCGGCGCTGCTGCCGGTGGCGCTGTGGTGTTGTCAGGTGTCTGCGGCGGCGCGCCGTCCTTCGGAACACTGCCCGTCACTTCGAGCGGCACTTCCAGATGCTCGATCATGCCGCCGATCGGATCCTTGCTGCCCGGCCGCATGTAATCCGGCGGCTGATCCGGCAAATGATCAAAGGTGTCGAATTGAGTCGGCGCGACTGGCTGCAACTTGAGAAAACGCTTTGCGAGATCCTGGACGCGGGCAGGATCGTCAAGCTGGCCCCAATGCGCCCGCAAGGCGGCGATCTTGTCGCGCTCCTGCCGTACCTGATCGCGCAGTTTGGCGAGGTGCTCGGCCTGAACCGTCGCTTCGAATTTGATGCGATAGACGTAGGCGGCGGCCAGCACGAGCGCGCCGATCACGACGAGATTGAGGATGCGCAAGATCATGGGCGTCCCCGAACGACGGCGTCGAGCGACGGCAGGCGCGGCAGCAAAGATTCGACATCGGCAATGCGCGCCGCAGCGCCGGTTCGCTCCGCAGCGCGCAGCTTGGCTGAGCGGGCGCGCGGATTGGCGGCGATCTCGGTTTCGTCCGGCGTCTCCGGCCGTCGCGTCAGCACCTGGAATGTCGGCGGCGGCGCCGGAGTAAGCGGCCGATGCCGGGAGGATGCCGGCGCCCGGCTCCGCTCCAGCAGGAAATTCTTGACGATGCGGTCTTCGAGCGAGTGGAAGGAGATCACCACGAGCCGGCCCGCAGGCTTCAGCACGTGCTCGGCGGCGGCGAGACCGTTGGCAAGCTCGCCGAGTTCGTCGTTGACGAAAATCCGCAGTGCCTGAAACGTGCGGGTCGCAGGATGAATTGCGCCCGGGCGCGCCGGCGCAGCGCGCGCGATGAGGTCGGCGAGCCCCCGTGTCGTGTCAATAACGCGCTCTTGCCGCACCCTGACGATGGCGCGCGCGATGGAGCGGGCATGGTGTTCCTCGCCGAGGATCGCAATGATTGCGGCGAGATCGCGTACGCCGCCCTGGGCGATGACATCGGCTGCGGTCGGACCGTCGCTCCCCATGCGCATATCGAGCGGCCCGTCGAGCCGGAACGAGAAGCCGCGATCGGCCTCGTCGAGCTGCATGGACGACACGCCGACGTCAAACACGACGCCGTCGACCGCGGCACCGGCGTCCTGACCTACGACCGACTGCAGGCTGGAGAAACGATCCTCGACCAGTTCGAGCCGCCCCTGCGCCTGTTCGACCAGATCGGCGCCTCGCGCGATGGCGTTCTGGTCGCGATCGACGCCAATCACCCGCGCGCCCGGCGTGGCCAGAATTGCGCGCGAAAAGCCGCCAGCACCGAACGTAGCGTCGATGTAGAGGCCGCCATCGCGCACGTTGAGCCATTCGATGGCGCGATGGACGAGCACGGGAATATGACGAGCCAGCCCGCCAGCGACAGCAGAGCTGCCGCTGCCCGTCATCATTCCCGTGCTCCTAGCGGTTTTGGAACTGCTGCCGCTGCCATCATCCGGGTGCCCAGCTCCTGCTTGAAAGCACGGACCTTCTTGGTGGCCTCCGCGAGTTCCGTGCGAAAGCGGCCAGGCTCCCAGATTCGAAATTTGTGACCGAGACCAACGAATGTGACCGTGTCGGTGATGCCCGCGTGGGCTTTGAGCGTGTCGGTCAGCACGACGCGGCCTTCGCCGTCGATCTTCAACGTTTCGCTGGTCCCATAAAGCGCCAGCGCAAATTGCTCGCGTTGATCCGAATAGGGCGCAAAGCCCGCGGTCAGCGCGTCGATCTCGCTCAGCAAGGCGTTGCCGCCGGCATCGAGCGCCGGCCGGTCGAGCGCCGGATAACAGTAGAGGCCATCGAAACCGTCGCGCGCCAACACCGCGCGGAATGAGGCCGGGACCGAAACCCGTCCCTTGGCGTCCAGACGGAGCACATAGTGGGACACAAACCGGTCCATCTCGCCCCTCTTCAAGCGGCGCACCGCCTGAGGTCCCCAATCGCAAGCGCCGCCGTCGGCCCGGAGCCGGAGCATCAGCCGGATTTGGGGTATTTTGGGCTATCATGGGACTTTATGGGCGTCAACGCGGCGGCTGCGCCGAGTGCGCAGCTTTCCTCGATTTTGATTAGCGAGCGTCAAGCTTAAGGAATGATGAAAAACGCGACGCCGGCGCGCGCAACGGCATCGAGCCACACTCGCCTCCGCACCGGAGCGGCGGTGCAATGAGAGCGTGCGCGGCACCTCGCACGTGCGGCCGAATTGTCCGTATCGCGCGCCGACATCTGCTCGTTGCACGCTCGACATCTGCGTTGCACCGGAGCAACGCATGTTGCCTTTTTCCACAGGCACTCGCGCCAAGCCCTGAATCGGCTTGTGTGCGACACTCGGTAACTTAAAGTCGCTGCATGGTGAGTGGTGTGTTTCTGGCGGATTCTTGCGTCGTTGCCGACGTCGTGCCTTCGCCCAATTTCGGCGAGCGCAAGGACGGCCGCCGGCCCGATATGATTGTGCTGCACTACACCGGCATGCAGGACGTCGACGCCGCGCTCTTGCTGTTGACCAGCCGCGGCAGCGAAGTCTCATCGCACTATTTCGTCTTCGAAGGCGGCCGCATCGTGCAGTTGGTCGAGGAAGGCCATCGCGCCTGGCACGCAGGCGCGGCGTTTTGGGCCGGTGAAACCGACATCAATTCCTGCTCGATCGGCATTGAAATCGTCAATCCGGGCCACGCATACGGCTATCCGGAGTTTCCCGCCCGACAGGTCGCGGCGGTGACGGCGCTGTGCCGCAGCATCTTCACCCGGCACTCGATCGCCCCGACACGCGTGCTGGCGCATTCGGATGTCGCCCCGTCGCGCAAGCAGGATCCCGGCGAGAAATTTCCGTGGCGCGTGCTCCACGACTCAGGCGTCGGTCATTGGGTGAGCCCTGCGCCAATTACCGAGGGTTCGGTGCTCTCGCTCGGCGACCGCGGCGAAGCCGTCGCGGCGTTACAGAAATCGCTCGGTGAGTTCGGCTACGGCATTCCGACTAACGGCATGTTCGATTCCACGACGCATGACGTTGTCGTCGCATTCCAGCGTCATTTCCGGCCGCAGCGCGTCGATGGCGTCGCCGATGTGTCGACGCTGAAAACGCTGGACGAAGTGCTCGCGCACCGCAACCGGCCTCGCAACATGGCGGCGCGGGTGCGAGCCTTTGAACGCATCGTTGCCGCCCACGCCCCTTGACGGCGGCGGGCTGCGTCTCCATCCCTGTCTTCGTCAGTCGGCCGGACGGCCGCTCCGGCGCTCACCGAAAGGTGGCCGGGGAGGAAAGTCCGGGCTCCATGGACAAACGGTGCCGGATAACGTCCGGCGGGTGCGAGCCCAGGGAAAGTGCCACAGAGAACAGACCGCCGTTCCTCCACCCTACCCTCCCCCGCTTGCGGGGGAGGGAGTGGGAGGGGGCGCGGTAAGGGTGAAACGGTGCGGTAAGAGCGCACCGCGCAGGCGGCAACGCCGGCGGCACGGCAAACCCCACCGGGAGCAAGACCGAATAGGGACGGCGCGAAGGTTTTTGCGTCAAAAGCGCAAAGGCGTTTCGGGGTCCTGTCTAGACCCTGCCGTCCGGGTAGGTTGCTGGAGGCACCGGGTAACCGGCGTCCCAGAGGAATGGCCGTCACGCCTGCGGGCTCACGCCCGCAAGCCATCCAGAACCCGGCTTACAGGCGGACTGACGCTACTTAAGGGCGCCCGGCGGAATCCCGTCGGGCGCCCGCCAAGTTTCTGGCTAGGGGCCGTTGGCATACGGCTTGAATAAGCATTGGGCAGCGTCGCAGTCGGACGCAAATGCTGCGGCGCAGATTATCGGACTTTTTTTCTATTTCTTTGGCAAAAATGAACAAAATATTGCAAAATTACAGCATTCAATTGCCGATTAGGGGAAATAATTCTATCTGCATAACGATGTCAGGATTGTTCGTATGAGCCGGTTGCCGACCGATCTGCACTCGCCCCGGATAGGTGCGCTCGCGCGACTGCCTGTTTTTTATGCACTCGACGGCAAGCGCGCTCTGGTGGCCGGCGGTAGCCCGGCTGCTGCCTGGAAGGCCGAACTGCTCTCCGCTGCCGGAGCCCGGGTCGACGTTTTTGCAGCGGACACCCAGGACGACATGCTCGCACTCGCTGCGGCCGCCCCTAATGGCGTCATCGCACTTCATCGCCGCCGCTGGACGAATGAAGATTTTGCTGGCGCTGCCGTCGCGGTCGCCGACTGCGCGGACGAGACCGAAGCTGCGCAATTCGCCACCGCCGCGCGCGCCGCAGGCGTGCCGGTCAATGTCATCGACCGTCCGGCATTCTGCGATTTTTCGTTCGGCGCCATCGTCAACCGCTCCCCGCTCGTCATCGGCATCTCAACCGACGGCGCCGCGCCGGTGTTCGGTCAAGTTATTCGCGCCAAGATTGAGGCGCTGATCCCGAAAGGATTCGCACGTTGGGCCGAAGCCGCCCGCAACTGGCGTCCGCGCGTGCAGGCGCTCGGCCTGCCGTTTCGCGCACGGCGCAATCTCTGGGAACGCTTCACCGCGCACGCAGTCGCGGCGCCTGGCACCGCGCCGGCCGAGGCCGATCTCGCCGCGCTGCTGCAACCCGCCGCCGATCCGCAGAGCGGGTCGGTCACGCTCGTCGGCGCCGGTCCGGGCGACCCCGAATTGCTGACGCTGCGCGCCGTGCGCGCGCTGCAATCCGCCGACGTCATTTTGTTCGACGATCTCGTATCGCGCGACGTGCTCGATTTCGCGCGTCGTGAGGCAAAGAAAATGCTGGTCGGCAAAACCGGCTACGCGCCGTCATGCAAACAGGACGACATCAACGCGCTGATGATCTCGCTCGCCAAGGCCGGCCGCCGCGTGGTGCGGCTCAAGGGCGGCGACCCGATGATCTTCGGCCGCGCCGACGAGGAAATCGCCGCCTGCCGCGCGGCGCGTATCGACGTTGACGTGGTGCCCGGCATCACCACCGCGCAGGGCGCCGCAAGCCGGCTCCTGGTGTCGCTGACGCGCCGCGCCCAGGCCCGCCGCGTGCAATACATCACCGGGCATGCCACCACCAACAATGGCCGCGACGGCAAACTGCCGGCCGATACCGATTGGGCGAGCGTCGCCGATCCGGCGGTCACGACCGTCATCTACATGCCGGTCAAAACCCTGCCCGAGCTTGTTGACCGCGCCGTGCAGGCGGGTCTCGATCCGCAGACGCCAGCCGTCGCGGTCGAACGTGCGACGCGTCCCGATGAGCGCATCGTCGCCGCAACGATCGCCGACCTTCCGGCGCGGCTCGCAGCCGAGCCGCCGTCCGGGCCGGTCGTCGTGATCATCGGACGCGTGCTCGCGGAATACATTGAAAGCGCAGCGACGAAAGAGTTCACTGCCGATCTTGCTGTTCGAGACGACAATGAACGAAACCGGCTGGTCGCTTCATCCTCAGCTCGCCGCTGACACTGTCCCGGTCTGCGATCTGTCGCTGTCGCTGATTCTCGCCATGAACGATGCCGACTTTCCGTGGCTCATCGTGGTGCCGCGGCGTGCCCGGACGCGCGACATGATCGATCTCGGCAGCGAGCAAGGGCTGCTGATGGACGAAATCGCTACGGTTTCGCGCGCGCTCAAGGACGAAACGCGCTGCGACAAGCTCAACGTTGCGGCGATCGGCAACGTGGTGCCGCAGCTTCACATTCACGTTGTCGCGCGGCGCGTCGGCGATCTGCTGTGGCCGAAGCCGGTATGGGGCGCGACCGCGGGACGGCGCTACGAAGCGGCGGCGCTGGCGCAGTTCGCCACGGCAATCCGTAACCGAGTCCACCCAGCCTAGATGCTGTGATACGCTCGGCGCCCCAATTAGGACGCCCAAGAAAATGCTCGACCAAGCCGACGACCTGCGCCGCAAGGCCGCCACTCGCTCCGGACCCAGCCTCGACTTTCAGGAGCACCTCGCCGCGCTTGAGGCCTCGGGCCTCGTGCAGCGGATCGACACGCCGATCAACAAAGACACCGAGCTGCACCCGCTAGTGCGCTGGCAGTTCGTCGGCGGCGTGCCGGAAGACAAGCGCCGCGCCTTCGTATTCACCAACGTCACCGACGCCAAGGGCCGCAAATACGACATCCCGGTCGTGGTCGGCGCGCTGGCCGCATCGCCGGAGATCTACGCGGCCGGCATGGGCCGCAAGGTCGAAGAGATCGGCGACGCCTGGATGAACGCGATCGCCAACCCGATCGCGCCGGTCGTGGTCAATGCCGCGCCGTGCCAGGAAGTCGTCATCACCGGCGACGCTCTGAAAGCGCCGGGCGGCCTCGCAGCGCTGCCGGTGCCGGTATCGACCCCCGGCTTCGACTCGGCGCCGTATCTTACCGCGACGCTGTGCATTACCCGCGATCCGGACAGCGGCGTGCAGAACATGGGCACCTACCGGGCCGCGCTCAAAGCCGCCGATCGCCTCGCGGTCCGCATGGTGGCACGCGAGGCGACCGGCGCCGGCGGATTTCTGCACTGGCTCAAATACCGCGAGCGCAAACAGCCGATGCCGATCGCCATCGTGATCGGCGCGGCGCCAGTCGTGGTGTTCACCGGCCCGCAAAAGCTCGCCATCGATCTCGACGAACTCGGAGTCGCGGGAGGCTTGGCCGGCGAATCGATCCGCACCGTGAAATGCAAAACCGTTGATCTGGTCGTCCCCGCCGACGCCGAAATCGTCATCGAGGGGCTGATTGATCCGCAGGTGCTCGAACCCGAGGCACCGTTCGGCGAGAGCAACGGCTACGTGGCGCTCGAAGCCTACAACATGCCGATGCAGGTCACCGCGATCACGCGCAAGAACAAGCCGGTGTTCTGCTCGATCATCAGTCAGGTCACGCCGAGCGAATCGAGCGTCATCAAAAAGGTCGCCTACGAGCCGTTGTTCCTCGCGCATCTGCGTGACGGCCTGTCGATCAAAGGCGTGCGCCGCGTCGCCATGCACGAGCGGCTCACCAATCTGCGGCCGGTGCTGTTCCTGCAGATCGCATACGGCACGCCTCGCACCGAAGTCTGGCGCGCGCTGCACGGCGCTTCGTCGCTGATGTCGAATTGCGGCAAGATCGTCGTGGCGGTGAGCGACGATATCGACCCGGCGAGCGTCGATGCGGTGCTGTGGTCGCTCGCCTATCGCTCCAATCCGCGCGAAGACGTGCAGCTCGTGCCTTACCGGGGCGGCGTGCAGGGCGCGCAATACGGGCCGGATCAGTCCGATTCCAGCATGCTGATCGACGCCACCCGCAAGCGGCCGATGCCGCCGCTCGCGCTGCCGACACGCGAGCACATGGACCATGCGCGCGCGCTGTGGGAGCAGCTCGGCCTGCATCCCCTTACCGTAACCTCGCCTTGGCACGGTTATCAGCTCGGCGACTGGATCGAGCGCTGGGAGACGTTCGCCCAACGCGCCACGGCCGGCGACTGGGAAGTCACGGGCCGGGAAACGCTGGCCCGCCAGCGCCGCGACATGATGCCGGAAGAATCGGTGCGCAAGGCGGAACCGTAGGAGCGGCCCTTGTGGCCGCCCACCCTCGGGCGCCGAGCCTCGGGCACCCACAAGGGGTGCCCCTACGATCTCGGTTTGGAAATCCGGGTTGCGGAACCGCACCTTGGCCGCCTATTTAAGCTCCGCATGGACACCCCAACCACAGCCAGCACGCACGTGCCGGAACCGCAGACCGGCTTGATCGACGCGCACCTGATCAAGATCGAGGATGTCGCGCGCGAGACTAAGCTTTTCACGTTCGCGCGCCTCGACGGCGCAAAGCTACCGCCCTACAAACCCGGCGCGCATATCGACCTTCACCTGCCGAATGGAATGCTGCGGCAATTCTCGCTGGTCCGTCCGGCGGGCGGCAATCCCGACAGCTACGCGGTCGGCGTCAAGCGCGATGAAAACAGCCGCGGCGGCTCGCGCTATATCATCGAACAAATGAAAGTCGGCGACGAGATCAAGATCAGCGCGCCGCGCAACAATTTCCCACTCGTGGAAGACGCCGAACACGTCGTGCTGTTTGCCGGCGGCATCGGCATCACGCCGACCTGGTGCATGGCGCAGCAGCTCGCAGCCCTCGGCCGCTCGTGGAAGCTCTATTATGCGTGCCGGTCGCGCGGCGACATGGCGTTTCTCGAGACGCTGGAAAAGTTTGAACCAAACTTGCGCCACCTGCATTTCGATGACGAGAACGGCGGTGTGCTCGACATCGCGAAGGCCGTCGCCGAAATTCCGGCGAGCGCGCACCTTTACTGCTGCGGGCCCAACCCGATGCTCAAGGCCTTCGAGGCCGCGACCGCCGGCCGCCCGCGCAACCTTATCCACGTCGAATATTTCACCCCGAAAGAAGAAGCGGCGGGGCAGGAGTCCAAGCTCGGCGGTTTCTGGGTCGAACTGGCGCGCTCCGGCGAGGAGTATTTCATCCCCGAGGGCCAGAAGGTTCTCGAAGTGCTGTTCCAGGCCGGCGTCGACGTCGATTATTCATGCGAGCTCGGCATCTGTGGCGCCTGCGAGACCAAGGTCATTTCGGGCACCCCGATCCACCACGACTCGGTGCTCTCCGAGGAAGAGCAGGCCTTAAACGACAAGGTGATGATCTGCTGCTGCGGCTGCGCCACCGAGCGGCTCGTGCTGGATATGTGAGGCCCAAACCCGTAGGATGGGTTGAGCGTAGCGAAACCCATCGACAGCCTCACGGTCCAATGGTGGGTTTCGCTTCGCTCAACCCACCATACGGACACAGGCATGGACGCTCCGGTCAAAACTCGACCCACGAAAAAGACGGCAACGAAAGAGCGCCAAGATCTGCGCGCCTGGATCGCGCAACTGCGCGCCAACGGCGAACTGCAGGACATCACGGGCGCCGAGCGCGAGAAGGAGATCGGCGGCATCGTCGACATCTATCAGCGCCGCATTGGCAACAAGGCGGTGCTGTTCGACGACGTGCCGGGATTTCCGCGCGGCCGGCGCATCCTCGCCAACATCCTTACCTCGGTGCGGCGCATCAACATCACGCTCGGGCTCGATCCCGACGCCAGCGCCGTCGAGCTGGTGCACTACTGGCGCCGCTATATGAAGGAGGCGCGCGCCATCGCGCCGGTCACGGTCAAGAACGGGCCGCTGCGCGAGAACGTCCACACCGGCAAAGACATCGACATTTTCAAGATTCCGGTGCCGCGCTGGCACGAACACGACGGCGGCTACTACATCGGCACCGGCGACATGGTGATCATGCGCGATCCGGATTCCGGCTGGATCAATTACGGCGCCTATCGGGTGCAGGCGCACGAGCCCAACGTCGCCACCGTGATGTTCTCCAAGGGCAAGCACGGCGACATCATCAAGCGCCGCTATCACGAGCGCGGCGAACCGTGTCCGATCGCGGTGGTGTGCGGCATGCACCCGGCGCAGTTCATGATCGCCGGCCTCGAAATCCCCTATGGCAAGAACGAGTACGACGTCGCCGGCGGGCTGATCGGCGAGCCGATCGAGGTCATCGCCGGGCCGCGCACCGGGCTGCCAATTCCGGCGCACGCCGAGATCGCCTTCGAGGGCTTCATTCATCCAAACGAACTGCGCGACGAGGGCCCGCTCGGCGAATGGACCGGCTATTACGCCGGCGGCCTGAAGAAGGAGCCGGTGATCCGCATCGAAACCTTCATGCACCGCGACGACCCGATCCTGCTCGGCGCCATTCCGGGCATTCCGCCCGACGACGATTCGTTCTATCGCGGCACCTACCGGGCCGGCGCGGTGTGGAATCAGCTCGAAGCCGCGGGCGTGCCCGAGGTCAAAGGCGTGTGGGCGCATGCGGCCGGCGGCAGCCGGCTGTGGCTCACCGTCGCGATCAAGCAGCAATATGCCGGCCACGCCAAACAGGCCGGCCTGATTGCCTCGCAATGCCACGCCGGCGCCTACGCCAATCGTTTCGTCGTCGTGGTCGACGACGACATCGATCCGGCCGACATGGATAAGGTGATCTGGGCGATGTGCACGCGGTTCGATCCGCGCGAGGGCATGGAGACCTTGCGCGGCTGCTGGTCGACCGCGCTCGACCCGATGGCTTACGCGAACGACGATCCGCGCAACGCCCGCGTCGTCATCGACGCCTGCAAGCCGTTCAAGCGCCGCGACACCTTCCCGATCGTGGTGCGATCGAGCAAGGAAGTCGACGACCTCGTGCGCAAGAAGTTTGCAGACGTTTTGCCGAAGTAATGAGCAACCGGCAACATGGGTGACACTTCTGACCGGGGACATGGGTAACACATTTCTGGTTTTGTTCAGCGTTGCTGCTGCTACTGTTGCGGCTGTGGGTCTTGTGGGCAACGCGGAGCGTTGTCC
>JBAQJL010000185.1:0-15713 GCA_049300295.1 Xanthobacteraceae bacterium
GGATGCGCAAGGACCTCAGCATTTGCCTTGATGAAGCCCGCCGCAACGGCGCGCATCTGCCGGTGTCGGCGCTGGTCGATCAGTTTTATTCGGAAGTGCAGAAGATGGGCGGCAAGCGCTGGGA
The DNA here is from genome assembly GCA_049300295.1 of Xanthobacteraceae bacterium. GTDB lineage: Bacteria > Pseudomonadota > Alphaproteobacteria > Rhizobiales > Xanthobacteraceae > BOG-931. The sequence continues at coordinate 125 of JBAQJL010000185.1, forward strand.
CACGTCGAGCCTGATCGCGCTGCTGCAAAGGTGAGCCTCGTCATTGCGAGCGAAGCGAAGCAATCCAGTGGACGGCGAAGAGGCTGGATTGCTTCGTCGCTTCGCTCCTCGCAATGACGATTAGGCCCTGCCCGTCGGCAGCGGCGAGCGGTCCGCCAGTTCCATCTCGCGATAGGCGAGCCGCTCGAACAGTTCGCCGCGCAGGCCGCGATGCGCAGGGTCGTCGAACAGATTGTCCATTTCGTCCGGATCGTTTTGCCGGTCGTAAAGTTCGCCGTAGCTATCGCCGTCCGCAATCGTCATGCGATAACGCTCGGTGATCAGCGATCGCAGCCGCGGCGGCGCCGCAAAGCCCATGATGGCGCGCTGCTGATCGTCTTCGATCACCATGGAGTCGCGCGCGAGCGTTTCGCCGCCGATCGCCGGCAGCAGGCTCAGGCCCTGGATGCCGTTGTAGGGCTGAACGCGAGCGCGATCGAGAATGGTGGCGGCAATGTCGAGCGTGCCGCCCATGACCGCGCTGCGCCGCGGTGCGCGCGTACCGGGCTCGGCCCAGATGAACGGCACATGCGTAATGCCTTCATAGTGTGCCGGGCCTTTCAACAGCAGCCGATGATCGCCGAGGTAATCACCGTGGTCGGTGGTGAAGATGACCACGGTATCGTTTGCCGCACCCGATGCCGCGAGCGCGCCCAGCACACGCCCGATGGCGTCGTTGATCATCGCGATCATGCCGCACGACAGCGCCATCGCCTCGCGCGTCTCGCGTTCGTTGACCGCGAACGGCGCCTGCCCTTTGGTATCAGCCTTGCCGGCCTCGCGCTGCGCCAGCGCCCAGGCGACCGAGCGCGCCAGCGGCCGGTTGCCATGGTCGAAACTTTTCGGCAGCGCCATGTCGTCGGGCCGGTAAGTCGACCAGTAACGGCCGGGCGGCGTGAACGGATGGTGCGGATCGGGAAACGACACCATTAGAAAGAACGGATCGTCGCGCTGCCCGCGGGCATAGCCGCCGAGCCATTCGCAGGCTTTGTCGGCGATGTAGCTCGTCGGATACAGCTCCTCTGGGATCGGCGTCCGGATCGCCTGTGGACAAACGTAATCGTGCGCGATCTGATTCTTTGCTTCGCGCAGCGCGTCGGCATCCGGGCGCTTGGATTTTAGCCAGACGTAATAATGGCCGCCGACCTGATCGCCGTGGCCGGTGCACAGATCGACATGCTCGAAGCCGTAGAATGGCAGCCGCATGTTAAAGTCGCGGCCTGATGACCACCGGCCGGGCGTTTCCTGATCGTAAGGCCCATCGCCCGCGATCGGCTTTTTCGCCTCGGCAAATTCCGCATCGAGCACGCGGTCGCCGTCGCGCGCCGCGGCACGCTTCTGAATGGGCAGAAAGCCGGTGAAATTCTGCAAATGGCTCTTGCCGACCAGCGCGGTGGCGTAGCCACCGGCGCGCAGCGTATCGACGAAGGTATTGGAGTTAAGCGGTAGCGGCAGCCCGTTGCCGCGGCCACCGTGCACCGAGGGCATCCGCCCGGTCATCAAGGTCGCGCGGTTAGGCATGCACACCGGCGTCGCCACATAGAAATTCTCGAACCGCGTACCGCGCGCCGCGATCGAATCGATGTGTGGCGTCTTCAGCACCTGGTGACCGGTGCAGGACAGATAGTCAGCTCGGTGCTGATCGGTAATGAAGAGGAGGAAGTTGGGTCGGGTCATGTACTATTTGGCCATCAGGTCAGCCGGCATGAATACCGGCTTGTTCCATGAGATCATGCCATTTCTTGAGGTCGGTTGCGATTCTTTGCGACAGTTGCGGGCCCGGAATCCAGTTCGGCTCGAGCCCTAGCGATGACAGCTTCTGCTTCACGTCGGGATCGTCGTAGACCTTCTTCATTTCGGCCGCGAGCTTGTTACGGATGGCGTCAGGCGTGCGCGCAGGCGCCAGAACGCCGAACCAGTTGGATATGACAAGGCCCGGATACCTTGCTGAGAGTGGCGCCACTTCCGGCAATAGCGGCGACGGTTTTGATCCGGATACGCCGAGTGCAAACACCTTGCCGGCCTTGATGAAGGGCAGCGCTTGCCCGATCGGACCGCAGAACACGGTGACGGTCCCGGCCAGGACGCCGTTCATGGCCGCTGCTGCGGCCTTGAACGGCACATGCGTCATGGTAATGCCGGCTTGGTGTGCGATCATTTCACCGCAAAAGTGGGCCGGAGATCCGATCCCTGCCGACGAGAAGGTCAAAACCCCCGGCTTGGCCTTCGCCGCCGCGATCAATTCGGGCAAGGTCTTGATCCCGGTCGAGGCATTGGCGACCAGAACGTTGCTCGATTCCATGACGGCGGCAACCGGGATCAGATCGCGCTGCGGGTCGTAAGGCACCTTGAGCAAATTGGGCGCCATCGTGATCGGCAAGTCGACTGTGAACAGCAACGTGTAGCCGTCCGGATTCGCCCGGGCCACATACTCGGCGCCAATCGAGCCGGTCGCTCCGGGCCGCGCGTCAACGACCGCAGGCTCATGCCAATCCTGCGATATCCGTTGCGCGTAAAGACGCGTCACCAAGTCTGTCGGTCCGGCGGGAAATGGCAGGATGAAGTGAATTGCACGCGAGGGATAGTCGTCGTCTGCGAGCGCGCGCGAGAACTTTGCAAAGCCGAATGCCGCTGCAGCGCCGGAGGTCGCGGCGGTGGAGACGAACGCACGTTTGGTTAGCACGAGATGTCCCCTTGTCGCTGCGGTCGGCGAGCCTTCATCGAAGCCTGCCGCCGACCGCTTGCCATAGGCATGTGAACGGATCAATCCGCCGGCTCGACGTGGGCGTCCTTGGCAAGTTGCATGGTGGCGGCATAGTCGTCGTCGAAGAACTTGGTGAATTGCGCGACGCTCATCAGCTCCGGCTCGACGCCGAGCGTGGCCAGATGCTCCTTCACCGACGGCGCCTGCAGCGCCTTTTCGGTGGCATCATGAATCTTGTCGATGACGTCCTTTGGCGTCTTGGCCGGCGCCGACAGACCGACCCAGAAATTTGACTCGGCTGCCGGGTATCCGGCCTCGGCCACCGTCGGCACGTTGGGCAGCAGCGCCGAGCGTTTCGGCGTGCTCACCGCGAGCGCGGTGAGCTTGCCGCTGTGCAGCACCGAGGCGGCCGCCGCCAGCGGAATGAAATAATAATCGATACGGCCGGCCATGACTTCGGTCAGCCCGTTCTCGCGGAACGGGATATGGCGGACATCGATCTTGGTGGCGAGGCGGAAGCGCTCGCCGGCCATGTGCGACGTCGAGCCGACGCCGGCAGAGGCGAATGTCAGTGTGCCGGGCTTCGCCTTGGCGGCCGCAACCAGATCGGCCACCGTCTTGAACCCGCTCTGCTTGGACGCCACCAGCACATTCGGCTGCACGCCGAACATCGCCACCGGGGTGAAATCGCGCAGCACGTCGTAAGGCAAATGGGTGTGCAGCACTTTGCCATTGGCCATCGACGAGGAACTGGTGACAAGCGTGTAGCCGTCGGGGTTGGCCTTGGCGACCATCTGGAAGCCGATGATGCCGCCGGCGCCGGCCTGCGGTTCGACGACGATCGATTGCCCGAGAATCTGCGAAATCTGATCGACCACGACGCGCGCGGTGGTGTCGGACGCGCTGCCTGCCGGGAATGGGCTGATCAGCCGGATCGGCCGGGTCGGCCACCCTTGGGCGTGGGCGGCGGCCGCCGTCGCAACAAACAACGCCGCTGCAATAACGGCGTCACGAACGCGAATGCCCCTCATCAGTCAATCCTCCCGGCAATGCCGTTTTTTCATACCGCGGCCTGCTCGCCCGGCCTATCGGGCGGCATCTGAGCCAGAACGGCGGCTTTTTGCCAATAGGCGAAAGCGCGCAGTTTTTGCCGCACCGGCCCGGTATCAGGCGTGTGCCTTCTTGCCGGAATCGGGCGCTGCGCCATCTGTTTGGTACAACCTTCAGTCAAGGCGAGATCGCAATGTCCATCAGGCCCGTCAAACGCATCATCACATCGCAACCCACGACCGAGGGTGCCGGCGTCAAACTGCGCCGCGCCTTCGGCTTCGGCGAGACCGGCGAGTTCGACCCGTTTCTGCTGCTCGACGATTTTCGCAACGATCGCCCGGACGACTATAGGGCCGGCTTTCCCTGGCATCCGCATCGCGGCATCGAGACCATTACTTACGTACTGGCCGGCAGCGTCGAGCACGGCGACAGCCTGGGTAATCGCGGCAACCTGCAGGCCGGTGACGTGCAATGGATGACGGCCGGCCGCGGCATCATGCATCAGGAGATGCCGCAGGGCGACGCCGCGGGCCGCATGCACGGCTTTCAGCTCTGGGCTAATCTGCCGTCGTCGCTGAAGATGACCGCGCCGCGCTACCAGGACGTCAAGGCCGGCGAGATTCCGGACGTGATTGATGATGACGGCACCCGCGTGCGCGTCGTCTGCGGCGAGTTTTTCGGCCGCCGCGGTCCGGTCGAGGGCGTCGCGGCGGATCCGCGCTACCTCGATGTCTCGGTCCCGCCGGGCAAGCGCAAGACGCTTCGGGTCGAACTGGAGCGCCATGCCTTCGCCTATGTGTTCGAGGGCTCGGGCGACTTTCGCGCTGCCTCAAAGCCATTCGGCGTGCTGACGGAGAAAACCGACGCCGCCGGCGAAACATTGGTGCGCGAGCAGGCCGGAAATCGCTCGCTCGTGCTGTTCGACTCCGGCGACGAGATAACCGTTGCGGCCGGCGAACAGGGCATCCGCTTCCTTCTGGTGTCCGGTAAGCCGATCAAAGAGCCGGTCGCCTGGTATGGTCCGATCGTGATGAACAACAAGGCGGAGCTGCAGCTGGCGTTCGACGAGCTGCGCGCGGGAACGTTCATCCGCTAATCCTGTGGTGGCTGCGGCCCTGGCCGGGGAATCCCTCCCGGCCAGCCGGCCAGCCTATGGATGGAACTCTTTGACCGGCTGTGACTTTTCTGCACGGGCCAGACCGTTACAGGCCATTGCCATTTTGGCCCGCGGGGGAAAAACGCGATGCAGGACGTCAAATACAGACTGGTCAATCCGGCTTTAGCGCCGCGGCGCACGAAAATTGAAATGCCCGGCTGGGCAGGCCAACCAAAGCCCCGCACCGACGGCTCGCACGAATATGCCTGGCATTGCGCGCCCTTCACCGAAGGCGCGCAATACGGCATCGAGATTTTCTATCCGTACCAGAACGAGTTGCGCGTCTCTAAGCGGGACGGAAAATGGATTTTCGACAGCGATTTCGGACCCGACCCCGAAAGCGACCTGCAGTGGCCGCCATTCCGCGGCTTCGGCAGTGAGTATTACACCTATCAGCTTCTGCTCGATCTGAAAGTCGGCACGGAATGGGCGGTGCGTACCGAGCCGCACCCGCGTTTCTATACCGACACGACCGGCACGGTGCCCATCGCGGTCCCGGCATTGTTGCGCACCGAGTGGTGGCCGATGATCTCTTTCATCGTGTTCAAGGCGCCGATGGATGGGCAGACGCACATTTTCCGGCCGGGGGAACCGATGCTGCAGCTCCTGGTGCTGCCAGTCACGGCCGATTTCACGCTGACGCCAATGAACGAAGAAGAAGCTGCCGAACGCGAAATGCGCGGCCGGCGTATTCATGCCAGCCGGCCGACACTGGCCCATGATTCAACCTGGACGTCGGACACCGATACGGTGTTCGACGGCACCTACCGTCATCTGTTGCGCGCCGCAAAGACACGCGAGCGAGAAAAATAAAAGGCGGCGCATGACGGATGCGCCGCCGCATTCCTCCACCTCCAAATCCCTAATGGTGGTGGTGGTGGTGATGGTGGTGGTGGTGATGATGACCATGCAGTAGCCGGCGCAGCGGACGCGGCACCACGTGATGGTGATGATGATGGTGGTGATGATGGTGATAGAACTGCGCCACCTGGAGGCCATCGTCCTTGACGCTGTCGACAGGCGCCTCGGCCACGCGGGCGTCATCCGCTTTCAACGCCGAAACCGCGTTCGGCACCGGATCGAGAAGGTCGCGATAACTTGCCGCCGGGGCATAGCCTTCGGGTTGGGCAGGCACCGCGGCATGAGCGGCAGTTACGGCCGTCAGCGCCGCGGCGGCGCCGAGCAGACCGGCTATCTTCTTGTCCATGGTTTCTCCTGGTCGCCCCTCGGTTGAACAATCCACCGAGCGCCGGGAGGTTCCTCGTTTACAAACAACGCTAAGCCGCGGCACTCGGACGCGCGGACACCGCATCGTGCCACCGCTTGACGTGAACAAGGTCATCGGGAACCGCGAGTTTGGAAACGCGCATGAAGTCGACCGCGATCTGCGCGGTGATGTCGGCAACGCTGTAGGAGTTGCCAGCCACAAAGGTCCGGTTGTTCAGTTCGCCATCGAGAATGCCCAAGAATTCGGTCACGCGCGGCTTGTTGGCCTCGCCCCATGCGGCAACTTGTGGATTGACCATCTGCTTCATGGCCGGGTGCAGATGCTGAAACACGCTCGCCACCGGAAACAGCAGGTGGAGCTCCGCGCGCCTGTTCCACATCTCGACCAGCGCACTCTCCAGCGCGCCACGGCCGAACAGTGGCGGATCGGGATGCAGCACCTCGAAATAGCGGCAGATCGCGATTGATTCGGCGATCACCGTGCCGTCGTCGAGCACCAGCGCCGGGACCCGCTGCATGGGATTGATCGCCGTATAGGCCTGCGAGCGCTGCTCCAGTTTGCCGAGGTCGACCTGTTCGGCAGGAACCGTGATGCCCTTCTCGGCCAGGAATATCCGCACGCGCCGCGGATTTGGGGCACGGCCGCCGTCATAAAGCTTCATCGCATTTCCCCCGTTTATCGCCTTGAGCCACAAAGCCTATCCCTCGGACTCGCAATCGGCCAGCGCTTGATAATGCGTCCGCCGGTGGGCTCGCATGGTGAATGAATCCTTAATGCTGCCGAAACGGTGCGCCGCGTTAAGTCTGGTCTTAAGGAATTTGCGCGACTTTTGTCGCGAATTTTCGAAACCCCGGATCGCAATGCCCACCACGACCAGCGAATCGCGCGATGTCGCCGTTCCGGCCGCATCACCCGCCGCTTCGCCGACCCAGCGGCGGCTTGCGTTCCAGCACGTGCGCGAGGCGCGCGACCGGCTCACCTCGACCAGCGGCACGCGGCCGGTATTCGATTACGAACTGCTGCGCCAATTCGCCCAGAACCGGGTGTCGGCCTCGCCGGTCATCCTGCTGTTGATCGTCAGCATTGGGCTGTTCTCCGGCTTGTGGACTGGGGCGCTGATTTGCGGCGTATGGACCGCCGGCGCGCTGGTCATTCATCTGATCATCGTCGCCGCCTGCCGGCAATTCCTCGCCGAGCCGCCGAGCACCGCCAACATGCGCGCCTGGCGAATGCGGTTTTTGCTGCTGGACCTGTTCTTCGGCGTGGCGTGGACCTTCATCCTGATCAATCCGATCGGCGTCGACGAGCAGGCCGGCATGTTCATGCTGTTCGTCATGCTCCTGGTGGTGGCGATCTCCAGTATGCTGGCATCGAGCCTGCCGATCGCGGTGCTGGCACTGACCTTGCCCGTGACCTGCGCGATCGCTGTCGATTTCCTGCTCAAGGGAACGCTGCACAATTACATCCTTGCCGCCATGGCGCTCGCCGCCGAGGGCTATTTTTCGCTGCTGGCCTACAGGCTTTATTCGACGACGCTGGCGACGCTTGAAGTGCGCGCCGAGAAGGAATCCCTGATCGGCGAACTCGAACAGTCAAAATCCATTTCCGACGAGGCGCGCCGGCGCGCCGAGGGCGCCAATATCGCCAAATCGCGCTTCCTGGCGCAGATGAGCCATGAGTTGCGCACGCCGCTTAACGCCATTCTGGGCTTCTCGGAGGTGATGAACGCGGAAATCTTCGGGCCGCACACGGTTCCGGTGTACAAGGATTATGCTGGCGACATTCACAGTTCCGGCGTGCACCTTCTCAATCTGATCAATGAAATTCTCGACCTGTCGCGCATCGAAGCCGGGCGCTACGAGCTCAACGAGGAGGCGGTGTCGCTCGCACGCGTGGTGGAGGATTGCCACCATCTGCTGAAGCTGCGCGCCGGCAACCGCGGCATCACCATTCACGAGATGTTCGAGCCCGACATGCCGCGGCTATGGGCCGATGAGCGCGCAGTGCGCCAGATCTGTCTCAACCTCTTGTCCAACGCGATCAAGTTCACGCCACAAGGCGGCGAAATCTGGCTCAAAGTCGGCTGGACCGCGTCCGGCGGCCAGTACATGAGTGTTAAAGACACCGGTTCGGGCATTCCCGAAGAAGAAATCCCGATCGTGCTCGCCTCATTCGGCCAGGGCTCGAACTCGATCAAATCGGCCGAACAAGGCGCTGGCCTCGGCCTGCCGATCGCCAAGAACCTGATCGACCTGCACGGCGGCACATTCGCGCTCAAGTCCAAGCTGCGCATCGGCACCGAAGTGATTGTTACCTTCCCGCCCGAGCGCGTGATGTCGGCGCTGGCGCCGATTGCCGACGGCGGCGCCGCCCCGTTACAGCCACGGTCTGCCGACATGTCTTCGCCCAGCGACGGGGTCGGGCGATCGCGGCGGTCGGCGGCCGGCGCGGGCGGCTAGCTTCGTCGAGCATGGAAGGCTATTGCTTCGGCCGCCGCGGCGGCTCCTTGATTCGTGGCGACCGTGGCGGCGGGGGAGTCACCGGCTGCGGCGCCAGGGGATAAATCGGCAGGGATAAATCGAACGTGCGTCAGCGCCTGTTCCTCCTTGTGCTGCTTGGCCTGTTGATCGCGGTCCTTATCTTCGTCGCGCGCCAGGGAACGGCGCCCGGACGGCTGTCGGCGGAGGATTTTTCCTCGCTCGCTTACAAGATCGGCATCCTGGTGTTCGTCGCCGGCACTGTTCTGACGCTGTTCCGCGAGCGCTTCGCGCAGGCGGTGACCATGGCGATGATGTGGGTCGTCGTCGGGATGCTGCTTGTGGTCGGCTACTCCTACCGGTTCGAGCTGCACCAGATCGCCGATCGGGTTCTGGCCGATCTCGTCCCCGGGCGGGTCGTCTCGGAAGGCCGCACCGTCGCGGTTGCGCGCACCAATGGCGGCGACTTTGCCATCAATGCGCAGATCAACGGTGCACGGGTAGCGATGGTGCTCGATACAGGCGCAAGTTCCGTTGTGCTCACCCGCGAGGACGCCAAGGCTGCCGGCCTGCCGATCGAGGTGCTCGATTACTCGGTCAACATCGACACCGCCAATGGACGAGCGCGTGCCGCGCCGGTGACGCTCGATCGCGTCGCAGTCGGCAGCCTGGTCGAACGCTCCGTCGACGCACTGGTGGCGCCGCCCGGACAATTGAAAACGAGTCTGCTCGGCATGAGCTTTTTGAACCGGCTGCAAAGCTGGGAGGTGCGCGGCGACCGCCTGTTGCTGCACGGTAATCCGTAAGGCCGCTCAAAGCAGGCTGACAAGGAAGCGAAGCGACACCGCAAGAATGAACAACGCGAATGTGATCTCCAGCGTTCGTCGCGATAGCCGGTGTGCGAACCGTGCACCGTAGGGCGCGACGAGGCTTGAAACCGGCGCCATCACGACGACACCGATCAGCGATACGAAGCCGAGCGATAACGGCGGCAGCTCCGCCTGATGCGGCAGTCCGGCGAGGATATAACCGATCGTGCCGGCGATGGTGATCGGCACACCGAGGCCGGCCGAGGTTGCGACCGCCTGATGGATCGACTTGCCATAGAGCGTCAGCACGATATTGGACAGCGAGCCGCCGCTGATCCCCATCAGGGAGCCGGCGAGCCCGATGCCGAAACCGTATGCCCTCATCGGCACTGGCCCCGGCAACTCGGTCCCAATATTCCAGCGGTCGCCGGCGAACATGAATTTGGCCGCGATGAACAGCGCAATCACCACGAACGTGATCTTGAACACCGCCTCCGGCGCGAAGGCCGCGATAGCCGCGCCGCACGCGACACCGAACACTGCGGGCATCGCCCACAGGCCGATGACACCGGGGACGATCAGGCCCTTGGCCCGATGCGTGAGATACGAGCGGATCGTCGTCGGCACGATGATGGCGATCGAGGTGCCGATGCAAAGCTGCATGTGCACGTCTTCGGGCACGCCGAGTGCACGAAACACTTCGTAGAGCACCGGCACGATCACCGCGCCGCCACCGATGCCGAACAGCCCGGCGAGCAGACCGGTGACAACGCCGCCGATCACGACGGCGACGGCAAGCCAGACAAGCTCGTGGAGACTGACGCCGAGCAGCATGCTGATAGAGCTTACTCCGCCGTGGAGGGGCCGCAGCGAGCGTCCCCGCAGGACGGCGTGATCAGGCGGCGATGTGCGCCAATTTGGGTGGACAGTCCACCATGCCGTCACTGACCAGCGCAAGCGCCGCGGTCAGCACGTCCGTACCAGCATGCGGATTTCCGGCGGCGCCGGCGAGCTGGCGGCGGAACGCGCGTGCGCCCGGCACGGCCCGGAACAGGCCATGCAGATGCCGGGTAATGGCGTGCAGGTGCGTTCCCGCTGCAAGCTCGCGTGCGATGTAAGCCTCGAGCGCCGTCGCCGCTTGATGCGCGGAGGCGCAGGGAGCCTCGTCGCCGAACACCTGCGGATCGACGGCGAGCAGCCGCCATGGTTCCTGATAGGCAGCACGACCCAGCATCACGCCGTCGACATGCGCCAGATGCACGAGCGCCTCATCAATACTACCAATGCCACCATTGATGACGACCGGCAGGTGCGGATGCGCCGCTTTGAGCCGATAGACGCGCGCGTAATCGAGCGGCGGAATTTCGCGGTTCTCCTTGGGCGATAGGCCTTTGAGCCAAGCCTTGCGGGCGTGCACGATAAGCGCATCGGCACGCGCGCTCTCGGCCGCGCGGGCCAGCGCTTCGAGCGCCTCTTCCGAATCCTGGTCATCGATGCCGATACGGCATTTGACTGTGACCGCAATCGTGACGGCGGCCTTCATCGCCGCAACGCATTCGCCCACCAAAGCAGGCTCCGCCATGAGACAAGCGCCGAAGCGGCCATTCTGCACGCGGTCGGACGGACAACCGACGTTCAGATTGATCTCGTCAAAACCCGCGTCGGCGCCAATCGCCGCGCACGCAGCCAGCGCACGCGGGTCGGAGCCGCCAAGCTGCAGGGCCAACGGACGCTCAGCCGGATCGAAGCGTAACAGCCGTGATCGATCGCCGTGCAGGACCGCGCCGGTCGTCAGCATTTCCGTATAGAGGCGGGACCGACGCGTCAGCAGCCGATGGAAATAGCGGCAGTGGCGATCGGTCCACTCCATCATAGGCGCGACGCAGAAGCGCCAAGCGTTCATTGTCGCAGAATTCATCGTATCAACTGCTGCCGATGGCCCAGATTCCAAAATGACTAAGATTGGCTCACAGGCAACTTGTGACCCGTACAAGTCGCTGGCACATAGGCAGCATAGTTGATCTGAAGTCATTCCGAAGTTGTCCACAGTTTTGAACCAGAATGATCGGCCATCGCCCGTAAGTCTTCAACGCTATCCGCTGAGATTCGCCTCGACCTTTGGCTCATTTCTTGGCGATTTACGGCAGATTTACAGAACTTGCTCGCTTGTGTCCGAAGGATGCGAAGGTGCGAGCAGCACACGTTTGGGTTGACCATATCAGGCTCATTGATACAATCTGGAGGCGAGTACAAGCCTGCGGAAACACTTCTCAACAGGGGACAATCAATGTCCAGGCAATCGTCGGCGATCGCTCTGGCCGGCCGGCTTATCGGTGTGCTGTTCGGCGTCGCGTCGGCTTTTTGCGAGCTGAAGCCACGGAAAGCGATCGGGTGGCAGGTGAATTGGCCATTGCGCTCATTGTATTCGGCGATCGCAAGCGCGGCTACAGCAGCGACCATCGCGCTGGCGTTGCTCTTGTCACCTGGCACGGTGACGCCGGCAGCCGCTCAAAATGGCGGCTGGTGCACGCCCCTCGGTGCTGGCAAAGGCGGCTGCTTTGGTAGTCCTGACGAAGCTTGCTACCAACAATACTTGGTCTACGCTCCGCAGGAGAAATATCTAGGAATTACCGACACCCAGTATTGGTACAGCAAAAATTGCAACTGGACGACACATCTAGGGACCATTCTTCCCGCCGGAACAGGTTTTCAGTGCAATTCGGGATATAGTCGAGAGCCAGGCGCATTAGGGGGGTGTGTACTAGCAAACGAAAATGATCAACAACGCCACCAGGTAGACCCGTGTACGGGCATCAACAACAGTGCGACCCCTAGTCCGACTACAAAGAATCCAATTGACATATTGAGCGGCTCGAAATTCTTCCGAGCAACCGATTTCAGCACAGCCAACGGCTCGCTCAAGCTGGAGCGCTTTTACCAGAGCATTTCGTATGGCGGATCCCAATTCATGTCGAAGATGCCGTACCAAATTGGTGGCGGCTGGCGGTTTGATTTCCAAACTGAACTGCAGTTCGATACATCCGGGTGGAAGATCGGCGGATACTATCTGGAGCTGGAGACTGGTGACGGCGGTTCATTCGCTTTCAACCGTTCGTCAAATTCGAGCAGTTTCCAGCCGTACAAACCCAACGACGGTATCACTCAAACCGACTACACCGTCCAGTTTGTCGGAACATGGCCGTCCAATCCCGAGACCATGCTCAGTGGTCCGACCCAATGGACCGTTCACGATCCCCAGGATCGGGTGTGGCTGTTTCAAACGCTGCTCAATCCGCTCAGCGGCTACTACGATGTTGCGTATCCCGTTAGCGTCATGTTCCGTGGCGGCCTGACCTGGACGTTTACTTACGGCACCTCTAATCAGCTGACTTCCGTTACGGACAGCTCCGGCAACACGATCTCCTTTAATTGGACTATCTACAATCCAAGCGCGAACGGCCTCAGTGGGCCACTAGTGCCTATCGCCATCACCTCGGCGTCCTTGCCCGACGGAACGAGCATCGCCTACACGTCTCAGAGCATATACAGCGTTCCAGGCTTTTCGCAGCCGAGCGCCGCCATATTGACCGGCGTCCAACACCTCGATTCGTCCAACAACGTGATCGATGCCACGACCTATCTGTTCGAAAACAGCACGTTCCCGACATACATCACCGGCATCGTGGATTCCGCGGGCAATCGCCGATGGACCGTACAGTACGATGCGAACGGGCGGGCGACGCTGAGCGAGGAGCCGAGCGGCATCTACGCCACGAGTGTTGCCTACACCAACGCCGGCTATCCGTCGTTCACGCGCACCGTGACCAACGCGCTCGGCAAGAGCGCCGTCTACAATTACCATTGGCAGCTAAACGACATTTACCTGCAGTCGATCGATGGTGTCGCCAGCGCCAACTGCCCCGCCAGTGCTAAGACTTATAGCTATTCGTCGTCGCTTTTTCTCACCTCCACGACCGACGAAGAAGGCCGCGTCACACATTACTCCCGCAACGGCCAAGGCCTGCCAACCCAGATCATCGACGGCTACGGCACGTCCAGCGCCAGAACCACGTCGATCACATGGCATCCGACCTACCTAGTTCCCACCGAGGTCGACCAGCCTAATCTGAAGACGGACTTCACCTGGAACTCGTCCGGTCAACTCACTCAGGTCACGCAGACCGATGAAACAACGCAGACTGTGCCTTATTCGACCAATGGGCAGACGCGGAGCTGGAGCTACACGTACGATACCTTTGGGCACCTCCTCACCGCCACGGGGCCGCTTGGCACAGCGGAAACCGTCACCTACACCTACAACGCTTCAGGCTTCCTCTCGTCCGTGACCAACGAGCTCGGTCAAGTGTTGACCGTCTCGTCCGTAGATGCGCACGGACAGCCGACCGCGGTGGTCGATCCCAATGGCGTCACCACCAATCTGGCTTATGACCTGCTGGGCCGCCTCACCAGCGTAACTGTCAACCCAGGCGCCAATCAGGCCGTCACCAGCATTTCATACGACATCGTCGGCGACGTAACGCGGATCACCCGCCCGAACGGCGATTATCTGCAATACAGCTGGGATAACGCGCGGCGGCTTACCGGCGTCACGGATAATCTGGGCAACTCGATCCAATATACGCGCGACAATCTGGACGGCGTCACGGCACGCTCCATCAAAGATCCCAACAATACGCTGGACCTATCCCAGACGGCAACCTATGACGAACTCGGCCGCCTGCTCACGTTCGTCGGCTCCACGACGCGGACGTGGAAATACGCTTACGACCGGACGGACAACCGCGTATCGGTCACGGATCCGCGCTCCAACGTCTACCAATGGGCCCTCGATTCGCTTAGTCGACTGATCAGCGAAACCAACCAGGATAGCTCCACCGTAAATCTGACGCGCGACGGCCAGGACCGGATCACCGCATATAAGGACCCGCGTTCGCTCACGACCTCGTATGTTCGGGACGGCTTCGGCGACGTCATCCAGCGCACGAGCCCGGACACCGGGAAGACGGTCTATACCGACAACGCGCTCGGCGAGCCGACGCAAATCACGGATGGCAGAGGCGTCGTCACCAACCTGACCTATGACAACGCCGGCAGGCTGCTCGGCAAGCAATATCCGGCCAATTCCGCCGAGAACGTCAGCTACACCTGGGATTCCACAGCCGGCGGCAATTATGGCGTCGGCCGCCTGACCCAGATCACCGATGCCTCGGGGTCGATCAACTGGACCTACGATGCGTTTGGCCGAATCACGCAGGAACAGAAAACCACCGCTGGCATCGCTTACACCATCGGCTACGCCTACGACCTCGACAATAACGTCACGCAGATCACCTATCCGTCCGGGCGGGTCGTCACTTACAGCCGCGACGCACTCGGGCGGATCACCGGTGTCACCACGCAGCAAAGCGCGTCGAGCTCGCCGGTTACGCTCGCGTCGGCCGTTACGTACATGCCGTTCGGTCCCCTCAGCTCGCTCACCTATGGCAACGGCCTGGTCCTCACCAAGACGTTTACTGAGGATTACCTGATCAGCTCGCTTCTCGTTCAGGACACGTCCACCTCGAACGTGGTGGTCAGCCGTACCTATACGTTCGGCGATGGCATCAACATCACCGGAATCGCCGACAACGTGAACTCGGCGCGTAGCGAGGCCTATGTCTATACCGCGTCGAATCGGCTGCAGCAGGGCGAAGGCATCTGGGGCACGCTGAACTGGACCTATGATGGCGTCGGCAACCGCACCTCGGAAGCGCTGACCTCCGGCTCCAGCTACAGCAACACCTACAACTATGCCAGCAGCAACAATCAGCTCGCCTCGCTGACGCAGGGCGCAACCACGATGCGCTCCTTCAGCTACGACGGCGCCGGCAACCTGATCACCGACAGCAGCGGCTTGGCCACCTACAATTACGCCTATAACAATCGCGGCCGCCTGGCGACGCTGATCCTCGGGACAATGGCGGCAGACAGCTACGTTTACGACGGCCTCGAGCGCCTCGCCATCCGCACGACCCAGAACATGGCGCCGTCCGGCACCACGCAGTACGTCTATGACCAGGCGGGCCATCTCTTGGCGGAGAGCGACGGCAGCGGCAACACGCTCAC
>JBAQJL010000186.1:0-1657 GCA_049300295.1 Xanthobacteraceae bacterium
AGTCATAAAATTCCGCGAGCGCATCGCTGAGCAAGTCATAACCCCGCAGCATCACCGGCGAGGCGATGGCAACCGCCGATGCGCCGGCCAGCATCATGCGCGCTATATCCAGGCCGGATTGAGCGCCGTTGATGCCGATCAACGGGTAAGCGGCCCCCAGTTCGGTGCGCGTCAAGGAGAGCCAGTGGCACGTTAGCGGCAAATTCCAGTATCCGCCGACGCCGAGCGTCGTCCCGAGGAGCGGCTCGAGTGTTTCGACATCTGGGATCATGCCCAACAGGCGGCCAGCCATGACCACCGAATTGGCGCCGCCTTCGAATGCGGCCTTGGCGAGGAGCGGCACGCGTTCGCTTTGACCGGTAAGCTTTACCCACAAGGGTATTTTGATAGCAGCGCGGACCTGCTGGACGATCAGCTTTACGCGTGCCGGGTCAAGCTCAGTGGATACGGCGCCGCGAGCCTGGCTCGCATAGGGCGTACCGATATTCAGTTCCAGGATGCGAATGCCGGCTTGCTCGATTTGACGGGCCATCCGCACAGCAGGATCGAGATCCGCGAGGATAACGCTCGCGACGGCGTAACAGTCCGATGCGTATGCTCGTCGATCGAGTTTGACGGTATCATCGAGCCAGACATCGAAAGGCGTGGGCGTAAGACCGGAACGGCAAGCGATGGTTGCGCCGGCTGGGGCCTCGGCATTCCACGCTACCGGCTGCCATTTTTCGTCCAAGACCGCGTATTCAGCGCACTGCAACTGATCCCTGGCGGCCTCGGATTCATTTATCGATTTCACGACCACGGCCCCGACTCCGGCCTGTATCGCTCGCCGAACGCCGTCGGGATCGATGGAATGCTCCGCAGGCGCGGCAATGAGCGGGTTCTTCAGCTCTACAAAGCCGACTTTGGTCGCGAGTCTTTTTCCTGCCACGTCGGACCTATGGTGCGTATTCGGGCCGCTTCGGCGTGAACACATCGATATTGATTACCGGCTCGTCGCCGACGACTTCCCCCCAATGTTTGACGTTCGGGGGAATGACGACGAGGCCTCCCGGGCCGACGTCGCAGACCTCCTCGCCGATGTAAAAGCGCAGCGTGCCGGAGACGATGTAGGCGATCTGCTCATGGGGGTGGCTATGCGGCCGCGGTTCGTGCCCCGGCATCAAACGATGCAGTGCGATCGTCGCACCGTTTCCGGAAAAGGCCTTTTGCTCGACCCCTTTGCGGATTTCTTTCCACTCGGTCGTGCTCCAGTCGATTTTGTGAATATCCATTCCACCTCTCCATTTGCTATTTGGCCGAGCCGAGGAGGCCGGTCGGCCGGAAGAACAGGAACAACAGAAGAATTGAGAGTGCCGCGATATCCTTGAACGCCGAACCAAGCTCGACGATTGCAAGCGCCTGGATAACGCCGAGAAAGATACCTCCCGCCAATGCACCCAGTGGCCGGCCGAAGCCACCGATGATCGCAGCGATGAAGCCACTGATGGCAAAGGGAACGCCAAGATTGAATGCGGCGTATTGGGTGGGTGTAATCAAAACACCGGCGAAGGCGCCCAGCGAAGCACTTAATCCGAACGCAAGCGCCAGCATGCGGGAAACGGGAATTCCAAGGAGCGCCGCGGCGTCGCGGTCGATTGCGCAGGCGCGCATCGCCTTT
>JBAQJL010000187.1:0-11415 GCA_049300295.1 Xanthobacteraceae bacterium
GGCCGAGCACGCCGGTCTCGTTCATGCGCCGCAGCACCACCTCGGCATCGTTCGACGTCAGGATCTCCATGAACAGCCGGTTGGCTTCCGGATCCTCGCGCAACTGCGTGTTGATTAGCTTCAGCGACCGCGTCACGGTGCGCATCGCGTCGGGGTGGAACGCGAGATTGTTTTTCTGCGCGAGACGAAAAATCCGGATCAGATTGACCGGATCGTGCTTGAAAATATCTGGCGCGGCGAGATTGATGCGGTTGTTGTCGATGATGAAGTCGTCGCTGTCGGGCACCCGCCGCCGCTTGGTGCTCGGCCGCAGCCGCGCCATCATCCGGCTCAGCACCGGCGCGGGCTTGGCCTGCTGGTCTTCCAGCTTGGCGCACAGGATCGCGGTGAGATCGCCGACGTCCTTGGCGATCAGGAAATAGTGCTTCATGAAGCGTTCGACATCCTGCATGCCGGGATGCGAGGTGTAGCCGAGCCGGATCGCGATCTCGCGCTGCATGTCGAACGACAGCCGCTCCTCGGCGCGGCCGGAGAAAAAATGGATGTTGCAGCGGACCGACCACAGGAAATCGGCGCAGCGGCGGAAGGTGCGGTATTCCTGCGCGTCGAACACGCCGCGCTCCAATAGCTCGTCGGTCTCGCGCACCCGGTAGACATATTTCGCGATCCAGAACAGCGTGTGCAGGTCGCGCAAGCCGCCCTTGCTGTCCTTGACATTGGGCTCGACCAGATAGCGCGACTGGCCGGCACGGCGGTGGCGCTCCTCGCGCTCGGCGAGTTTGGCGGCGACGAATTCGGGCGCGGTGCCCTGCACCACGTCCTTGTCGAAACGGGTGGTCAACTCCTCGAACAGCTTTGGCTCGCCGAACAGATAGCGCGCTTCGAGCAGCGCCGTGCGGATCGTCATGTCGGCCTTGGCCTGGCGGATGCATTCGGCGACCGAGCGCGTGGCGTGGCCGACCTTCAGGCCCATGTCCCAGAGGCAGTAGAGCAGCGCTTCGGCAACCGACTCGCCCCAGGCGGTCTGTTTGTACGGCAGCAGGAACAGCAGATCGATGTCGGAGCCTGGCGCCATCAGTCCGCGGCCGTAGCCGCCGGTCGCCACCACCGTCATCTGTTCGGCCTCGGACGGCACTTGCGTCGGATAGAGTTTGGTGGTGACGAACTCGAACAGGATGCGGATGATCGCGTCGTGCATCTCGCACAGCCGTTCGGCGCAGCGCCGGCCGTGCCGGTCCTTGAGCAGCAGTTGTTCGGCGTGCGCCTGCGCGGCCGTCAGCGCGGCCTTCAGACGCTGCGCCACCGCGGTGCGCAATTCGCGCTCGCGTCCCGCATACGTCTCGGCCAGCGCCTCAAGCTCGGCGGCGAGCGCCGCGCTGTCGATAAGCGCGGCGCCGGCGCGGGCGGAACGGTCAACATCCAGCATGATCGTCACGCTAGCGGAGCCGCGGCGTGCTGTCATCGTTGGTGCCGAAACGGCGCCCCGAAGGCTGTCGCACGCATTTGCGCCGAAAATAAACGATTATTCTATAACATCTCCGAATGTGGTATTAAATTTCAATTGACGGGCCAAACCGGCTTTTCTAAAGAATATTTATTGCGCGACGAAGTGGGGCAGGGCGCGCCGCTGTCGCGCTGCCGGCGGATCGCTAAAATCCCGCCGCGATCCGTGGTCGTGTTGGGCGTAGGAGCATCGATGCGATCCTAACGCTGGGAGGACATCATGCTGTCACGCCGTGGGTTACTGGCCGGAGCCGTTGGCGCCGGCGCTGGGCTGTTGCCGTCGCGCCGCGTGCGCGCCGCCGGCAAGCCCAGCAGCATCAACATCGACTGGGCCACCTACAATCCAGTGTCCATGGTGCTCAAGCAGCAGGGGCTTCTGGAAAAGGAATTCGCCAAGGACGGCATCGGCATCCGCTGGGTTCAGACGCTGGGCTCCAACAAGGCGCTCGAGTTTCTCAACGCCGGATCGATCGATTTTGGCTCGAGCGCCGGCGCGGCGGCGCTGGTCAGCAAGATCAACAGCAACCCGATCAAGTCGATCTATGTTTTTTCCAAGCCGGAATGGACCGCGCTGGTGACGCGCAAGGACACGCCGATCCAGAAAATCGCCGATCTGAAGGGCAAGCGCGTCGCGGTGACGCGCGGCACCGATCCACACATCTTCCTGGTGCGCGCGCTGCTGTCGGTCGGCATGACCGAGCATGACATCAGCGAGGTGCTGCTGCAGCATCCCGACGGCAAGACTGCGCTCATTCGCGGCGATGTGGACGCCTGGGCGGGCCTCGATCCGATGATGGCGCAGGCCCAGATCGAAGACGGCGCGCGGCTGTTCTATCGCAACGCCGACGCCAACACCTACGGCATCCTGTCGACGCGCATCGAATTTCTGCACGACCATCTCGACCTGGTGAAGCGCGTGCTCGCGGTCTACGAGACCGCGCGCAAATACTGCCTGGCCCATCCGACCGACATGGCGGCGAGCTTCATCGCGGCGACCAAGCTGCCGAAAGCCGTGGTCGACCTGCAGCTCAATGAGCGCACCGACATCACCAACGGCCACATCGGCGCGCCGCAGCGCGACTCGATCCTGCAGGCGGGCTTTGCGCTGCAGAAGGCCGGCGTGATCCCGGCCAGCGTCGACGTGACGAAGACGCTCGATGATCTGATCGACAGCAGCTACGTGTGACGGCGACTCGCCGTCATTGCGAGCGAAGCGAAGCAATCCAGTGCGGCGTCAACGAACCTGAGTTGCTTCGTCGCTCCGCTCCTCGCAATGACAAGAGGTGTCACATTGCATTTGCGGCGGCCACCGTGTCTCTTGTGAGCATGACGATAGCGGCTGAAGGCTCCGCCCCGGCGCAGCCGGCTGCCCCGAAGCGCCGGCGCCGCCTCGGCCGGTCGATGCTCGGCCTGGTGCTGCCGGTCGCGCTTGCGGTGGCGTGGGAATTTATCGTCCGCATCGGCTGGGCCAGCGGCCGGCTGGCGCCGCCGCCGTCGGTGATCTTCAACGAATTCGTCGAGCTGGCGCGCACCGGCGACCTGCAAAGCAACACGCTGGTGACGCTGGGTCGCGTGGCGGCTGGCTTCGGTTTCGGCGTGATCGTGGCGACCATTCTGGGCGCGGCCGCCGGCTATTCGCCGCTGGTGCGGCGGCTGCTCGATCCCAGCCTGCAGGCGTTGCGCGCTATTCCGTCGATCGCCTGGGTGCCGCTGTTCGTGCTTTGGCTCGGCATTTTCGAAGCCTCGAAGATCACGCTGATCGCGGTCGGTGTGTTCTTCCCGGTTTATCTCGGGGTGATGGGCGCCATCCAATCGGTCGACCGCAAGCTCGTGGAAGTCGGGCGCGCCTTTCGGCTGTCCGACGTGGCGATGGTGCGCCGCATCCTGTTGCCGGCGGTGCTGCCCGCCTATGTGATTTCGCTGCGCTCCGGCCTCGGCCTGGGCTGGATGTTCGTGGCGGCCGCCGAACTGTTGGGCGCGTCCCAGGGGCTCGGCTATCTGTTGTTGGACGGCCAGCAGCTCGGCAAGCCGGCCGAGATCGTCGCGGCGATCGTGGCGTTCGCGGTCGTCGGCAAGGCAACCGACTGGCTTATCGTTCTGATCGCCGCGCCATTCCTGCGCTGGGAAGATGTGGCGCGGGCGGATTAAGCATCATGCTCGTCCTTGACCGCGTCAGCAAAACTTATCCGAACGGCGTGCATGCGCTCGGCGGCGTGTCGACGGAGGTTGAGCTCGGCGAGATCGTCGCCGTGATTGGCGGCTCGGGCTGCGGAAAATCGACGCTGCTGCGCGCCATCGGCGGGCTCGATCCGGCGAGCGAAGGTACCGTGGTGCTCGACGGCGAGCGCATCACCTCGCCGCACGCAAAGATCGGCATCATCTTTCAAGAGCCGCGACTGCTGCCCTGGCTCAAGGTCGCCGACAATGTCGGCTTCGGCATTGTCGATCGCCCCAAGCCCGAACAGATCGAACGCGTCGGTGAGGCATTGAAGCGTGTCGGGCTCGCCGACAAAGCTGCGGTGTGGCCGCGTGAGCTTTCGGGCGGACAGGCGCAGCGCGTCGCTATCGTGCGGGCGCTGGTGCCGCGGCCCGAAGTGCTGCTGCTCGACGAGCCATTCTCCGCGCTCGACGCTTTCACCCGCACCGATCTGCAGGATCATCTGCTCGATCTGTGGGCCGACGCCAAACCAACCCTGATTCTGGTGACTCACGATGTTGACGAGGCAATCGTGCTGGCCGACCGCGTCATGGTGATGCGCCCGCGGCCCGGCCGCATCTTCGATGAGATCGATGTCGAGCTGCCGCGGCCGCGCGACCGCCAGTCCGCCGCGTTCGATTTCGTCAAACGGCGGGTGCTGGCCGCGCTCGACCGTTCGCTCAACCGCGCCGCGACTGTCGTCGAGGGCGAGACCAAGACCGAGGCCGGCGCGGCGATGTGGTGGTGACGCTCGCCGCTGCGAACGTGTCATCGTCCGCGCAAGCGGACGATCCAGTAACCACCTCGGCCGGGTGGACATGCCGATGATCAGTGGCTACTGGATTGCCCGCCTTCGCGGGCAATGACAGTGAGGAGACAGTCATGGATGCCGCCGGGTTGCGCGCGCTGCAGGCGCCGATCAAGGAGCGCTACAAGAGCGAGCCGAACACAGCTTACATCACGCTTCATGCCAAGGGCACGCTCGACGACGCCAACATCGCCTGCAAGGTCGAAACCGGCCGTGCGCTGGCGGTGGCTGGCCTGCATCCCGCCACCGGCGGTTCCGGCCTCGAACTTTGCTCCGGCGACATGCTGCTTGAAGCGCTCGTGGCGTGCGCCGGGGTCACGCTCAAGGCAGTCGCGACCGCGATCGATATTCCGCTGCGCTCCGGCACGGTCTCGGCGGAAGGCGACCTCGATTTTCGCGGTACGCTCGGCGTTGCTAAGGACGCGCCGGTCGGCTTCGCGCAGATCAGACTCTCGTTCGACATCGACGCCGACGCGCCGCAGGAAAAACTCGATCAGCTGCTCAAACTCACCGAGCGCTATTGCGTGGTCTATCAGACCATCCGCAACGGTCCGCCGGTCGCCATCAGCATGAGGCGGACGCCCGCATGAGCGGCGTCGTCGCGCTCGATCATCTGCAACTCGCGATGCCGTCTGGCCGCGAAGCCGAGGCGCGCGCCTTCTACGGCGGCATTCTCGGCTTGCCGGAGCTGACAAAGCCCGCCAATCTGGCGGTGCGCGGCGGCGTGTGGTTCGCGCTAGGAACCCAGCAATTGCATCTCGGCGTCGAAGGAGATTTTCGTCCAGCCAAGAGGGCGCACCCGGCATTTCTGGTTCGCGATCTCGGCGGCTTACGTGCGCGCCTCGAACGGGATGGCTTCAAGCCATATGAGGACGAGCCGCTCACCGGCTACGACCGCTTTTACGTCGCCGACCCATTCGGCAACCGGCTTGAGCTGATGGAGCCTGTAACGCATTCGAAGTGACGCGTTACCCGATTTTTTTCGTTTCCATCGTTCATCCGTCTATTTGCCGAAGAACTGTCATGTCTCCTGAAATGCTTTTTCTGGTCGATCTCGCGCTGAAAATGGCGCTGACCGCGTTTATCGTCGTCGTCATCTCGATCACGGTCGAACGTTCCGGCCCGTTTATCGGCGCGCTGATTGCGGCGCTGCCGACCGCCGCCGGTGCCGCGTATATCATTCTGGCGTTCGAGCATCCGCCGGCTTTCATCGCCGCCAGCGCCGTCGGCAGCGCGGCAGCGACCACGGCAGTGTCGGTTTTCGCGCTCGCCTATACGGTGCTGGCGCAACGGCATGGCGTGGCGTTAAGCGTCAGTGTCGCGATCATCGTGTTCTTCGTGGCCGCCGCAGCGTTGCGCGCGGTTGCCTGGACGCCGCTCACGGCATTCGTGCTCGACGTCGCGGTATTCGGCGTCATCGTGCCGCTGAGCTGGCGCTACCGCACCTCGGGGCCACCGGTAAAATTCATGCGCTCGCGCTGGGACGTTCCGGTGCGCGCGCTGTCCGCCGCCATCGTCGTCGTTGTCGTTACGACGATCAGCACCAGCATCGGCTCTTTTGCGTCGGGCATGTTCGCGGTGTTTCCGATCGTGATGGCCTGCACGGCGGTCATCCTGCAGCTGCGGGTCGGCGGCGTTGCCTCGGCCAGCATGTTCGCCCACGCCCAGATCGCGCTCAACGGCCTGTGGCTCGGCTTTCTCGCCATGCACTATCTGGTCGCGCCGATCGGCGTGTGGCCGGCATACGGGCTGGGACTTTGTGTGTGCATCGCCTGGAGTGGCGTGCTGTGGGCTATGCGGAGGAGGAGGCGTAGCCCAATTTGAGCAAATGTGGCCCGGATGAGCGATATCCAGAGGGCCTTAGTGACTCGTCTGCTCGAGGGCGACGTGCCGTTAGGCGGAAACGCTTTCAAGCATCCGCCGACACTCAAAGGCTCGTTTCGTCAACTGTGTTGCAAGGCGCTCAACGACGGCCTCGTTCAACCCCTCCTCGCGAACGCGTGCGCGCGCAGCGTTCACTTCGTCAGGAATTTGCTTGGCCATGGATAGAAGCAACTCGATCAACTCACGGGCTTCCATGCGCATTTCCCGCGCGAACTTCTGCCACTGGCGCAGGCCGATATGGCTGAGCCTGTATTCGCCGCCGATCTTCATCGCGAGCTTGACCTTTTGCAGGTCGAATTCGTCATAAGGAAGGATACTCGCTAGGTCGTAGAGTGGAGCAAGGCGAACGCGGCGGCTGCCGAGCAGCAGCGAAAAATTCTTGGCGTGCGCATCCGCGCCGGCGATGAGCCAGTTGAAACCCATCGCGGCAATGAAAGTGTCAAGGTCTGTCTGGCGATCGGTCGAGTAGGTGCGCAAAAGCTCGACGATGGCGTGGGCGCTCGGGCCACCTTCGTTTTGATATTTTTTGGTCGGCATGATGCCGAGCGCCTGACAAACATCTTCCTGATGCACGCGGACGATGCCGTTTCCCTTGTGCTGGCGGTCATAGCGCTCGATGACGATGGCGATTTCGTTCTGGAAGCGTATGACTTTCGACTGAGCCACCGGCAGACCCAGGCTGCGCGCAAGCATGAGGCAGATGTGCTCATTCTCGGCATGCCCGTCGAAATGGCCCGTCGGCGGTTTCAGAATATGCGTGGTCGGCAAGCGACCGGAAGGAATTCCCCAGCGACCGTTTTGCAGAAGCAAGGCGGTTTTCGGCTGGGCGCCGGCGAGGCTGAATTGGCCGGTGTCGCGCGGCAACCGCCATGCGGCGTGATCAGCGCGCAATGTTTCGAGGCGATTGGCTATGTCGGCTTCACTGA
The DNA here is from genome assembly GCA_049300295.1 of Xanthobacteraceae bacterium. Lineage (GTDB taxonomy): Bacteria > Pseudomonadota > Alphaproteobacteria > Rhizobiales > Xanthobacteraceae > BOG-931. The sequence continues at coordinate 7,319 of JBAQJL010000187.1, forward strand.
GCCACTCGACCTCGTCTTCCTTGCCGCTGCGTACGGCGTTCAAACGCTCGGGCGTCACGAACTGGACAGCGCCCGCGCAATCCTCGCCGACATTGGAAATAAGCGCGAAGACGTTGCGGGCCGATACGTGGAACTTAGCGGCCCAGCGCGAGAGCACCTGCTCGTTATCCGGCAAAAGTCCCCACAGGAAGGCTTCAATGACCGCGCCGCCGTGTTCCTTGGCTGCAAGCGGCATCGAGAGCGACAACGGGTAGGCATCGGCGGCGCTCCGCCATGCATCGTCATAGATGAAGCTGAGCCGGCCGCGCGCATTCCTACCGACACGACCAGCTTCTTTGTCGCCCAAAAGAGCGACCAATTCGGCGGTCATGGCTTTTTCTTTTTGGCGTTGGCGACGATAGCGTCGATGTCCACGGCGCTCGAACGGCGGCGGTTGGTCGCACGGATAGTGGCATCGAGCTGGATATTCAGAGCGTCGATCGCGCGGAGCACGAGACCCAGCGCGGCGCGCGGATGGCCGCGCTCGATCATGATGACCCAATACCGGCTGACGCCGATCCGTTTGGCGAAAGCCGCCTGATCGAATTTAAGCTGCCTGCGGCGGTCGCGGATGACGGCGCCGAGGTCGCCTGGTGTGCGGACAAGCATTGGCAGGCCCTATGTCAACGTTCGTTGAAATTAGCATATGTCAGCGATCGTTGACAATCGTAAACGTCAACGCTCGTTGACATTCCGGTATCGTCGGCTCGCTCGCCGCCGGCATGTTCGCGGTGTTTCCGATCGTGATGGCACGGCGGCTATTTTGCACCTGCGCGTCGGCGGCGTCGTCTCGGCCCGCATGTTCGCCCACGCCCAGATCGCGCTCAACGGCCTGTGGCTCGGCTTTCTCGCCATGCACTATCTGGTCGCACCACTCGGCGCGTGGCCGGCCTATGGGGCTCGGCCTGTGCGTGTGCATCGCCTGGAGTGGCGTGCTGTGGGTGGTGCGCAGAAAACGTAGCCCGGCTTGAGCGAAGCGAAAGCTGGGATCAGTCTCGATGCTCGCCGTGCAAAGGGTCCCTTCCTCGTTCTCGTCAAATCGGTCCTTGACGGCCTATGGTAATATTACCATAATTCACGGGTGAAGCTGACACAACGCCCCGTCAAGCTGTGCCTGTTCGTAGGCCCCAGTCGGCGGGAACTGAAAGCCTTTCCTGACAAAGTGAAGGGAAGCATCGGGCATGCCCTGCACACGGCACAATGCGGCGGCGAGGCAGAGTCGGTAAAGGTCCTGAAAGGGTTTGGCGGCCGTAGTGTCCTTGAAGTCGTCGAGGATTTCGACGGTAACACCTATCGGGCCGTTTACACGGTTCGCTTCGCCGGCTTGATTTACGTGCTCCACGCCTTTCAGAAGAAATCTAAGAAAGGCATTGCTACGCCACATCAGGCCGTCGAACTCATCAAATCGCGTTTGCGAGACGCCGAGGAGGACTATCGCGCGCGCCAGAAAAAGGGAACAAGGCTATGACCAAACGTCGCGCAAACGTGCACGTTGGCAGCGGCAATGTCTTTGCCGATCTCGGCTTGCCCGATGCCGAGGACATGCTGCTGAAATCCACCATCGTGATTGAGCTGCGCCGACTGATCGCCCAGCGGAAGCTCACCCAAACCGCGGCGGCCAAACTGATCGGGATCGGCCAGGCCGATCTGTCCCGCATCCTGCGCGGGCAATTCCGGGGATGCTCGGAAGCCAAGTTGATGCGCATGCTGACCGCGTTCGGCCAGGACGTAGAGATCACCACCCGGCCTCGCCGCAGGGCAGGAGAGGCCGGTCGAATTGTGTTCAGTCCGCACGCAGCGTGAAGCAACAAATGGCGGCTGATATATCCTTGAACATCTACTTATGCCGACTACGGCTTTTGGCGACGACTCGCGACCAGCTTCCCCTTAAGCGCATAGAGCGCTTCGAGCGCCTCCCGCGGCGTCATCTCGTCGGGATGGAGCGCGGCGAGCGCTTCGACCACAGCGGTCAGCGCGGCATCGCGCTCCGGTGGCGGCGCTGCGGGCCGTGCGGCGGCGAATAGCGGCAGATCATCGATCAAACGATGCGCGGGCGAGGTCCGGTCCTGCGCTTCGAGCTGCGCCAGCACCAGCTTGGCGCGTTCGATCACGGTGGGTGGCAGACCGGCGAGTTTCGCCACCTGGATGCCGTAGGAGCGGTCGGCGGCGCCGCGTCGGCCAGCATGTTCGACCACGCGCAGATCGCGTTCAACGGGCTGTGGCTCTGCCTTCTCGCCATGCACTTTCTGGTCGCGCCAGTCAGCGTGTGGCTGGCCTAGGGGCTCGGCCTTTTGGTCTGCATCGGCTGGAGCGGATTGCTGTGGGCAGTGCGCAAACGAACAAGAGAATGAATGACCCAATAAATGGTCGATACCAGGAAACCTAGCCTATCGCGAGCGTCTATTCGCGGGGGTGCGCTCTGAGGCCTCCGATTCAAACACAAAGGGAATGCCGTACTGAGTTCGCAGTTTTTGTAGCAAACCTTTGTATTCTTTAGCGCGCTTGGCGATAGCGGACTCTTTCACATTTAGGCCTTCTTCAAGATTTGTCCCGCCGCGCCTCATGTGATTGAGGGCAAAGCGAGCGTATTTCTCCTTAATTATTGCACTCTGCGCAACCGAGCGTATCTTTCGATCCGTGATAACCTCCCCGTAGTCAAGGTAATTGGCAAAATCCGAATCTATCGCTGCCGACATAGATGTCGCCCCTGCCATTCGTGCGACGCGCCCCAATAATGCACGACGGAACATTGGATCATATTGTGCACTCACGTACGGAATTAAGTTTTTTAACACTGAGCGTAAATGTGCAGAATTTAGAACTCCATTTAAGGCTTCGCGGCGAACTGTTTCGTCATCGTGATGGAGATATGTCATGAAAATGTTCATGGCTCCCTTATTGTTTGGATACAACGCCACTAAAGCTCTTATTGCCGCGCGAACAACGTTGATCTCTTTACCGTGCGTGGCGAAAATATTGTAAATGAAATTTCGATGCTCTTCTCCGGAACCAGTGGTGAGTTTCATAAAGAGAATTATGTTTGAGCGCACTATGATGTCGGAAGTTCCGTCAAGCACCGCGCTGGCGATTTTAGCTCTGTGCGGATTTTTCTTGTCGCTCAATATTTTCTCCACGTTCAGTATCGCATTCGGCCAATACTCATGAAGAAGCCTGTTGACTTGTCCTGCAATGGCGGGGTTCTCCGCGAAAAATCTATCGCGAGATATCCTATAAGCAAAGAGCGAATCGTTCGTATTCGTATCTTTAAGGATCGTGCTGTTGTCCCACGTGACGTTGACGCCGGTTGCTCCTTGCAAATCAGCGCCGGTAAAATCGAAGCCGCGTATGTTCGAATTGGAAAAATCGACCCCGGATAAATCGGCGTATCGGAAATCTGTCTTTGGATTTAGGCCGAGAAATTTTGCTTGTTCATTAAAATTAGTTTCTTCAAACGACAAAAACTTGCGAGATAGATCGACGGCATCCTCAGTGAGAAGTTCGTCGAGCGTGACGTTAGTCTTCAATATCAGTCTCCGATTTTGACAGCTCAATTATACCGTTAAATTGTCCTTTCGAAGCCGAAAGTGTCTTGGCTATCAGAACTTTCAACATTTTCTCATGGTTGGTGCTGGGTAGCGATAAGCGCGTGTTATTTTGTTGGAGATGTAGCACAATATCTCGCTGTTTGGCCGAGGCGATTAGTGAGACGACTTTAGCATTTGCGCCGACTTTTGTTCGTACGCGACAAAGAGATTCGTCGTGAATATAAGTTCCGTCCAGTTGCCCAAATTGGGCGCTGTCCGAGATTTCCCACATAAGGTTTGGCCTTGCTTTCACCCGGATGTGGGATGCGACCTCTGAAGAGGTTGTTGAAACCACAGTTTTTCCAGAAGATTTGTGTTCTGCGCCTAACCCTAATTTCGCATGCGCGGTGCTCGGAGAGGCTTCCAGTCCAATCGCGGAGCTATGAGCGGAAGTTGGTGACGGCATGAAGGGGTAAGGCGACGTATCGTGGGGATGTTCGACGCCTCCACTTCTCCACCAAAGGAGTGATACGC
>JBAQJL010000188.1:0-1786 GCA_049300295.1 Xanthobacteraceae bacterium
CCGGCGCATTCGCCGCCGCCGCAGGATTTACCGCCTTCGTGATTCTGCGGAAACGATTCTGGATGACTTCGCTTGCGCCCGCAACGACGGGGGTTTTCTTGCCCGGTCTCCTCGGCTAAACCCGCGCCATGAACCGGACCGGACTTTTCATCGCGCTGGCTTTGGCGCTTGTGATCGGGCTGCTGTTCGGGATTTATCCCGAGCTCGACCTGAAGCTCGCCGCCTTGTTTTACGATCCCGTCACCAAAACGTTTCCGTTGAAGCTGAACGAGACGGCCGCGATCGCGCGCGACGGCGCGATGTGGCTGGCGTGGGCGATGGCGCTGCCGGCGATCGTGGCGCTGGTGGTCAAGCTCGTGCGGCCGGACCGGCGGCTGCTGATGTCGGGGCGCGCGATCATGTTCCTGCTGGTGACGCTGACGCTGTCGGCCGGCGTGGTCACCAATCTCGGCTTCAAGTCCTATTGGGGCCGGCCGCGTCCGGTGGTGGTGACGCAATTCAACGGACCGGAGCCGTTCGTGGCATGGTGGGATCCGCGCGGCACCTGCGGGCGCAACTGCTCGTTCTTCTCCGGCGAGGGCGCCACCGCGTTCTGGACCCTGGCGCCCGCGGCGCTGGCGCCGCCGCCATGGCGGGCGCTGGCCTATGCCGGCGCCACCCTGTTCGGGGTGATCACCAGCGTGCTGCGGATGGCGTTCGGCGGCCATTTCTTCACCGACGTCGCGACCGCGGGCCTGGTGACGTTCCTGCTAATCTGGCTGGCCCACGGCTACATTTACCGCTGGCCGCGAACCCGTCTCACCGACGAGGACGTCGATGCCGCGCTGACCCGGTTTGCATGGCCCGGTTACCGCCTGACCCAACGCTGGCGCGGCCGCGAAGTCGGGCCTGTCCCATCGCGGTGAAATTTGATATTCGCGCAGGTGCAATTTTAAGCGGCCTTGCAAATCCCGACCGATTGGAAGTTTGATGAGCACGATCCTGAAGAGCCTGCCCAAGGGCGAAAAAGTCGGCATCGCCTTCTCGGGCGGGCTCGACACCAGCGCGGCGCTGTTATGGATGAAGCAAAAAGGCGCGCGCGCCTTTGCCTATACCGCCAATCTCGGTCAGCCCGACGAGACCGATTACGACGCGATTCCGCGCAAGGCGCTGGAATACGGCGCCGAAAAAGCCCGTCTGGTGGATTGCCGCACCCAGTTGGTGCATGAGGGCATCGCCGCGGTGCAATCCGGCGCCTTCCACGTCTCGACCGGCGGCATCGCCTATTTCAACACCACGCCGCTCGGCCGCGCCGTGACCGGCACGAAGCTGGTCGCGGCCATGAAGGACGACGGCGTCAACATCTGGGGCGATGGCTCGACCTTCAAGGGCAACGATATCGAGCGCTTCTACCGTTACGGCCTGCTGACCAACCCGGGCCTCAAAATCTACAAGCCCTGGCTCGACCAGCAGTTCATCGACGAACTCGGCGGCCGCGCCGAAATGTCGGCGTTCATGACCGCGCACGGTTTTGGTTACAAGATGAGCGCTGAAAAGGCCTATTCGACCGACAGCAACATCCTCGGCGCGACGCATGAGGCCAAGGATCTCGAGAGCCTCGACAGCGGCATCAAGATCGTCAATCCGATCATGGGCGTGCCGTTCTGGCGCGACGACTGTGCCGTCAAGGCAGAGAAGGTCACCGTGCGCTTTGTCGAGGGACAGCCGGTCGCGCTGAACGGCCAGACGTTCACCGATCCGGTCGCGTTGTTCCTCGAGGCCAATGCCATCGGCGGCCGCCACGGAC
>JBAQJL010000189.1:0-32825 GCA_049300295.1 Xanthobacteraceae bacterium
TCTTGGTGTTCATCTGCTTGACGATGCCGGGTGGATTGGACTCGACATCGGGGCGCGTCGGGATGCGGCCGAATTTGGTCAAAAACGTCTCGCACTCCTTGCTCAGCATGAAGTTGGCGGCAAGCAAAGCCGTGTTGGGATGCGGCGCTTTCGCGCTGACGCCGACCTGGCCGAAGAACAAAGTCACCGGATCGAGCACGAAATAATCGATCGGGCCGCCCGCGAGTTTCACGTTGAGCGCCAGGTTTGTGTACTGGTTGAGCCCCACCCAGTACTCGCCAGAGCCGACCGAGCGCGCCGCGGCCAGATGGCCATTGGTGACAATCGGCTTCACCGTCGCGACAATGTCCTTGACGATCTTGGTGGCTTTGTCGTCGCCGTAATATTCGAACATGGCCTTGAGCCATTCGTTGTCGGTGCCGTCGATCGCGACATGGCCGGCCCAATCCGGATGCTTGGCGAAGTCTTCGTAGCTCTTCGGCAGATCCGACGCCTTGACGTGCTGCGTATTGTAGTCCGGTGTATTGTAGTTGGCATAGACGCCGTACCAGAGCCGGCCTGGATCGCGCGCCGACGCCATGAGGTTCTTCGCCTCGGGCGGGTCGAACGGCAGCAACAGCTGCGGCAGCATCTTGTTGATGGTCGCGGTCTGCGCGATGTCCCAGGATTTCTGGTTGCCGCGGTATTCCAGCATCATGCGCGAGATCAGGATGGAGTCCGCGCCGCGCACGTAATTGACTTTGATGCCGGTCGCCTTGGTGAACAGCGCCCACAGCGGCAGGCCTTCGCCCTCGTTGGTCGAGGAGTAGATGGTCATCGTGCCGCCTTCGGCCTTGGCGGCGGCGAGCAGTTTCGGATCGAGCCAGGCGTGGCTCTCCTGCGCGGCCGCATGTGCGGCGAGGCTCGATGCGAGCAACAGGCCGGCCAAGCCGGCTTTCGTGAGCTGACGGAACAAGGGCGCCTCCCGTGCGGATTTTTCCAACCGATTACAACACCGCCCGGCACGCCAGTCGAGGGCGCGACCGCGTGGCGCGGTGGCACATGGGCCTATTTTTCGAACTCATGCCAGTTCGGCTCGTTCGGCGGCGAGGCCGGCTTGAAGCCGAATGTCTTCTCGAAGCGCTTGGCATAGTCCGGCCAGACCTGTGGATTGACGATGCGCGGCACCGGCTTGCCGTCGAGCGCGTCGAGCATCTGCTCGGCGGCGATCTGGCCCATGCGGGCGCGCGACTCGCGCGTCACGCCCGCCATGTGCGGGGTCACCATGACGTTGTCGTATTTCATCAGCGGGTGCGCCGCCGGCGGCGGCTCTTTCTCCCAGACGTCGAGACCGGCGCCGGCGATCTTCTTGTCGCGCAGTACCCGCTCCAGCGCCGCCTCGTCGTGGATCGAGCCGCGCGCCGAGGTGATGAAATAGGCCGTCGGCTGCATCAGCGCGTATTGCTTCTCGCCGATCAGGTTGCGGGTCTCCGGCGTCAACGGGCAGTTGACTGAGACGAAATCCGAGCGGCGCATCAAATCGTCGAGCTCGACCTTGGTGGCGCCACGGGCGCGCACCACGTCGGCCGAGAGATACGGGTCGTAGGCCAGCACCTGCATCTTGAACAAACCGCCGGCCAATTCGGCGATGCGTCTGCCGACATTGCCGAGGCCGACGATGCCGAGTGTTCTGCCGAATGCCTCGCGGCCGATATAGTCGGCGCGGTTGCCGATCGTGCCGGCGCGCAACGCGCGATCGGTCTCGCCGACGCGCTTGACCAGGCACAGCATCATGCCGATGACGTGCTCGGCGACCGCCTCGGCGTTGCCGCCCGACTGGTTGACGACCAGGATGCCTCGCTCGGTGCACATCCGCACGTCGACGGTGTCGTAACCGGCGCCATTGGTCGAAGCGATCAAGAGGTTCGGGGCGCGGCCGAGCAGCTCAGCGCCGACTTGATAATGACGCACCAGCTCGTCGCGCGCCGAGCCGATCTGATAGGCATGCGCGGCGGACAGAATCTCGAGCGCCGCATCGTCCGGGGTCTTCTGCTCCAGCAGGTCGAGACGCACGTCGTCGCGCTTGCCGAGCATCTCGGCGAAACCCTGCGGCCGGTGCGGAGCGACGTAGAACACCCGCTTGCTGTTGACTGCCGTATTCATGGACGCTTCTTCCCCTGATGCGATGTGCTTGGCATTCGCGCCTCGTATGGAACGATGCTAGATTGCCGTCATTGATGCAACGGGTTTGCTGCGATGAACGAAACCGGCCGCAAGATGAAGCTCGGCGCCTTTCTGTATCCCACCGGCCATCACCTCGGCGGGTGGCGCCATCCGGAGGGGCAGGCCGATGGCGGCATGAATCTTCGGCATTACGTCGATCTGGCGCGCAAGGCCGAGCAAGGCCGGCTCGATTTCATCTTCTTTGCCGATACGCTGGGTGCGCGTGACGCGGCGAACGTCGAGGCGTGGAGCTATTCGCCGAAATACACCGGGCAGTTCGAACCGCTGACGTTGTTGTCCGCGATCGCCGTCGTGACGGATCGGCTCGGACTGGTTACCACGGCGACCACGACCTACAACGAACCGTTCCACATTGCCCGCAAGTTCGCGTCGCTCGATCACCTCAGCGGCGGGCGCGCCGGATGGAATCTGGTCACATCGTCGAGCCCCGACGAAGCCTTCAATTTCGGTCTCGACGCTCACGTGCCGCATGCCGAACGTTACGATCGCGCCCGCGAATTCGCCACGGTCGTGAAAGGACTCTGGGATACCTGGGAGGACGACGCCTTCCTTCGCAACAAGGAAACGGGGCGCTATTTCGACCCGGCTAAATTCCACATGCTCAATCACAAGGGTCGCTGGTTTCGGGTGCGCGGTCCGCTGAACGTGGCGCGTCCGGTGCAAGGATATCCGATCATTGTGCAGGCCGGTTCCTCCGAAACCGGAATGGAGCTCGCAGCCGAAACCGCCGATGTTGTGTTCACTGCGCAGCGGACGCTTGAGCAGGCGCAGGCGTTCTACGCGGACCTGAAAGGCCGCATGGCCAAATACGGCCGCCAGCCGGAGCACCTCAAAATCCTGCCTGGGGTCATGCCGATCGTCGGGCGGACCGCCAAGGAAGCCGCAGAGAAGTTCGACTACTTGCAGTCGTTGATCCATCCCGCGGTCGGGTTGTCGCTCTTATCCGACATGCTCGGAGGCATCGACCTGACAGGCTATCCGTTGGACGGTCCGTTTCCGAATGACCTTCCCGATTCGAACGGCGGCAAAAGCCGGGCGGCCCTGATTACCGAGATGGCGCGGAAGGAAGGACTGACGCTGCGTCAGGTCTATCTGCGGATTGCGGGAGCGCGCGGCCATTGGACCGTCGTGGGCACGCCCGCCGATATCGCCGATCAATTGGAGCAACGATTCCGCGCCGGTGGCGCCGACGGCTACAACATCATGCCGGCATCGTTGCCGACAAGTTTGAATGAGTTCGTCGAACTGGTCGTGCCGGAGCTGCAGCGCCGCGGCTTGTTCCGCTTAGAGTATGAGGGCCCCACGCTTCGCGACAATCTCGAATTGCCGAGACCGGCGCATCCTGCCGCAATGGCCCGCAACGGCACGACGCTGCCGTTGCAAACCGCGATGGCCGAGACCTAAGATTTGGCGCGCAATAAGCCGGGACAACCGCCGGCGCGCAGCAAGCCGAGGGGAGGGAGACGATGGCGGGGATCCATCTGACGCGGCGCGGGCTGTTGGCCGCGTTGGCGAGCGCGCCGTTTGCTGTCACAGCGCGCGCACAAACCGCGTGGCCTGACCGGCCGGTGCGGGTCATGGTGCCGTATCCGCCCGCCGGCGGCGCCGACACCACGGCGCGCATCCTCTACGCCAGGCTGAGCGATATGCTCGGCCAGCAATTCGTCGTTGAAAACCGCGGCGGCGCCGGCGGCACCATCGGCGAAGCGGTGCTCGCCAAGGCCGCGCCGGATGGCTACTCGATCCTGCATGACGCCACGGCGTTTTCGGTGAACCCGTATCTCTATGCGCACCTGCCGTTCGATTACGGCAAGGACTTCGATCCGGTGTTTCTGGTGTCGCTGGTGCCGAACATCCTGGTGGTGACGCCGTCAGTGCCGGTGAACACCGTCGCAGATGTGATTGCGCTGGCAAAGGCGTCGCCTGACGGCATCGCCATGGCATCGTCGGGCAACGGCACCTTGCAGCATCTGTGCCTCGAGTTGTTCAAGCAGCGCACGGGGCTGAAAATCACGCACGTGCCGTATCGCGGCGGCGGCCCGGCGATGACCGACGTGATGGCCGGCCAGGTCAAATTCTTCTTCGCCAACGGCGCCTCGGTCGTGGGCTTCATCAAGGCCGGCAAGCTCAAAGCCCTCGCGCATACCGGCAAGGGCCGGCTCAAAAGCCTGCCCGACATTCCGCCAATCTCCGACACGCTGCCCGGGTTTGAGGCCTACGAGTGGAACGGCGTGTTCGTGCCGCATGGCACGCCGCACGAGATCGTAACGAAGCTCAACAGCGTGCTCAACGCGGCGCTGGCGTCGCCACAGGTCAGTACGCGTTTCGCAGCGCTCAACATCGAGTCGCGGCCGAACACGCCGGAGGAATTTCGCGCCTATGTCGAAGGCCAGATGGCGCTGTGGAGCCGCGTAGTGAAGGAAGCCAACATCAAGCTGGGGTGAACGAATTCAACGGCGTCTGTGATTCCGAACCGTGCAAGCGAACGGCAGCGCGTTGCGCTTGCACTTTCATCCCGCGTAGCGTGACGGCGAGGCGCGGCGTCGATACTGCGGAGTAGGACATCCCCTGCGCTCGCCGACCGTTCAAGACACGGTCATCGCCGCAAGCCGGGATACGTCGTCGCTCTCCTCCACGCGCCAGATCGCCTCAATCAGCGGTTCGATGTCGTGGTGCGGTTTCCAGCTTGCGGCGGCGTCGCGGAGCTTTTCTTCCAGATCGTGGTCACTCATCGGATTGTCGTCGCTGCCGCGCGCCGCGGTCTGTGTGAGTTTGTGCACGGTGCCGTCAGCGCTTGTGATGGCGACGGCGGCGGCGGTCGTGGTGATGTTCGCATCGCCCGTCACGCTGACCATGCGGCGCAGTGTTTGCACCTGCGCGTCCTGCACGCATGCATCGGTGAACTGTTCGAGCCCGGCTTTGCCCGTCAGAAGCGCCGCAGCAACGGCATGCTGCACGCTCACCTGCGACTCGCGGCCGGTGGAAATATTCGGCCGGTCGGCGCGCGCCACCAGAAGGGGATTGCCTGTGACTGCTACTTTCTCGACGATGACGGTGGGATGCGCGCGCCGCCAATCCAGCACACAATCGATCACCGGGTGCACGACGAAGCCGCACGGATACGGCTTGTAGGATGTTTTCAGAATCTCCCACGTCGCGCCAAGGCCGCCGCCGAGCTGCAACAGATCCGGCGTTTCGCCGAGCGCATGATAATAGCCCTGTACGCCGTTGAGTGGCTCCGCCGGGCCGGCGAAATCGCGCGCCGCGAGCAGCGCCGACCACAGTCCGTTGCGTGCGGCGTTGCCGACGCCGACGCTTTTTGCCGGCGTGCCGAGGCATTCGCACAAGCCGGCCGCCTGCGTCGCCGCGAGGCCGAGCGCCCATATCGTCTGCTCTACGCCGAGTCCCAACAGCTTGCCGCTGCCGGCGGCGGCGCCGAACACCCCGCAGGTCGCGGTGATGTGCCAGCCTCTGCTGTAATGCGATGGCGACATCGCCAGTCCGATTCGGCAGGTGATCTCCTGACCGAGCACCAGCGCGAGCAGTAGATCGCGGCCGCTCACCCGCCGCATTTCGGCCAGTGCCAGCAGCGCCGGCACAATCGGCGCGGTCGGGTGGACGGCGGTCGGCACATGGGTATCGCAGAAGTCGAGCACGTTGGCGCCCGCGGCGTTAATGAATGCGGCGGACAGCGGATCGAGCCGCTCGCGGCGTCCGATCACGGTAGCCTGGCCGCCGGCGGAGAAAGCCGCGAGCGAGGCAAGCGTGGTCTCGATCGTGGCGTCGCGGCAGCCCGTCAGCGCCACGGCGAAGAAATTCATCAGCGATCGCTTGGCCTGGTGGGCAACCGCGGCCGGCAGCGCCTCGCAGGGGGTGGCCACGGCCCACTTGGCCAGGATTTCAGTTACAGGCTGATTTTGCCGCATCCGCATCCCCTGGCGTTCTATTGACAAATAATCGAACCGCCGGTTGACTTTAGCCAAACAATCAAGCCGCGCCAGTCGCGTCGGCCAAAGTTTTAGACAAGGCTGCCTTTACGATCGTCATTCGTCTGCGCGCACCATCCGGCCGCTTGCCGCGCCGCCTAACCCAAGGGAGTACGATATGCGTTTTCTGCACCGTGAAATCCGCTGGCGAACGGCGGCTGCAGCCGGAGCTTTGCTGCTATCGCTTGCCGCGCTTCACGATCCGGCGCGCGCCGAGGACAAAACTTATGTGATGAAGCTCGGCACCGCCACGATCAACGAGGCGCAGCATCAGTGGTGCAAGGATTTCGTCGCCATGGTCCAGAAGGATTCCGGCGGCCGCATCAAGGGCGAGATTTATCCGGCGAGCCAGTTGGGGCCGATCCCGCGCGAGATCGAGGGCGTTCAGTTCGGCGCCATTCAGGGCTATGTCGGTCCGCCCGAATTTCTGGTCGGCGTTGACTCCCGTTACGAAGTGATGTCCACGCCGGGTCTCGTCAACGGCATGGCGCACGCCATCCGGATGGCGGCCGATCCCGAGATGCAGAAGATGATGCTCTCGTTCGGCGCCAACAAGGGTATCCATGGCGTGGCGCTGTTCGTCTCGCAGCCGTCGTCGATCATCTCGCGCACGCCGGTCCGCCACCTCGCCGATCTCAAGGGCAAGAAGCTCCGCGTGCTCGCGGCCGACATGCAACAGGAAATGGTGAAGCGGCTCGGCGCTTCGCCGATCGCAATGACGCTCGGCGACGTACTGCCGGCGATTCAGCAGGGCACCATCGACGGCGCCGTGCTCGCCACCACTGTTGACGCGACGATGAAGATGTACGACGCGGCCAAATACATCACCGAAACCGGCCAGCCGATCATCTTCTCCATGGCCTTCATCTCGAAGAAATGGTACGACAGCTTGCCGCCGGATCTGCAGAAAATCATCGACGCCGACGCCGCCAAGGCCGCGACCGAGGTCGAGCCGTGGGTGTCGGATTTCTACGATAAGGAGCGCAAGCTGTGGAGCGAGCACGGCGAACTCATCAGCCTTCCGGCCGATGAGCAGGCCAGCATGATGAAGATGCTGGTGGCTGTCGGCGCCGACGTGGCGAAGCGCAAGCCGGTCCTCGAAAAGCCCTATGAGGTGTTTACCGCGGCGGCCAAGCGCACGGCCAAATAGGTTCTGCGCGGTGCTGTCTTTTGCCGTCGCGCCTGGAGCGCGGCGGACCCTTGCTGTTCGGGAACAGCCGGAGGCTGCGATCTGAGATCGGACGAAGAGCCTGGACAACAGGCCGTCCAACACATCGGGAGGAACGAGATGAGCCTGATCAACCGCGGAGTCTCGGCGCTGGCCGCTGCCGGCGCACTGGCGCTCCTGCTGCCCGGGATCGGCGCGGCGCGCGCCGCCGAAACCTACGTGATGAAAATCGGCACCGCGACGATCAATGAATCGCAGCACGAATGGTGCAAGCGCTTCGCCGCGATGGTCGAGAAGGACTCGGGCGGACGGATCAAAGGTCAGATCTATCCGGCGAGCCAGCTGGGCTCGATCCCGCGCGAGATCGAAGGCGTGCAGTTCGGCTCCATTCAGGTCTTTGTCGGACCGCCCGAGTTTCTAGCCGGCGTCGACCAGCGTTACGAGATCGTCTCGTCGCCGGGGCTGGTCGACAATCTGGCGCACGAAGTCCGCATGGTCACGGATCCCGAGTTGCAAAAGCTGATGTTCTCATTCGGCGCCGACAAGGGTCTTCACGGCAACGCGCTGTTTATCGCGCAGCCGTCGTCGGTGATCGGTCGGACGCCGATCCGTCACCTTGCCGACTTCAAGGGCAAGAAGCTGCGCGTGCTCGCGTCCGACATGCAGGAAGACATGGTCAAGTCCCTCGGCGCCTCGCCGGTGGCGATGACGCTCGGCGATGTGCTGCCGGCGCTGCAGCAGGGCACGATCGACGGATCGATCGCAGCGATGACCATCTACACGACCATGCATTTCTGGGACGCCGCCAAATACGTCACCGAGATCAATCAGCCCTTCATCTTCTCGATGGCGTTCGTCAGCAAGAAATGGTTCGACGCGTTGCCCAAGGATTTGCAGAGCATTGTCGACACCGACGCCGGCAAGGCCGCCACCGAGGTCAATCCCTGGGAGGCCGCGTTCTTCGCCAAGCAGCGGGAGATTTTCGCGCAGCATGGCGAACTGATCAGCCTGCCGCCGGCCGAACAGGCCGCGATGATGAAACAGCTTCAGGCCGTCGGCGCCGCCGTCGCCAAGCGCAAGCCTGCACTGGAGAAGGCCTACAACGTCTTCGCTGCGGTGGCGAAGCGGACGCAGCAGTAGAGCGCGATCCCGAAAAGGCCTGTCCCGGACTTGATCCGGGGTGGCAGCGGTTGTCAGAGCATTTCCCGGCGACCAAATCTATAAAACTGGAACGCTTCCCGGTTCCACTTAATCGGAAGCGCTCTAATAAAGATCACTCACGAATTTGAGCGCAATCCCTCGATCCCGGAGTCGATCGAGTTAGCCCTACCGGCTACGCTGCATGTCGGAAGTTGCCCGCAGAACGGACATTCGATCGCGGCGCATAGAGCAACGTGAATGACCCTCAACTGACGTGAGCGACAGCATTTTGCTGCCCTGCACAATGCCGCTGAAATAGGTTGGTGAGTCGCCGTTGCTTCACGAAGTAGATTTTGGTCCTAAGCGACGGCCCGTCCGAATATCCGGACCTTTGGACATTGGCTTTGCCGCTTTCTCAGTGTCAAAGGCCAACTCTGTCGCCTCAACGAAAGCCGTTCTCTTGCTTGTATTCATCGTCCCACACCGCGCTATTGAATACCCTCGCTATCCGGGGGGGCTGATAAGATTAATCGCAATCTTGAGTCGGCGGTAGCATCATGGAAACGCCAAAAGAAGAACTCGTGTGCGCAGTTCGGGTTGTGCAAGCGCCAAGCAACGCTTCGAGCGCGTGGCCTTTTCTCCGAGACAACTTTTCCGTCGTATCAGGGCTCGCGGTATTAGGCGGTCTGGCACTCTCCATCACGTTTCTGTTCTCATACCTTAGCGTCTTTGATTGGCACCTGATTGTCTTTGTTCAATACGTCGATGTGATTACATTCGGCGTAATTGCAGTGGGAGTAGTGAGTGGGTCTTTGGCCCTAGTAGTCGGCATACTGCAATGGTGGACAGGCTTGCGGCCGTTAGAGTCGAACCGCGCAAAATGGCGACGTTGGATTATTGTTGGATGTGTAGTCGCAGCCGTGTTCGGTTGGAATGTCTAGAGTTCGGTCAGGGAAAGTAACGGTTACTTGCATATTTTTGACGGTCTGTTGCTATTCCTGGTCGCGATCGCCATCGCAATTATGATTTTGGAGCAAGTCAAACGCGGTAATCGTCCAAATATCCGGCAATTCGGGTGGTATGCATTCCTTTTCTTCCTCGCCACAGGGACTTGTGGGCGGTGGCTCGGCCATTCGGTCTCAGAAGTGGGAACGTTTGACCAAGATGTCAGAACTAAAAATGTAACGATAAATTCCGCCAAACCAGTAATTATCATGTCGCGTTTCAGCGTGTTTCTCAAAGATGAAAAGCTCTACGTGGTGCTGACTTCGGATATTACTGAACTTCAAACAAGCCATGTGCTGACTACAATTGTTCCCATTCCGGCCACCTCGCAAACTGCGCCCGCGTCGTCCGCACACTCGCCTCCAACCGCCCCGCTGACGGCGCCGCCTTCCACTTCTCCAGGTGCTGCGCCTCGGTAGCAGCGTAGTTAAGGAGCGCGCGGCGGAGGTGTCATTCGGCGTGCAATTTTTGGACGCCGATCGAGAGTCAAATTTTGAACGCCGATTAACATGAAAACGTTGAAACGCGCGTCGACCCAGCCGCTGCCGGCTGGATGGGCACCGTGTTTGCGCTCACCTGTTGGAGCTAGCCGCCGAGAGCGACAAGGTACTGTAGCGCCTTGATACCCGGCAGGAAGAAATAGGCTCCGCCCTTGACGGTCGTGAAGGCGGGCAGGCCCTTTATCTTTCGTCGGATTGGCCGCTTCGGTATCGTCATATCGTAGGTGCCGTCTTGAGTGCCTATTATCGGATCATGTTCATTGCCAAGCTCGTGGAACTTTGGGTCGTTCACCCAAACGTTCTGCACGAATTCGAATTGGCGGACGAGACTGGCGCAGACCACGAACGCCGCAACACCGCGATCGGCTCCATCCTCCGGGGCGCCTTCAGGCAAAGCTGGCCCGTATGTCGCGCCACGACGTAGGACCTTGCGCCGATTTATATTCACGGCCGTGTCGCGTGGATTCATCCGCCGGATATGCGCGCCCAGCGGCACAGCGTAACCTTGGGGGTCCATCTTTCCATAGTTGAAGTTGTTATTGCGCTGAGGGTCGTTGGCAAGCGACGGATCGTCTTTGTCGGGCGCAAGCACCAGGGGGGCGCCGCTTCGCCAGCGGCCCATCAGTTTTGCCGCGATCAGCTCCTGGTCCTCTGCGGAGGGCCCGCCTTGCTCGCGCAAAAAGTCCCGGAAGGCGCCGACATGCTGCTGAAGCCGCCGATACGCCATGTAGCTGCCGTTACGCGATAGAACTTCCGGCTGCGGCAGCTTCGGTGCAGGACCATCTTCATCGGGATAGCCCAGGATAAATTCGCCGGCTTTGATGGGCGGCCCCGAACCTGGTGTCGGTTTAATTCCGGTACCTTCAACTTCCGGGGTCGTGAGCCGGTCGCGGTAGCCAAAATGTTCACGGACATGTCGGGACGGTATCGCTTCTAATTCTAACGACGACAACACCTTCACGCCGGGTACGCGCGCCAGGAGTGCGTCATGCTCCCGAACGCTCCGGTTCCTTTCAGCAGCATCGCGAGCAAAGAGAATAGCGATCGCATGCAGCTGCGGCCCCGCGAGACCGCCGATCCAGTTATCAGGATGATTCGAGCCAGTGTCGCCGAGGACTTGCCACCGTGCCGCCATGCCTTGGCGGAATTCATCCGGAAATGTCGCGAGTTGCGCCTCGTCTACTCCGAGTGCGCGCAATCCGTTCCAGGTGAACGCCACGGACACCCATCGTTTTTCCAGATCGACAGTGGCGGCGGCGGCCTTGGCCGACGGCACCTTCTCCCTTATCGCCTTTAGCCAAGCGCGCCCTTGAGCGGGCTGCCGAAACGAAAGAAACTCATATCGTCCGGTCAATGCCGGCACGCGCGTCAGCAAGAAGTGTTGGATATCATCGAACTCGAGCATCAATGCTCCCAGCCCGGAGCCAATTAATGAGATTGCGTCGGCGTCGCAAGGAGGAACGACGGTCTACAGAGACACCGCCGCCGCCCGATCTTCATCATTGCATCTGGTCCAGCATTGCCGACATGGCCGCCTTCACTTTGAGGGCCTTTTTTATCTCGTCGGCGCTGACGAACGGATACTCACCATACTCGAGAAAGCTCGGGTGTTGATGTTCGCGCACGAACTTACCGAATGCCGGAGCGTTGGTCTTCCAATCCATCGGAAAACCTTCCAGGTTTTCGAACGAGGTGTTGATCCCGAGACTGGAGAACAGGGCAACGGCATCTTCAGTATATTTGTCAAAGTCAGTATCGAAGATGCCCTGATACATGAAATACGTTTCGCCATTGATAGGAAAGAGGACCCATCTCAGGTAGTGAAGTCTGAGTGGCGCGAGGGCGGACGGATTGGCGGCTATGGCGTTCTCTATTGTTTTTCCGTACGCTCGGAGCGCTTCTTCGCGCCCCGGTTTGACCTTGGCAATAAGCGTGAAGCCATAATTGGCTGGGGTCTTTGGGTAAATTGGCCCGTATCGTCCCTGTTCAAACTTAAAATATCCCTCTTTGGGGATTGCCATAGCCGCCGGCTTTGTCCAGTCGCCGGCCTTGGCGCGTGCCATCAACTGTGCAGGAACATCCACGTCAGCTTGCGCCACTTTGGTCGCACCGACGGGATAACCCGAACCGGCGCCCTGAGCCTCGCTTGCGGCCGGCGCAGTCAGCGATGCTGCTGTCGCGACTGTTGCCGTGCCAAGGAACGCACGCCGAGTAGTTTTACCGGTTTGATCCTGTGACATCATTGCCCTCCTTCGTCAGCAACGTGTGGCTGACGCTCTGTGTTGCTCGAAATCCGCGGATGCAAAGCTGACTGGGCACCCATTATGTGCGTGTAGCGAGATTGGTCCAGAAGCGGTCCAAACTCTCGGCGCCGCCAAACAGCGTCGTGAACGTCGTTAGATCAGCCAGTATGATATCGCCTGCTCGCGTTCCGCTTGGTGGCATCCAAAGGAATGTATTGAACTCACGGTTTCCGGCTTGAGTGAACGGATGGGGATGCGTCATGTCGATCGGCACCCGCGCCAACACGCGGATCAGCTTTTCATTGTCCGTCGTCAGCGCGTAGTGCGGCAGATGCGGGTGGAAATTGAAGGTCGTAACGCCGGTCAGCCATCCGCGCGTATCCAGGTCCCTCATGGCAGTCAACGGAGCGATCTGCTTCGTCCCCGGCACCTGCGCAGGGCGCAGGCCCCATCGATTCTCTACAGGTACGCCCAGTCCCTTCATGAGGGAGCGCGTATAGAGGCCGAAGCGCTGCTGCCTGGGAACCAAGGGATCGCCGTGGTGAACATATTCCATCTGCCGCTCGGCCAAATCGGGTGAAACGCCGACATCGTGATGCGGTCCTATCAGCAGGCAAGTTCCCTCTCGCGTCAGAAATTTTCGCACCGCTTCGACTTCTTCTGCGCTCGCCTCCTGCTCTGTGATCATATGATCCAGACCGAAAATCATCATCGTATCGGTGTCGCCAAGGATCGCTTCGTCTACCGGCAGGCGTTGGCCAGCCTGGTCAACCCGCTGATACACGACAACAGGCTGTCCTGTGGCCTCACCAACAATGTTCTGAAACCGCACGGTCGACAGATGAAATAATTCCAGCGTCCCAGCGATTCCTTGCAGAAATTCCCGCTCCGACCATTGAGGTTTTTCATAGCGGGGCCATCCGACCCGGCGCACCTCAGTCATGGTTGAGAAGCGATTATCCAGTTCGGCCACATCGCGATTGGATTCCCAGGGATAGCTCCAGGTCCAGTAGATGGTGAAGCGCCGTCGGCCAGCGACGTATTTCCGCGGAACATTGACCTGGTTATAGGTCCGCGGCGAATTTTTGATGACGATGGTCGGAGTCGTCGCCTTCGCGGGCGTCCGCGGCAATTCCTCGGGCGACATTTGTGCGAACGACGATTGTGCAAAGATCGGGCTAATCCCGGCGCCAAGCACGATCCGATTGAAATCCCGGCGTTTCATCGCATTCCCCTTTGATTCAATTAGCGAATCGACTTTCGAGGGCAGCGAAAGCGGTAGCTACGTGCAGACGTTAGACCGACGCGTTGAGTTATCACTTTTAACTGTGGCACGTTCAGTTTGCAGTTTGCCCCGATATCACAGGATTGCGCGGTAAGGCCGTTATCGCAATACTCGCCAGCTCTTGCCATCGATCACTTTTAAGGGACGGCGCGGCAGTATGGGTTGCAGTTGCCAACAAAAAACTAATAAGGCGTCCCCTTTTTTCGACGAATGATCCTGACGCCTCCTTCGATGGCAGCCACGGACACAGTTAGCTATCATCAGCCGCCGGGCCGCTCATGCGGCGCGGCCGAGCAACACGCTCAGCCCTAGGGTCGTCCGCAAACCCTCTCCAAGATCGTGAGGTTCGGCCATGGTCATCATTCTGGTCACCTATGTTGCCTTGGCGTGGCTCGTGTTCTCGAAATTCAAGCTCGTCAAATGGGGATGGCTCTCCGGCACCGTCACAGTGTTCGTCGGCGTACTCATCCTCGCCACCTTCATGGCGATGTTCAACTATCTGACTCCTTCCGGAAGCTTCGTGATTGTTTCGCGGGTAATCGAGGTCACACCCAATGTTTCCGGTCAGGTGACCGCCATTTCAGTGCAACCGAACGTGCCGGTGAAGACCGGCGCCATCCTGTTCCAGATCGAGCGTGCGCCATTCGAATACAAGGTCAAACAACTGCAAGCCGCGCTGGCCGAGGCGCGGCAAAAAGTCGAGCAGCTCAAATCGAATGTCGACCTTGCTGCAGCCGATATCAAAGCGGTTGCGTCTCAATTGGCCTATGCGGTGAAGAACCGAGACGCCCAGGTGCGGCTGGTGCAGACCAGCTCCACCGCCAAGCTCAACGCCGAGCAGGCGACAGCCCAGGTCGACATGTACACGGCGCAACTCGTGGCCGCCCGGGCGAGGGAGACTATTGCAAAGCTGGCGCTCGGCTCGGAGATTGACGGCGAGAACACGACGGTCGCGCAGCTTGTTGCTCAGCTCGATAACGCAAGGTGGGAACTCGACCAGACCACGGTTCGCGCGCCCAGCGACGGCTTTGTCTCTACCATGGCTGTGGCCGTTGGCGCTCGCGCACTGGCGGCACGCTCGGTGATGTCGTTCATCGTCACCGATGACATCGTTATCATTGGTATGTTCCCGCCGAACGGTTTTCAAACGATCAAGCCGGGTGCAAAGGTCAGGCTGGTGTTCGCGGACCTGCCGGGCCGTACCTTTGGCTCGACGATCAAGGATATCCCGCGCGGTGTGGGCCAGGGGCAGATCGCGGTTTCGGGTGTGCTCGCGCGCGCCGGCTCAATAGGAGGCGCCAATGTATACCCGGCCCTAATCTCAATTCCGCAAGAAATTCCTCGCGATCAGCTGCGGCTCGGCATGCCGGGAACGGCGACGGTGTTCGCCGACAATGCCGGACCGATCGGAATGCTGATGTCGATCCTGGTGTGGATCAGTTCGTACACCGCCTACCTGTGATAATAGGAATAACTGAGCGCCGAAGTGCTGTCGGTGCTTTTGACGCTGCTTATGGACCCCATTCGGACAGTCAGGCTTCTTCTATAGACGTCCATCCGCTCGAAAGCGTAAGCTGAAACAACCTGGGATATAACCAAGGGAGGCTTTCGACATGTTCAGGATACTTCCAATCGCCATCGCTCTTACGATGGCTTCTCTATGCTTTGAGCGGGCCGACGCCATTCCACTTGATACGCACGGGCTCTCCGCGCCGTCGCTTGTAACGCCGGTCGCGGTCCGCGGTCCTCGTGGCGGTGTGGCTGTGCGGGGTCCCCGCGGTGGTGTGGCTGTGCGCGGTCCTCGCGGTGGCGTTGCAGTCCGCGGCGGCGTGCATCGCGTGGGCGGACGTTACTATGGCGGCGTGTGGTACGGTCATGCCCGACGTTTCTACGGGGGTCGCTGGTGGGCCTACGGCGTCGGCAGTTGCTGGCGCTCGTCTCCCATCGGCTACGTTTGGGTATGTTGAGAAATAACTTAAGCGGGGCTGGTGTTTGCCAGCCCTCGCCCTCCCATTCCGGCTGGGGTAATTTTCTCGGTCCGACGCTCGCTCCCAGCAGCAAACTATAATTGGTGGTTCGGACACGGCGAAAACTCGCCGCTGCTTCTTCGCAGCGCACGAGGCTGCCGCCGAACCTTGGCTGCCGGACCGCCCGCATAGTCGTTCTTGGCACTGCGCGTCCGTTCTCGATGCCCACTGTCACGGTAGCTTTTGAGGCATGAGCCGACCTGACGCCAGCAGGCCCAAATCGACCCGAATGACCCAACTCCGAAGTCGCGTTTCTTGACCTCAGAGCCCCACCGCAAGGAAGGTTGGTTTGAATAAACCTAGATGCAATTGCTTGCAACCACTCTTCACATATCGCTTAGCGGTTCAAGGTAATGAGCGATGGGACTACGCCCTATAGGCGCACATGCGAAACAACCGGCTACCGAGGGATCACTGTCAAATGACGCTCACAAGACGAAAAGCAATCGCGTTGTTCCCAACCAGCATGATAGCTGCTTCAGGTTTTTCTCAATCTGGAGCGGCCCAAACAAAGGACCCCCCGAAAGAAATCCAGACCCTTATCGATAATCACATCAACGGGTTCAACACCCAGAATATCGATCTTTTCCTCCGCATTTTTGGGGACACCGCGATCATCATCGACGGCATCGCACCTTATCGCTGGTTGAACCCGAACGCTCCGGCCAATTGGCTTGCTGACGTGGAAAAGTGGCGTAAGAAATTCGGGGTCTCGCATGAGCACCTGTCGTACAAGATGGGGTTCTGGAACGTGGAGGGCTCCGACGCATACGCCGTCATAGCAGGGTCGCTCTCGGTAACCATTAAGGGTCAAACCGCCGTTCGGAACGGCACCCTCGCATATACGTTTTCAAAGCACGGGGAGGGGTGGAAGATTGACGCACAGGCGTGGGGACGCACGTCGTAAAGCGTGTAAGCCCATCGCCCGCTCCGTCTTTTTCTACCGTACCGTTGCGCGGTCCACGGTGTGACCTGGGGGTATTCGCCCCACCAATTGATCGCCAGCGGGCGAATGACTGTTGATGGCCCATCGCTGCCGAAACGAATTTCCGTCCTCACGGCAGCTTTTGCCATAAGCCGACATTCACTATTTCGCGGCGATCGCAACGGCTACATAAGTTCCGAACAGATCAGCAGGTCTAGGCCATAGTCACTCCGCGGCCGCCGAAGCCAACCTTCACGCGCTGATTTGTTCACGCCACCGGCTGCGTGCCGATATAGGCGGCGATGACCGCGGGGTTGTTCAAAACTTCCGCGGCTGAGCCGACGCCGAGCGTGCGGCCGTAATCGAGCACATGCAGCCGGTCGGCGAGGTCGGCGACCATCTGCATATCGTGCTCGATCCAGATCATGGCGATGCCGAGCTCGTCCTTGATGCGCAGGATAAGGCGCGCGAGCGCCTCGCGTCCGCCGCGGTTCAGCCCGGCCGATGGCTCATCGAGCAGCAGCAAGACCGGCTCGAGCGCCAGCGCCCGGGCGAAGCCGATCAGCTTCTGCATGCCGAACGGCAGCGCGCCGACGGGCGTATTGCGGTGCGCCGTCAAGCCGGCAAATTCCAATATTTTCTCGGCAGCTTCGCGGTGGCGCAACTCCTCGCGCCGCACGCCGGGAAGAAACAGCATCTCGGCGAGAATATTGGTGGCGATGCGGCAATGCCGTCCGGTCAGGACGTTTTCCAGAACCGTCATCTGCGGAAATACTTCGCCGTGCTGGAAGGTGCGGGCGATACCGAGCCGGGCAATATCGTGCGCGGGGCGCCCGTTGATGTCGTCGCCGCGCAGGCGGATAGCGCCGTGGCCGCGATAGATGCCGCTGATGCAGTTGAGCACGCTGGTCTTGCCGGCGCCGTTTGGGCCGATTAGCGCCAAGAGCTCGCCTGCCTCGACGTGAAGCGACACATCGTCGAGCACGGCGAGGCCGCCGAAATGTAGCGACAGGTGTTCGACGGCGAGCTCAGCCATTCGGGCGCTCCGTCTCTTGCCTCCGTAGCGCGCGATAAGAGCGGCGCTCTTCGCCGCTCGCCTGGCCGAGATAGGATTGCTGGATCTCGCGGCGGCCGCGCAGGTCGGCAGCGGCTCCTTCCAGTACGACACGGCCGTTTTCCAGCACGTAGCCATAATCGGCGACAGCCAGCGCTACGGCGGCATTCTGTTCCACCAACAGGATGCCGATGCCGAGTTCTTTGCGAATGCTGGCGAGCCGCCGGGTGAGGTCTTCGACCGCGACCGGCGCAAGACCGAGCGACAGCTCATCGACCAGCAGCAGCTCGGGCTTGCAAATGATCGCGCTACCGAGCGCCAGCATCTGGCGCTCGCCCCCGGACAGGAGACCGGCAAGACGCTGGCGCAGCGCGGTGAGCGCCGGGAAGAACGCAAAGACCAGCGCTTCGAGCTGACGCCGTTCGGCCGCATTGGCGCGATGCGACGTTGCGACGATCAGGTTTTCAGCGACCGTGAGGTTGGGAAATACCTTGTCGCGTTCCGGCACCAGCACGATGCCGCGCGCGGTATTGGCGTGAGGCGACTGGTTTTCGATGCGCTCGCCGGCGAAGGCAATGCGACCGCCGGTCACGCGTGCGTCGTCGATTCCAATGAAGCCCGAGATCGCGCGCAGCGTCGTGGTCTTGCCGGCGCCGTTGTTGCCGAGCACGGCGACGATGGTCTGCGGCATGACTTTAAGTGAGATTCCGTGCAGCGCCACGGCGGTGCGGTGATAGGCGACTTCGAGCGCCTCGATGGCGAGCAGCGGCGTATTTGCGGATGCGGTGGTCATGACGTGGTCTTCGCGCGGCGAGCCGTCACGGCATTCCTGAGCCGGCGCCAGAGCCCCACGAGTCCGGCCGGCTCCAGCAGCAGAAACAAAATCATTACCAGACCGAACGCCGCGTAATCGAGCGCGAACACCGTGTTGCTGAAGCGTTCGGGCAGATAACTCGCAAGCGCCTCGATGGCGTAAGGAAACAGAATGACGAACGCCGCGCCGAGCAGCGCTCCCGGGATCGAGCCCATGCCGCCGATAATGATCATCGCCACATACTGCACGGTCAGATACAGCGAGAATGCGTCGATCGAAACGAAATTGCGGAAATAGGCGAACAGCGCTCCGGCGATCGCCGTCATGGTGGCGCTGACGACGAAGGCCAGGAGCTTGAAGCGCTGCACATCGATGCCGAGCGCGCCGGCGACGACATCGCGCTCGCGCAGCGCCCGCCAGGCGCGGCCGGTGCGCGTGCGCTTGAGGTTGACGCTGATCAGAAGCGCCAGCGCCGCAAATCCGAGCAGCACCGCATACCACGCCCGGCCGCTGGTCAGGCTGAAGCTGCCGATCGAGGGCGGATCGATCATCACGCCGGTCGACAGCGATTGGCGCGCCTCGTATTCGCCGCCCAGATAAACCATGACGAAATGCAGCCCGAGCGTGCTGATGGCAAGGTAAAGGCCGCGCAGCCGCATCGAGGGCAGGCCGAAGATCAATCCGAGAAGCGCGCCGAGCAGCGCGGCGCACGGTAACGTCACCCAGAAGGGCGCGCCGAACTCGCGGAATAGCGCGCCCACCGTATAGGCGCCGGCCGCGAGCAGGCCGGCGGTGCCAAGCGATATCAGTCCGGCGAAACCAGTGAGCAGCATCAGCGCCAGCGCGCCGATGCACGCCAGCAGTACCTGGTTGGCAAGATCGAGCAAAAACGGCGAGGCGACGAACGGCAGCACGCCAAGCGCTACGAGCGCGACGGCGAGCTTCCATCGCGCGCGCGGCGTGCCGAACAAGGCAAGCTCTTGCGCATAACGATTCGGCGCGTCCATCTCAGACCCGGTCGAGTTGTTCGCGGCTGCCGAACAGGCCCCACGGCCGGATCGCCAGCACGACCAGCAGCACGAGGAACGGCACCACGTCGGACAACAGCGGATTGACGTATTGGATGGCGGCGATCTCGGCCGCGGCTACGATCAACGCTCCGATCAGCGCACCGATCAGGCTGTCGAGGCCGCCCACCAAAGCTGCCGGAAACGCCTTCAGCCCGATGGTTGCCATCGTCGACTCGACGCCGGAATCCAGCGCCAAAATCATGCCGGCGAGCGACGCGGTGAAAGTCGAGAGTCCCCAGGCAAGTGCGTAGACGCCATGCAGCCGGATGCCGCGCTGTTCGGCGAGCAGCGGATTTTGTCCCGCGGCCCGCATCCGTACACCCCAGCGGGTGAATTGCAGAAACACGAACAGGCCGAGATAGACCGCGGCGGTGACGACGACTAAGGCGATGCTGGCCGCCGAGATCTGCACGCCCGGCACAATACGCACCGATGGATTGTGCCAGCCGAGCGTGGCGCCGGGATAAAATTGCTGCGTGGTCCAGACCAGCACGGCAAGGCCACGTAACAGAATGCCGAGCGCGATGGTGATCAGCACCGCGGCGAGTACGGCCTCGCCGGTCATCCAGCGCATCAGCACAGCATAGACGACGATGCCCATGGCGAGGCCGCACAAGGCAGCGAGCGCGATTGCCACTATGGGATTGCCGCTGAACAGACTCGAGGTCGCGACCAGAAAATACGCGCCAATCATCATCAGCTCGCCGTGCGCCAGGTTAAGCACGCGGCTGACGCGATAGATCAAAACATAGCCGACGCTGACCAGCGCGTAGATGGCCGCGAGCACAATAACATTGGCGACGAGCTGCAACGACATGCGACGGCAGCTTTGCTGGGAGAGGGAAGGGCGGCGCTGAATTTTTCAGCGCCGCCAGATACAATCAGTCGACGACGTTGACCGCCAGCCAGTCACGCACGCGCGCCACGCCTTTCGTGGCGGGATCGTAGCGATAGAACCTGTAGTATTGCACGGTGCGAAAATGATTGGTGGCGGTCCACACCAGCGGGCCGCCGCGCAGACCCTGCGTATCGAGATTGAGCGTGCCCATGGCCGTGGCGACTTTGTCGGCGCTGGCCGGCCAGCCGGTCTTTGTCAGCACCTGCTCGAGGACGCGTCCGGAAATCCAGCCTTCAGTCGCGTAGGTCGCCGGGTAGGTATATTTGCCCGCGGCCGCCACTTCGCGGATCTCCTTCTGCACCGGCACATCGTCGCGGAACATGGCATTGGCGGTGAGCACTTCGAGGCCGGGGTCGGCGATGCGCTTGAGCTCGTCCTCGGCCTGAATATGACCGTAGGCCAAATACTCGCCGGTCCAGCCGAGCCGCCGCAGCGCTTCGAAGGTCTTGGCCTCGGCCGGCCACGGCGCGTAGGCATAGCCCCAGTTGGCGCCGGCGCCTTTGATCTTGGTGGCAAACGGCGTGTAGTCGGCGGTCGTCGGCGGGATGAACTCTTTGTCCACCGTCTTCATGCCGAGTGTATCGACAAGCTTCGCGGCGTTATCGACGCCGATGCGCGAGATCGGCACCGGGATACCGACCAGCGCGAGCTTCACATCGCCCTTCGCCATTTCTTTGATGGAACGAACCGCTACCGGAATGTCGACGGAAAAATCAAAACCCGTGGAACAGAACATCAGCGGCGCCGGCTTCGGCGGATGTGCTTCCTTCGGGCACACCGCACCGGCGAACCACAGCGGCACGCCGGCGCGCTTGGATTCAGCGATCACCGGGCCGTAGGTGGAGGACAGGCTCGAATTGATCATCAGGATCACGTTTTCCTGACGGATCAGCTTGGTGGCGTTCGCGGCCGCCCTCGACGGTTCGGCCTGATCGTCCTCGATCAGAAGCTTGACCTGATGGCCGTTGATGCCGCCCTTGGCGTTGAGCCGGTCGACATAGATGCGCAGCATTTCGATGACGGGCGCCTGGGTGGCGGCGGCCGGTCCAGTCATCGCCGCCGTGACGCCGACCGCGTAGGCATCCTGGGCGAGGGCGCCGGCAGACGGCAACATGCACGCCGCGACAAACGCGGCAACGAATCCGGCAAACGCACCTGCTCGCATGATGTCTCCCTCCCGCTAGGCCGGCATCATCCTACGGAGTGGAGTTCGCAAACACAATTAGCACCGCCGCAGTCGCGGGCAGCGGCCCAATGCAAGACGGAGCTGGCTACGCCGCGTTTTTGAATCCCAGCGCTGTGCTGGCGAGCGCCGCGCCTTCGGCGAGTGATTTCAACTTGGCCCACGCGATCTGCGGGTGTGAGCGGCCGCCGAAGCCGCAATCGGTGCCGGCGATGATGTTTTCTTTGCCGACGCGCCGCGCGTAACGCTGCAGCCGCTGTGAGACAAGCTCCGGATGCTCGACCACGTCGGTCGAATGGGTGACGACGCCGGGAATGAGAATTTTTCCAGGCGGCAGTTTGACGGTGTCCCAGACCGCAACTTCGTGCTCGTGACGCGCGTTGGCGGCTTCGATCAGATAAGCCTGCGCCTTCACCTTCAGCATCAGATCGACGATTTTTTCCAGCCCGAGATCGTGGGCGTGCGGGCCGTGCCAGCTGCCCCAGCACAGATGATAGCGCACGCGATCTTCGGCGACATTGCGCAGCGCGTGATTGAGCGCCTCGATCCGCATCTCACAGCGGGCGCGGAACGCAGGCAACCCCATGCCGATGCCGATGCGGTCCCACAGTGCCGGCAGCCAGGCGTCGTCGACCTGCAAAATAAGGCCCGCGGCGGTGATCGCCTCGTATTCGGCGCGCATCGCTTCGGCCAGCGCATACACGTAGTCTTCGTCGCTCTTGTAGAAGCGATTGTGCCGATAGACTTCGAGGCTCGCCGGTGCGGTCGAAGTGAGGAACACGTCGTCGATGCCGGCGGCCGCGATGGTGACATCGATCTCCTGTTTGACCTTGGCCTGGCCCGTATAGGTGACCGGCCCGGTGCAAGCCTGCACTGGGCGCTTCTTCGCGATCTGCGCACCCGGCGCATAGAACAACGTGCCGCGTTCGCTGGCGTAGCGGTAGAACTCGCTGAATTCCTCGCGGTCCTTGCCTTGCTCGATCAGCGGCTTGCCGGCCGGTTCGGCGATCTCGGCGAAGCCGCCGAAACGGTTCTGCATGTAGCGCAGCCAGTCGCCGCCTTTGGCGTATTCGCCCTCGTTGACGATGTCGATGCCGGCCGCGCGCTGCCGCGCAACGACAGCGGCCACGTCCGCGGCAAGGTGCGACGCATCGCCCACGGCGAGACCGGAATCGGGAGTGGGGAACGGCAAACTGCCGACATGGGTGGTGAGAATCTTTGCATCGCTGCGTTTCATGGACCGGCCTCCGCTATCCCCAATGAATCCCTAGGAGAGCTTCGGCAACAGCTCGGCGAATACGTCGGGCTTGTAGCCGACGGCCGTGAACAGATGGCCGAGCGATTCCTCGACCATCGCCTTGAGCTGCGCCATGTCGAGGCCGACCACCTTGCCCTGATATTTGCGCACCCGGCCGCCGATTATCACGGTGTCGATATTGCTGCGCTCGGCGGCCTGCACCACGGTGCCGATGGCGTTGTTGGACGGATAGAGATTGATATCGTCGGTGCGGATGATCAGAAGATCGGCCTCCTTGCCCGGCGTCAGTGAACCGATCCTGGCGTCGAGGCCGGCACAATGCGCGCCCGCCACCGTCGCGCAATGCAGCACGTCGCGCACCATCAGCGGCTTCGGCGGATTCGGATCGCCCGAGAACCGCCGGTTCTGCGCCACCGCGCGCTGCAGATAGAACGCGGTGCGCATCTCCATGAACATATCGGTAGAGTAGGAGGTCTCGTTGTCGACGCTGAGCCCCGGCTTAATGCCGTGATCCCAGGCATGCTGCAGCGCGCAGACGCCTTCGCCCAGTGCGTACTGCGCGTCGGAGCGCGGACAGACGTCGATGTTGGCGCCGCTATCGACGAAAATCTTCCAGGTGCGTTCCGGCAGCGCGCCGCAATGGTTGAAGGTGTTGTCGGGGCCGACCAACTTGGCGGCTGCCAGAGGATCGAGCAGCTCCGCCATCTTCGGGCCTTGGAATTCGGTGGTGATGCGCAGCCCGAGCTTGCGTGCGAATTCCCAGTTGACCCGATCGGGACCTGAGAACATGCGCAGCGTCACGAGCTGGTCGGCGGACGAGAAATATTGCTTTTGCAGCCGCGCCAGATCGGCGGGCCATTGATGGTCCCACTCGCCGGCGCCCGGAGGCCCGGAGGCATGGACGGCGCGGATGCCGCTGTCGAACAGCGCCTCGATCGCCGCGTCGGAATGGGCGGCGCTGCGCGAATTGTGCGAATTGTCGATCACGCAGGTGACGCCCGCATCGATGCAGCCCAGTGCGGTCAGATAATTGCCCACATAGTGGTCCTGCGGCCGATACGCCTTGGCGAACGACAGATGCGTCGCGTTCATATAGTCGGCGAGCGTCGGCGAATTCGGATTGATGCGGCGCAGCTGGCCTTCCCAGGAATGGCGGTGGCAATCGACCAGGCCCGGGACCACGATGCAGCCGCCGGCGTCGATCACCTGCGCGCCGGGCGCATCGATGTTCGTAGCGATCGCGGAGATTTTCGTGCCTTCGATCAGGATGTCGCCCTTCGCGAGGTCGCCGACCTTGGCGTCCATCGACACGATCGTGCCTCCCTTGATCAGCGTGCGGTTCGCACGATCGACCGCGGGCTGGCTGTCGAAGCGGTGCACGTCCGCTGCGGCGGCGCCGGCGAAGTCCGTCCCACCAGCCGCACCGGCGGCGGCGAGCGTGGCGCCGGCCTTCAAGGCTGAGCGGCGCGAGATGCGGGCGGCGGATTTGCGCGGCAAGGTCGTCATGACGAGTCCTCCCTGTGTGATGGCGGGCCTGTTGATGGTGTGGCCTGGCGGTTGGCGGAAGCGTAGCGCAGTTCGGTGTCGGCCGTGAGCGCGGAAATCCACGGTGTTATTGTCGCGGCATTGCGATTTGCCGCCGCTTGCCGATTGCGGCATCATTCGGGGCAGAAAATCTGGGAGGAATCGCGTGGATACAAAATTTGGCATCGGCCAGCCCGTGCCGCGGGTCGAAGACCCGCGCTTCATCACCGGCCGCGGCCGTTACGTGGACGATTTCGACCTGCCGCTGCAGTGCCACGCCGTCGTTGTCATGTCGCCGCACGCGCATGCGCGCATCAAAGGCATCGACACCGCTAAGGCCAAGGCCGCCGACGGCGTGCTCGCCGTTCTGACCGGCGCCGATGTGCTGGTCGATAAACTCGGTGGGCTGGCGCCCCCGATGCCCGAAGACATGGGCGGCCCGAAAGGCTTTCGCACCCAGCGCACCATTCTCGCCACCGACAAGGTGCGTGCCGTGGGCGAGCGCGTCGCCTTCGTCGTCGCCGAGACTTTGACCCAGGCGAAGAACGCCGCCGAACTGATCGAGATCGATTACGAACCGCTACCGGCGGTGATCGACGTCGAGGACGCGGTCAAGCCCGGCGCGCCGGTCATTTGGGACGAGGCGCCCAACAATGTGTCGTTCGCGCTGATGATGGGCAGCAAGGACGCAACCGACGCCGCGTTCGCCAGCGCCAAACACACCGTGTCACTGAAACTGCGCAACACCCGCATCACCGCCAATTCGATCGAGCCGCGCGCCGCTATCGGCCACTACCATCCCGATGGCGACAATTACACGCTGTACTCGACATCGCAGAACCCGCACGGCACGCGCTCGTCGGTGGCCGGGCAGGTGCTGCGCATCCCGGAAACAAAACTGCGCGTCATCTCGCCCGATGTCGGCGGTGGCTTCGGCATGAAGCACGGCGGCTATCCGGAGGACGCGCTCGTGGTGTGGGCGTCGCGCCGGGTCGGCGGCCGCCCGGTCAAATGGGTGTCGACACGTTCGGAGGCGCTGCTTGGCGACGCGCAAGGCCGCGACCAGGTGGTCACCGGCGAACTCGCGTTCGACGAGCGCGGCAAAATCCTGGGGCTGCGTGTCAACGCGCTGCACAACATGGGCTCGCACGTCTTCGCCGCCGCCATGGTGGTGCCGCTGTTCGCGCTCCGCCTCGCGCCCGGCGTCTATCAGGTCCCGGCGGTGCACGCGTTCGGCCGCGCGGTGCTGACCAACACCATTCCGCTGGCGCCATATCGCGGCGCCGGCCGGCCGGAGGCGACCTATCTGATCGAGCAATTGCTCGACAAGGCGGCGCGCGTCGTCGGCCTCGACCCGATCGAGATCCGGCGGCGGAATTTCATTCCGTCGTCCGCCATGCCGCACAAGATCGGCACCGGCATTACCTACGACAGCGGCGACTTCGTTCACGTCATGGACGAATGTTTGAAACTTGCCGACTGGAACGGCTTTGCCAAGCGCGCCGCGGATTCCAAAAAACACGGCAAGCTGCGCGGCCGCGGCATCGGCTATTTTCTGGAAGAAGCGGCCGTGTTCAACGACCGCATGGTGCTGCGCTTCGACCCGAGCGGCACGCTGACGATTCTCGCCGGCACGCATTCGCACGGCCAGGGCCACCACACCGTCTATGCGCAGATGGTGCATGAATGGCTCGGCGTGCCGTTCGAGAACATCCGCTATGTGCAGGGCGACACCGACGCGGTGCCGATCGGCCGCGGCTCGTATGGCTCGCGCTCGATGCATGTCGGCGGCAATGCGCTCAAGCGCGCCGCCGATAACATCATCGAGAAGGCCAAACCGATGGCGGCGATGATGCTGGAAGCGGCCTCAGGCGACATCGAGTTCAAGGACGGCGCGTTCCGCATCGTCGGCACCGACCGCGCCCTGCCGCTCAGCAACGTGGCGCAGGCGTTCTACCGGCCGGCGATGCTGCCGCCGCAATTCGACGTCGGGCTGGAAGCCTCCGGCACCTTCGCTGCCGAGCCGCCGAACTATCCGAACGGCTGCCACGTTTGCGAGGTCGAGGTCGATCCGGACACTGGCGCGGTGACGCTCGATCGCTATGCCGCGGTCGACGATGTCGGCAAGATCATGAATCACCTGTTGTGCGAGGGGCAGATCCACGGCGGTGTCGCGCAGGGCGTCGGCCAGGCGCTGATGGAAGCGATCGTGTTCGACAGCGCCGGCCAACTCCTCACCGGCAGCTTTCAGGATTACCCGATGCCGCGCGCGGACGATTTTCCCCATCTTGCCTCCGAGCTGACCGAGGTGCCGGCGCGCACCAATCCGCTCGGCGTCAAGGGCGCGGGCGAAGCCGGCGCCACCGGCGCGCCGCCGGCGGTCATCGGCGCCATCCTGGACGCGCTCAAGCCGCTGGGCATCGAGCACATCGACATGCCGGCGACGCCGTCGCGGGTGTGGGCGGCGATCCAGGAGCATCAAACAAAAGCGGCGGCGGAATAGACCATTTCACCTTCCCATGTGGGGAGGATCAGGCGCGCGGGGTGGGGGTGAGGAGTAGACCAATGGTCAGTTACACAGCAAAGCAGTCTTGGCGCGGGTTTGTTTCCGATCAGGAAGTAAAAATGATCGTTGAAACCCGAGGGGCGACGGCTGACGACGAAGAGACAATCTACCCTGCAGGAACATTGGCTAAGATATGTAGGCTCGCCAACTTTGGAACATTCCAAGGCGAAGGTGTTGACGTAGTTATTGGTGAGGGAGCCCGAACGATCTGCAATTCTTTCGATGACCGTGACGTGGAGGTAGGCGGCATTCCGTTCATCGCTGTCTGAAATGACAAAAGCGATCTTTACGTCGAAGATCGAGCCAAGCTACGACGATCTGCCGGAGCAGCGTTACCATTTTCCGCGCACTTATCTACGACAGGTCGAGGCTGCAGTCGGAGACTGGATCGTCTACTACGAACCCCGCCGAGCCTCCTCGGACCTTTCCAGTCGTGGTGGACGACAGGCATACTTTGCAACAGCCAAAGTGCAGAGAATAGTGCCCGATCCAACAATCGACGGGCACTTCTACGCGTACGTTTCAGATTATCTCGAATTTGATAGATCAGTTCGATTTAAGGATGGTAATCATTTTTACGAGGCAAGCCTGCGTAGGGATGATGGGGGAACGAGCAAAGGGGCCTTTGGTCGAGCCGTGCGAAATATTCCGGATGTGGAATACGATCTGATCCTCAAGGCTGGATTTGCACAGGCAATCGTCGAGTCCAGTCCGCGACTCTCGGAGGCTCCGACGAGCGCGGAAACTTTGGACGAGCAGGCGAGGGAGTTCGAACGCCCAATCGTCGAGATGGTAGTGGCACGACCATTCCGCGACGCGGCATTCGCCGCAGCCGTAAAGTCGGCGTACCGAAATACATGTGCTATGACGGGCCTACAGATTATCAACGGTGGGGGCCGGGCTGAGGTGCAAGCAGCGCACATTCGTCCTGTGGCTGCAGGCGGGCCCGACTCCACGCGAAACGGACTTGCGCTGTCTGGAACGATCCATTGGATGTTTGACCGCGGTCTGGTTTCCGTCGATGACGATTTTACCATTTTGGTCGCGACTGGCCGATTACCCGACGCCGTGGTGCGGCTATTACGTGAAGATGGCAAAATTTCCGTACCTAAGCGTTTCGAAGAACGTCCTCATCCGATTCATTTGCAGTATCATCGCGAGAGCATTTTTAAAGGGTGACCTGGAGCGCCCCTTCGAAGTCTCTTGAGTTAGAGGTCTAACTCCTCGGAGGAGCACACCACGCCCCCGCGCCGCTCCGGAGCTCGGTCTAGTCGGCCAGGCTCGCGACCGCGTGATGCAGCCAGTTCTGATCGGACGACAGCGATCGAAGCTCGCTGAGCGCTTCATCCTTGGTCTGCGTGACCAGCGGCACAATCGCGGGCTCGCCTTCGCCGTTCGACGGTTGGCAGCTGAACTCGAGCCTGATGTCGTTCGGATCCATCACATAGATTGAGAAAATTCCCGGCAGGATTTCGAGCGGACCGTCGTAGGGCGTCTTGCTGGCCTCAAGCCGCGCGCGAATGCGCGTCTGGCCTTCCGGCGACACGGCAAACGAGACGTGTTGCATATTACCGAGCGCGTTGCGGTCGCCCTTCGGCTTGGCGCCCTTCGGCATCTCGAAAAAAGCCAACAGCGCGTCGCGGCCCATGTCGAAGAAATAATGCCTGATTTCCTCGAACGGCGGATTGCCGCGATTGCCCGGACCGGTGCCGATGCCGGGCGGCACCCGCATGGCATGGACGAGCCG
Organism: Xanthobacteraceae bacterium; assembly: GCA_049300295.1. Classification (GTDB taxonomy): domain Bacteria; phylum Pseudomonadota; class Alphaproteobacteria; order Rhizobiales; family Xanthobacteraceae; genus BOG-931. The sequence continues at coordinate 28,617 of JBAQJL010000189.1, forward strand.
CATGCCAAGCACGTCAACATAGAAATCGACCGTCATTTTCATGTCGTCGGTGTTCAGGGCCAGATGATGCACGCCGTAATAGCGGATGTCGCCTTTGCTCGAAGCGGTCGCAGTGGGGGCGGCATCGCGTACGGTCATTGTTTGCTCCTGCAGTACGGTGCCGGTCCGATCTAAGCCGCCGGCAGTTTCCACGACGCGAAGCCGGCGCCCACCAGCGTTGCGGGACTTGGGAAATAGTCGATCAATTCAAAGCCCGTGCTGCCGGCTGCGGCATGCGCGATGACCCAGTCGCGCATTTCTTGCGCCCCGTTGCCGGTACGGGGCAGCGCCTCGGTGAGAAAGGCATCCAGTTGGCGCTCTTCGCCATTTTCGAATTGTTTGATGCAGGCGTGATCGAATTCCTCGTCGATCCATCCCATGGTCGGCTCGCCGATCGAGTGGCTGAGGCCGCCGGTGCCGAGCACGGCGACGCGCAGCGGCTCGGGATAACTCTCGATCGCCCGCCGCAGCAGCCGGCCCCAAGCGAGACAGCGCTTGATGCTCGGCATCGGCGCCTCGAGGTCGTTGACCAGAATGGGCACGAGCGGCAATTCGGGACTGACCGCCGCGCGCCACAGCGGGATGCAGGTGCCGTGATCGAGCCGCAGCCGATGCGACAGCGCCGGCTCGAATTCATTGTCGAGCGCCGTTTGCAGCAAATGCCGTCCGAACGCGGCGTGGCCTTTGAGCAGCCGGTGCGGATAGACCTTCTGCATGAACGGCTCGGGCGGACCGTCGTGCTCGTCGCCGATCCCGATGCAGACCGCCGGCAGATTGTTGATAAAAAAATTGACCCAATGATCCGGCGAGACCACGACCAGAATATCCGGCCGGCAGGCGCGGAGCCTGCGTCCGATTTCGTCGAAAGCGGCCTCAAGCTTGTCGCGATGCTCGCGCGGCATCTTATCCCAATCGCGCGCGATAATCGGTCCGTGGCTGGCCGCAAAAACTCCTACAAGGCTAGCCATGAGGCATCTTCTCCATCGCATTTCCGCCGGCGGGGTTCATTGCGTTCAGTCGCGCTATGAATTCAGACTCCGGCATACCCCGGACCTGAAAGTAGAAGCGCAGCAGGTAGGCATTGACCTCCGGCGCAAGCTTGCCGACGTCGTCGTCAAACAGCGCCGTGCGAAGCTCGTGCTTGATCGGGTACCGGCCGATGACCGCCGGCATGTCGGCGCGATAATCTGCCGCCAGGTTCGCATCGTGCTGCAAGTCGAAGAACAGCTTGCTGAGCCAATAGTCCGTCATCGCCGCTCCTCGGGCAAATTCGACGACGGAAAGCCCGGAGGTTGCTTCCGACCGCGTTTGCCGTTCGAATAGAATGATCGCTTGCCCGTGGATTGCCAAGGGTGGCGAAGGGCTGACCAGGGCCGGCAATGCGCTGGCAAAGCCAAACCAGGAAGAATTCGATGAAGTTCGGGCTGTTCTACCTTCCCACCTACCTGCCGGATTTGCGCGACGCGCAGACGCATTATCGCGGCATCATCGAGCAGGTCGAATTCGCCGATCAGGTCGGCATCGACTATGCCTGGGTCGTAGAACACCACTTCGTTCGTCACGGTGGCTTGTTTCCCGCGAGCTACGCGTTTTTGTCGTATCTGGCGGCTCGTACCAAGCGCATCCGTCTCGGCACCGGCGCAACCGTGCTGCCGCTGAACGATCCGGTGCGAGTCGCCGAGCAGGCCGCGACTCTCGATCAGCTCTCGCAAGGCCGTTTCGATTTCGGCGTCGGCCGCGGCTTCATCCGCGACGAGTTCGACATTTTCGGCGTTGACATGAAGGAAAGCCGCGAGCGCGTCGAGGAAGGCGTGGCGCTGGTCAAGCAGGCCTGGGCCGGCCCGACGATGGAGTTCACAAGCAAATACCGTCCGCCGCTGTCCGGCCTGCCGTTGTTGCCGCCGATCTATCAGAAACCGCACCCGCCGATCTGGGTCGCCTGCCTGATGTCGCCGGAGAGTTTCGAATGGACGGCGGAGCAGGGTCACAACCTGCTCTACGTCGCTTATCACGTCGATCATCCCGTCGCGGCGGAGCGCATTGGCTGGTATCGCAGCGCGTTGCGCAAGCACGGCCGCCGCGTCGAGGATCACGAAGTCTGTTGCGTCTATCACGCGCATTTCCTCGACAGCGCCGATGACGGCAGACTGCAGGAGATCGTCCATAAGCCGATGAGCGAATACGCCGCCGCCGGGCTCGAGGCGGCGCGCAAGCCGCCCGATCCGACCGCCTACAAGGGCTATGAGCGGCGCGAAGCCGGCCAGCGCGACTTCGGCTTTGGCTCGTATTTTCCCGGGCGGGTCGTCATGGGCGGACCCAAACAGGCGATCGAGCGCATCCATGTACTGCGCGACCTCGGCATCACGCAGATTGGACTGCTGGTGGATTTCGGCTCACTGTCGCAGCACGACATCATGCGTTCGCTTCGCGTCTTCGCGGATCACGTCTTGCCGCACGTCCGCGACATCTAGCGCCTCTTCACCCCACCGACGCCATCCGTATTTGCAGCAGGCGGTCGAGATAGGCGCGCATTGCGCCGGGTCCGCGTCCCTCGTTATCGGCGACGGTCATGGCATCGTTTTGCTTCGGTTCGCCACCTGCGTATTTCATCTTGATCCAAATCAAGTTTCCGGCTTGACCCTTCTACGCATATTTACCTATGGAACGGCTCGGCTGAAGGAGGCTCCCTTGGCGGTGATCGTGCTGGCTCATGGCGCCTGGTCCGCGGCGTGGTCGTGGAAAAAGCTGCGTGCGCCGCTTGCGGCGGCCGGGCACGAATTTTATGCGCCGACCTACACCGGCTTGGGCGAGCGTGCGCACCTGGCACGGCCGGAAAATGACCTCGACACCCATATCCAGGATGTGTTGGGCGTTCTGAAATACGAGGACCTGCGCGATGTCGTGCTGCTCGGCCACAGCTACGGCGGCATGGTCGCCACCGGCGTCGCCGACCGGGCGCGCGAGCGTGTCGCTCGCCTCGTCTATCTGGATGCCTTCGTGCCGGAAGATGGCCAGGCGCTGATCGACCTGTTGCCCGAACGCGAGCGGCAGCGCCATCTGGACAGCGTCAAGAACGGCGACGGCTGGCGCGTGCAGCCCAATCCGATTCCGCCCGATACCTCCGAGGACGATGCGGCCTGGGTCGCAAAATTCCGCTTGCCGCAGTCGGCCCGGTGCTTCCAGCAGCCGGTCCGGCTGAGCGCGCCGCTATCACTGCCGCGGACCTATATCTGGTGCACCCGCGGTGCCGAGCTGCGGCCGTTCGGGCAATTCGCGGCGCGGGCGAGACGCGAAGGCTGGCCGCTCTATGAAATCGACTCGACCCATAATCCAAATGTCACGGCGCCCGGCGCGCTGGCGGAGCTGCTGCAGCGAGCATTTTCAGGATAGTGGCCGCGTTCAGTGGGTCAGCGCGCTGCCGTCCATCGTGTCCTGAATGAAGCTGCGCAATGTGTCGCTGTCGAAGGGCTTTGGCAGGATCCGCAGACCCGAAGGCGCCGCGGCTGCGGCGGCGCTGTAGCCGGTCGTCAGCATCACCGGCAGGCCCGGGTAGCGCGAGCGAACTTCGTGGGCGAGACCGACGCCGTCGATCGTTCCGGGCATGACGATGTCGCTGAAGACAAGATCGACGCTGGCGCCTTCCGCCAGCAGCTTCAGTGCTTCGTCCGCCGACTCGCGATAGACCGTCTCATAGCCAAGATGCTCGAACAGCGACGAAGTGACCTCTGCGACTTCGACGCTGTCGTCGACGACCAGCACGACCGGATGCCGCTCGCCCGCGGCTTCGTCATTCGCGGTGGCGATCTCGACAGCTTCGGCCTCGGTGGTGGCCGGCAGATAAATGGTGATCGTGGTGCCTTGGCCGACCGTGCTGTCGGCCTGCACCGTGCCGCCCGCCTGGTGGGCAAAACCATAGACCTGCGACAGGCCGAGGCCGGTTCCTTTGCCGACCTCCTTGGTGGTGAAAAACGGATCGAAGATCCTGGTGAGCAGGCTCGGTGGAATGCCCATGCCGGTATCGCTGAATTCGAGCGCGACGAAATTCTCGCTCTGATCCGTGTTGATGCCGCCGTCGGCCTTGACGTTGCACACAGTCACCGAAAACACGCCGCCGTTCGGCATGGCGTCGCGGGCATTCACGGCGACGTTGACGATGGCGAGTTCGAGCTC
>JBAQJL010000190.1:0-2182 GCA_049300295.1 Xanthobacteraceae bacterium
GGCCTGGTGTTGCCGTCGGCGATGAACTTGCCGGTCTCTTCATGCGGCATGAAGCCGAGATCGCCGAGGCCATAGAGCGGCAGATGCGCAAAGGCGTCGTAGAACATCAGATGATCGACATCCTTATGCGCAATGCCAGCTTCCTTGAAGGCAAGGGGACCGGCGACCTTGAAGGCGCGTGAACTGTCGAACGTCTTCATCTGGCTGACCATCGGCGTTTCCACGCTCTCGCCGGTGCCGAGGATGTAGACCGGCTTGTTCGGAAAGTCCTTGGCGCGATCGGCCGAGGTCAGGATCAGCGCACCGCCGCCGTCGGTGACGAGGCAGCATTGCAGGATACGGAACGGGTAGGCGATCATCCGCGAGTTCAGCACGTCCTCGACCGTGATCGGCGCCTTCATGGTGGCACGCGGGTTCGTCGCCGCCCATTCGCGCTGCACCACCGCGACCATCGCGATCTGCTCGTGGGTGATGCCGTGGGTCTTCATGTAGCGCAGCACCGGGATCGGGAACATGCTGGCCGGCGTCGATACGCCGTAAGGCAGTTCGAACTGGCCGTTCAAACTGTCCGGGCCCACCATGCGCGGGGTGCGGCCGATATTCGACTTGCCGCTTTCGGCATGCGTGATCAGCACGGTCTTGCACAGGCCGGCTTCGATCGCGGCCGCGGCATGGCGGACATGCAGCATGAACGAGCAGCCGCCGACCGAGGTGCCATCGACCCAGGTCGGCGTAATGCCGAGATAATGCGCGATCTGCTGCGGCGTCTCGACCGCGGTGGCGAAGCCGTCGATGTCGGACAGCTTCAGGCCGGCGTCAGCGATCGCGTTCAGCGCCGCATCGGCATGCAACTGGATCTGCGACATGTTCGGGATGACGCCGAGTTCGGTGGTTTCGGCTGCGCCGACGACGGCGACCTGATTTCTGCGCATGATGCTTATCCCTTCGCCGGGCGGAAGAGGGGAAGGGTGATCTTGTCGTCGAGCTTTTCGAATGCGACTTCCAGCTTCATGTCGAGTTCGAGCGCCTCCGGGGTCTGCGGACAATCGACGATGTTGCTCATCATCCGCGGACCTTCGTCCAGTTCGACCACCGCGATGGCGTAGGGCGGGGTGAAGCCGGGCACCGGGCGGTGATGGATGACATAGCTGTAGAGCTTGCCCTTGCCGGTCGCCTTGAACACGCTGACCTTGCGCGAGGCGCATGACGGACAGAACGGCCGCGGCGGGAAGTAGACATTGGCGCAGGCATCGCAGCGTTGCAGCCGAAGTTCTCCGGCCTGCGTGCCGTCCCAGAAATGCTGGGTTTCCGGTGTCGGTTTCGGTCGCGCGCGCGTTGGCTCCGCCATGTCGCTTCATCCTCCCTGGGGTGGGCCGATCGAGCCCGCTGGTTCCAGCCTTGATGCGACATTGGACTGCCCGCCGTCAACGGTCCAGCCGGCTGCCCGCATGCCGTGTATTCCGGCTCACGCAAAAATGCGGATTTGAAGCTCGGTCAGAGGCTAGTCGCTGCCATCCTCGGCGTCCCTCAGGAAGCTCGCGCAATCGTCGGACAACTGATCCGCAAACGCCTGGCTGAGCGGCGGCAGGGTGCGGCCCTTCTTTTTGATCAGCGCGACCGGCCGCCAGAAATTCCTGTCGCTGATGCGTTTGACGCGCAGGCTGGATTCCGCGGCGATGTCGCGCGCCGATGCCGGCAGAATGGTGATGCCGATGCCGGCGCGCACCATGCCGATCGCGGTCATCATGTAGGTCGCCTCGGAGACCGGCGCCGGCATCAGCTTCGCCTTGCCGAACGCAAAATCTGTCACGGCCCGCACGCTGGTGCGAGCGTCCATCATCACAAGCGGATACTGCGCCAGCCGGTCGGCGGTAATGCGGGCGAATTTTCCAATCGGGTGGCCGGCGGGATAGATCACGTTCATTTCGTCATTGGCCTTGAACAAAACCTCGATGTCGGGGAAGTCGACATGGCCGCCGGTCAAACCGAGGTCCACTTCCTCGGACCTGACAAGGCCGAGCAATGAACCGGCGATCATGTCCTTGACGACGAAGGAAGCGCCCGGGTTCTGTTTTCTGAAATGCTTGATGGAGTCGGGCAGCAGGTTGGCTGCGAATGACGGAAGTGCCGAGATCCTGACGACGCCGAGCCGGGCGGTCGAGACATTCTTGAGGTCCAGCAA
>JBAQJL010000191.1:0-2005 GCA_049300295.1 Xanthobacteraceae bacterium
TCCAACGCCCGAGCAGTGTTGGCGCAAAGCGAGGCACAAGTGAAGCAAGCCGAGGCCGTTCTGTCCGCTGCGCAAACGGCCTACGAGGACGCGCTACCGATTTTCGCGCGTTACGAGCGGGAGAAAGCCGCCGCCGTGATTAGCGCGCAGAGCTTCGATGAACAACGCACGCAAATCGATTCCGCCAAATCCCAAATTCTCATCGCGCAGCGTGAGCTTGACGCAGCTCGAGCTGGGCATGCAGTCGCGCTACGAAGTCTCGATGACACCATCATACGGGCACCCTTTTCCGGAATCGTCACGGAAAAGTCGGCGCAGGCCGGCGAGATGGTGTCGCCAATTTCGGCTGGCAGCGGGTTTACTCGCACCGGTATCGGCACCATCGTCGATATGAATTCCCTCGAAGTGGAAGTCGATGTGAGCGAAAACTTCATCGGCCGCGTCTTGCCGCAACAACCGGTTCGAATCAGGCTCAACGCCTATCCAGATTGGGATATTCCAGGTTCGGTGATCGCCACGATTCCGACAGCCGATCGCGCCAAGGCGACGGTGAAAGTGCGCATCGCCATTTTGACCAAGGACCCGCGCATCCTCCCGGACATGGGCGCTCGCGTGGCCTTTCTGGGCGAAACGCCGCCCGCTTCGCCATTGGGAGCGAGGCCTTGAAATACCGGACGAAAAAACTGACCGCAGCGATCCTGACGTTCGGGATATCCGCTGCGGTTGATTGGCGCGCCACGCGCTACGTTTTCGACTGTATACGTGATTTGCGGCAGCTATCTCGCTGCGATGTCATGCGCGCCGGGCGTTATGCTCAGTTTAAGTCCCGCGACAGAATGAGCTTAAGTACAAGGCGATCCGTGCTGCCCGTTAGCCCCACGCCCGCCCCACCCTCAATGGTCCACGGCTTGCCTTTGAAATCAAATACGCCAAACAGTTGATGTTGCTGGCGCGAGGCGGCGTTGAATCCACGTAGCTGGCCAAAATCATCGTATTCTTCGACGCCCGCCGCCCAGCTTTTGGTGAAATTGTAGGCAACGCGCGTCGCCGGCGCGAAATCGAGGTGCGAGAATCCCTGCCAGGAGTTGTCGAGAATCGGATTGACTATGATTTCGACATCCCCGAGGTGCCAACCGAGGATCGGGCGAATTTCTTGAGTGTTGCGCCGTTGATCCCAATGCGCAGTGTTCAAGCTAAATTCGAAGTTCACGCCATAGAAAAACTTCCGGTCAGCCGCATCAGGCACCACAAAAAGCGTTCGAAGCTTGAAACCATTGTAGGTCAGGCTGCCGTTACCGCTGCGGCTATAAAGCGGGAGATACAATCCAGCCTCAAACCAATCCGTTACGCCGTAGGCCCACTCCGGAACCCCGTTAAGCGCATGATTCGGGATGATCCCGCCAGGAAATGCCGGTACGGTACGCCCGTCAGGCGTGTAATTATCATGCAACGTCAGATTGAATACTCCGGGCGCTGCGATTTCGGCGTTATAAACCTGGATCTCGTCCGTTTGCGCGTGCGCGATGCCGAAGCCTCCCAGGCTCAAGACTAAGATCATAACGCCGATCGTTTCGTGGTGAACCATCGCTCATCCTCAAGCGGCGCAGGGTCTACGGCGTACGCACCGTATAGGCAAGTTGCCAGCCGTCCTTCATGGGCTGAAACTGAATCGAGGCATGTTGTTCGCCGCCCTGTCTATTCAAGACAAATCGCGCCGTCGCGATGCCGAGCGCTGACCCGGCGACGGTGTCCGATAACCAGTGGACGTTTTCGTGCACGCGAATATAGGCTGTGCCGGCGGCGACCCCATAGCCAATGATGCGGCGGATCCACCGATATTCATCATTGCCCGATTCCGCGAAGACAGTGCCAATGGCAAAAGCCGCGCTCACGTGCACCGAGGGAAACGAGTCCCCACCATCGCGCCACATGTTCGGCGAGGTGGTTGCGTCGGGCCGTTCGCGTCCTGCCGCCAGGGTTAGGACCTCGCTGGTCGCCGCGCTGA
>JBAQJL010000192.1:0-12539 GCA_049300295.1 Xanthobacteraceae bacterium
GTTGCTACCACGAGCTATGAGGATCTATGACTGGCAGCCATACGCCATAGCTATTGGTATGGGGATCGTCGCGGCCGTGAGCCTAGTCATCTCGGCCAAATGGCTGGCGCCGTGACGGTGACTCTACTGAGTATTTTCCACGATTGCACGGTACGCGTCGTTTGTTAAAGAAAGCCCCGGCCGAGACCGGGGCGAAGTGACTTGTCCACCTTCGGGACGGACAATGCGCGAAAGCCTAGTGTTTGCGGTTTAAGGAATCGGTTGCCGGAAAGCATAAAATTCGAGCTAGCTGCCTAATGTGTCGCGCCCCAGAGAGCGCGCTCAGAAAGACGTGAAAAGCCCCGCGCCGGGCACCTTCGATGTGTCTCCGTTGCAGACCATAGACTTCCTGGCGATAGCCCAGGTCCGGTTCATAGCCATCCAGGTCTCTGACGACACTTCGCTGGCAACACGTCATTCCGGCAAACGCCATGAGTTCGGCGACGGTGAAAACGTGGCGTTCATGGTTGATAGAGAGAAATAAACGAGCGTGCTCTCCCAGCCAGCAGGCGTAGCGGAAGGCTTCTCGCCAAGGTATTTCCGTCATCGAGTCGACGTTAATCGCAACGCCATAGTGACGAGCCGGCAATCTCGCGTCAGAGTACAAGTTGATCTTTCGCGCCGAGTTCTCTGCGGCTTCACCGTCAAACCAGAGCTTGTCAGGTCCCTGCGCTCGGTCAAGGAAACAGGCTTGGTCGGGACGGCGGCGAGCTACCGGGTCATCGATTCAAGGCCGGCCAAATTCTGCAGCGGGCAGAGGGTCCCCATTAAGCTTATTGGTTGCTCACTCTCGTGCGCGCGAGAGGAGCGGCGCGATCGCGGGCGGTGGCGAATTCTTTTTCGTGAATATCACGGTGGTGCTGCTCAGCTAAGCTAAGCGACAGAAGTATTGCAACACCTCATTTGGTCGCGAGGACCATTGGCGACCAAAAAATGGCATCAAAACAATTCGTCCCGATAATTATCGGCGATGAATTTCTCGATCTTTTCCAGTGGCTCGTGCGGACGCCGCCGGTGAATGACCCGTGCGTAACTTGGGAAGACGGTCCGGTCGATCTGACTTGCCGAGTTCCAAAGACCAGCGCGCTTAAGTGCCTTTCCGCAATGGAAGAAGACCTCTTCCAGCGAAATGACGATCGCAAGCTTCGGCTGTTTGCCGTCAACAGCCATGCTGGCAAGGACCGTAGGGTCGCGTGTGATGGTAGCGCGTCCGGATGCCCGCATCACCTCATCAATCCCGGGTACGAGAAAGATCAATCCGACCGAGTTGCTAGGATTTGCGAGAATATTCAACATAGTATCAACGCGCCGATTCCCGGGGCGGTCCGGAATTGCAATGGTTCGGTCGTCGAGAATTTGTACGAAGCCGGGCTTATCCCCGCGCGGACTGACATCAGCTCGTCCATCGGCGCCTACCGTCGAAATGAATAGGATCGGCGACAGCACGATGAACTGTCTGCACAGCTCATCAAGAGCCGCCATCTCCTTATTGATGGATCCTGGATTGGGTGCGCCGATGACGTTTCTTAGCTCGCCAGATTCAACTATTTCGTTTGCACCGCGGTTCAACATGTCGTTCCCCTGATTAGGCCGTTCGAAAAAATCGCATGGGCATTCTTCCACAACACGGCAGAGCGTGCCTCGGCGCTAGCTTGTGCATGCTTTCCACGTGGTTGCAAAGTCTCCGGCCAACGTGAGTGGTGTGGCGACCGGATTATGCAGATATAATCCACGATCATCGGCATTTGCTCCAGGATTTTCTCCTCTCTTCGTGACGCCCTGAATCTCCTCGGCCTGCTGACGAGAAGCGAGTTGGACGCCGTTGGCGCGTTCTTTTCGTGTGTTTTCGTAAATGGCGAACGCCTCATCAAAAGTCCTGGCGGCGGCGAATGCCCGGCCCAGGATCATTGCGTCCTCGATAGCCATGCATGCGCCTTGGCCGAGAAACGGCGTCATAGGATGCGCGGCATCGCCCAGCATGCTGACGCGTCCCTTGGTATAGCGCGCAAGCGGCTCTCGATCGCGAAGGCCCCATTTAAACAGCGTCCCCGGAGAAATCGCACTCATGAGGTCCAATACATCGGGATGGAAATCGCCGTGAAGGTCTGCAAACTCCTCTATCGTGGCAGGAATTGTCCATCCTTCCTCAGTCCATCTTGGCTCGCGAGCAACCCCAACCACGTTCATGATCGTTCGGTGGCGCAACGGATAGTGGAGCAGCACCCGGTGTTTGCCGACGAACATGGCGAAGGGCATTTTCGCGACGCCGGCTGGCACATTTGCCATCGGTAACAGCGCCCGAAATGCTGCTTGTCCCGTGTAATTCACCGCTTCATCGCCGAAAACGCAGGCCCGCACCCTGGAAGCGACGCCGTCACTTCCGATCAGGATATCACTCGCGATCGTCCTGCCATTTGTAAACGTTGCCACAACTTGCCCAGAGTCTTGCGTAAGAAACTCGAATCTATGGTCAAGGAACACGCAAGCTGAGTCGTTTCGAAGTACAGCATCGGTGAGTGTGGCGTGAAGGTCGGCGCGATGAACCTGGTGATAAGCCGCGCCAAATCTCTCAACATAATCCGTTCCGCTCGCCCTGATTTTTAGGACTTCACCGGTTTGGAAATGACGTATGAGATAAGGCTCGGTTGGCCCGGCTTCCTTCGCAACGCGCTCACCAATCCCAAGAAAATTGAGTGCGTGCATCGCGTTCGGTGTGATTGTCACACCAGCGCCGATCTCCCTGAGTTCTCGAGCCTGCTCAAAGACAGAAACACGAAAACCGAAATGTTGAAGTGCCAGCGCCGCGCTCAAACCGCCAACGCCACCCCCGACTATGGAAATGCGTGAGACTTGCATCGAACCCTCGCACTCCGCCTATTATCGGGTCGACGCCTATCGCGTCCGCTGCGCCGCTTCGGTCAGGATTTGATAAGCTTCGCGAATCGCTGGTCTTGCCTTCGCAACGTCTGCGCCGACGCTTGCGAGCGTTGCCATCATCGCTGACTGCTCATCGCGGGGCAGGCTGATAAGCTCGCCGCCGCCGTTCATCCAGGCCTTGCGCTGCTCGGCATACATCGCCAGAGCCACCGGGTTCATCGCCACGGACACTTTGGTGCCATCGCGATCAACAATCTCCTGCAAGTCCTTAGGCAGCGAGATGTACCATTTCTGGCTGACTTCGAGCACGATAAAAATGGCAGGTTGATTGGTTTCGGTGACGTATTTTGCTGCGTCGCTAAAATGCAGATGGACAAAAGGCCCAATACCGGCCACCGCGCCATCGATGGTACCCTGTTGCAACGCCGGCAGCACGTCGCCCAGTGTCATTGCGACGGGTGTAGAGCCGAGCCGATCCAGCGCTACGGTCTGGAACTGCGAGGCGAAGATCCGAATCTTTTTGCCATGGAAATCGGCGAGATGGCGAATGGGAGCTTTTGAAATGACGGAGGACGGCTGAGAAAGTAGAAGGCCGACTCCATGCAATCCCTTTGCAGCGCCGAGTCCGAACATCAGCTTTTGTACATGGGGGTCGGCGGCGATCCGCTGTCCATGCTCAAAAGAATCGACAAGGCCCGGAGCCGCCATCACCTCGAATCGTTCGTCGACACCCGCGATAAATTCGGGTGGCATTGCCGCGGCCTCGATTGAGCCAAACTGCACGCCTTCGATCTGTCGGGGAACCGAACCTAACTGGCTCGCGGGGTAGACTTGGGACTTGATCCGACCGCCCGAATCCCGCTCCACAGCCGCGGCAAAGTCTTTGATGAGTTGGTGCGGTCCGTCGTTGATGGTAGCGGTCGTCACTTTCATCACGTAGGGCTTGTCTTGAGCCCAAGCCGTGCCGAGCGATAGCGACAGAAGGGCGACGACGATAGCGCTCAGCCGTATAGATTCTCCTGATGTCGTAAAGCACATGTCATCCTCCCTTAAAGACCTGGGTCAAATAAAGCTTGTTCGGAATTGCTTGGCGCGGTACCGCGATCAACGTCCGGCGAGGTATTCTTGGCTTCAGGCGAACTGTCTGCCGTCTCACTGGCGAACCGCGCACCGCATGGGCATAGTGGCCTTCGTGCCCGATAACGCAATATTCCTAATTGTTGTTTCGGAAGATAGAGTTTGTTGTCATGGATAGCCGCTTCCTCGAAAGCTTCGTGATGGTGATCGACAACGGCTCGATTGCCGAGGCTGCACGGCGGCTCAATATCACGGCGGCTGGGGTGGCGCAGCGCATCCATGCGCTGGAGGCCGAGATCGGCACGCGACTCATCGTCAGGTCCGGTCACCGGGTGAGCCCGACCGAGGCAGGTATTGCGATCCTGAACCGGGCCCGCGAAGTGTTAGCCAACATTCGTGATCTCGAATCCGCCGCGCTCTATGGTCAGCTCTCGGGACAACTCCGATTGGGCGCAACGGGCTCAAGCACGTCGGGGCTGTTGCCGAAAATTCTGAAACTGCTTGCGAAGCGATACCCGCAGATAGAGGTCTACATCGTCAGCGCCAATGGTGGTGAGCTCTATCAGAGGATGCTGACAGCCGATCTCGATGCGGCGATCATCCCTCGACCGTCATTTGCAATTCCCAAGGTTTTTGACTGGCGTGTATTGCGCGAGGAAAAGCTGATTGTCCTGGCCGCCGCCGGAACGCATAATCGCGATCCGCATGACCTCCTGGCGACGGAACCCTTCATCAGGCCGCGCCGCGATTCCTGGCTCGGGCGCATGGTCGAAGGCTATCTCCGCCACGCCCACATTCGGCCCAAGGATCGCTTCGAACTTGATACGCTAGAGGCGATCGCGGTCATGGTCGATCAGGGTTTAGGTGTCTCGCTGATTTACGATTGGGCCCCGCCGTGGCCGGAAGGGCTTTCGCTGCGGAAGCTTCCGCTTCCAGAGAATCGGTTTGGCAGGCAGCTGGGGCTTCTTTGGAACAGAACATCATTACGCGTTCGGCTAGTACGCGCCTTTCTTGAGGTTGCCGCGGAGGCGCTCGCACGAAAATCGGAAACCAAACCGAAAACGGCCAAAAAACGCGTACAAAACAATCAACCAAAAGAGGAAAGGCACTAAGTGGTAGAGCGGTCGCTATTGGGTCCTGAACGTCACTTACTGTGATGCAATGATTTGGGAGCGATTGGAGGAACAACGGTCTCGGCGCCGACATCGTGAATCGGCCGCCCGTGACCCAACACGGAAGTGGCTGATGCGCGCTAGAAACGACTTGCATGACCAATTTCTGACTATAATGGCTTTGATAGGAGTTGGATTATGGATGGCAAAATCGCCCTGGAAGAACATTGGGCAATCGACGAGACGTTGAACATTGCGGGACAGCCGATCGGCGCCGGTGACACGCGTCGCTTGTTAGTCGATTTCCGTGACCGCAGGCTCACCGATATGGACACGAATGGGATTGAGCTCGCAATCCTCGGACTGAACTCACCGGCGTTGCAGGCTATTCTTGTGCCAGCCGAGGCTGCCAACGTCGCACACCGGGCCAACAACATCCTGGCTGACGAAATCGCGCACAACCCCCGCCGCTTCGCTGGTTTCGCCGGCCTGCCGATGCAGGATCCCGAGGCGGCCGCGCGAGAGCTCACTCGCTGCGTCACCGATCTGGGTTTCAAAGGCGCGATGGTCAACTGTTTCACCCAGAGGCTGATGCCGGACTCAGCGATCTATTTCGATCTGCCGGAATTTCGGCCGTTTTGGGCGACAGTGGCCGAACTCGACGTGCCAATCTATCTCCATCCCCGACTGACCATCCCGTCGCGGGCCAAGTCCTACGAAGGACATCCCTGGCTCTACAGCCCAGTCTGGGACTTCGGAAGCGAGACCGCATTGCAGGCGCTGCGGCTGATCGGTTCAGGATTGTTCGACGAATTTCCAAACCTGCAAATTGTGCTTGGCCACCTCGGCGAACGCATCCCATACGACATGTGGCGGATTGACAATCTTATGAACAAGTTGCCCGTGAAGCACTCAGCGAAGAAACCGGTGTCGCACTATATGCGAACCAATTTTCACTTGACCACCAGCGGTCAGTCTCACGATACGCCGTTCCATTGTGCGCTGGCCGAGATGGGGCCCTTACGGATTATGTTCTCCGTCGACTACCCCTTTGAGGAGATGGCACCCGCGGCCTCCTGGTTTGATAACACTGCGCTGTCGGATGCAGACCGGATCCAGATTGGGCGCACCAATGCGATCAGGTTGTTCAAGCTCAGCCTCGACTAAAACTCGCGCGCGGAGGATCGTCTCTGATGAACGAGCGTGGCCACCGACTTTCCATCGTTACGCCTGGGTGGTTCACCAATCGGTCTCGATGATAGGCATGGCAGGAATTTCGCGGACATCGTCAATCGGTCGAAAGTGATCCATGAGCGACGTCGGCTGACCCAATTCGCCGAACGGGAACTAGGGAATGTTGGACGGTGCCTCAGTCCAGCTTGATGCCCGCGGACTTGACCACACGGCCCCATTTCTTGGTTTCCGCCGCTATGAATTTCGCGAATTGAACCGATGTCATCGATAAGGGCTCAATGCCCAGGTCGCCAGCGCGCCCCTTGAAATTAGGAGCGGTAACGACGGCATTGATCTCTTTGTTAAGCTCTTCGATGATCTCGGTGGACGTACCCTTGGGTACGCCGACACCATTCCAAGCACTCGCCTCGTAGCCCGGCACGAATTCACTCATAGTGGGGATATCTGGCAGCGCACCTGAGCGCGTCGCGGTGGTCACCGCTAGCGCGCGCAGCTTGCCGTCCCTGACGTACTCGATCACCGTAGCGATTGCGGTAAATATTAGCTGCACCTGTCCGCCGAGCAGATCGGGCATATAACTGCTTCGATACGGTACGTGAACCAGGTCGACGTCAGCCATCATTTTGAACTGTTCGCCGAAGACGTGGTTCGCGGTACCGTTGCCGGCCGAGGCCATGTTGATCTTACCGGGATGCGCTTTGGCATAGGCGATGAACTCGGGGATGGTCTTGGCTGGAAACGATGGATTGACCACCATAACAAACGGGGCGCGGGAGATGCTTGCCACCGGCGCGATGTCGCGGATGAAATTGAAATTGAGCCTGTCGTAGAGTGACGCGTTGATTGCGCTTTCCACGGTAACCAGAAGGAGCGTATAGCCGTCCGCCGGTGCGCGAACAACCGCCTCGGTGCCGATGTTGGTGCCGGCCCCTGGCCGGTTCTCGACGACGAATGGTTGACCGAGCCGCTCCGACAGCCCTTGACCAACAAGGCGCGCAATAATGTCGGGCGCAATACCACCGGGGAGGGCGACGACGATGCGCACAGGCCGCGCCGGATAGGTTTGTGCGCTCGCAATACGTGACACCGCCGGGAGCGTGGCGGCGCCGGCTGCCAGATGCAGAAATCGTCGCCGGTGGGGAAGTTTCACTGCGAGCCCTCCAAAAAGTTGCGTTAGTATCAGATCGTTTGTCGGATTAACCGCCCGCCGCGGCTTTGTCGGCGCACAGTTAGGTGTCGCAGCGTAGGATCACTTGTGATATCTAAAAAGTTCTTTTGTTCGAAGACTAATTAGCTGTTTGACTAACAGGTGAAAAATGGCAACGTGGGCAGACCGTATCGGCCGCCGCGTAAAGTTGCGCGACCTGCATATCCTCATGGAGGTCGCGCGATGGAAGAGCATGGTTAAGGCCGCCAGCCACCTTGGAGTGTCTGCGCCAGTTGTGTCCAAGACGATTGCCGACGCCGAACGCATGCTCGGCGTGTCCCTGCTTGATCGTCGCTCCGATGGCGTGGAACCAACCCCATACGGCCGCGCGCTCATCAAACGAGGAATCGTGGTTTTCGACGAGATGCGACAGGGAATCAAGGATATTGAGCATCTGGGTGACCCAACGGCTGGCGAGGTACGAATAGGGAGCACTGAGCCTTTAGCCGCTGGCGTAGTACCGGCGATTATCGAGGCCCTTAATAGCAAATACCCACGTGTTTGCTACCACGTCGCTCAGGCGGACTTCGATACGCTGGAACGTCAACTTCGGGAACGCGAAATTGATTTGGTGATCGGGCGGCCAGCAGAAGCAATCGCCGATCACGATTTGAATTCGGTAATACTGCTGCGCGACCGCGTCGTATTCGTTGCAGGGTTGACGAATCGTTGGGCTAGGCGCCGCAAGCTCAAGCTTGCCGATTTGCTCGGCGAGCCTTGGAGCCTTCCCCCCTCAGGCAGCATCCCGCGATCGGCGCTTGATGGTGCATTCCGCGCGGCTGGTTTGGAGATTCCACGGTCAATCGTCTCAACCCCGGCCACCCAAGTGCACACGCAGCTTATCGCAAATGGACGTTTCCTCTCGGCATTGCCGGAATCCGTGGTTTATTTTAACGCCAATCGTAAGTCGGTGAAGATTTTGCCCGTCGATGTTTCGATTAAGCTCAGACCCGTCCTAATGATTACGCTCAAGAATCGAACGTGCAGCCCCGTAGTCCAGCTTTTCATGAAGTGCGCCCATGAGATCGTAAAGCCACTCGAAATGGCTCAAAAAGCTCTCAGATATTAGTGCTTGCACATTCGGACTGGAGATCGGCTGACATCGGTGATCCATTGCCGATATTGGTCCAAGGATGCCATCAGCCTGAGCAGTGCCGCGGTCGATCTGCCAGTCCCAGTCATTCCGGTTTTGATTGTAACGCTGAATGGTCGCACTCTCAGCCTCGCTGTGGGACATTTCCTCGCCTGCACCAGGGGGGGCCAAGACTATGCAATCGCGGATAGTGCCACCACGGATAAATGAATGCGGCTGCGTCCACGCGCAGGTGCGCGGATAGCTCGTCTGCTAGTGGATCCGCTGCTTCCGATCACCATGCCGCTGCGCAGCAAGCCGCAAAGCAAGCGACCGAGAGATTGAACAATAGCGGCGATTTTCCGATTTGGATTGCGGTTAGCGGCCGAACAGGCAACTTGGCAACGAAGCGAACCGCTCAAGGAGGTGGCCGACCCAATGTCTCTTTCTCTGGAGCAACAGTTTGAAGCCAAACTGCCTGGCCTCGGCAGCGCGATTCGAATAATGACGCGGAACGATGCTGCCATTTTCATATGCAGATGGGCGATCAGGGACAAAGACCCTGTACTGAAACTGCTTCTTCGAGAAATGCAGCACGCGAATAGCTCCGCAACGGCAATGAACGCTATTCTAAAATTGAAGCAGGCCCTTGCGTCCCGAGGACTGTTAGGCCGTGTTGGATTCGCCTGACGGGAAGCATGGAATGTCGGAGGGCCTTCTCGGCTCATTCCGCTTTGATATTGGTCGCACGGATCACCTTGCCCCACTTTTCGGTTTCATCAGCGATGAGCTTGCCAAAGTCGGCGGCCGTCATAGACATGGCCTCAACACCTAGACCGTCAAGGCGCGCCTTCACATCGGGAACAGCGAGGACCGCGTTGATCTCCGTGTTGAGTTTGCCGATGACGTCTGTTGACGTGCCCTTAGGCGCGCCTATGCCAAGCCATGCGCTTGCTTCATAGCCTTGAACAAATTCTCCGATCGCGGGGACGTCCGGCAGCTCTGAGACGCGTGTTGCGGTGGTGACTCCAAGGGCACGCAATTTGCCAGTGCGGATGTACTCGATCACGGTCGCGACCGGACTAAAGCAAACGTGCACTTGGCCACCAATCAAATCCGGCAAAAAACTTCCACGATACGGCACGTGCAGCATCTGGATGCCGCTAAGCATCATGAGAAGTGCGCCGCAGACGTGGGGCGGAGTTCCGATGCCGGCCGAAGCAAAGGCGATTGTGCCCGGGTTGGCCTTCGCGTAGGCAATGAACTCCAGCACCGTCTTAGCCGGGACTGATGGATTGACGACCATGACGGAGGCGCCACGATCGAGGCCCGCAACGGGCACGATGTCGCGACTGAAATCGAAATCAAGGTTTTGATACAGCGTCGCGTTGACGGTATTCGTCGCTGTCACCAATAGAAGCGTGTAGCCGTCCGGCGTCGCTCTTGCGACAAAATCTGTGCCGGTATTGCCGCCTGCTCCCGGCTTGTTTTCAATCACGACCGGCTGGCCTAGGCGCTGCGACAGTGGTTGCCCCACAATGCGCGCGACAATGTCAGGCGACAAGCCAGCGGGAAACCCAACGACGATGTGTACCGGCCGCGTCGGATATTCGAGCGCCACAGCGCTTCGTAACAAAGCCGGAAGCGCGACGGCGCCCGCTGCCACACCGAGAAATCGTCTGCGATAAAGTTCCATGACGACCTTCCAAAATAACGCGATGAAATTGAACGCTCACTCCGGCTTGATATTGACCGCCCGGATCACCTCGCCCCATGTATAGGTCTCATCCGTGACGAGCTTGCCAAAGTCGGCAGGCGAGCCCCGAGCACGGGCATGACACCAAGGCTAGTGCGATGCCAGCCGTTATCTTACTGCGCGCGCCGCGCGGCATCCTTGACCACCTGATAGGCCGCGCCGATCATCCGCGGGATTGGGCCCAGTTGGCTCGACGGAAAGACCTGGGGTTTGATGCGGCCGCCGGAATCACGTTCGACCGCGGCGGCGAAGTTCTTGGCAAACTGATGCGACGCGTTATTGATGGTCGGGATGCCGATCTTCATCGTATAGACTTTGTCCTGCGCGCTGGCGGTGCCCGATGTCAGTGAAGCGGTCAGCGCGACCACACTCCCCAAAAGAACTCCCCGCATTGGAACCTCGCAGCCGGCAAAGAGCATGTGAGCCTCCTTGTTTTGCAGAAGTATATTCCGTAACTACATAAATCATTTACATATGTCAATAACGAAAACAGCTCTGGCAACGACGGGCCGCGACGATTATGTTTCGGTCATGAGAAAAGCTAGGAACCGCAAGCGCCTGAGCCGCACAACGACCGGCGACAACCCGCTGGCAGACGACGGCCGGCCAGCCGGCGCTCCATTGCCGCCGCTCACCACCACGCTCAAGAGTTTTGTGAAGGGCGGGTCGGACCGCGAATTACGCAAATTGGTCTACACCATAGTCTCCTTGGGCAACCAGATGGCACGTCATCGCAAGCTATGCGCCGACCATATCGGCGTATCGGAGGCGCAAGCAATCATGTTGAGGATGATCGCCGAAAGCCAAGACGCGACCGTCGGGCAGCTCGCGCAACAGCTTCAGGTGACCAGTCAATTTGTCACGATTGAAATCGGCGACCTGGTCAGGAAGGGCATCGTCGAGAAGCGGCCGAATAAGGCCGACCGACGCAGCGTACTTTTGCGCTTGACCGCAAAGGGCGAAGGGCTTGTCCGGGAGCTGTCAACAATCATGCGGATAGGCAACGATATCTGGCTTCGCTCCTTGAGCGAAGATCGGGCAAAAATGCTTCAAGACACGCTGAGCACGTTGCTGATACACGGGATAGAGGCATCTCATGCGATCAGCGCGCCCAGTCTGCGCAACCGGGTAGTCTGATCGGCATCAAGGAGGGCATTCACTCACCGCTCAAATAGGCTGGCTTGATGATCGGCCAATCATTTGTCGATCTCATCGCGTTCCCCGCCCGGCCGAGATCAGGTTCAATCGCGACGCTCTGCTCCCGCGTTTGCTGCAGTCTGAAAGCACCTGTTCATTTGGAACAAGCTGTGATCGGGAGATGCACAATGTGAAGGGTTACGGATTACCCGTAGTTCGGAGGCTGGGAATCAAGAACACTCGGATGCGCAAAATTACCGATAAGCAAGCCAAAGAACTTGCCCCTTGTAAATCGGCGCCGGGGTTGGACGCCGATTGGCGCGGCTAAAGTAATGATAGTTCCGAGATTGGAGGAGGAGTCAAAGTTCAGCGCCTATTCACATCTAGCCATCGATCAGGCAGTTGCCCGGTAAGCTGGACGAGATTTGTAGGCGGGCTGCTTGACGCGGTCCACTGACTGGTCGCCCCCAGCCCTTAGAATAGCTTGTGTGCAGCGGGGCTCACTTTCCACGATGCAACAGCACAGTCGAGTCGCCCGCAGATTTCCGTTACGATCGCATGTGCGGCTTAGGAGAAATGATCCCCGGCCGGTTGGCGCTTCCCACGGAAGCGGTCATTGCGCGCACGGCATCCATGCGAGCGCCGACGAGCTATCTGGACCTCACATACTACGAGCGCGCACTGTCCGAACTGTCGCGCCAATCAGGTAAATGACATCTCAGGCGAGGTGGCTCGGATCATTTGGTCTGGATATGGCCCTCGCTGATTTCCAGGCCATACTGTTGATATTCCTGATGGATGAACTTCGAATATTCCCCGCCGCAAGTTCCGACTGCCGTAAGTCCCAACGACTTCAGCTTCGACTTTACCTCAGGAAGCTTGAGCGCCGCGCTAAACCAGGCGGAAAGCTGAGCGATGGCATCCCTCGGCGTATTCGCCGGCACCTCTGTGCCAAACCAAAGGTCGGCCTGAAATCCAGGGAAACCCGATTCTGCGACAGTCGGGACGTCTGGCATATCGTCAACACGGTTTTCCGATGTAACAGCTAAAGGACGTAGCTTGCGCGAG
>JBAQJL010000193.1:0-157637 GCA_049300295.1 Xanthobacteraceae bacterium
TGGGTGTAAAGTTCAAGGACGGAATCGAGATCGTCAGATTGCACGCTCAAACCGCTGCCGCCTGACCCCGTCCGTCACCAAGATTCGGCGATAGCTCCCCCTACTAAGAGTCATGTAATCAGGCTAATGTGCGGACTGAGCCGCCAGCGGGACATGCCGACGTCCTGTGAAATCAAAGGCGGCCCCTGTGCCCGCGGCGGGCGACCAATCACTTATTCGATTTTTACCTAAGTTCGCCCTTCTGCGTTTGCAGGAACCTTACGAGGGCTTGCCATGAAACCTGGCCGCCGCAATTTTCTGCGCCTCGCAATGGGCTCTGCCGTCGTTCCCGCGCTTTCGCGCAGCGCTTTGGCGGAGACCTATCCCTCGCGGCCAATCCATTTGATCGTCGGTTTTGCGGCCGGCGGCGCGATGGACGTCAATGCACGCCTCATGGGGCAATGGCTGTCGGAGCGGCTCGGCCGGCAATTCATCATTGAGAACCGCACCGGCGCCGGCGGCAATGTTGCGACCGAGGCTGTCGTCAGAGCGTCGCCGGACGGGTACACACTCCTCACCTGCGGGACGGCCAACGCGGTCAACGCGTCCCTCTACGCAAAGTTGGATTTCAATTTCATCAGGGACATCGCGCCGGTCGCCGGACTGGTCCGTTTGCCCCTGGTTTTGATTGTCCACCCCTCGGTTCCGACCAAAACCGCTGCCGAGCTCATCGCCTACGCCAAGGCAAATCCCGGCAAACTCAACTTTGGATCGAGTGGCATTGGCGCTTCGGAACATTTGGCTCTCGAAGAGTTCAAGATGATGACCGGCGTCGACGTGATCCATGTGCCCTTCCGCGGCGGGGCACCGGCGTTGACGGCGTTGCTCGGCGGGCAGGTGCAAGCCCAATTTGCCGTCGGATCCACGGGGCTTGCGGGCATCAAGGCCGGCATGCGTCCGTTAGCTGTGACGACGGCAACGCGTTGGGCTGCCCTGCCGGACGTGCCAACCCTGGGCGAGACCGTGCCGGACTATGATGTGAGCGTGTGGTATGGCGTTGGCGCGCCTAGAAATACGCCTGCGCCGATCATCGAAAAACTCAACAAGGAGATCAACGCGGGCTTCGCCGATCCGAGGCTGAAGGCGCGGCTTTCGGATTTAGGGGGCACGCCGTTTGCGGGATCGTCCGATGAATTCGGAAAGTTCATCGCCGACGAAACCGAGAACTGGGGCAAGGTCATCAAGGCGGCGAACATCAAGCCGGAGTGATCCGGGCCGACGTTCTATAAATTCCTAGGCGAATGCCCTGACGTGAAGCAGCGATCAAGCATTTTGCAGCGCCTCAATTGACAGCGGTGTAGCGATGATATGGGTCATTCTCTGCCGAATTTCTCCGTCCGCGACATGTCCGTTTTTAACCCAAACGCTGACATGGTGGCGCGTAGCCGAATCCCTACACTCTGTTACGCGCCCCTGTTTCACTGCCACAATTCGAAAATGCCTGCACTCGCCGCACCTTAGCAGACAAAGTGCGAATCATGGCAGCAATGTCACAATTGCCGCATTGCGAATCAAACAAACAGCGAAAAAAATACTCTTGTCAGATCAGGGAGATGGCGCAGCGCTGCGTAATTTCTTGAACTCGTGCCGTGCGACGAACTAAAAGACATCATCCTGCTCGTTTAAAGGGACGTCAACCGGTGACGGCCGATTGATGCGAGCGGGGGCGGTGCCCGGGATGGGGTTCGTAGCCTCGTCCGCGGGCGGTTCGGAAACTCGCCCGGCCGGCCACGACGCCGGTCTGCCAGGAGCTGGCTGCCCGGGTGGCGGACGGAGTGATCCGTTGGCGCTGCCATGAAGCGCGGGACCGGACTGAGCCAAGCCTGAAAACTTGGCGAGAGCCGCGGTAGAGCGCCGGAAGGCGAGCGCGCCCCCCCAAAGGGGACGCGCGCCGCGAACCCGCCCAGCGGCAACGCTGCGATTGCGCGGAGCGGCCTCTCAGTATGCGCCTTTCGGCGCTCCGCCTCCCCTTATGGGAGGCCCGTTCGTGAAAACTTTTGGCAAACCTCGGGGCGCGAACAAAAAGCGCAGCGCGAGAACGATGGTGCTCGTCATTGCGAGCCAACGGACCCGTTGGCTCCTCGCAATGACGAGACTTCGGTGCGCAAGGCGATACGATATGCAGGAACAGAACCGAGCTGCGAAAGACCGCTCACATATTGCCGTGGCCGCGCTTGATGGTCTGGCGGATCACCGGCGCGGTGACCTTGTCGGAGATCTGAATGTTCCAGATTTCACTGTCGCCCTGCGCGGCGAAATCGGCAAACAGCTTCGGGATGACCGACACATCGCGTATCTCGTTTCCGCGCAGGCCAAAGCCGCGCGCGATGTTTTCAAACGCCGGCCGGCCGAACACAGCCAGACCGTCATCGATGCCGTCGGCGCGCAGCTTGTGAAACTCCGAACCGTAGCCGCCATCGTTCATCACGCAGATCAGGATGCGGAATCCTTGGCGCTTGAGCGTCTCAAGTTCCTGAATATGGAACAAGAGACCGCCGTCGCCTTCAAACAGCACGATCTTGCCGTCGCGACCTTGGCGGCGCGCCGCCGCGACGCCGAGCGCATACGACAGGCCGTTGCCGACCGCGCCGAAGTCACGGACGGTCGTGTAGCGTTCCGCCGGCCGACCCCGCATCTGGGTGTTGAAATAAGCCTGATGGCCGCCGCCGACAACGCAGTCCCAGTCCTTTGGCACGACCGCGTCGATAGCCTTGATCACCTCGCGCGGATCCAGCACCCCAGGCTCGATGTCGAATGGCATCGAGTCCGCCGGCTCGGTCGCGATGCGATGCGCGAGCTCTTTCGAGCGTATCGCCGCCGCCGCCGGTTTGCCCGCGCCCAGCTTCTTGTCGAGGCCGGCGAGGATTGCCTCGACGCCAGCGAGCGCATCCGATCTGACATAAAGATCGGCGGCCTTCTGCCCGTCGCGCAAGCCGCGCGGCGCATCATCCAACTGGATCTTGTAGGCCTTGCCCCAGTAGTGCCCGCCGCCGACGTAGTAGGACAGGCTGGTGCCGACCGCGAGCACGAGGTCCGCGGACTCGTACATCTCTCTGCCCAGCGACGTGAAATAACTGCCGGTAGTGCCAAGCCCGAACGGATGGTCGTGGAAAAGACCCCGCGCGGGCAGCGTGTTGGAGAGCAGCGCGCCGCAGCGATCAGCAAGCTTGACCATCGTTTCGCGGGCGCCGGACCACAGCACGCCGCGGCCGCCGAGGATGATCGGCCGCTTTGCCGCGGCGAGCCGCTCGACGGCCTCTGCGATGACCTCTGGATCGGGCTGCATACGCCCGGCTTTGGGCTGGTACATCGCCGAGGTCTCGTAGGGCTGGTTGGCCATGTGCTCGACCTTCTGCAGGTCGTAGGGAATGCCCAGCACCACCGGACAGCGCTCGTACTTGGCGACGTGGAAGGCCTCGCGCACGTAATCCATCATACGCGGCACGCTGTGTGCGGCGATGTAGCGGGCACCCGTAGCCGTCACCAGCGGCGCCTGGTCGATATACTGGTTGTAGAACTTGGCGTTGATGGGCGACTCGCCGGCGAACACCACCATCGGCAGGCGGCCGCGCACCGCGGCCGGCAATGCGGTCATCAACTGGGTCACGCCGGGCCCGCAGGTGACCGAGGCAACCGCGACCTTGTTGGTGGCCACGTTATAGGCCGTCGCCGCCGCCACGGTGACGTGCTCGTGCCTAACGTGGACGGTGTGAACGCCCGGCAGTTTGGCAAACGCCGTGGACCAATGCATGTTGCCATCGCCCATCAGGACGAACTGCGTGTCGACGCCCTCCGCGAGGAATGCGTCGGCGAGGGCTTCGTAGAGCTTCGGCATGGGCGCAGCACCACTTTGAATGATGAGGTGGGATGGTACGCAAGCATGCCGGGCGACGCCCAGTCAATTCCATTGAAGCGGCCATTTCGGACCGCGCCGCGACCGCTAGGCGAGCAGCGCGAGGTCGATCGCCTCCCCCATTTTGCAGTAGCCGGCGTCGCTTGGGTGCAGTCCGTCGCCGCAGTCGTCAGCGGCACGCATCTGGGTCGGGATGTCGGGGTCGCGCAATGCGGCGTCGAAATCGGCCACACCGTCAAACGCGCCGCTCGCCCGAATCCAAGCATTGACCGCGACCCTGTGCCTCTCGCGCGTCGGATTCCAGGCATTGGCCATGTAGGTCTCATTGCCGAACGGTGTCAGGGTGGCGCCAATGATCTTGATGCCGGCGGCGTGGGCGCGCAGCGCCATCTGCTGCAGGCCGGCAATCATCTGCTCGGCGGTGACCTCCTCCTCGGGCTTCGCCCACCGATTGCGCAAATCATTGGTGCCAAGCATGACGATGACGTGCGTGACGCCGGGTTGCGCCAGCACGTCGCGGTCGAAGCGCCGCAGCCCGCTGTCGCCACGGATGTCGTGCAGAATGCGGTTGCCGCCAAGCCCGTTGTTCATGACGCCCACCGGTCCGCCGGCGCGGGCAACCAGCCGCCGCGCCAATTGATCGGGCCAGCGGCAGAAGGCGTCGATGGTCGAGATGTTGCCATCGGTGATCGAGTCGCCAAGCGCGACGACTCCGAGTGTGTCGCGTCCGGCGAGCACATCGACGCCGCAGAGGAAGAACCATTGGTCTGTCAGATTCCCGATCGGCATCGCTGTCGTGGCGGTGTAATTGCCGGGTGGCGAAATGTAATTGGTCTGCCTTGCGTATCGGCCGGTTATGGCGAAATTCGCCAGCACTTCGCCGGGCAGGTGGAAGCTGACCGTGAGATCGGCGAGCGGGGAAACGGAAAGATCGACCGCGTCGCTGTACTGCACCGCCCCGGCTGCGATGACGGTCGAGTCGCGGCCACAGAAGCCGAGCTTGCGGACGCTCCCTGCGACGACCGCCGGACCTTTGTCACGCAGCGCGACCGTCACGGCGCCGATGATCAGGGGGCGATTGCCATAGGCATTCGAGATCCGCACACGCAGCCGCTCGCCGCCGATGCTAATACGCGGGCTCAGGCGGATCGTCTGGTTGTTGAAACCGACGACGCCTTCGGCCGGCGCAGGTGCAGCGGCCCAGGTTCCGACCCACCGTTCGTCGCTTGGCATGACCATTCTCGCTTTCTTTTGAAGTTTAGCCCCAGTTGTTCCGCCGCAACCGCCCCGCGCGATTTTTTGTCATCCAGTTCGGGCGCCCAATCCGCTCCGCGAGAATTTATTGGCGCGATGTCACCGCCGCTCGCGGAAGAACTCCTTGAGCAGCGCCGAGGCTTCAGCTTCGGCGAGGCCGCCGTAAACTTCGGGCCGATGATGGCACGTCGGCGAAGCAAAAAACTTCACGCCGCTGTCGACCGCACCGCCCTTCGGGTCGGCAGCGCCGTAATAGAGCCGGCGGATCCGGGCGAAGGACATCGCACCAGCGCACATGGCGCACGGCTCAAGCGTCACATAGAGGTCGCACGCGGTCAGCCGCTCGGACCCGAGCATGGCCGCGGCCGCGCGGATCGCAACCATTTCGGCATGCGCCGTCGGGTCGGCATCGGTCATGGTGCTATTGCCAGCCCGCGCTAGCACGGCTCCCTCATGTACGATGACGCAGCCGACCGGCACTTCGCCCGCCTCGCCGGCGGCGCGCGCCTCGTCCAGCGCCATTTCCATGAAGGTTGCCATGGGCACCGTCATGGCCGGGCTTGTCCCGGCCATCCACGCCTTTGTTCGCTGCGGTGTATAAAGACGTGGATGCCCGGCACAAGCTTGCACTTGGGCCGGCCAGAAGCCGGACCCGGGTGGCCGGGCATGACGAGACTGGATATGACCGACGACAACAAAGACAGTAAAAAGGACGGCGAGCGCATTGCCCGCGCGATCGCGCGCGCTGGGCTGGCATCGCGCCGCGAGGCCGAGGAATGGATCGCCGCCGGTCGGGTCGCCGTCAACGGCGAGGTGATCCTTTCGCCCGCGCTTAACATCACGGCACGCGACCGCATCACCGTTGACGGCGAGGCACTGCCGCAGCGCGAGCGCACGCGGCTGTTTCTCTATCATAAGCAGCGCGGCCTCATCACGACGCATAACGACCCGCAGGGCCGGCCGACCATCTTCGCGCGCCTGCCGAGGCATCTGCCGCGGCTCATCAGCGTCGGCCGGCTCGATTTCAACACCGAGGGCCTGCTGCTTTTGACAAACGACGGCGCGCTCGCCCGCGTGCTCGAACTGCCGGCGACCGGCTGGCTGCGCCGCTACCGGGTGCGCGCGCACGGCGCGGTGACGCAGCCGCAGCTCGATGTCTTGCGCAAAGGCATCACCGTCAACGGCATCCATTACGGCGCGATCGACGCCGCGCTCGATCGCGTCCAGGGCTCGAACCTGTGGCTGACGTTTGCGATCCGCGAAGGCAAGAACCGCGAAGTACGCAACGTGCTCGGCCATCTCGACCTCACCGTCACCCGCCTCATTCGCGTATCGTTTGGTCCATTCCAGCTCGGCGAACTGGCCGAAGGCGCCATTGAAGAGGTGCGCACCCGCACCTTGCGCGAACAGCTCGGCGATCGTCTCATCGCGCTGTCTGGTGCGGATTTCTCCGCGGAGCGCAATGACAAGCCGCGAGCGAGCGCCGAGCCGCGTGAGGGCAAGGAGCGCAAAGCCGTGCATCATTCCTGGCGCGCTCCGGGTGAAGAGCCGGCGAAGCCATTGCGCGGTCAATTCCGCGGCTCACGCCGGGGACGTGACGACGCCCGCGAGCGCACCGCCGAGGTGCGCACCGATACAGTTACCGATCGCAAGGGCCGGAACGTCGCGGTAGAGCGCTTCGGGCAGAAGCCACCGCCGCCGCCGCAACCGGAAGAAAAAGCGCCGAAACGCGTCCGCGGCGGTCGCCACCCGCGCGGCTGGCGCGACCGCGCCTCCGGACCGCGCCCGTCAAATCCCAAGCGCCCGCGAGGCAAATGATGCGCGTGGTTGGTGGACGACTGCGCGGCCGCGCGCTCGCCGCACCCCAATCCCAAGCGATCCGGCCGACCGCCGACCGGCTCCGCGAGGCGTTGTTCAACATCCTAACCCACGCCTATGACGATCCGGTCAGTGGCGCGCGCGTGCTCGACCTGTTCGCCGGCACCGGCGCGCTCGGCATCGAGGCCGCCTCGCGCGGCGCCGAATTCGTGCTGTTTGTCGACGAGGCAGCGGAGGCGCGCGCGCTCGTTCGCGAGAATGCCTCGACGCTGGGCCTTGGCGGCACGACGCGGATCTTCCGCCGCGATGCCACCAGGCTCGGCCCGGCGCATCCGCTCGAACAGTTCACGCTCGCCTTTCTCGATCCGCCTTATGGGCAGGAACTCGCCGGAAGAGCGCTCAGCTCCGCGCGCGACGGCGGTTGGTTTGCGCCCGATGCGCTTATCGTCGTGGAAGAAGCCGCGAAGGCGAATTTCACCGCGCCCGGCGGCTTTGGCGAAATCGAACGCCGCCGCTATGACGAGACTGAACTGATCTTTTTGCGCGCTGCGGCGGAAAGCTAAAGCGGATTGATACCCGCGGCCTTCACGACCTTGGTCCAGCGCGCGACCTCTTCGGGCAGGAATTTAGCGAGATACTCTGGTGTGCGCTGGTCGGGCGATGCCACTTCAAGCCCAAGATCGGTCAGTCGCCTGTGCACCGCCGGATCGTCGAGCGCGCCGCCGATCGCCTTGTTGAGCTTGTTGACGATCGCCGCCGGCGTTCCCCGCGGCAGGAAATACGCATCCCACACGCTCGCTTCCACGCCCGCAAGGCCGCCTTCGCCCGTGGTGGGCACTTTCGGCACAACGGTTGACCGGTTCGGCGCCATCACGGCGAGAGCTTTGACTTGGCCCTGGTTGGCGAGATTGGCGCCGGTCTGAATGGTGGAGCACATGTAATCAATGCGCCCGGCGATCAGGTCCTGCTGCGCCGGTCCCTCGCCGCGGTACGGCACGTGGGTGACGTGCACATCCATCGCCATGTTGAGCAGCACGCACGGCAAATGCGTGCCGGAGCCGACACCGGCCGAGCCGAACTGCATGTTGGCCTGGTGCGCCTTGGTATAGAGAATGAATTCGCGCAGGTTATCGACCGGCAAATTCTTGCGAACGATCAGAACGCGCGGCGAATCTGTAACCAGCGCCACCGGCGTGAAATCCTTGACCGAATTGTACAGCGGCTTTTTGTATAGCGCCTGGCTGAAGGCGTGCGTGCCACTGTTACCCATCAGAAACGTGTAACCGTCGGGCGAGCTTTTCGCGACGTGCTCCGCGCCGCTCATGCCGGCGGCGCCGCCCATGTTGTCGACGACAATCGACTGGCCGAGCAATTCGCCGATCTTCTGCGCCTGGATGCGCGCGCTGACATCGACGCCGCCGCCAGGCGCGAACGGCACCACAAGCGTGATCGGCCGCGTCGGCCAATTCTGCGCAAAAGCCGGCGCCGCGCCCAGCACGGCTGCGAGCAAAAGTGTGTACCCGATCAAAAATCCAATCTTCTTCATCGCGAAATTCCAATCTGCTTCTAGTCCGGCGTGATGCCGGCGGCCTTGATGGCCGCGCCCCAGGTTTTGATTTCGCGTTCGACAAGCGATTGCAAGTATTGCGGGGAACGCTCGGCCGGCAGCGGCAGGCTGGCGCCGAGTTGCTTGAGCCGCGCCTGTACTTCCGGGCGCCCCATCGCGGCGATCACGGCGGCATTCAACTTGGCGACGATCGGCGTGGGTGTCGCCTTCGGCATGAAGATGGCGTTCCAGCTGTTGGCGTCGAAGTCCCTGATCCCCTGTTCCTGAGCGGTCGGGATATCGGGAAACGCCGCCGAGCGTTTGGCGCCGAGCACCGCCGGCGACTGGATTTTGTGCGCCTCGAGCTGCGGCATCGCGGTGGTAATCGTCGGGCACAGATAATCGATGCGGCCGGCAAGCAAATCCTGCATCGCCGGCGCCAATCCCCGATACGGTACGTGCGTGACCGATATCTGCAGCGCGGCGTTAAACAGCGCGCAGGTCAGATGCGAGCCGCTGCCGGTGCCCGGCGAGCCGTATTGCATCTTGCTTTGGTTGGCTTTCGCGTAGGCGATGAACGGGCGCAAATCGCCGGCCGGGATGCCGCTACGCACCGTCAGTATCAGCGGCTGCTCGGAGACCAGCGCCACCGGCGCGAAATCGCGCGCCGCGTCGTAAGGCGGCTTGAGGTGCATCAGCTGCACCTGGGCGTTCGGCGATTCACCGCCGAACAACAATTGATAGCCATCGGGATCGGCACGGGCGACGCGCGTCGCGCCGGTCATGCCGCCGGCGCCGGGCACATTCTCGACCACAACCTGCTGGCCCAGCGTCGGCGACAACGCCGCGGCGTAGACGCGACCCAGCGTGTCGTAGACCCCGCCAGGCGCGAACGGCACCACCATGGTCACCGGCCGCGTCGGCCAGCTCTGGGCATCGGCGGGGCCGCAGAGCCAAGCGGCGAGGCACGCTCCAAGGGTCGCGCCCAACAAAATTCGGTTGCCCCGCATACTCTTCCCTCCTGCGTTGGCCTTATCGCCGCCCGAACAGCCGCTCGATGTCGCCGAGCTTGAGCTCCACATAGGTCGGGCGGCCGTGATTACATTGGCCCGAATTGGGCGTCGCTTCCATTTCGCGCAACAACGCATTCATTTCCTGCGGCCTGAGCCGCCGCCCGGCGCGCACGGAGCCATGGCAAGCCATCGAGGACGCTACCGCCATCAGCCGTCGTTCGAGCGGCAGGGCTTCGTCCCATTCGCTCATGTGTTCGGCGAGATCGCGAACAAGACCAGCGCCATCGATCTCGCCAAGCAGCGCCGGCGTCTCGCGCACCGCAACCGCACCCGGGCCGAACGCTTCCAGCACGAGACCGAAGCGAGCCAATTCCTCGGCGCGGGCGGCGAGGCGCTCGACGTCGGCTTCGTCGAGTTCAACGATCTCGGGAATCAGCAGGAGCTGCCGCCCGACGCCAGTTCTCTCCAGAGCGGCCTTCAGTCTCTCGTAGACGATACGCTCATGCGCGGCATGTTGATCGACAATGACGAGGCCGTCGCGGGTTTGCGCCACGATATAGGTCTCGTGGATTTGCGCGCGCGCCGCGCCGAGCGGATGGTCGAGCGTATCGGCCGACGCCTCGCTATCGGCCACCGCCGCGGCCTCAGCCGCTTCGCGCAGATCGGCGGCCGGCAGGCCGGTCGCGAACGCGGCCTGCGCGGCTTCGGCAAAACCGCGCGGAGCCGACGGCGAGCTTCGCCAATCCCAGCCAAAACGTCGCCCAGCACCGTTGCCGTGCGCCTGAAACGACGCCGCCGAACGAAATGCGGCGATGGTCGCACTTCCGCCGGTCGTTGCCGCGCGGCCACCCTCGCGGACGAGCGCGGCCTTCAGCGCATGCACAATCAGCGCCCGCACCAGTCCGGCGTTGCGGAATCGCACCTCGGCCTTGGCCGGATGCACGTTGACGTCGACCTCACGCGCCGGAAGTGTAACAAACAAAGCCAGGACCGGATGGCGGTCGCGCGGCAGATAGTCGGCATAGGCCGCACGTACCGCGCCGAGCAGAAGCTTGTCCCGCACCGGACGGCCGTTGACGAACAGATATTGGCCGAGTGCATTCGCCCGCGTCAGTGTCGGCAGCGCCGCATAGCCGTCGATGACGACACCCTCGCGCTCCGCGGCGATCTCGACCGCATTGGCGCGAAATTCGGCGCCGAGCACATCGCCGAGCCGCGCCAGCCGACCAGCAGCGCCCGGTAGCGCCGCCGCGAATGTCACCGGCACGCGCTCCTCGCCGGCGAGCGTGAAGGCAACATCCGGACGGCTCATGGCGAGCCGGCGCACGGTTTCGCGCACCGCCTCGGCCTCGGTGCGGTCGAGTTTCAGAAACTTCAGCCGCGCTGGCGTGGCGTAGAACAGGTCACGCACCTCGACGCGCGTGCCCTCGCCGAGCGCCGCGGGCTTAAGCTGCGATTTCACGCCGGCGTCGACCTCGATCGTCCAGGCGTGCGGCTCGCCAGCTTGCCGCGTCGTCAGTGCCAGCCGCGCCACCGCACCGATCGACGGCAGCGCCTCACCCCGAAAGCCAAGCGTGCGGATCGACACCAGATCGTCGTCGGCAAGCTTCGAGGTGGCATGGCGCTCGACGGCGAGCGCCAGATCGGCGCGGCTCATGCCGTCACCGTCATCGGTGACGCAGATCAGCCGCCGCCCGCCCCCGTCGGTGAGCACGTCGATGCGGTGCGCGCCCGCGTCGAGCGCATTCTCAACCAGTTCCTTGACCACGCTCGCCGGACGCTCGACCACCTCACCGGCGGCGATGCGATTGACGACGGATTCGGAGAGTTGCCGGATGGCCATGCGCTGCGGCCCGTTGACGATTCGTGCCAAGCGTATCCCGGATTGAGCACAGGCGAAATCTGCGGCACACAAAGGCCGAGGCGCTGTGGAGTAGGCGATGATCGATGCAATCCTCATCGGGTTTGGCGTGATCGCCTTTGCGATCGGCGTCGCGGTCTATGTGGTTCAGTTCCGGCAGGGGCTGCACGCCGATGCCAGCAAAAAATGGCCGACCAATCCCGGCACCATCGTCTCGTCCTCAATGGAACGGGTGCCCGAGAACAAAAGGCGCTACCGAGCGGAGGTGCGGTACCGGTACCGCGTCAAAGGTAAGGACTATGAATCGAACCGGATCTTTTGGGGCGGAAATGAGGGCCGGCAAAAACACATGACGTCGGTTGTCACCACCTTTCCCGCGGGTGGCAGCGTGCCGGTCTATTACGATCCACAAAATCCCACGGAAGCCGTGCTCGACCCGACCCAAAACACGGGATCGCGACCGCTTGTCATCTATGCGATGGGAATGGTGTCGATCGGGCTATTCGCCTTCGCCGCCGGCGTGTACGGGCTGATCCACTGAGCGCGGTCTTCAATCGAATGCCGGCTTCGTCTGGCGCATACCCTTGACCTTGGCGCGGCGCTTCTTGCCTTCGATCCGGCGCTCACGCGAGGCTTTGGTTGGTTTGGTCGGGCGGCGTGGCACCGGCGGCGTCCCGGCGCGGCGAATAAGATCGATCAGGCGGTCGAGCGCATCCTGGCGGTTGCGCAGCTGCGTGCGGTGGCGCTGCGCGATAATAACGAGCACGCCGTCGCGCGTCAGCCGCGCGCCGGCGAGCCGCTCAAGCCGCGCCGCGACGTCAGGCGGTAGCGACGGCGAACCCCGCACGTCGAAGCGCAGTTGTACCGCGGTAGAAAGCTTGTTGACGTTCTGCCCGCCCGGCCCCGAGGCGCGAACGAAGCTTTCGCCGACCTCGCGCTCGTCGATACTGATCCTGCTGGTGATGCGAATCATGGCCGGCGCCCCTGTCAGGCTTCGGCCCTCCAGAGCATGCCGTCATCGGCCGCGCCAGCGAATATCGCGCAAATCCACGAGGGCTGATCGACCGCCTACGGGGGCCGTTGGCTGGATTGACCAGCCTCAGTGCAGGTCGCCGCCTCCGATGGCCGCCGGCAACAGCGGCGGCACGCGGGCGACTGCCGTTCCGAGGCCGTCGCTAGCCGACGCGAGCGCCGCCGGGCGGCCAAACACGGTAACCAGCATGCCACCGCCAAACAGCCGCTTGGCCACGCGCTTGGCGTCGTCGAGCGTCACCGCTGCGATCTTTTGTTTCCGCGTGTTGATGTAATCGACGCCGAGACGGTCAAGCTGGAGCTGGACGAGCAGAGACGCAACTTTCGCCGAGGTGTCGAGATTGAGTACGAACGAGCTGTTCAGATAGGCCTTGGCTGCGGCAAGCTCGTCAGCGGTCGGCCCGTCCTCGGCCAACTTGCGGACGTCCTTGTGGATCAGCTCGACAGTCTCGTCGGCGCTGTCGGCCCGCGTCGCTGTAGACCCGAAGAACACGGCCGTATCGTCGTACCACAACAGGGCATCATAAACCGAGTAAGCTAAGCCGCGTTTGACGCGAATTTCGCTGGTCAGCCGCGAGGAGAATGTGCCACCGCCGAGAATGTGGTTGACGATGTAGGCGGCGAAGAAATCCGGATCGTTGCGCGCGATGCCGGCCCCGCCGAAATCGATGACGGTCTGCGGCACGTCGAGATTGATATTGATGCGTTGCCCCAGTCCCTGCGGCGGCACTTTTTGGTGCGCAACCAGTTGCGCCTTCGCAGGCAGCGCGCCGAACACGTGGTCAAGCATGGCTTTCGCCGCCGCGGCGTCGATGTCGCCGACGATTGCGACCGCGAGATGGTCACGCGCAAGGACGCGGTGCTGGTAGGCTTTGAGATCGTCGATGGTGATCTGCTGCACCGATTCGAGCGTGCCGCCGACCGGCTCACCATAGGTGCGCCCAGCATAGGCGGTGCTCCACCAGCGCAGCGCCGCGAGATCGGTCGGGTTTTTGAGCTGGCGGCGTAATCCGGAAAGAATCTGCGCGCGATTAAGCTCTATAGCGGCCGGATCGAAACGCGGTTGCGTGAGCGCCAACCGCAGATCATCGAACGCCTCGTCGCGGTTTTCCGACAGCGTCTGCAGCGTGCCGCGAATGTGATCGCGCCCCGCGCGAATATTCATTTGCACGGCCTTGCGATCGAGCCGCTCCTGAAACGCATCGGCGTTGAGATCGCCCGCGCCTTCATCGAGCAGCGACGCCATGAGATTAGCCGTACCCGCCTTGCCGGCCGCATCCTGTGCGCCGCCGCCAGCAAATGCGAAATCCACCGTGATCAGCGGCACCGCGGTCTCGTGCACCAGCCAGGCCTCGATGCCGCCGGGACTGACGATGCGCTCGATATTGGTCGCGGCAGCCGGTCCTGCCGACAGCGCCAACGTTGCCGCCACCGCGCACGGCGCCAGCGCTGCCATTGCGTGCTTGCGGACGACCAGCGACACCGCGCGACCCAATGCGTTCACGAGCGACTCTCCTCACCATGCAGGCTTTTTACGAGATAGCCGGTGACCGACCGGCGGATGTCAAGCCATTGCCGGGCGGCCTCCTGCACCTGCGCGGCTGTCACCGCGCGCACCCGGTCGGGCCAGCCACTGACTTCCGCGACGGTCTGGCCGGTCGTCAGGCCCGCACCGTACCAGCGCGCCAACGTGGCCTGGTTGTCTTGCGCATATACGGCGTCGGCAATGAGCCCGGTCTTGGCGCGATCGAGCTCGTCTGCGGTGATACCGTGCTGGATCACGTCGTCGAGCACGGCGTCGATTCCGGCCTCGACCGTGCGCAGCGTCACGCCGGGCTTCGGCGAGGCATAGACGCCGAACTTGCCGTAATCGAGCGCGGTGTCGGAGTAGAAGGCGCCGGCGCCAAGAGCCAAGCCCTTGTCCATAACGAGTGTCTTGTAGAGTCGGCTGTTGGCGTCCTTGCCAAGCACGGTCGCGAGAACATCAAGCGCTTCCTCTTCGCCGGGCTTGGCTGTCGCCGCCGATGGCGCCAGATAATAGCGCTCGACGCTTGGCTCCGCGACGCGCGGATCCGCCAGCGTCACGGTGCGCGGCGCATCCTGCACCGGCTCCGTGGGCCGCACCCGCGGGCCAATTTCGGCGCGCACGGCCACCTTGCCGTAGGTGGCCTCGGCGTCGGATTTGACTTCGTCGGGCGTCACATCGCCGGCAACCACCACGACGACATTGTTCGGCGTGTAGAAGCGCCGATAAAATGCCAACGCATCATTGTAGGTGAGCTTTTCGACCTCGTGGTGCCAGCCGATCACCGGGCGATGATAGGGATGGTTGAGATAAAGTGCCGCGTCCATCTGCTCATCGAGCCGGGCACCAGGATTGTTGGCCACCCGCATGTTCAGCTCTTCGAGCACGACCTTAAGCTCCGGACGCGCAACCGCATCGGTAACGACCAGGTTGGTCATGCGATCGGCCTCGAACGCCATCATTTCCTTGAGGTGCTCGCGCGGGACGCGCTCGAAAAAACCGGTATAGTCGCTCGCGGTGAAAGCGTTCTCCTCGCCGCCGATGGCGGCAACCGCTTGCGAGAACGTGTTGCTGGGGTTTTTGGTCGTCCCCTTGAACATCAGATGTTCGAGGTAATGGGCCAGTCCCGATTTACCGGGCGTCTCGTCGGCAGCGCCGACCTTGTACCAGACCATGTGGGTGACAACCGGCGCACGATGATCGGGGATGACGACAATTTCGAGCCCATTGTTGAGCTTGAAATCCGCTACTTGGGGCCCTGAAGCCGCTCGCGCCACGCCGGTGGCGGCAGCGAACGCGAGCGCAACGACAAGCGTGCTCCGCGCGCGCCTTAGGAAAAGGACGCTGTCAGCCAAACGTTGGTCTCCGCCAGTTCGAGCCAGCACGCGCCCCCATGGAAAGCATGTAGCTCAGTCGCGATGCCCGGCTCCTATTTTCCGGACGCGGTACCGCTATCCGGCGTGGCGCGGTCGGCGACGGTCGGGATCTTGTACTTCTTCTGATCGGGCCCGATGCCGTAGGGCTGATCGGCCGACGGGGTCATATAACCGGATGGCGGATCGGTCAGACTGCTCCGCTCCGGCTCGCCAGTGAAGGTCGCGTATTGTTGCTTGCTCGTGTTGAACAAGTCGAAGACGCTCTTCTTCGGCGGGGTGTAGTCGTGCTCTGGATAGTCGGCGTTGGACGAGGCGCCGGGCGTCGGCATGTTGGTGCGGCCGTTGGTATTCCCGCCCGGTACGCTGAGTTCATCGGGCCGCAGCGGCCGCGACGAGTCGACAACGTAATCCATATGCGGATGAGGCTTTTCCTTGACTTTGGCCTTGGCACGCCGCGCCACGTCCGGGTCTTTGGGCCAGTCCGGCACGGCCGGTAGCGCGTCGGCAGACGGCGGTGGCAGGTCTTTCGTCGGCGGCACGACGAGCGGCGAACGTTCGCTGTAGTTAATGTTCGACCCGCCGGAAATGCCGATCACTTGCAAGAATTGATCATAGAGAGAGGCCTGCGTATCGTCATCGCCGGCGCAGGCCACAACCGTGGCGCCACAAACGATTCCAGCAGCCAATGCGATCCGGCACACGGCGCGGGCCAACGGCCCATGCCAATGCGCCGGCCGGACATCGATTCGGCTTTGCAAGCGATATTGCGGCATACCCTCACCCTAAGGTGCCGGTTCGGCACGCTTCCCCAAGAGCTTCACGCCCCTAAAGAAATACCCCACTGCCACCCGTTATATACCCGATCAGGGCGCTTTTGCGGCGCGTCCTTGGTACACGGACTCATAGAGGAGTCCGACAACCCCCGCAACGATGGCCACGTCGGCAACATTAAACACATACCAATCGTAGGTCCGGCCGCTGATCTGGATATGGAGCAGCACAAAATCCATGACCCCTGGCCAGTGCAGCCGGTCGATGACGTTGCCCACCGCTCCCCCGATGATCGAAGCCAGCGACACGGCCGTTAACCGCAACTGGGACCGCGACAGCCACCCCCACAGAAACCCCACAGCCACGACCTTAAACGCCAGCAATGCCCACGGCCCGATCGGCCCGCGTTGCGGGAACAGGCCATAGCTGATGCCGGGGTTCCAGGTCAGAACCAGTTCGGCAAACGGCGTCAGCACGATGGGTTCGAGGCTGTTGAGGTGCGCGACCAGTAACAGCCAGAACTTGGCGGCCTGGTCGGCAACGCAGGCGAGCACCGCGACAAACAGTCCGAACGCGCTAAGCGGCCCCCACACGTAGGAGCGAAGCACCCTGGAGCGATCCGCCTTTTGGTTCGGCTTTGCGGGCGCCGCGTCGGCCACGCTGCCCCCTACTCTGCCGCGTCGCGGATGGCTTCCCATTCGCGCAGGGCTTGGGCGTCGCGCGGCGTCACGTCGGGAAACTGCGGATCGAGCCCGACTGCTTCGGTAATCTTCCACGAGCGCGCGCATTTGCGGCCCTCGGCGCGGCGCGGCTCGACCGCAACGCCGCGCACGTCGTCGAGCCGGAAGGCTGAAGCGGGGCCATCGCCCTCGACCAACGTGGCGGCAGACGTGATGCATAATTCGGCGAGATCGGCATCGACCGCCGCGGTAAACAAGTCGGCGTCCGCCATGTAGATAATTGGCGCTGCCTCAAGCGACGAGCCGATACGCTTGGCTGCCCGCTCGAGTTCGAGCGCGCCGGTAACGACCCGGCGCAGGCTGCGGAGCTTACGCCACTTTTCGGCAAGCGCGTCGTCGCGCCATGCGTCCGGTACCTCCGGGAACGGTTCGAGGTGCACCGAGGTCGCCGCCGCGTCGCGCGCCAGCCACGCCTCCTCGGCGGTGAAGCACAGCATGGGCGCGAGCCAGACGACGGTGCAGCGAAATAGCTGGTCGAGCACGGTCAGGCAGGCTTTGCGCGTAGGCGAGGAATAAGGGTCGCAATAGAGCGCGTCCTTTCGAATATCGAAATAGAACGCCGACAGATCGGAGGTCATGAAGACGCTGAGCGCGGCGAAGATGCGTTTGAAGTCGAAATCCGCGTAAGCCGCGCGCACCAGCGAATCGAGTTCGGCAAGCCGGTGCAGCATCAGCCGCTCAAGTTCCGGCATCCGATCGTGCGGGACGCGCTCGGCGGCGTGGAAATGAGCGAGATTGCCAAGGAGCCAGCGCAAGGTGTTGCGCAGCTTGCGGTAGGTGTCGACCGTGGTTTTGAGAATCTCGCCGCCGATGCGGAGATCATCGGCATAATCGGCCGCGCACACCCACATGCGCAGAATATCGGCGCCGGAATCCTTGATTACATCCTGCGGCGCGGTGACGTTGCCAAGCGATTTCGACATTTTGCGCCCGGCTTCGTCGAGCACAAAGCCGTGGGTCAGCACCACATCGAACGGCGCGCGGCCACGCGTGCCGCAGCTCTCCAAAAGCGACGACTGGAACCAGCCACGATGCTGATCGGAACCTTCCAGATACATCACCGTGTCGGACCCGCCGGCGGCCTTGCGCTTGATGCCGGCAAGGCCGGGGAAATGCGTTGGGTCTTCTAGAACGAAGGCATGAGTCGAACCGGAATCGAACCAGACATCGAGAATGTCGTCGACCTTCTGCCAGCCCTCGTTGGCGCGCTTGCTCAAAAAGCGCTCGCGCGCGCCGGGCTTGTACCAAGCGTCGGCGCCTTCCTGTTCGAAAGCCTCAACGATGCGGACGTTTACGTCGGAATCGTCGAGGATGTCGACCGACCCGTCGGGTTTTTCCTGGATGAACAGCGCGATCGGCACGCCCCAGGCGCGTTGCCGCGAGATCACCCAGTCGGGACGCGATTCGATCATCCCGGTGATGCGGTTTTCACCCTGCGCCGGCACCCAGCGCGTGGCCCTGATCGCGGCAAGCGCGCGATGACGCAAGGTATCGCCATGCTTGGCGATATCTTTGTCCATCGCAATGAACCATTGCGGCGTGTTACGGTAGATCACCGGCTTCTTCGAACGCCACGAATGCGGATATTGATGTTTGAGCCGCCCGCGCGCGAGCAGCATGCCGGCCTCGATCAGCGCTTTGATTACAACCTCGTTGGCGTCGCCCTTTTCGCCGGTCTCGGTCAGCACACGCTTGCCAGTGAAGCCCGGCGCCTGATCGGTGAAGCGGCCATCGGCGTCGACCGTGTATGGGATGGATGTGTTGATGCCCAACGCTTCAAGCTCTTCGCGTGCGCTTGTCCACACGTCGAAGTCCTCGCGCCCATGGCCAGGAGCTGTATGTACAAAACCGGTCCCTGTATCGTCGGTAACATGATCTCCCGCTAGCAGAGGGACTTCAAAATTATATGCCCCGCTCAGTCCTTGAAGAGGATGTGAGCAGGAAACAGCGAAAAGCGTATCAGGAGAAACTTCGCGAAGCTCCTTGTAAGCAAGCACCCGCGCCTGCCGCATCACGTCGATTGCCAGTTTCTTTGCTATGATAAAGCGATCACCCTTTTTGGCCCAATTTCCGTCGGGCGCGTCCGTAACCTCGTAAACCGCGTATTCAATTTTTGGCGAAAAACTGATCGCGCGATTTCCCGGCAACGTCCAAGGCGTCGTAGTCCAAATGACAATGAACGAACCGCGCAGCCCGCTCTCATCGAACAGACGTTCCGATTCCCGCCGTAACATCCTCTCAGTTTCAGGCGTTCCAATTGCACTTGCTGGTAGATCGAGGAGGGAGGTCTCGGTTTTG
Organism: Xanthobacteraceae bacterium; assembly: GCA_049300295.1. Lineage (GTDB taxonomy): Bacteria > Pseudomonadota > Alphaproteobacteria > Rhizobiales > Xanthobacteraceae > BOG-931. Next base: position 19,127 of record JBAQJL010000193.1, read on the forward strand.
TGCAATTTTGCAACAGGAAACTTCACCCAAACCTGATCCGAGACGTAATCCTCGTACTCGACCTCGGCTTCCGCGAGTGCGGTCTTTTCCACCACCGACCACATCACCGGCTTCGAGCCGCGATAGAGCGTGCCCTCGGCGGCAAACTTCATCAGTTCACGCGCGATCTGCGCCTCGGCGGCAAATGCCATCGTGGTGTAGGGGTGCGCCCAGTCACCGACCACGCCGAGGCGCTCGAATTCCTCGCGCTGCACCTTGATCCAATGTTCAGCGAAGGCGCGGCATTCCTGGCGGAATTCGACCAGCGCAGCGGCGTCGGAAAAGTCCGGCTTGCTCTTGCCCTTGGCGCGGTAATTCTCCTCCTCGATCTTCCATTCGATCGGCAGACCGTGGCAGTCCCAGCCGGGCACATAGTTCGAGTCGAAGCCGAGCATCTGCTGGCTCTTGGTCACCACGTCCTTCAGGATCTTGTTGAGCGCGTGGCCAATATGGATATTGCCGTTGGCGTAGGGCGGCCCATCGTGCAGCACGAATTTCGTCCGCCCCTTGCCGGCGGCACGCAGCCGCCCGTAGAGGTCGAGTGTCTTCCAGCGCGCGAGAATCTCCGGCTCACGCTGCGGCAGCCCGGCGCGCATTGGAAAGTCGGTCTTGGGCAAAAACAGCGTCTCGCTGTAATTGCGCGCTTTGGTTGGCGTCTCGTTCATGCTGCGGGTCTCGTGTCGCCGCCTTCTAACAAGCCTGTTGCGGTGCGGAAAGAGCGCCACAACCGCCATCGCGACTGCCTTGGGATGGAACCTCGCCGCTCAAAGCGGCGTTAAACCGGCGGAAGCTGCCGAAATTGCCGGCGGCCGCGGAAAACCCGGAGATCGCTGTGGAGTATATCCGTGCCACCCGCGAACCGCGCCACGCGCTCGTCATCAGCGATCCACAGCCATTAGCCAGCATTCATTCTCTCTGGGTATCGATGGGCCAGGCGGCCAATATCGGCATTTTTTTCATCCTTTTGGGCGGAGTGCTGTATGTCGGCGGCGAAATCCTGCTGCCGATCCTGATCGCGGCAGTGGTTTCCATGACGCTGGCGCCGCTGATCAAGGCCGGCAAGCGCCACGGCATTCCGCCGTGGATCAGCAGTCTTTTCATCGTCGCCCTCGCAATTGGCGCGCTTGCCGTGGCTGCAACCGCGCTCGCCGCCCCGGTCAGTGAGTGGATCGGACGCGCGCCACAAATCGGCGCCACCATCAAGCAGAAGCTTTCGGTCCTTGATCCGCCCCTCGCGGCCCTGCGCGAGCTGCAGACTTCGTTGTTCGGCGGCGGGAGCGTCCCACCGGCAGCCGCGGCGCCGAACGTCGTGGTGCCGGTAGTCGCTTTCCTGACGCCCGCGGCCGGTGAGCTACTATTGTTTTTCGGCACGCTCCTGTTCTTCCTGGTCGGCCAGATCGGGCTGCGCAACCGTCTCGTTCTGATGTTTTCCAATCAGGAGGCGCGGCTGCGGCTCCTGCGTATCATGAATGACATCGAGAAGAACCTCGCCGGTTACCTTGCCGTGGTCACGATCATCAACGTCGCACTCGGTACTATCGTCGCCCTCGGCGCCTGGCTCGTCGGCCTGCCCGATCCGGCCATCTTCGGACTACTCGCCGCGCTCTTGAACTACGTGCCCTATGTCGGCCCGGCCATCATCATGGTGACGATGTTCGGCGTCGGCCTCGTCAGCTTTCCATCCTTGAGCCATGCGCTGATCGCGCCGGCGGGAATGCTCGGCCTATGCACGCTCGAAGGACATTTCATCACGCCCACGATTGTCGGGCGGAAGATCACGCTCAATCCACTCCTCGTGGTGCTGGCGCTGGCGTTCTGGACCTGGATGTGGGGACCGATTGGCGCTTTTCTTGCCGTGCCGCTGTCGATCATCGGACTGGTCGTTTTCAGTCATCTATTCCCGCATGAAGACGTGAAATTGCCCGACTAGCGGTGCGGCAGGCCCTCATAAATTCGCGCCACGAGACACGAATTGCATCGTGCGTTTGACAATGATCAAATGGAACTTTCCAGGCGTCCGCTAATTGACCGGGCAGCCTTCCGCTTTCGCTCCATGGAGTACTGGCATGAATACCGCCTCCGATGTCACGCAGAGCGCCCGTGAAGCCCTGAAGGAAGCGCGCGACGGCGTGCGCGAAGCGACCGCCGCCGCGGCGTCGAGCGACATCCAAAAAGATTTGCAGGCGTTGCGGGACGATTTCGGCCGCCTCGCCGAGCAGGTCAGCGCTATTTTCTCCACTAAGGGCAACGCGGCGTGGCAGCGCGCCAAGACAGGCGTCGACGGCGTCATGTCCGAAGCGCAAGCCAAAGGCCACGAAGCAGTCGGTGCGGTGCGCGAGGTGTCAGACAATTTCGTCGAGGCGATTGACCAGTCGATCAAGCAACGGCCTTACGCAACGCTCGCGATCGCTGCAGCTCTCGGCTTTCTGTTTGGGGCCACTTGGCGGCGCTGACGCGGCGCGGCAGCGCGGGGTTTCATGATCAAAGGCTTTGTGCGCGACGTACGGCTCGCGGTTCAGTCCAAGACCGGCGCGACGCCCGTCGTTTTCGTGTGGCTCGCGCTTGCCGCATTCGCCGCGCTGACGGCATTCGTGTTCCTATGCGTCGCCGCTTACGCTTGGCTCGCATCGCATTACGGCAGCGTCCATGGCGGACTGATCGCCGCCGGCTTTTTCATCTTGATCGCCGTGATTGCCGCGCTGGTTTCAGCGCTGATGCGTCGCCGCGCCAGAGAACGCGCGATCCTCGAACGCGCCGCACATGCACATTCCGGTTCGTGGCTCCTCGACCCGCGCATCCTCGCGACCGCAATGCAAGTCGGTCGCTCGCTGGGCTGGCAGCGTCTGGTACCAATCGCACTCCTTGGTTTTCTGGCGGCACAATGGGCGCGCGAGTACCGCAATCAGCGCGGCGAAGACGAAAAGAATAACTGACAATCAACGCGCGGCAGCTCGCGCCGCTGGCACTTCGCCCTCCGGCCAGAGCCACGCGGCACCGCGCACGCCGCTCGAGTCCCCATGCACCGCACGCACGATCTTGGTGTGCAGCACGTCGGTGAAAGCAAATTTGAGGATGAGATCGCCGAGCCCGGCGTAAAGTGCCTCGATGTTGGAAAGACCGCCGCCCAGAACGATAATGTCGGGGTCGAGCACGTTGATGATCGACGCCAAGCTACGCGCCAACCGGTCCCGGTAAAGCGACAGGCTGTTGAGCGCGGCCCGATCGCCGTTATGCGCCGCCGCGGCAATGTCGGTCGCGCTCAAGCCACGCTGTGTCATCGACTGGTATTGGCGCGCCAGGCCGGCGCCGCACAGGTACGTTTCGATGCAGCCGAACTTGCCACAATAGCACTGCGCGCCGGGCCACTCGTCCTGCCGTATCCATGGCAGCGTGTTGTGTCCCCATTCACCGGCGATGCAATTGCGGCCGCCGACCACACGCTTGTCGATGACGATGCCGCCGCCAACGCCGGTGCCCAAGATCACGCCAAACACGACGCGGCCATCGCGCCCAGCGCCATCGGTCGCTTCCGACAGGGCAAAGCAATTGGCATCGTTTTCGATGCGGATCGGCCGATGCAAAAGTTCCCCGAGATCGCTGTCGAGCGGGCGGCCGATCAGGCACGTGCTGTTCGAATTTTTGATCATGCCGGTCACGGCAGAAATCGCGCCAGGCGTGCCGATGCCGACGGTGCCTCGGCGCGACAGTTGCTGCTCCGCCTTGTGCACCAGATCGGCAATTGCGGCGAGCGTCCCATTGTAATCGCCGACCGGCGTCGCGACGCGGCGCCGCCACAACTCGGCACCGCCGTCATCCAACGCGACGGCTTCAATTTTTGTGCCGCCGAGATCGACTCCGATCCGCATCGTTTTCTTCCCCCGCCGCGACCCGCACTGACGCTTTTATGGCGGCGCCAGCGTTCGCGCCACCCGTAGGCCAAGGCTGTAATTGCGGCTGCCAGCCGCATAGCTGCCGCGAAAGGCGATCCGCAGGTTCGAAGCCGCGCTGATCCATGAACCACCGCGATCGACGCGCAGGCTGCAATCGCCGCTGGTCCATGCCGAGCCGTCCGCGGGCGCACCCTCATAACTCTTGTGGAAGCAATCCTGCAGCCACTGCCAAACGTCACCGGTCACGTCGAAGAGTCCGAACGGATTGGGCTTGAACGATCCGACCGGCGACAGACCTTTGTCGTCCCATTGCGTGCCGCATATCATGCAATTGGCATTTCCCGTACCAAGGTCGTTGCCCCAGTAATAGGTCGTCGTTGTGTTGGCGCGCGCCAGGTATTCCCACTCGGCCTCGGTCGGCAGCCGGTATGATTGCCCCGTCATCTTGGCTAGCCATTCGACGTAAGTCTCGGCATCGTTCCAGGTAACATTCGTGATCGGCATGTTGCCGCCGACGTAACCGCTGTCTGCGACCTTGGGGCAGCCGCCGACTTTCACACACGCATTCCACTCGTCGAACGTCACGTCGTAGATTGACACCGCGAATTGCCTGGCAATGGTGACGGGGTGCTGCGGTCCCTCATTCGTGGCGCGGCCGGCCTCGCCCGCGGGCGAGCCCATGGTGAATTTGCCCGGTGGAAGCACGATCATCTGCGGACAATTGACTGAGCATTCGCGAAACGTGTCTTTGGGCTTGAGCTTCCGTTCCGCGTCCACCCTGAGCACATAGGGCGTGAAATTCGCCAGCATATAGGGACGCATGGTGACGAACCAATTGAAGCGCTCGCGGATATAGGCCTGGTTCATCCAGCCGACGAGGCCGACAATGATGCCTATCAGAAGCGCGTAGATGAGTGCCTGTATGCTCCGCCGCCTTCTGCGCGCCGACGATTCCGCACTTCGGCAGGCCGCAAGATACTCATAGTCGCGGGGCTCCAGGCTCGCCGCGAGGTCCGGCCGCGCGCTCAATCGCTCCGCGGCAGCCAAACGATCGGTGGTATGTGCAAGCCACGTCGGATTCCTATCGTGATCGTTCCATTCCCGCGCGGCACGTTTCACGCCCTCCAGCACGGCAAGCAACGCCGCGTCATCCGCCAGCCAGCCGTCCAGCGATCCCCATTGGCGCAGCAATGCCTCGTGCGCAGGCTCGATGGTCAGCTCGCCTGTTTCCTTGGCGACATCGGTGACCAGAAGGCGCTGCTCGACGAGGTTGGCAATGAGCGGCCGCGATCTTGCGGGAATTTCCGACAGACGGGCGACGCGGCGGCGCGGCGCGCCGGTATCCGGATCGACGCCGGCGAGCCACGGAATGAGTCCGCGGCGGAGCAAAGCGAGTCGGGCAGCAGAATCTTTTGGAATTGTCGGATCGGCGTCGGCGTTTTGCAAGGCGCGCTCAACCGCGGCTTCAATCGATCCCTTGATGCCGCCGAGCGCCTGATACTTCGAGGCGGTGAGTTTGCCGTCACCGCCGTGCTCCAGATAAAGACGTTCGAGCGTGAAAGCGAGCAGAGGCAACGCATCCTTGGCGCCGCCGGCGTCGATATCGTTGAGCAGGTTGTCAACCAGCGCATCCTCGATCTTCAGCGGCCGATCTGACTTTTCCAGCCGCGCGGGGGGCCCTTTGATCACTTCGGCATAGGACCCTCTCGGCATCGAGCCCAGGTCGAACGGCACCTTGCCGATCGAGTCGAGCAGCTTGGCTTCCTGCAGATAGCCGTAGGAATCCGAGCGGATCGCAAGCAGCACGATCACGCCCGGAGCGTCGGCAAGCAGCACTTGGCGCAGCAATCCCAGGAACGTCTGCGCTTCGTCCTGGCCCTCGGCGCGAAACAATTCTTCGCCCTGATCGATGGCGATGACCGGGATGGGTGGGTTGGCCTTGGCGTCGGTGTCGGCACTCTCCTTGACAGCTTTATCGACGAGAATCTGCAGCAACGGCCCGAGCGAGCCCGCTTCGCCTTTTTGCACCGGTCCAAGATCCACCGCGCTATTTGCCGTGGCCGCGAACACGGCTTCCAGCGCGGCAATCAAACCGGACTCACCCGTCATTACGGCGCGTCCCGGCCGAACGATCGGCAACGGCAGGAAATGCCGGTCGTCGCGCGCCAACCGCGGCAACAAGCCGGCACGCATGAACGACGATTTGCCGGCGCCAGACGCGCCGAGGATGACCAGCAATCGCGGCGGCGCCGCTTCGCGCAAACCGCGCAGCCGGTCGAGCGCTTCGAGAATCGGCGCGTTGCGGCCGAAGAAAATGCCGGCGTCCTCGGCTTCAAGGGCACGCAGCCCCCGATACGGCGGGCGATCCGGATCGCTGTCGGGCGGCCACGCAAAAAACCGCGGATCAAGCCCCGCCTTGACCAGCCCCGCCCGCAGGCGCGTCAGCCCTTCCTGCGAAAAGCCGATCTTTACCTCGTCGTGGGTGCGCGGCAGCTTCACCTGAAAGAACGCCGTGTCGTGGCCCGCCGCCAGATCCGTGAGTTGCCACGTCCCGGTCAGGTCCGGTGGCAAGTCGGCGTGGTCAAGCGGCTCGATCAACAGGCCGAACAGCCTTTTGTTGAGCTTGTGGGCGAGGTTGAATTCCCGCTGGCACCAGCGCGAGTCGATCCAGGCGCGCGAGACGAGAAACAATACGGCTTCGCAACGATTCACCGCCTCGTTAAGCGCCCGCTCCCAGCGCTCGCCGGCGGCAATGCCGTGTTCAGGATCGAGATCGAGAAAAATGTCATCCCAACCCTCCACAGCGAGCCAGTCGCGCAGGCAGACGGCCTCGGCGGCATTGCTGCTCGAATGACTGACAAATATTCGCGACACGGCGAACACTCGTAGCAGTTAGAAGCAGGACCAGCGAATCGATGGTCGCTCCCTACACCGAAGACGCGCTCGCGATCACGCTTTGCGTCTAGCGCCGCCGCGAGTCTTCTTGTGCCTTGCGCCGCCGCGCGTTTTGCGCGCTGCGGCCGCCTCGCGCTGCTTTCGGCGCTTGCGGGCGCGTTTTTTGCGGCAGGCGGCACATTTGCAGCCGCCGCTCTCGATGAAATACTGCAGGTATTCCTTGCCATATGAATAGGTGATTTCTTCCTCGGCCTCGATCCGCCGGTCCGCCACGATGACGATGCCGCCGTTGCGCCCCACCGGTCTCGCGTTCGGCTTGCAGGAATGATTGATGTAGCGCGCGATGTTCCAGCGCGGCGAGCCGTCGATGGTCTTTGTCTTGGTCAGCTCGAACATGTAGCGGGCGCCGCGCGCTTCGCGGCGCTCGGCTTCCTCGTCCGGAATGACACGGCCGCGATAGGTGGCGATGTAGGCGCCGCGTTTGATCGGCCGCGTCGCGAACATGCCGAGTCCGGTCCTGGAGCGGCCTAAGCGGAAGTAGCGGGACATGGCTTTACGAAACGGGATATGGCTTTGCGAAGCGAGACATGGCTTTGCGAATAGCCGCGGATTCGCGCGCTGTCACCCGCAATCCCAGTTCAGCCGCACAGGTGTGGATGAATAGTCAGATCGGCGAGCACCGCCTGCGCGGCGTTGTGCCCCGGCGCCCCGGTGACGCCGCCGCCCGGATGCGCGCCCGAGCCGCACAGATAGAGGCCCGGGACCGGCATGCGGTAGTCGGCAAAGCCGAGCATCGGTCGCGCCGAGAACAGCTGATCGAGCGTCAGTGCGCCGTGGAAGATGTCGCCGCTGGGCAGGCCGAACTCGCGCTGCAGGTCGGCCGGCGACAGGATCTGCCGGGCGACGACACTCGCCTTGAAGCCCGGCGCATAGGCCTCGACGGTGTCGATCATCAGGTCGGCGAGCTTTTCCCGGCGCTCGTCCACCGCCGAGCCTGCGCAGAACTCTGGCGCAACATGCTGGCAGAACAGGCTCGCCACATGCGCGCCAGGCGGCGCGAGGCTGTCGTCGAGCGTCGAGGGGATCAACATTTCGACGATCGGCGCGCGGCTGAAGCCCTCGCGTACGCAGTCGCGATAAGCGCGATCCATGTAGGCAAGGCTCGGCGCCAGGATGATGCCGGAGGTGAGATGGTCACCGTCGCCTGGCAGCGCCGAAAACTCCGGCAGTCGCGACAGCGCGAGGTTCATACGGAACGTGCCCGATCCGGCCTTCCAACGCTTCATGCGCGACGCTGCCCTGGCTGGCACCGCGTGGCGTGGCACTAGCGTCTGCAGGAGACTTTGCGGATTGACATTGGCGATGACCGCGCGGGCGCGCAGCGCCGTGCCGTCGTCGAGCACAATGCCGCTGGCGCGGTTCCCTTCCACGATGACTTCGCGCACCGGTTTGCCGACGTCGATGCGCACGCCATGCTCACCGGCAGAGCGCGCCATCGCTTGCGTGATCGCGCCCATGCCGCCGACGGCGTGCCCCCACACGCCCGGACGGCCATTCACTTCGCCGAACGCATGATGCAGCAGCACATAGGCGGACCCCGCCGTATAGGGACTCGCCAGATTGCCGACGACGGCGTCAAAGCCCAGCACCGCCTTGATCGGATCGGATTCGAACCAGCGATCGAGCGTTTCACCGGCAGATTTGCGAAACAGGTTGAACGCGACCTTGAAGCCGTCGGCCTTCCACAGCCGCTTACCGAGCCCCGCAAGCTTGCCAAGTTCGCCCAGAGTGCGGGCGAAATTGCCGAGCAACAGATTGGGCGGCGCCTTGAGCACCAGACCGCGCAGCACCGCCGCGGCGCGGCCGATTTCGGCCTGATAGTCGGCGTAACGCTCTGCGTCACGCATACTGAACTTGGCGATTTCGCGCGCCGTGCGGCCCTCGCCGGTGAGCAGGTACCGGCCGTCGGGCAGCGGCAAAAAATTCTGCGCGCGGCGTTCGACGATGCGCAAGCCGTAGCGGTGCAGATCGAGATCGCGAATGACCTTGGGCTGCAGGAGGCTCACCGTATAGGCCGCGGTCGAGTTGCGGAAACCGGAATGAAATTCTTCGGTCACGCATGCGCCGCCGACCACATTGCGACGCTCGAACACACGCACCCGCAAGCCAGCCATGCCGAGATAGGCCGCGCAGGTCAGCCCGTTGTGGCCGGCTCCGATGATGATGGCGTCAAGCTCGGACATGAGGGTCAGGCAGACAGATCAAACGCCAACTTCAAGAAACCGGCGGGAAGGCGTCGCGGGCGCGCGCCAGTGCCTCGCGCGCGCGGCGCGCATCCTCATGCATCTGCTGCACCAGGACGTCGACCGAAGCAAACGCCGCCTCCTCGCGCAGCCAAGCGATGAAGGCGACGTCGATGCGCTGCCCATAGATGTCGCCCGAGAAATCGAACAGAAACACTTCGAGCAGTACCACGCCGCTATCGAACATTGGGCGGCGACCGAAACTGGCGACACCGTCGTAGCGTCGACCTGCGATCCCGACGCGGACCGCATAGATGCCGTGGCGCAGTCCGCAAGACGCCTCGAGCACCAGATTGGCCGTCGGAAAGCCGAGTTCGCGGCCACGCTTGTCACCATGGACAACCTCGCCGGTCACGAACCAGGGATAGCCGAGAAATTCGGCAGCCTCATCCACCCTGCCGGCAATCAGCGCCTCGCGGATCGGTCCCGAGGAGACCGGCCGGCCGTTGTCCCGAAATGGCGGCACTACATCGACCGCGAAGCCGCATTTCTCACCCTCGGCAGCGAGGAAATCCGGCGAACCGGCGCGGCTCATGCCGAAGTGAAAGTTAAAGCCGATCACCGCGCCGCTCACGGCGAAGCGTTCGACCAGGATGCGCTGCACAAATTCTTCCGCGGTCAGCTTGGCAAGGGCCGCATCGAATGTGAGGACGATCGTGCCATCGAGCCCGGTGCGGGCCAACAGCCGCAGCTTGTTCGCTTCGTCGGTCAGCCGGAACAATTTCTCCTGCGGATTGAAAAAGGCTCGCGGATGCGGCTCGAAAGTCAAGGCTGCGGCCGGCTTTGCCAGAATTCTGGCGCGATCGAGGGCGGCGGCGATGACGGCCCGATGGCCGCGATGCACCCCGTCGAAATTGCCGATAGCGACGACTGCGCCGTGTAAGCCACCGTCGCCCTCGCCGTCGCGCACGATGAGGAAGTTTTTTGTCGGCATTGGGCGGCAATGGTTAAGAAATTCCTGCGCGGTAGGTGCCGTCCCGGCCGCGGCCGAGTCAAGTCGGCTGCCTGACGCGGCACGCCACAGGTCTGTTCCGCCGGTTAACCCGATATTCAAACCCGCAATGGTACTTTTACGTCTCGTTAGGTAGGGCGACGCCTCGGCGACGGCCTGCCCACGACTGCAGAAGCTGGCACAAATCCTTTTCGACTTATGTCCATTTCGGCCCAAGTTTCGAACCAAGCCGCTCTGGTCAATGTGGGATGGACGTAAGCCGGTTATTCGTAATTGCGCCCGCCAGCGGAGCGAAACGCTATGGCTCTCGACCCGTCAATGTCCGTGCTCGTTGTCGATGATTACAGCACGATGATCCGCATCATCCGCAACCTTCTGCGGCAGATTGGTTTCGCCGACGTGGACGACGCCAATAACGGCGCCGCGGCGCTCGATAAGATGCGGGCTAAGCGTTACGGGCTCGTCATCTCCGACTGGAACATGGAGCCGATGACCGGTTATGACCTGCTGCAGCAGGTCCGGTCCGATCCGGGCCTCGGCAACACGCCATTCATCATGGTCACCGCCGAATCCAAGACCGAGAACGTGATCGCGGCCAAGAAGGCGGGCGTGAATAACTATATCGTCAAGCCGTTCAACGCCCAAACGCTCAAGGCCAAGATCGAAGCGGTATTTGCCGAGAACAGGGAACCCGCCGAAGCCGCGCGCTGAGGGCAGCTTTCCTTTTCAAAACAGTTCTAGCGGGTCACCACACCAGTCCGCGCATGATCGCCTTCGGGGCGACGCCGGCGGTCTTAAACATCACATTCAACGCCGCGACGTCTGGCGCCTCGCGCGAACCGTAATCCTCGGCATGAAGGCGCGAGGTCACGAACACGCAATCGAGTCCGAAGGCCGCGGCGCCGGCTAGATCGGTCCGCACCGAATCGCCGATCGCAAGCAGGCGCGGCAACGGCGGTGGCGTGCCGCCGCGCAGAGAAGCGGCGGTGCCGAGCGCCGTCTCGTAGATCGGCGCATGCGGCTTGCCGCAATAGAGCACCGCGCCGCCCGCGGCCGCGTAGGCGTCGGCGAGCGCACCCGCGCAATAGACCAGCGTGTCGCCGCGCTCGACCACGACATCCGGATTGGCGCAGACCATGAACACGCCGCGCTCCCGCATGCGCGCCAGGCTGTCGCGATAGCTCTCCGGCGTTTCCTTCGTGTCGTCGAACAGGCCGGTGCACACCACGTAGTTGGCGGTCTCGAGCGGCGCGAACTTGACGTTCAGGCCGGTGAAGATCGGCAAATCGCGTTCCGGCCCGATGTGATACACACTCTCGGTCAGCCGGCTCTCGACGATGCGGCGGGTGACGTCGCCGGAGCTGACGATGGCGTCGTAAGCCTCATGCGGCACGCCGAGCCGGTCGAGGATGCGCACCACCGAAGCGCCAGGCCGGGGTGCATTCGTGACCAGGATCGCCGTGCCGCCTATACGGCGAAACCGCGCCAGCGCCTCGCAGGCATCAGGAAAGGCCGCGATGCCGTTATGCACCACGCCCCAGACATCGCAGAGCAGCACATCGTAGTCGCGCACGAGCGGCGCCAAATGGTCGACGAGCGGCACACTGTACTTCGATGTCGGTGATTGCGGTGATGACGCCATTGCGGACACGCGTGGCCGAAGCGATCCAGGACAGATGATTGAGCAGCCTGGATTATTGCTTTGACGCTTCGCTCCTCGCAATGGCGGTGGGGCTCAAATTCAACCGCGTCCGGCGCCGGCACGGATGAGTTGCGCCAGCGAGCCGCGCGAGGCGGCAGCGCGAGTGATTTGCGGCGCGGTAAGGGCTGACCCAAGCGCGCTTTTGCCCGCCTCGCCGACGCCGGATTTGGGCGGATCCTTGGCCTGATCCCTCGCTTGCTCCTTCGGTACTTCACCGTTGGTCGTCTGCAGCGCCTCGGCACGGACCGGGCGCGGCGGTGCAAACAAAAAGCCCTGACCGAAGCGCACGTCGTAGTCGAGCAGATCGACAACGACGTTTTCACTCTCGATGCGCTCGGCGATCAGGTCGATGCCGTAGCGCGCCAGCAGATCGGAGAAATCGGCGGGGTGAATGTCGCTCGAGGTCGCGCCAACCCGGTTGAGCAACAGTCCGGCCGACGCCTTGATGAAGCGGAAGCCACGATCCATGAGTTCGCGCGGCTCGACACGAAGATCGGTGAGGTTGTCTATGGAGAAGCGGAAGCCGCGCTCGGCGAGCGCGGCAAGGCTTTCATGCTCAATCGGACCCATGGCGCGCACGGCGCTCTGCGAGAACTCGAACACCAGCGAGGGGGCAATGGCGCGGTTGGCCTCGACGAGCTCGAGGAAGGTCGAGAAGCTCGCATCCGTCAGCGTCAGGCCCGACACATTGCAGAACAGACCGATCTCGCGGTTTTTCAGCAGCAGACGCCGCACCACCTGCACACAGCGCGTCACCGTGAGATGGTCGAGCTTCGGCATCAGTGCGCCGGCCTCGGCGTATTTGAGAAAATCGGCGGCCGCGACCACGTCGCCGTTGTCGGCCTTGAGCCGCGACATCGCCTCGTAGAACCGCACTTTGCGCTGCGGCAGCATGACGATCGGCTGCAGGAAGAGGTCGATTTTCCCGCTGTCGATGGCTGAACCGATCGCGCCTATGATGCCGGCGCGATCGAGCCCGATAAAGGCCGGCACCGTCGATTCGACCGGGGCAGCGGGCGTTGACGCGGCGACCGCTGGCGACGGGACCGCCGCGGGTGGTTCGGCGACGACAGCGGCTGGCGCTAAGGCAGACGTCGAGGCGAGCGTTGCGACCGGTTCCAAAACGGCGGCCGCAGATGGCGTAGCAGCGGCGATCGTTGCCGGCACCGCAGGGGGAAGAGGAGGCGGCATGATTGACACGTCGGCAACACGTACGGCGGAACCGGCCTGGCGTGCGGCAGCCACCGCTTCGAATTTTGCTCCAATTCGGCCGATGGCCGACTGATGGGCGGCGACCGAATCGGCGAGCTGTTGCACCAGCGTGGAGAGTTCCTCGATCTCGGCGGCGAGCGGCTGCGCTGCCTGAAGCGAGCGATCCAGGACATGCTCGACCTTGCTGTCCATGGCATTGAGACGCAGGCCGAATTCGGCGAGCTGGCGCGCCAGATCGCCGGAACTGCGCGACAACGTCGATATCTGGGCACTCGCTTCGGCGCGATCGCGAAGCCGTGCCGAGACGGCGTTGTAAACCGCGAGCGCCGTCAGGATACCGAGCGCCACCAGGGCGGATTCCGCGCCGGTAAAACCGGAACGCAAATAAACCACGACGCCAAGCGAAATGGCGATGAGCACCATGCAGGCGGCGATGAAAATCGCGCTGATGCGCACCATGCCGAACCTCGTTATGCCTCACTGCGCGTGGTCAGCGCCGCCGATTCGCCGACCGCATACTCTCTAGCGTCGCCTGCCCCGTGTCCATACGCGCCACAACGCTTGATAGCGCGGCGTTGGACACAGCCATCGTAGCCAAAGCGGTGGCGTCCCTCTATAAGATTGCCGGCGGGCGGTGAATGATGGTGAAATCGTCCCGCCTCCGATTCCCATGAGCCAAATTCCCGATGCAAGAGCCGCGCCTTCGGCGCTCTCCGATGTGGTGCCACGGCGGGGCCTGATCGTATGGATCGCGCGCCGGCCTGACGCGGCGTTTGGCGCCTTTTTGGCGATTCACTTCGCCGTCTGGACCGCGCTGCCGACGGTGCTCTACGCCAACCTGCCGCTCGATCTGATCGAGGCGCTGACCTACGGTCGGGAATGGGTGGTTGGCTCGGACAAGCTGCCGCCGCTGCCGTGGTGGCTGGTCGAAATCATGTACTGGGTATTCGGCGTGGATGCCGCGTATTACGCGCTCGCCGAATTCGTGGTGATCGCCGCCTTTGCGCTGGTCTACGCCACCGCACGGCCGCTGGTCGGACCGGCGCGTGCGCTTGTCGCGGTTCTGATCATCGATGGCTTGCATTACTTTCAGTACACGGCCGCGAAATTCAATCACGATGTCATGCAGTTGCCGCTCTGGGCGCTGGCCGGCTTCGCGTTTCATGCCGCGCTTAAACGCGGAAAACTCAGACACTGGCTGCTGCTCGGATTTGCGTTCGGCGCTGCGCTGTGGGCAAAATATTTCGTCGTCGTTCTAGCCGCGCCTTACCTGCTGTTTCTGCTGATCGATCGCGACGCGCGGCCCGTCTTGCGAACACCCGGTCCGTGGCTCGGCGTCGCGCTCGCGCTCATCATCGCGAGCCCGCATGTCGTCTGGCTGTTCCAAAATGACTTCGCGCCGTTCGCCTATGTGGACGCGCGCTCGGCACCGGCGAGCCATTGGTGGGATTACATCTGGCACCCGGCATTCTTCGCGGCCGGGCAATTCTTCTTCATGCTGCCAGCGCTCGCGATCGCCGCCATGTTCGTCTGGCCGCAGCGGACAGAAAAAGCTCCCTCCGCGTTGCCGCCGGATTTCAGCGCCGACGCATTCGACCGTCGCATCGTCTCGCTGATCGCATTCGGGCCGGCTGTCGCCATGCTGGCGCTGATCGCCGCAACCGGCCGCGGCGCCGTTTCCATGTGGGGCTATCCGCTCTGGCTGTTTTGCGGGCTGTGGATCGTGCTGTTCGCGCCGCGCACGATCGACGCCTCGCGCTTGACGCACGTTGTCGCTACCTGGAGCGCCGTATTCGCCGCCCTCGTGCTCGCCTTCATCGTCAATTACACTGTGCTGCCGCTCATCGATCATCGCTATCGCGCCGAGTTCTTTCCCGGGGATGCGCTGGCAGCGACATTGACGCCGCGGTTCCACGCGGCGACCGGCGGCAAACCACTGCGGTACGTGGTCGGCTCGATGTGGCTTGCGGGTAATCTCGCGCATTATTCGCAGGATCAGCCGCACGTCCTCATTGACGGACAGCCACGGCGCGCGCCCTGGGTCGATCTCGCTAAGATGCGCGCCAAGGGTGCGCTCTTGGTCTGGGATGTCGGCGACTTGCAAAAATTGCCCGGCCCGTTCGCGGCGTTGGCGCCGAACGCGAAGGTTGGCACGCCGTTCACACTGCCGACGCGCCGCATCGGCAAGACGCTTGAACATGTCGGCTGGGCGATCCTGATGCCAGAGTGACATGCTTTACACCGTCGCGCGGATCACCTTGGCAACCTTGACGAACATCTCGCCGATCTGGGCCTCGCGCACGATCAGCGGCGGACACAGTGCGATCGTGTCGCCGGTAATGCGGATCATCAAGCCCTCGTCGTGGAAGGCCCGGTTCATCGCCTCGGCGGCGCGCGCACCCGGCGCACCGGAGCGCGGGGCGAGATCGATCCCGGCCGTCAAACCCACGGTGCGAATATCGAGCACGCCGGGCAGTTGCTTGAGCGCCATGGCGGCGTCGGCAAACAGCGGCTCGAGCTTGCGGGCGCGCTCAAACAGACCTTCGTCGCGATAGAGATCGAGCGCGGCCAGTCCCGCGGCGCACGCGAGCGGATGCGCCGAGTAGGTGTAGCCGTGAAACAGTTCGATGGCCTGCTCCGGGCCGCGCATGAAGGCATCGTAGACGCCCTCCCGCGCGATCACGCCGCCCATCGGCACGCTGCCCGACGTGACGCCCTTGGCAAACGCGATGAGATCGGGTGTCACGCCGTAACGCTCGGCGGCAAACGCGTGGCCGAGCCGGCCAAAGCCGGTGATCACTTCGTCGAAGATCAACAACATGCCGTGCCGATCGCAGATTGCGCGCAACCGCTCCAGGTAACCCTTCGGCGGCGGCAGCACGCCGGTCGAGCCGGCCATCGGCTCGATGATGACGGCCGCAATCGTCGCAGCGTCATGCAGCGCGACGATACGCTCCAGATCGTCGGCAAGGTGCGCGCCCCATTGCGGCTCGCCCTTGGTGAAAGCTTGATGCTCGCGGCTGTAGGTCGCGGGCAGATGATCGACACCGCTAAGCAGCGTGCCGAAGAACTTCCGGTTGTTGGCAATGCCGCCGACCGAGATGCCGCCGAAGCCGACGCCGTGGTAGCCGCGCTCGCGGCCTATCAGCCGGGTGCGCGCGCCGTCGCCGCGGACGTGATGATAAGCGAGAGCAATTTTGAGCGCAGTATCGACCGCCTCGGACCCGGAATTACAGAAAAACACCCGGTCGAGCCCGGCAGGCGCCAGCGCCGCGATACGGCTCGCCAGTTCGAACGCCTGTGGATGGGCGAATTGGAACGTTGGCGCGTAGTCGAGTTGTTCGGCCTGGCGGGCGATCGCGGCGACGATCGGATCGCGGCTGTGGCCGGCATTGCTGCACCATAGCCCGGCGGTGCCGTCGAGCACCGTACGGCCGTCATCGGTGTAGTAGTGCATGTCCTTGGCGCGGACGACGAGCCTCGGCGCGCGTTTAAACGCGCGGTTGGGCGTGAACGGCAGCCACAACGATTCCAGATCGTTGGGTTGCCGCGTCGCAGCGCTGTCGTGTGTGACCGTCATGATGGGGCAAAACTCGTGAGGCTGGCCGGAGTGGCGCTCCAGCAGGCCGCACGTTTTGGCCGTTGAGCAAGGGGGTTCCCGCGGCCGGCGACGCCGTTCATACCGTGGTAGGCCGCGACGTCTCGCCGCACCTGCCCGAAATGGAACAATTGGCCTCCGATAGCCGCGTTACGCTTCGATTTCGCGGCAATTGCCGGACAGCACATATACTGAAAGTTGCAATTAGCTGAATGCCACTACGATAGCAGGACGTCATTGGTCAGCTAAATGACAGACGGCGGGCCATGTCGGCCCGATGGGGCGTCCCATGGCGCTTGAGCGACGATCCGGCGGCGAGCCGGATACGCAGCCCTTTCTCAGTGGACGAGGACCCGGCCAATCGGCGCTCGGCTACTATCTCAAAGACGACTTGACGGCCGCCGCCGCCGAATCTCGGCAGATCGCCAATCCGTTCTTTCCGCCTAGGCTGGTGCTCGATGCGCTTATTGCTGACAGGGTCGGTGATCGCGCGCGCAACAGGACATCGCCATGCTCTATCAATTCTATCCGGCTTGGCGCGACCAATTCCGGGCTAGTGTCGGCTGGTTTTTGCCAGAAAGCGCGCTGGCCGACCGTATCGCTGCCGCCTTCAAGGCCGCCGCCGCGGACACTGAGCAATTGCGACCGCTGGTCCCGGTTGCGCTGGCCGGGGAATATCTTCACCGTTAGACTGTTCCTGTCGTCGAGGACTTGAAACAGGACCGCCTCCCGTGCGCAGACGCTCCGCCAACAGACGATTTTCCGGTTGGCCGTTGGCAAGGGCCGTGATCGCGCTCGTCGCCGCCTACGCGATTGCGCTGTCGAGCCTGATGGTAAGCTTTGGCGCGGCTCGCGCCGCCATTCCGGGACCCGGTACAATCACCTGCCACAGCGAAGCCGGCAGAGCGACAGAGCCCGCGGGCGGTGAACATGACGGCAGGCTCTGCGACGCGTCGTGCTGCATCGGCTGCCTGATGCTGATGGCGGCGGTACCGCCGCCGCCGGTAGAGGTCGCCAAAGCTCCACGATCGTCCAGAAGGCCGTTGGCGCTCGTCGTCGCCACCACCTTCGGCACTCTCGCGCACACGATATCGCATCAATCGCGCGCTCCTCCACAGTCGGCGTGACTTTGCCGCGCTCAATGCGCGGGGTCATTGCAAGCGTCTGTATTGGAGTCTTGCGCCATGTCTGCCTGTTTACCGATCCGCGCCGTCGCGGTGGCGACGAGCGTGGGATGCTGTGTGTCGCTTCACGCCCAGACCGCCAATCCGCCTGCGGCCGTGACGCTGCCGCAAATCCAAGTGACCGGAAAAAAACCTGCGACGATCCCGCGCCGCCAAGCACGCCGGCCGCCAGCGCAGTCGACGGCGCGGGCGCTCTCCCTCCCCAGGCCGGCGCCCGCCACCCAGACCGTTCAGGGCGTCGCGACGTCAAATCCCTTTGCTACGCCGCCCATCGTGCAGCGATTTCAACTGCCGAACGACACCGTCTCAACGACGGCGAAACAGATCGAACAGACCGTCAACCTCAAAGATCCCGAGGACGCGATCAAATATTTTCCCAGCCTGTTCGTGCGCAAGCGCAACGACGGCGACAACCAAGCAGTGCTGGCGACGCGAACCTGGGGGCTTAATTCCAGCGCGCGAACCCTGATCTACGAGGACGACCTTCTGGTTTCGGCGCTCATCGGCAACAACAATTCGGGCGCTTCGCCGCACTGGAACCTGATTGTGCCGGAAGCCATCGCCCGGGTCGACTTTATCGACGGTCCCTACGCGGCAATGTATCCGGGCAACTCGATGGGCGGCGTACTGCTCGTCACCACCAAAATGCCGGACAAGTTCGAGGCCGACATCAAGCAGACGGTCTCAATCCAGCCCTGGCACCAATACGACACCAAGAACACCTACGCCGACACCGTCACCAGCATGTTCGTCGGCAACCGTGACGGCCGGCTGTCATGGTTCGTCGCGGCGAATTTCCTCGATGGCTACCAGCAGCCTTTAACCTACACCACGGTTTCAGCGCCGCCGGCGGGTACGAACGGAACTATCGCCGCGCTCAACAAGCAGGGCGTCGTCGCGGACGTGGTCGGCACCGGCGCGCTTATTCACACGCAGCAGACGTCGGCCAACTTCAAGGCGGCCTATGATCTTCTCCCCACGGTCCAGGCCACTTACTCACTCGGTATCTGGAACAACGTGCAGACTTCGAATCCGCAGAGCTACCTCACTTCGACGGCGACCGGGCTGAGGACGCTCGGCGGCGTCTCGAGCTTCGCCAGCAACGAATATATCTGGAACCAGACGCACATAAGCAACGCGGTGTCGCTCAAGAGCGACACCAAAGGCGCTTTCGATTTCGACCTTTCGGCGTCGAGCTACAATTACCTCCAAGACAGCATGCTCAACCCCTATACGGTGACAGCGACCGGGTACGGCTATTCGCAGAACGGCAAAATCACCCGCAACGACGGCACCAACTGGCAGAACATCGATGGCAAGGGCATCTGGCGGCCGGATGGTTACGGCGGTCCGCAGGAGATCAATTTCGGCATTCACGGCGACCGCTATTATTTTACGAATCCGGTCTACGGTTCGTCGGTTTGGAACGAGGCCTCAAGTGTTACCAGCCAGACCTTTTCGGACGGCATCGGCGAGACGCGCACCGGCGCGCTGTGGGCGCAGGATGCATGGCGCTTCGCCCCGATGTGGAAGTTGACGGTGGGCGGCCGGCTGGAGACCTGGGAGGCACTGAACGGCTTCAACATCAACACTGTGGCGACTGGTGCCGGGGTCATCACATCGACCACTGCGGTCAATCAGCCGGGCCTGAGTGCCACCAACTTTTCGCCCAAGGCATCACTGGCTTTCGAGCCGAACAAGGACTGGACCGTCACCGCCAATTTCGGCGAAGCCTATCGCTATCCGACTGTCACTGAGCTCTATCAGAATGTCACGGTGAATGGCGTGGCCACATTCGCCAATCCGTTCCTGACGCCGGAGCAGGATCTCAACGGCGAACTCAGTATCGAGCGCAAATGGACCGACGGTCGCGCGCGCTTCACCGTGTTCAATGAGCGTACCAACAACGCCATCATCTCGCAGACCAATCTCGTGACCGCTCCGACGACTGGCGTCCAAACTCCGACCACGACCATCAGCAACGTCGTTGCGATTACGATGCGCGGCGCCGAGGTCTACGCCGACAAGAATAATGTCGGAATCAGGGGCCTGCAGTTGTTCGGCAGCGTCACCTACGTCGACTCCCGCATTCTATCCGACCCAAACTGGGCCGGCACCAATCCACTGACCGGCCTGCCCGACACCGTGGTCGGCAAGCGCGTGCCCTACGTGCCGGATTGGCGCGCCAAATTCGGCTATACCTACCACTGGGCGGACGACAGCTGGGCGTGGACGGTCGCTGCTCGCTACAGCGGGAAGCAGTATTCGACGCTCGACAACACCGACATCGTGCCGCATGTCTATGGCGCCTTCGATAATTATTTCGTCGTGGACACCAAGCTGCACTACAACGCGACCAAGAACTTTTCATTCGATGCCGGCATCGACAACATCTTCAACGAACAATATTTTCTGTTCCATCCTTTCCCAGGCCGCACTTACGTGCTCGCGGCGAAATACCAGTTCTAAGGAGCGCGCGCTGACACGGGGCCGGCTTTACAACAGAAACTCACATTCGGAGGTATTTCACATGCGATTGCTGATCACGGTCATCACGTCAGCCGTCATCATGCTGGCGCCCGTCGGCGCCGACGCCCACGCCCATCTCGATCATGCCAGCCCGCCGGTCGGCGCGACGGTGCCAACCGCGCCGCCTGACGTCACGATCTGGTTCACCCAAAAGCTGGAGGCGGCCTTCAGCGGCGTCGACATTACGGGGCCGAGTGGCGCCAGTGTAATTGCAGGCGCGCCACAGATCAGCGGCAACACGATGAAGATTGGGATCAAGGCCGACGGCCCGGGCGCTTATCACGTGCGCTGGCGCGCCGTTTCCGTGGACACGCACAAGACCGAAGGCAATTTCACGTTCACCGTGGGCGGCCAATAACTTGCTCAACCTGTTGATTTACGCGCGCGCTGTCCATTATGCCGCGACGATCATGGCGGCAGGGGTCGCCTTCTTTGCCGTCTGCGTTGCCGAGCCGGCTTTCCGCCAGTCGTCGGGCGATTTCCTCGTTACAACCCTGCGGCGACAGTTCGCCTGGACCGGATGGATCAGCCTCGCACTCTGCGTACTCTCGGGCGTTTCCTGGTTCGTCCTGACGGCGACTTCGATGAGCGGGCAAGCGTTAGCACAGATCTACACCAATGACGTGCTGCGGACCGTGTTGACCCAGACCGATTTCGGCAACGACTGGCTCGCGCGCTTGGTGCTTGTCTGCGCTCTCGCCGGCACATTCGTTCCGCTCTTCTCAGCGAACGGTGCCGCGTCGCCGTGGCTCAAGGCGGTCGCGGTGGTTCTCGCGGCAGCGCTCGTTGGATCATTAGCCTTTGCCGGTCACGCCATTGGCGCCGAAGGTGCGGAAGGCATCGTTCACCCAATCGCCGACGTCCTGCATCTCGTCGCCGCCGCAGCTTGGGTCGGAGCGCTGGTGCCGCTCGCATTGTTATTGGCCGCAACCGGCCGGGACGCGGCGCCGCTCGTGGTAGCGCAGACAGCGACACTGCGCTTCTCGACGCTCGGCGTCGTCAGCGTGGCGACACTACTGCTTAGCGGCATCGTCAACACTTGGTATCTCGCCGGCAGCCTCGATGCCCTGACAGAGACCGATTACGGCCGTCTCCTGCTCATCAAGATCGCGCTGTTCTTCGCCATGGTCGGCGTCGCTGTGGTCAATCGCTTGCGGCTGACGCCAAGGCTGGCGGTCGACACCGACGCCGCCGCAGAGCAGAGCGCGCGGCGCGCGCTCTACCGCAATGCCATGATCGAGGCGGCGCTTGGCGCTGCCGTCATCGCCATCGTCGCGGTGCTGGGAACGCTGCCGCCGGGAAGCCACGCCGACCACCACGCGGCCGAAGGGTCGATCCCGCCCGATGCCGCGTTCCAACACATTCACGGCGAAGACGGCATGGCGGATGTGACCATCGAGCCGGGCCGCATCGGCACCGCGAACGCCAGCATTCATCTACTCAATGACGACCTCGATACGCTCGTGGCCCGGCAGCTCACGCTCACGCTGACAGCGCCGGCGCCAGGCAGCAAGCCGGTGACACGCGCTGCCGTCGTGGACGCCGACGGCACTTGGCACATCAAGGGCATCACGCTGACCACGGCCGGCAACTGGACCGTCGCGGTCGACGCGCTGCTGCCCTCAAACAAACACCTGAAACTCGCCGCGCCAATCGAGATCGATCCCAAGTAGCAGGCCGGCAATTCGGCACGGGGCCGGGTTGCCGGTATGCGTCAGGATGTCGGCGCCTGCAACGCCAGACTTTTCAGCTTGGCGACCGCCGACGCGTCGTTCTCCTGATAGGGGATGATAGCGTCGAAATTTTCACTCGCATCCATCAGATAGATCATGGAGGAATGATCCATCACGTAGCTGCCGTCGCTCGTCGGTATTTTCTTGTAATAGACGCGGTACTCACTGGCGATTTTGGCAATCTGCGCCGGCGTACCGGTGAAGCCGCGGATGTGCCTATCGAAGGATGACAGGTAAGCGTGCATCAGCTTCGCCGTATCGCGCTCTGGATCGACGGTCACGAACACATAGTTGAGCTTGTCGGCGTCCGGACCGAGTTTTTTGATCCAGCGCGACAGGTCGAACAGTGTTGTTGGGCACACTTCGGGGCAGTACGTGTAGCCGAAATAGATCGCGTAAGGCTTACCCGCGAGTGTCTTGTCGGTGACCTGCGCGCCGGCATCGTCGACGAGCGTGAATGGACCACCGATGGATGCGATGCCGGAATGCCCAGGTTGGCGCGCGGTTACCGCGAAAGCGATAGCCGCCGCCGCCACGGCAAACCCGGCAACGCCGGCCATCGCCGTGATAACCCACTGGCGCGCCTGCATCACTTCATCTCCATTTTGCCCATGCCGCCGCCCCTATCCTGCTGCGCACCGCCCATTCCGCTCATTCCGCTCATGCCGCCGTTCCCGGCAGTCGCGCCCATGGCCTGGACTGGCACCGTGACCGAAATATTCCCGGCCTTGGCGAAGGTCAGCGTCAGCGGAATACTCTGGCCGACGACCAGCGGTTTTTTCAGCCCCATCAACATCACGTGGTAGCTACCGGGCTTGAGCGTCACCGATCCGCCGGCGGGTATTGCAACGCCCCCGGTGACCTCGCGCATCTGCATGACGCCATTGACGACCTTCATTTCGTGGATTTGCACTTTAACGGCAACGTCCGAGGACGCGCCGGTGAGACGGTCCGCCGTGCTGGTCTTGTTGGCGAGCGTCATGTAGGCGGCGCCGCTCATGGCGCCGGCCGGCGTCGCGCGGGCCCAAGGTTCTTGTACCGTAATCTTTTGTTCGACGTTAATTTTGGCATTGTCGCCTCCTTGAGCGAAGGCGGCCGAGGCGGCGCCGATCAGAGCCGCCATGAAGACGAGTTGCGATAGGGTGCGCATAGTGTTCTCCGAAAACGCATGAGTGATGGCTCCGCCGAAACGGAGCCAGTGCGAGCGTTATGCGGAGAAAGCCGGGGGCGCGCGTGGATCGCCGGCAACGCGGCGGAATCTTGGGACAAAAGCACCCCGCCCGATTGGGTCGGGCACTGCGGCGATCGCCAGACCTGCGTAGGTCGGAATCGCCGGGGCTGCCCCCATTAGCGCGGCTTGTCCCGCGCTTTGCGCGGCGACAAAGCAGAACGGACATGACGGAGCGGGATTGGGCCGGTGGCGATTACCGGCAGGACCGGGTCCGGGGGCCGACACTTGGCCGCAAATGACAAGGCCGCCCGGTTCGGACGCCGCAAACGCCGACATGCCCACGCCGACGCTGGCCACTACCGCCTGGACGGCGAGCGCATAGGCAAGGCAAACAGCAAGTACGCGGCCCGACCGCCGCAATCGTCTCAAATGCCGCAAATCGAACATCGTGCGTGCAGCATAGCACTTTGATGCCCCCCACCAACATGAAATCACCTGCCGGGCAGTTGAGCGGCGTTGCAGACCAGCGCAGCCGCTTCGTTTCAGAACTGCCAATGAAAGCGCCCGCCGAACACGCTGGCCGGACCGCGATCGGAGTTGTAGGCGGGATTATCGATAAACTGATAATCGGCCGTGATGTGGGTCGCCGGGGACAGCGCGTAACTGTAATACGCCTCGATAATCTTCTCAGCGCCGGGATGCGGCAGCATGCCGTCGCCCACCAGAATGCCCAGGCCGCCGGCATTCAAATAGGCCTGGTGTTCGGCGGAGATTTCGTTGACGACGCCGGCGACGCCGACCGTGTCGTCAGGCCTGCCCCATTGCGTTCCCTTCAGCTGCAAGCCGGCCGCCACCGTGCGGTCGATGTCGGCGTACTCATAGGGCTCGACATTGCCGTCCGCCCAGCCGACACGGGCGAAAATCCCTAGGTCGGATGTGATCTCCTGTTCGAGGTTGGCCGATAGGCCCGGACGGCTCCGATATCGGCGGACGGCCGCCGTGGCGGGGATACCGCCACTCATCTGCGCCAACGCGATTGCATCCGCGAAGGTACCCATGCGGCCACGGCTCAAAAACCCGGTGACGGCAATCTTGCCGGCATGGCCAAACAACTGATAGCGGCGCTCGATTTCGCCCAGCCATTGGAATTGCTCGAAGTTCGGGTCGAGTTCGGCGCTGTTGGGAACGATGGAGAGATCGAACAGCCCGCCACGCACGGTCCAGTCGCCCTGATACCATTCGGCCGCGGCGCCATAGCTGTAGCCCCATGCGTCGGCCGCATAGTCGAATGTGCCGGTATCAACGAGCGCCCAGTTCAGGAAATCGTTGCGGGGATCAGTGGCATATTTGTTCTTGTCGAAGATATCGGTGGCGGCGTACTTGCCGACGGTGAACACCACCCTGTTCTCCGTCTGCGAACCGGCAAACTGATTGGCTGCGCCATCGACCTTCTGGCTCTTGCCGCCGAGGTCGATGGTCTGCCGCACGAAATAGCGCGGCAGGCGCGCGTAAGGAACCGCAGCGCCGACCTTTGCGGCCGCGCCGTTGACATAGCCTGCAACGCCCTCGGTATTGCTCACCCCAAAGCCTTGATCGATTTCCGGGTCGATCCACAATTCGGCGCCCTGCCAAAGCCTGAAGCCGGCGCTGAGTGAAGCGTCGCCGCCCTCCCGGCCCTGATTGGGAATGAGGCTATTGGCGCCTCGATACGGCGCGTGGAACGGCGGCACGTATTGCTCGATGAAAGTGGTTTCGCCATGAACGGCGAACCAGCCGAGATCGAGCGGCGCAGGGCCTTTGCTGAGCAGATCGGCATCGACGCCAGTCTGGCCGAGCTTGTAATCAAGGCCGGCGCGCAGCATCGCGACGTTGAGGTTCGACGTGAAGCCCTCGGCAGCATCGGGAAAAACGACGCTATGCGAGCCATAATCTGTATAGAGAAACTCCAGCCGCGCCATCCATTTCGGCGACAGCGCGAGCTCCACGCCGCCGCCGGCCACCGCGCCGAAGCGCGGCACCGCGAAGTGATTGTCGAAGCTGCCGGGCAGCGCCGTGCCGCCTGCCGGCATGCCGGACAACTGGGTGCGGGTAAGCTGATCGTAACTGTAGGCAAAGCCGCCAGTGGCGTAGAATAGCCAATTACCAGCGGAGTAGCCGATGCGCGCGCGCAGCGTACCGGAGAATTCGACCAGATCCTGGTAGGCGGCCGTGCCGCTCGATGACGAGGAGAATGTCGAAGTGCCGCCGAGCAAGCTTGGAAATGAGATGTCAGCCTCCGCACCGACGACGACGTGCGATGGCAGTACGTAGTTATAGCCCGTCTGAAATCCGTGCAGATAGCCGCCGGTCGCGGTGAACGGATCGTAGGCATTGAGCATATCGAGCGAGCCGGACAGCGGCGCCGCCGCTCCGCTCTGGGTGGCCGACCAATGCGAGGAACCCGCGGCGTAGCCATAGTGAACGCCGGCGTAAAATCCGGTCCAATCGTAGGTGCCGGGCGCCGTTTGTGGCGGCGCTTTGGTCGGCATCGACGCCGAGACGTCCGCCGCTTCGGCGCCCCCGCCAAGCGCGATTAGCGCCAGCCATGTTAGCAACAAGCCCCGCATCGCTCCGACCCCCCGCCCACCGCACGGCCGAATACGTTTGCTGCCATTCCTATCGCGACAATAGCGTGACACGGCTTCGCGTCGAAGTCCGCCCCGGGGTGCGAGGAAGACATACGTTCGATCGGCCGCCGAGCCGTTAGCTACAGCGTCATGACCGATCCTGGACACCGGAATGGGGCGCTGATATATCATACCCCCTACCCTATTACGGTTGAGGACTATGTCTCACACCCAACGCGAAAAGGTCAAGCTCCTTAACCGCATCCGCCGCATCCGCGGGCAGGTCGAGGCGGTCGAGCGCGCGCTCGAAGAGGAAAAAGGCTGCGCCACCGTACTGCACCTGATCGTCGCGGCGCGCGGCGCCATGAACAGCCTAATGACCGAAGTGATCGAGGATCATATCCGGCTGCACGTGGTCGATCCGGTCAAGGATGCCGAGCGCACGCGTGGCGCCGAGGAACTGATCGAGGCGTTCCAGGCATACCTGAAGTGACGCGCGAGACAGGCGAAGAGGGACGGACCGTGGCCGATGTGCGGGACAATGGCTATTCTCACGTTTTTCTCGGCGAAGGCCATGAGAGGAACGAGCGCCGCACCTGGATGGTGATTGCGCTATGCAGCATCATGATGGTGGCGGAGATCGCTGGCGGACTTTTGTTCGGCTCAATCGCGCTCGTCGCCGACGGCTTACACATGTCGACACATGCCAGCGCACTGCTACTCGCCGCGGTCGCCTACAATTATGCGCGCCGGCACGCCGAAGACGCACGCTTCTCGTTCGGCACTGGCAAGCTCGGCGACCTCGCAGGGTTCACCAGCGCCGTCGTCCTCGCCATGATTTCGCTCTTGATCGGCTACGAGGCGTTGACCCGCCTCATCTGGCCCGTTCCGATCCGCTACAACGAAGCGATACCCATCGCCGTGCTCGGATTGATCGTCAACGTGGCCAGTGTTCTCCTGCTCAGCGGCAGGAACCACCATCACGGTCACGGCCATGCAGGGCACGACCACGGCCACGGCGGCTACGATCATCATGCTCACGACCAGGTGCACGCGCTGGCGACCAGCGCGGGCGCCGCGCGACTTGAAATTTTCGAAGCAGGCGGACCGCCCCGCTTCCGGCTGTCGTGTGCGAGCGGTGATCTCGCAGCGAGCGCAGTCGTTGTCGAAACGCTGCGTCCCGGCGGTATGCAACAAATCTTCGTCATGGCGTCGCGCGCCGGCTATCTGGAGTCGCTCGACGAAATCCCGAAACCGCACGCCTTCACCGCGTGCGTCGTCCTCAGCGGCGAGCGCCACGACGTCGCATTCACCGAGCACGAACATGCACATGCCTCCGCCCATCGCGACAACAACATGCGCGCCGCGATCGTCCACGTTCTGGCGGATGCGGCAGTGTCGCTTCTGGTCATTGCGGGCCTGTCGCTTGGCTGGCTGTTCGGCTGGACCTGGATGGATCCCGCCGTGGGCCTGATCGGCGCCATCGTCATCGCCGCCTGGGCCTACACCCTGATCCGCGATACCGGCGCGATCTTGCTTGACATGACGCCCGACCGCGCCATGGCAGAGCGCATGCGCGCCGTCATAGAGACGGATGGAGACCGCTTGACCGACTTCCACCTGTGGCGGCTTGGCCCAGGCCATCTCGGCGCGATCTTATCTGTAGCGACCCAGAGCCGGCGCGGAGCGGATCATTACCGATCGCAGCTGAAGCGATTCCGTTCCCTGTCGCATGTGACTGTGCAGGTTCAGCACGAGTGAGGCTACCGCCCACCGTTCTGCTCAAAATATCAGCATGCGGCACGGGCGCCTCTGTGGCGCAGGAACGCTCCGGGCTTGCCGTCCAAAGACGATCCGTTACACTGGCCTCCAAGCAGCGGCCGCCGTTACAGACGGACCGCGATCGTCAAGGGAGGACAGTATATGAAGAAACTTGAAAATCGCGGTGCGTCTGCGCCGCTTTTAGCTGCGCTTGCTGCAGGCACCGCGTTCTTCGCGCTGACGCTTGCGGCGCCCGCTTATGCCCAGTCCAATACGCCGATCAAGATCGGCGTCATCGCCGAGGCGACCGCGGTGGCCGGGTCGTCGATCCCGCAGGCCGCACAGCTTGCCGCCGATGAAATCAATGCCGCCGGCGGCGTCAACGGCCGCAAGATCGAAATCGTCTCCTACGACAATCACTCGTCCGCCGCCGAGTCGGTGCGCGCCTTCCAGCGCGCCGCCACCCAGGATCACGTTAACGCGGTGATCACGAGCTACATCAGCGAGGTCGTGCTGGCGCTTGAGCCTTGGGCCGGACGCCTGAAGATGGTGACAGTGACGCCCGGCGCCGCTTCCGACGTAATCACGCAAAACATCGCCAAGGATTACGATCATCTCAAATACATGTTCCATGGCTATGCGACGTCGACCAGCATCGCCGACGCCACCTGCGCCGCCGCCAAGGACCTTCTGGTCGGGCAGTTGCACATGAAGACCGCTGTGGTCATGAGCGAAGATGCCGCCTGGACCACGCCGCTCGACGCCGAATATTTGAAGTGTCTGCCGCAAATCGGCATCAAGGTCATCGACCACATCCGCTTCTCGCCCGACACAACCGACTTCACCCCGATCTTCAACAAGATCGAAGGCGAAAAGCCGGACGTGATCATGACCGGCGTCTCCCACGTCGGCGTGCAGCCGACGGTGCAGTGGAAGCAGCAGGAAGTGCCGATCCCGATGTTCGGCGTATCCTCGCAGGCGACCAATTCGAGCTTCTGGAACGATACCAACGGGGCCACCGAGGGCGTGCTGTTCCAGGGCTTCTCCGCCCCCGACGTCGCGGTCACCCCGAAGACGCTGCCGTTTGTCCAGGCGTTCGCCAAGCGCTTCGGCCATACACCGTCCTATTGCGGGTACACCGCCTATGACGAGGTCTATTACATCGCCGATGCAATCAAGCGCGCCGGCTCGGTCGATCCCGACAAGCTGGTCGACGCGATGGAGAAGACCGACTTTGTTGGGACGATCGGCCGTGTCCAGTTCAAAGGCAAGGACACGCCGAATCCGCACGCGCTCAAGATCGGCCCCGACACCATCACGGGCTTGATGCTGCAATGGCAGAATGGCAAGCAGGTCAATCTGTGGCCAGCCAAGGTCGCCAACGGCAAAGTAAAATTCCCGTCTTTCATCAAGGTCGGCGCAGCCAATTGACAAGCGCAGGATCGACGCCCCTCGCACTCCCCGCCCGCAGCCGCGCGCGGGGAGTTTTTACTGGGCGCCGATGAACGTGGCGTGATGCAATGACGGTGTTCTGGCAAATCCTGATCGACGGCTTCGCGATCAGCTCGCTCTACGCGCTCGGCGCCACCGGCTTTGCGCTGATCTTCGGCGTCTCCGGCGTGCTCAACCTTTCCCACGGCTCGCTGATGGTGGCGGCGGTGGTTGCGGCCTGGGCCGCCGGCGACAGTCTGCACGTCGGTCCCTTTACGGGCGCCGCCATTGGCGTTGCGGTTGGCTTCAGCCTGTCGATGCTCACCTATTTCGTCGTGGTCAGCCCGCTACAGCACACGCGCAAAATCCGCGAGGAGGAAAAGGAAATTTTCATCCTCACGGCAACGCTGCTGTGGGGCATCATGATTCAGCAGCTGATCGCCTATTTCTACACCGACAATGCCAAGACCGTGGCACCGATCGTGCAGGGTGTCATCAAGATCGTCGGCGTGCGCACGCCCGCCAACGAGATCTTTACGGCCATTGTCTGCGGTTTGGCGATCGCGACCTTGTGGCTCCTGGTCAACCGCACCCGCGCCGGCAAGGCGGTGCTCGCCGCCTCGATGAACCCACGCGGCATCACGCTGCTTGGCGTCGAGTTGTCGCAGGTCTACGTCGCGGTGTGGGCCATTTACGGTGTCCTGGTCGGCGTTGCCGGCGTGCTGCTCGGCATGTTTCTCGGCATCTCGTCCTACAGCGCGGGACCGCTGACGGCGAGCGCGTTTTCCATCGTCGTGCTCGGCGGCTTGGGCAGCGTTCCGGGCGCGCTGATCGCTGCCTATGTGGTGGGGTATCTGGAGACGATTACCGCCTACCTGATCTCGCCGGCCTATCGCACTATCCCGGCGCTGCTCCTGCTCGTCGCCGTCATGTATGTGCGCCCACGCGGGCTGTTGGGACGGCGCTAAATGCAGATCCCCACGGCGCGCCTTCTCCTGATCGGTCTCGGCGCGATCGTGCTCGCCTCGTTCCTGCCGCTCTGGGCGAGCGGCTACATTCTCGGCCTGCTCACGATCGCGTATTACTTCGGTGTGTTCGCGATGGCCTGGGACCTGCTGTTCGGCTTCGCCGGCGAGGTCAATTTCGGTCCGACATTTCTGATCGGGGTCGGAGCCTACACGGCGGGCATCCTCGACAATCTATATCAGCCGCCGATCTGGCTCTGCATCGCCGCGGGCACGGCGGCTGCGATCACCGGCGGGCTCGTGCTGGCGCTGCCGGCGCTGCGCCTACGCGGACCATATTTCGGACTGACCACGCTGGTTGCCGTGCTGATCCTGCAGAATTTCATCGTCGTCGACGCGCACCTCACCGGCGGCGAAATCGGCCTCACCGTGCCTGATGTGATCTCGATCAGCGACGCCACCAATTATCTGATTGCACTGTGGTTCATGGCGATCAGCGGCGCGATTTTGTTTTCGCTGTCGCGCTCGCCGGTTGGCCTCATCCTGCAGGCCAGCGGCCAGGATGCGGTCCAGGCCGGCGCGCTCGGCTTCAATGTTACCAAGCACAAGCTCACCGCGTTTGTCATAAGCGCTTTCTTCTCGGGCCTCGCCGGCAGCCTGATGGTGTTCTATCTCGGCTCGGCCTCGGTCGGCACCTTCATCGACATCACCGTCGGCGTGCAGATCATTATCTCCGCGGTGCTCGGCGGCCGCCGCACCATTCTGGGCGCGGTCCTCGGCGCTATCTTTCTCATCGCCATGAGCGAGGCGCTGCGGCCGCTTGGCGATCTGTCGAACTTCATCGTGTTCGGCATGGCGCTGATCGTGGTGCTGATATACCCGAATGGCTTTTTTGGTCTGCTCACCCGCACAAGAGAAGACGCGTGAGCGCGACCGAACTCGCCCGCCTCGAAGTAACCGGCCTCACCAAGCGGTTCGGCGGTCTGGTCGCCGTCAAGGAAATGTCGCTTTCGGTCGCTGCCGGCAAGATTTTAGGACTGATCGGCCCCAACGGCTCCGGCAAGTCGACGGTGATGAAGCTGATCATGGGTATCGAACGCCCCGACGGCGGATCGGTGCGCATCAGCGGCGTCGAAGTCTGCGGCTGGCCATCGCACCGCATCGCGCGCATGGGCGCCGGCATCGTGTTTCAGCATTCCCGCCCGCTGCATCGCCAGACCGTCTTGGAAAACATCAAGCTGGCGCTGCTGCCCGACAAGCTCACGCGCCTGTTCGCCGACCCGCAGACCGACGCGCGCGCCCGCGCCATTGCGGCTCGCGTCGGCCTGACCGCCGTACTCGATCGGCGCCCCGGCACACTGCCATTCGCCGACCTGCGCAAGATCGAGATCGCCAAAGCAATCGCGCGCGACCCCCAGGTGCTCCTGATCGACGAGCCGTTCGCCGGACTAACCGCCAGGGAAACCGCGGCCTTCTCCGATCTGATCTGCGAACTGCGTGACGACGGCCGCGCCGTGCTTCTGGTCGATCACAACGTCAAGAGCGTATCGCGCCTCGTCGACCGCGTCATCGCCATGTATGTCGGCGAGCGCATCGCCGAGGGCTCGGCCGACGAGGTGATGCGCAACGAAACCGTGCGGCGGGTTTATCTCGGCGGCACGATCGAGACTGCCGCGCGCCCGGAATCCTCGTTCCGCGATGCGGCGACGCCGTTTTTAGCGGTCGACAAGGTTAGCGTCCATTACGGCAAGGCGCAGGCGCTCGAACAGGTTTCGATCCACGTGCACGAACGAGAGTTCGTCGCCGTCGTCGGCCTCAACGGTGCCGGCAAAACCACGCTGTTCAACACCATCTCGGGTCTTCTGCCTTATGCAGGCGAGGTGCGTCGCCAAGGCGCGACGCTGCGCGGCCAGTCCGCGGCGGCGATCGCACGCGGCGGCATCGTGCAATGCCCCGAAGGCCGTGAACTGTTCGTTGACATGACCGTGCGCGAAAATCTCGACCTCGGCGGTCAGCACCTGCCGACCGAAGAGAGCGGAGCCCAGATCGAGTGGCTGTTCGAGCTGTTTCCCATTCTGCGCGATCGGCAGCGGCAGGCGGCGGGTACTTTGTCGGGCGGCGAGCAGCAAATGCTCACCATTGCACGTGCTCTGATGATGAAGCCGAAGCTGCTCATGCTCGACGAGCCGACCTTGGGATTGGCGCCGGTCATCCTCGAACAGATTTCCAAGGCGCTCGAACGGCTGCGTCAGACCACACCAATCACCGTTCTGCTGGCCGAGCAGAACGTCACCTTTGCGCTGCCGCATGCCGACCGCGTCTACGTACTCGAGCATGCCCGCATTGTCTGGGAAGGCGATCCGGCAAAATTCGCAGCCGAAGGCGGCGCGGGACTTCTGTAAAACGACTCCAGGCGACGACGCGGCACCAATTCATCCAAATCAAAGTCGGCCGCTCTACCGCGTCAGGCGTCTTGGCGCCCGTCGAGCGCCGGCCGATGGCGCACGCGAAACACGACGTAGTGCGACAGCGTAAAGTTGACGGCGAAGCTCGCCAGAATGGCAATGGCTTTGGCCAGGGCGATCGGCAGCAGTAGAACTTGCGCGGCGAACACCAGCGCCGCCGTGTTGGCGAGCCACCCGGCGATTCCGGAAGCCGCGAATACTGCGTAAGCGGGCCAGCGCAGTTTCCGTCCGGACTCCGCCGCGAAGGTGATCGAAGCGTTGAGGATGTACGAGCCAGTCACGGCGACGGCCCACGATGTCAGGTTGGCAACGATAAAAGAAACGGTATCCGCGCCGGCACAACGGCACGCACCGGAAGTCGCGGCGAACAGCGCCAGCGCCGCTGGCCACTGTGCAAAGACCGCCCGCGCCAGAAAGAATACGCCGTAATCGACGAAAGCATTAACGACGCCGATCAGCGCAAACGACACCGCCTTGCGGCTGATCGCGCCTTTGCGCCAGCCGTGAGAAAACCGCAAGCGAAGCGCGTTGAGCCGCATGGCGGAATTCATCGCAAGCCGCGTAACATGCCGCTTGCCGACCGCGAGCCCAATCCCGGCATGTTATCAGGCGATTTTACCATTTCCTTGCTTCCGTTCTCCCCTTGCGCGACAAAAACGGGCGACTGCACTATAAAAATCCAGCGCGGCAAGGCAAGAGCCGATGGACGAGACGAACGAGCCCCGAAATGCGGCGCCGGCGGTCCCGGTAGGCGTCGGCGCGCGCACCGGACTCTCCATCGTTGTGCCGCTCTATAACGAGGGCGCAGGCCTCGAGCGCCTGCACACCCACCTGACCGACGTCGCACACAATCTGAAACAGACGCGCGCGCTCGCCTGCGAGGTGGTCTACGTCGACGACGGCAGCAGCGACGGTACGCTCGCCGTCGCCCGCGCGCTGCCGGCCTCAGGCATCGACGTCCAGGTGGTGTCGCTGTCGCGCAACTTCGGCAAGGAGGCGGCGCTGCTCGCCGGCCTCGACCATGCCAGCCTCGGCGCCGTGGTATTCATCGACGGCGACGGACAGCATCCGCCCGCTCTGATCGAGACGTTGGTGGGGCACTGGCTCGATAACGGCTGCGACGTCGTCTACACCGCCAAAGCTCATCGCTCGAATGAATCGATGACACGTCGCTTCGCCGTGAAGAGCTTTTATCTGTTGCTCAATTGGGGCCTGCGCACAAAAATTCCTGAAGACGCCGGCGATTTTCGCCTGCTGTCGCCACGCGCGGCAAGCGCGCTGCGGCAGATGCCAGAACGCAATCGCTTCTTTAAGGGACTGGCGAGCTGGATCGGCTTCCGCCAGATGCGTATCGACTACGAACCGGCGCCGCGCACCGACGGCCGCAGCACCTGGAATGTCCGCTCGCTTATCGGCCTGTCGCTTAACGGACTGACATCGTTCTCAGTGGCGCCGCTGCGCGTTGCCACCATGCTCGGGCTGCTGTTGGCCACGATCGCGCTGCTCTATGGCGCGCAAATCCTCTATCAGACACTCGTATACGGCGTCGACGTGCCCGGCTACCCATCGCTGTTTGTCGGCATGATGGTGCTCGGCAGCGTTCAGCTGATCATGCTCGGTGTGGTCGGCGAGTACATCGGCAAGATTCTTTCCGAGATCAAGGCGCGGCCGGTTTATTTCGTCGCCGAGCACGCTCTAAAGCGCGATGAAGAGGCGCGCGCCGACACGGCGCCCTCCGCAACGACGTCGCCCTACCCGCCTGGCAAGGTCGGGGAAGCCGCCGAATGACCGTTTCCGCGGGCCGGCACATTATCCTGTGCGCCGACGATTATGGCATTTCGCCCGCAGTCAGTGCGGCGATCCGCGATCTCATCGGCCGCCGGCGCATCAACGCCACGTCGGCGATGGTCGTGGCCCCGAGCTTTTCCGGCGCCGAAGCGGACACCCTGCGTGCCGCCGCGGCTGATCACGCGGCGATCGGTCTGCACCTGACGCTGACGGCGCCATTCTCTCCATTGAGTCCTGGCTTCGCACCGCTGCGAGACAGCGCATTCCTACCGCTGGCGGCGATGGCCGGCCGCGGCCTCGCGCGCATGTTAACGCCCGCGTTGTTGGAGGCCGAGATCGCCGCTCAGATCGCGGCATTCCGCGCCGCGTTCTGCCGTGCGCCCGACTACATCGACGGCCATCAGCACATCCACGTGTTCCCGCAGATCGGCGAAGCACTTATTCGCGTCGCAAGCGAAGCGGCGCCGCAAGCATGGCTGCGCCAGTGCGGCCGCGCGGTGCGGCACAATCTCGAGCCGAAAGGGCTTATCCTCGACGCACTGAGCAGGCGTTTCAGGAAGCTCGCGGCGCAAGCGGGCCGACGGACCAATGCGGCCTTCGCCGGCACTTATAGCTTTCGCCCCGCCGCCGATTTCACCAAACTCTTTCCCGAATTTCTCGACGGTCTGCCCGACGGCGGCCTCGTCATGTGTCATCCGGGCCGCGTCGACGCCGAGCTCGTACGGCTTGATCCGCTTACCGATTTGCGCGAGCGCGAATATGCGTATTTTCTCGACGACGCTTTTCCGCGATTGCTGGCTGAGCGCAGCGTGGAATTGACTTGAAACTGTCATGCCCGCGAAGTCGTAGCATCCAGTTCCCACTGTTCGAGCTTACCGGATCGTCCACCTACGCGGACGATGACACGTCACATCACCACGACTTTGGTGCCGACTTTCACACGACTGTAGAGATCGATAACGTCGGCATTGCGCAGGCGGATGCAGCCCGACGAGACGTTGTGGCCGATCGTCCACGGCTCGTTGGAGCCGTGAATCCGATAATCGGTCGAGCCGAGATACATGGCGCGGGCGCCGAGCGGATTTTGCGGACCGCCAGCCATAAAGCGCGGCAGTTCCGGCTGGCGTTTGAGCATCGCGCCCGGCGGCCGCCAATCGGGCCACTCGTGCTTGGCGGTGATCGTCTTGACGCCCGCCCAGGTGAAACCGGGCCGGCCGACGCCGATGCCGTAACGCATCGCCTTGCCGTCGTCCTCAACCAGATAGAGAAATTTGTGCGGCGTATCGACAACGATCGTGCCGGCCGGTTCCTTGCCGGTATAGCCGACGACCTGGCGGTCGAATTTTGGGTCGACCGGCGCGTGACTGCCCTCGTCGGTATCGGCAACCGCCGCATCGGGATCGTTGCCGAGCGCCGCAGTCTGCGGCTGCGGAACTGGCGTGGCTGCCGGCGCCTGCGGATAGTTCCGAGGCGCTGCACCACCCTGCGAGCCGCCGCCAAACAGTAATTGAATAAAGCCGCCGCCGAGATTGGCTTGCGCGTCGGCAACGCGCAGCGGCGCTGCAGCAGCTATCGTCGCCGCGGTCGCATCTGGAGGCACAGCAGCGGGAGCCGCCTTATAGGCATCGGGAGTGATTGGAAGTGGCTCGGCAACAGCCGGAACCGAAAGCGCGCCCAGAACGAGCGCCGAAATGCAGATACGCCGCATGTTGAACTCTATACTGTTTACGCCGCGCAGCGTGTTCTCCGCGCGCGCTCAGTACAGGCTCAAACCTCGACTGTTTGGTAAATTTTGTTCCACGCCACGCGGTAGCCTGCATCTTTGCACATTGTTCATCAAGACAGGGTTTATTTTGCGTCAACGCGCTCACCCCATGGTTAACCGAACGTGGTCGGCGCCTGCTAAAATGCGCCGCGCCGGCATGAACGCGGTATTAAGTCCCCTAATGCTATTGATAGGTTGGGAAATGGGCGGTGAGGAATAAAACAGAGACTGGTGCAGGGATGCCTGAGCCGCGCAAGATTTTCCGCATTGAACAAACCGCAACCGCACGCCTCGACCAGACGGACGAAAACGCGCCGTCCGGTCTGCCCTATGGCGAAATCATGCGGGAACTGCGTGCGCTGCGCGCTGCGCTGGCGGTGGCGGCACCGCTGCGTGCGGAGGCAAACGGCGAGCGCGCCGATGGCCGCGTCACGCAGCTCGCGACCGATCTCAATCTGATAGCCGGCGCGATCAGGGGCGACGGGGTGGCCGCAGCCGCTGCCGAAGTCGGCAAACGAAACGGCCCTCTCGCAGAGACGCCGCTGTCGCGCATCGACAGCGAATTGCTCGCTGTGGTCAGTGGCACCGAGCAGGCGACGCAGAAAATCCTCGCCGCCGCCGAAGAAATCGATATCGCTGCCAACAACCTGTCAGCCGCGCTCAACGGTAAGCTTGAGCAGGAGCTGGCGCAGGACATCCAAGATCTCGTCATCCAGATTTTTGAGGCTTGCAATTTTCAAGATCTGATCGGCCAGCGTGTCGCCAAGGTGCTTACAGCGATGAAGTTTGTTGAGGATCACATCGCGCGCGTGCTGGAAGAGATCCAGACAGCCTCCGTCGCCGCTGCGGCGCTGCACGGTCCGCGGCTCGACGGCGATCACGGCCATGCCTCGCAGGACGACATCGACGCGATGTTTGCCGACTGAAGCATTTTCCGGAAAAGTGGCCGCTGGTCTTCCGAAGAAAATGCGACCAAATCTATAAGATACCAGAGCGCCTAACGGACAACCGAGCAGCTGTTTTTATTGCGGCGCCGGTGCCGGCTTGGGTTTCGGCTTGGGCTTGGCCGGCGCTCGACGCGCGGTGTGCGGGGCGCCTTCAGGCGCGCAGCGGACATAGACGCTGGTGCCGTAGCGGCTGACCACTTCCGGGTCCAACCACTTGAGCACCATGGCGCGGCCGTCGAATGACACGATCTGACGATCGTCCTTGCCGCCCGCCGGTCCGGGTGGGCCAATATAATTCTGGCCGCTTTGACTGCCCTTGAGTTCCAGTTCTTGCAATTGCGCGTTGTCGGCGAGGTACATCATCACACCGCCGTTCGGCCCGCGATTGATGACGACCGGTTCGCCACAGGCGGCGCGCGCTGCCGCCTCGGTGCGCACCAGATCCTCCGGCCGGTGGAACGAACCATAACCCCAGCGGCCGACGACTTCCTCGGCGCGGATCGTTGACGGCACTTCGGGACCGGCCGGTGCCTCCGCGGCGGGCGCTGGGCCCGCCGGCTGGTTGCTGGCGCAACTTCCCAGCGCTAAAGCGCACGCTGCGGCAGCAGCCGCGAGCCAACGATCCTTGCGCAGCCACCCGCTCATCGAAATTCTCCTCGAACACTTCATCGCGAGGGCAGCCGCCTTCCGCCCACCCCCATACCCGGTTGTTTGGCAACCCCGTTGCCTGCCCGTTTTGCCACCGGATTTGGCCACCAGAGTGACCGAAACCGACCCCGAAGAGCAAGAGGATGCCTATACCGGCGTTTTACGCGCCGGTCCTTTACAGTTTGTTAGCCATCCGCGTCTGCCGCCTTGACAGCACCGGGCCAAGCCCTTATTTCCGCTGGGGCTTTTGGCACTCCTTTATAAAGAGTGCTAAGCGTCTGAAAAACAAACGAAAGTTTCGTCCACGCAACGGCCGCGCGCCTAAGGCGGCCAAGAGGGTGATCATGGCTAAATTGAAATTCCGCCCGCTGCATGACCGGGTGGTCGTCAAGCGCATCGATGCCGAGAGCAAGACCAAGGGCGGCATCATCATTCCCGACACTGTCAAAGAGAAGCCGCAGGAGGGCGAGATTGTCGCCGTCGGGCCGGGCGGCCGCGACGAGAACGGCAAGCTCATCGTGATGGATCTGAAGGCCGGTGACCGCGTGCTGTTCGGCAAATGGTCCGGCACCGAAGTCAAACTCGATGGCGACGAACTCCTCATCATGAAGGAGTCCGACATCATGGGCGTGATCGCCTGAACTCACACGTCATCATGGCCGGACTTGTATCCGGTGTTCCATGAGGCCGACGCGCCTGCATGGATTACCGGGCAAGCCCGGTGATGACGAGCTAACAAACCAGGAGCAAACAAACCATGGCTGCTAAGGACGTAAGATTTTCCACAGACGCGCGCGACCGCATGC
Source organism: Xanthobacteraceae bacterium (assembly GCA_049300295.1). Lineage (GTDB taxonomy): Bacteria > Pseudomonadota > Alphaproteobacteria > Rhizobiales > Xanthobacteraceae > BOG-931. The sequence continues at coordinate 57,517 of JBAQJL010000193.1, forward strand.
TGCATGGCGTCGAAGTGCTCGCCAATGCGGTGAAGGTAACGCTCGGCCCCAAGGGCCGCAACGTCGTCATCGACAAGAGCTTCGGCGCGCCGCGCATCACCAAGGACGGTGTAACCGTCGCCAAGGAGATCGAACTCGAAGACAAGTTCGAGAACATGGGCGCGCAGATGGTGCGCGAGGTGGCGCAGAAGACCAACGACCAGGCCGGCGACGGCACTACGACCGCAACCGTACTCGCAGCGGCCATCGTCAAGGAAGGCGTGAAATCCGTCGCTGCCGGCATGAACCCGATGGACCTCAAGCGTGGCATCGATCTTGCGGTCAGCGCCGTGGTCGAGGACATCAAGAAGCGCGCCAAGAAGGTCGGCTCCTCCGCCGAGGTGGCGCAAGTCGGCACCATTTCGTCGAATGGCGACAGCGCCATCGGCAAGATGATCGCCTCCGCGATGCAGAAGGTCGGCAACGAGGGCGTCATCACCGTCGAAGAGGCGAAGGCGCTTGAGACCGACGTCGAGATCGTCGAGGGCATGCAGTTCGACCGCGGCTATCTGTCGCCCTATTTCATCACCAACGCCGAGAAGATGATCGCGGAGCTGGAAGACGTCTACGTGCTGTTGCACGAGAAGAAGCTGTCGCAGCTGCAGGCGATGCTGCCGGTGCTTGAGGCGGTGGTGCAGTCGGGCAAGCCGCTGCTCATCATCGCCGAGGACATCGAGGGCGAGGCGCTCGCCACCCTCGTCGTCAACAAGCTGCGCGGCGGGCTGAAGGTCGCGGCCGTCAAGGCGCCGGGCTTCGGCGATCGCCGCAAGGCGATGCTGGAAGACATCGCCATCCTGACCGGCGGTCAGCTCATCGCCGAAGACCTCGGCATCAAGCTTGAGAACGTGACCACTGCAATGCTTGGCCGCGCAAAGAAGGTGGTGATCGAGAAGGAGAAGACCACCATCATCGACGGCGCCGGCAAGAAGAAGGACATCGAAGCCCGGGTCGGCCAGATCAAGGCGCAGATCGAGGAGACCACCTCGGACTACGACCGCGAGAAGCTGCAGGAGCGGCTGGCCAAGCTCGCCGGCGGCGTCGCGGTGATCCGCGTCGGCGGCGCGACCGAGATCGAGGTCAAGGAGAAAAAGGACCGCGTCGAGGACGCGCTTAACGCGACCCGCGCCGCCGTTGAGGAAGGCATCGTGCCGGGCGGAGGCGTCGCGCTGCTGCGCGCGAAAAAGTCGGTCGGCAAGCTTACCAACAGCAATGCCGACGTGCAGGCCGGCATCAACATCGTGCTCAAGGCGCTGGAAGCGCCTTTGCGCCAGATCGCCGAGAACTCCGGCGTCGAAGGCTCGATCGTGGTCAACAAGATCATGGAGAACAAGTCCGAGACGTTTGGCTTCGACGCGCAGAGCGAGGAGTATGTTGACATGCTTGATAAGGGCATCGTCGACCCCGCCAAGGTGGTGCGCGCCGCGCTGCAGGACGCGGCCTCGGTTGCGGGCCTTCTGGTCACGACCGAAGCCATGGTTGCCGAACTGCCGAAGGATACCCCCGCCATGCCGGCGATGCCGGGCGGCGGTATGGGGGGCATGGGCGGCATGATGTAAGCCGCCGACGACTTGCGGGAACATCGAGGGCGCGGCACATGCCGCGCCCTTTTTCTATGGCGTCGATATTGGGATGGTTAAGCGCGACGAACCCGTCGGCGACTACTCTGCTGCGGCGATTGCGCTTTTGCCGCGCCGCCGCACGCCCCAGACGAGGCCGATCCGCTCCCACATCAGGATCGTCAGGTACGTTGTGTCGAGCTCCCACCAACGGTGAAAGCCATGCGCGGCGCAGCGCGGATCGGCATGGTGATTGTTGTGCCAGCCATCGCCGCCCGACGTGAGCCCGATGAGCCAGTTGTTGCGGCTGTTCTCGCCGGTCTCGTAATTACGATAGCCCCAGACATGGGAGGCCGAATTGGTACCCCAGGTCACATGCCAGGAATAAACCGTGCGCACGAACACGCCCCACACCAGCATGCTCAGACCGAATTGCACCCCGCCCCAAACTGCGCCGGTCCACAGCCAGCCGGCCAGAAATCCGAGCAGCAAAATAACGAGCGCGTGCGCCGCATAGACGAAGGACCACATTTCGTTGCGCACCAGCGCCTTGTGGAACGGATCGCGAAGAAGATCGCGCACGTATTTTTCGTAGGCCGGCACGTTCTGGAACTGGCTGTTGACGATGAACAGCCAGCCCATGTGTCCCCAGAAGAAGCTCGCCAGCGGCGAATGCGGGTCGGCGTCTTCGTCAGGATGCTGGTGATGCACACGATGGACGGCGACCCATCGCGCTGGCGAATCCTGCAGGGTGCAGACACCCAGGATCGCCAATAGATGCTCGAACCATTTTGGACAGCGGAATGAACGGTGCGTCAAACAGCGGTGATAGCCGGCGCCGATACCGAGCGAGCAAAACAGGTAATTGCCGACGAACACCATGGCGACGCCGGTCCAGCTGAAAAGCCAAGGGACGAAAGCCAGCAGCGCCAAAACGTGAATTACCACCACGCCGATCGCATAGGACCAGTTGACACGGAGATTTTGCGTGGTGGCCGGCCGCAGCAACGCCTTGCGCCTGCCCGGACGGCGCTCAAGCACGATCTCAGAGAGGGATGTTCCGTCCATCAACTCAACTGCGTTGGCGGCTGCAGATTTCGCAGATTTCGACGCCGCGCCGGCCCCGATATATCGCACCTATCCATTAGCTTCGCGCGATTCCGCTGGCAAGCCAATGCTCCACCCCGCGCTCACCGGACTCCCCGCCCTCGCCCACTCGCTCCCGCTCGCGGCAAAGCAAACGGAAGGCCGGAGTCGAACAGCCCCTTTGCCACACACGTCGACCGTCAATTTGTCATCAGACGGAAGCGGAGCGTCGCGGTCCCTGTCAGATCGACCTCGTCGCCTTGACGGTGCCAGCCGGTCATCTTCGACAGCTGCGCCAGGAGATCGGCGTCGCGGCTGATCTGGTCGGGCGTACATTGCGACGGCAGCGCGGTCGTCGGCGTCAGGCTGATCGTATCCTGTCCGACATTCGCCGAGCCGCGCGCACTGGCGCACCACAGATAGAATGAGGCATCGCCGTTCTCGTCGATCTCGATCATCGGAACCCGCTTGGTTCCGGGCAGCGGCGCGGCATCGAGTACAAGCGAACTGCCGAACGGAAATGCCGTCTCGGTCGCAAAAGCAGGCACGCACAAGCCGACGAGAACAGCCAACACGAAGCACAAACGCCGGCGCAGCAACAGCATCGTCGTCTCCAAGCGAGATTTCGGAGCAGAATGGAAAGAGCGGGTGTGGGTAAACGAAATAGCGAATAGGGCGCAAAAAATCCAGTGCGCCGCTATTCGCTCCTCGCAGGTTCGCCACCCGCGATGCGGGTTAAGCCCGCGAACACCACCGAATCAGGATGACTTTTCCCCGCGTCCTCATCCCACTCCGACGTCTTGGCGGCGCGTGATCTTTTTCGCGATCATGCTCTCTAATGCCCGGGCAGCACCGCGATGTTCGGGAAGAACAGGTAGCATGCCACGCCAATGATCACGAGGTAGCCAAGAAGGACCAGACACCAGCCGAAATTATGGCGGATGACTTCGCCTTCGTTGCGGACAAACTTGGTGGTCGACACACCGACGCTCGCGGTCTGTGGCGCGATCGGTTTGCCGATTTCGGCACCCACCGAGTTCAACGTCGGCAACAGTAGCACCGGGAAGCCGAGCAACTTGCCGACCAGCGCCTGAAACGCGCCGAACATGGCGTTGGTCGAAGTGTTGCTGCCCGACAGCGCGACACCGATGAAGCCCAGGATCGGCGCCACGACAATGAAGGCCGGTCCGATCTTGGAGAATGCGCTGGCGAGCGAGCCGGCCATGCCCGAGTAGTTGAACACGTAGGCCAGTCCGAAGATGAACACGCCAACGAGGCAGGCGCCCCACATCTGCGACCAGGTCTTGGCGAAGATTTCGCGGACTTGGCTGCCGCTGACACGCAGCAGCAGCGCGGTGATGATCCACGACACCAGGATCGCCGTGCCGGCGACGAATGGCGTCCAGTTGAACACGGCGGCAATGTTCGTAGCCGTCGGACCGGTCTTGATCGCCGAAACGGCGGACACGGCGTAATGCAGCACCACGTAGGACGGCAGATGCGACCATGGTCCAGTCCAAGCCACGACGACAATAACCAGGACGGCGATCGGCAGCCAAGCCGTAAAGATTTCGCTGCCGCTTAGCCCGTGCGCTTCCACGCGCGTGTCGCCCGTTGCCGGGCCGCCGCCATAGGCGAGCACCTGCGACGGCCGCCACATCTTGAGCAGGATCAGCAGCGCGACGAAGCACACGATCGAGCCAATCACGTCCGGCAGATACGGTCCCAGATAGACGGCGGTCGGCAATTGCCCAGCGATGTAGCCGAGCGAGCCGACAATCGCGAGCGGCCAAGCCGACCACATGCCTTTGCGGCCGGAGACGAGGTAGAGCAGGATCCACGGCGGTAGGAGTGCGAGAATGGCAACGATCTTGCCGACCGAGGCCGAATAGATCGGCAGCAGCTGGACGTAATTCATGCCGAACACGCCGGCAGTGACGGTCGCCAGCGCGATAATCGGCGCGCCGAGTGCGCCGTACGACACCGGCGCATTGTTGGCGATAGCCGCGACCCGGATGGCGTCGAGATCGGGGATGCCCATCGCGATCAGGATTGGCGCGACGAAGGCCCATGGATAGCCGAAGCCGACCAGCCCCTCGAGCAGCGCCCCGAATGCCCAGGCGAACAGGATGGTCTGCACGCGCACGTCCCGGGTGCCCTGCTGCACCAGCCAGCGCCGCAATTTTTCGAACGCGCCGGTCGCGACCAGCGTGTTGAACAGCATGACACCCCAGAACGTGATCCAGTCGACGTTCCAGACGCCGGTGGCCGAACCGTAGAGATACGCGAGTGTGCCGTCGTGGACCGGCATCTTCCATACCCAGACGGCCAACAGGTAGGTCACGATCGAGCCGATCAGCACGGCGAGCCACGCCGACAGGCGAAAGCCGGCCAGCAGAATGAGCAGCAAGGCGACAGGGATCAGCGCGACCAGCCAGGTCACAAACAGATTTCCAGCCGGATCAAGAATTTGCGTGAACATGGACAGTCCCTCCCAGCGCGGAACCGCGTCGCGTTTTTTGGCGTCCGTTATTCGAACCAACGTCAGAATGCTCCTCTGATGGTGGTGAATAAAGCGCCATTTGGCGCTGCCCACTTAAATCGTCGGCAAAGTGATACGGTCTGCCGCCTCACAGCTGGGCGCCATGGACCGCGTCTGGACACAAAAACTGCTTATCGCGCCGCACCATTGCGAGCGTGCACCGCAAAAAAAATAAAATGGGCGGAAGCGCCGCCGCTTCCGCCCGTAACCGATCGGAATCTTGGCCCGAGACTTACTTCAAGTTCGAGTTGAAGTCGATCGAGGCCGAGAGTTTGGCGATGAACGTCGCGCTACACCAGTTAGTGCCGAGGCCGTTTGGATTTTGCGCTGTGATGTTGCCCGGCGAGAACGAGGCGTTTTGTGCACTGGTGAACGCATTACATTCCGACCTGCTCAAATTGGTGTCGTAGTAGCGCAGGTCGAGCGTAAGCACTTTCCAGGTAAAGCCCACGCCCGCGTCCCAGTTGGCGTAGCTGGTGTATTTGGTCATGCCATAGAAGGCGTCGCTGGTGCCGAGATCCCAGTAGCCCAGATCGCCGGACACATACATGCCGAGACCGTTCTGAAACCAAGTGGACGGCGCAGTAAAGGTCAGGTTGCCGACCGAGTACCAGCCCCAAGCGCCGAGATTGACCACATTCGGCGAGTACCATTCTTGGAGGCTCGCGGCCCACTGTTCGTTAAAGGTATAGGTTCCCTTGCCGTAGACTTCCCAGAAGCTGTCGTTGGCCTTGGTGACGTTTCCGCCTAACGGCGCTAGCTGTGTCGGCGGAGTGGCGAGAACGCCGCCCCAATGGCTCGTGCAAAAGGCGGCCGTGTTGTAACAGTTGCCGCCCGGGTAGTAGTACTCCCAGAAGCCGAAATCGAGCGCGAGCTTGTCGAAGGTGGGGCGAATGCCGCCGTACAGGTCGATCTCGGCCGCGGCGTTGTTCGGGAAGTCGATGCTCTCACCCGAGACGCCCGCATAGGCCTGCCAATTAGGGTTGAAGTTGTAGCGGACTTCGAAGCCGCCCTGCGTCGACGGCTTGTGGTCCGATTGCGAGATGCCGCGGAAATTGTAATCGCTCATCACCGCGGCGGTGACGACCCAATCCCAAGCCGACGCGGGAACCGCCGGCGCAGGCGGCGCCTTCACGGGCATGTCGGCGGCGAACGCCGGCGCGGCGAGACTGGCGGTAACAAGCAACGAGTAGGCAATCCGTTTCATGAGCTTAGCCCCTATCCCCTGTCTGCACCGGGCGCTTGTCGTGGAAAACCCGGTTCAGACCGTGTTGCCGCGCCCCCGAAGCGCGACTGATGGGATGGAGTTTCAAAAACAATTCACAAAGGGCCAAGATGAAATGTCGCGCAGCTGCTGAATTTTTATGCGATTTCGCGCAGTTAGCTGCCTGTTGTAATGCTTTGTGCAGACGTGTGGCGCGCGGGTTACACTTGCGAACCCATTCCGCTACCGCCAGTTTGACTTGTCCACATCCTGACCAATGCCGGAGATCGAATCATGCAAGCCAGCGTCGATGGCCAAATAGTTGCCCAGAGCAACGATCTCGTGGAATGCCAAGGCTATCAATATTTTCCGCGTGAAGCGGTGCGCATGGAGCTGCTTGAGAAAGCAGCAAAAACCGACGATGATCGCGGGTGTCCGCATGGTGTGCAGTTCTACGATGTAGTTGTTGCCGGCGAACGCCACGCGCGTGCCGCTTGGTCCTACGAAGCACCGCAGCCGAAGATGCGCCAAGTCGCCGACCGATTCGGCTTCTGGCAGGACGTCGAGGTCAAGTAAGGCGGCTAGGCCGCCGCTTTCCGCCGATTCGCTTCAAGGCGGGAGTCGACCAAGGCAACCTGCGCATCAATCGCCGCATTGCTCATGCCTTTCTGTCTGGCGATGAGCTGGACGAGCTTGTCGGCGCGTTCGATGTTTGGCGCGCCGTTCTGCAAGGCCCGTGCGGCGGAAGCCGGCCGCGTCAGCGATTGCGCGGCGGCGGCATATTTCTCGAACGGCACGAGATCTTCCGGCTTGGCGCCAAGCTTGACGCACAGATCAAACACGAAATTGTAGACCGAACGCGCGGTCTCAAGATCGCTGTGAACGGCCTCCTGGGCGGTGCGCATGCCATCCTTGGTGACGCAGCGGTAATTGCCAGCCAACAGCATCGACCACTTTGCCAGCGGCACAAAGATCGAATCGTAGACCTTAAGCTTGACCGGAAGCTCGATTTTGCCTTCAGGCGAATCGAAACGCGCGGCTTCAACATCGGTCTGCAGGTTGCGTAGGATCTGAGTCGCCTTGTCGTCGTCAAACCGAGCGCATTTGAAATTGGTCGGCAACGTAACCAGGAGTTCATTGGCGTTGCCGTCCGGCGGACGGATCGCCTGCGGATCAGGGCTGTTGAGCGTAATGGTCTTCGGGTCGAAGCTGTCCCAGACGCGCGGGTCGGTGTAGGCGGGCTCCAGCGCCTTGTAGTCGAGCCCGGGGATGCGCTTGATGTAGGGTAGCGGCGGCATGTTCATGATCGACATGCAGGGCACGCGCGATTTGGCGACCGCGTCGAGCAGTTCGCGCACACCCGGCGAGCGGTATTGCGGCTCCTGCATGCATAGACCGACAAGGTCATATTGCTTGGGCTCAACGCCCGTTGCAGGACCGGCCGTCACCTTGCCGGGCAACTTGCGCGATTCCAACACCACTGGGTCTTTGCGACCGCGTATCGGCAGCCGGACTGAGAAGCCTTCGGCGTTGATCAGGTCGGCTTCCGCCGGCAGGCAAACAAGATGAATGGAATGGCCGCCGAACAAGAGCTTCGACGCCAGCAGCGAGCCATACGACGCGCCCATCAGCAGAATGTTGTAGCTCGGCATAACGCACCTCCCGGAAAGGACAATTGCAAGCAATACGGCCGGACTGTCCCGGCTTCGGACCGGCACTGGGCCGCCGGCCGTTGATGCATATTCACTATGCTATTGGGCAGCGGACAGCGATGCAATGAGGCCAATCGCTCATTGCGCCCAAAGCGCGCAAACGCCGCGGCGCTTTTGCCGCGACGTTTCACGACCAACAGGAAACCGAGCGAATTGTTCCGCGGCGCGCCGTCAGTTGGTACCGCCGCCCATACCGGACCCCATCGGAGGCGGCCAGGACGGAGCGGGCTCAGGTGCGGGCGCTGCGGCGGGCATCGGTGCGGGCGCCTTTTTGACCGGAGCGCTTCGCATCGGTGCGGGCGCCTTTTTGACCGGGGCGCTTCGCTTCGGTGCCGCTTTCTTCTTCGCCTTCGCCTTCATCTTCTTCGCCGCCTTCTTGGGCGCCGCTTTCATTATTTTCTTCTTGCGCGCGGGCGCGGCCTTTTTCTTGACGGCCTTTTTCTTCGTCGCTCTCTTCTTCACCTTCTTCGCCATAATCGTCCTCCCGTTCATGACTGCGAGTGGAGAATCCGGGCAGCCCCAGTCGGGGACCGCATTGCGCCGAAACGACTTACGCTACGCGGCCAAGCAAAACCCGCTCAGCCTACTGCCGCGGTGGGGCGCGCCGTCGAATGCGTCGGGCGCTCCCGAACTTGCTGCGGGCACGGCCCCCCGGTGGCCCAGTCGATCAACTCAACAGTGTGAACGATGGGCAGTGCCGTACCCGCGCCGATCTGTGTAATGCAGCCAATGTTACCTGCCGCGATCACATCAGGCCGTAATCTTTCGATAGTCCCGACTTTGCGCGCGCGCAACCTCCTCGCAATGTCGGGCTGCAAAATATTGTAGGTACCGGCCGAGCCGCAGCACATATGACCCTCAGGAACGTCCTTCACGGTGAAGCCCAAACGGCCGAGCAGCTCCTTCGGCTGCCGCGTGACCCGCTGTCCATGCTGCAGCGAACACGCCGCGTGGTAGGCGACGACCAGGCTTTCCGCTTCCGGGACCGGTTCTAGCGGCAATATTGCGAGGTATTCGCAGATGTCCTTGGCAAGCCCGGCGACACGGGCCGCACGTGCGGCGTAGGCCGGATCGCTGCGCAGCATGAAGCCGTAGTCCTTGACCGTCGTGCCGCAGCCCGAGGCATTGATCACGATAGCGTCCACGCCCTCGACAGCATCCCAGGCATCGACATTGGCGCGCGCCTGCGCAAGCGATTCGCGCTCACGCCCCATGTGATGAACGAGAGCGCCACAGCAACCCGCCCCTTCGGGTAGAATCACCTCAATGCCATGGCGCGTCAGCACGCGGATCGTGGCGGCGTTGATCGCAGGCGTCATAAGGTCGTTGACACAGCCGGCAAGCAGGATGACGCGGCCCTTCTTCGCCCTCCCGCCAGCCGTGAAGGTTTGCGGCGCCAGCGGGCGGTGCGGCAGCGCGGCGGGAACCAGCCCGAGCATGGCGGCGAGGCGGTTGAATCCGAAGGCGGCCATCAGCGGTGCGAACGGCTTAGCCAACAAAGCGGCTGCAAGCGCAAGGCGGAAGCGCCGTGGATACGGCATAAGCGAGGCCAGTACCCCCCGCAGCAGCCGCTCGCCCAATGGACGGCGATAGGTCCGCTCGATATGGCTGCGGGCATGATCGACCAGATGCATGTAATGGACGCCCGACGGACAGGTCGTCATGCACGACAGGCAAGACAGGCAGCGATCGATATGCCGGACGACCTCGGCTGTTGCCGGCCGGTCGTGCTCCAGCATGTCCTTGATCAGGTAGATGCGACCGCGTGGCGAATCGAGCTCGTTGCCGCCGAGCACGTAGGTCGGACACGTCGCGGTGCAAAAGCCGCAGTGCACGCAGGCGCGCAGAATCTTTTCCGACTCGGCGGTGTCCGGATCGGCGAGTTGCGCCAGCGTGAACGAGGTCTGCATCGCCCTGCCTCTGCCCGCCCTCTACACGCCGGCCCACATACGGCCGGGATTAAGTACACGGTTTGGATCGAAACTCTCGCGCACGCGCTTCGTCAATGCCGCAAGTCCAGGCTCTTCTGGCGTGAACACCTCAACGGCGGCGCGGACGGCAGCCGGCGCGCGAATGAGCGTCGCATGCCCTTCGGCCGCGCCCACCGCAGCGCGGACCAGCGGCGCATGCGCGTCCGCAGCAGACGGCAATGCCGCCCAGACGAGCCCGCCGGCCCAGTCGTAGAGGAGTTCGGCATCCGCCTCTTCGTGGAGCACCCGGCCGAGTTCAACGCCACACGTTGGCGCCGTCGACAGGCGCCACAGATCGCGCTGACCGGCCGGACCGCTCGCGGCAAAAGGCGTGAGGTCGCGGACGGCCCGCCACAGCGACCGCGACGCCGCCTCGTCGAGCGCGCCGAGGCCGCCGAACGGCGCAAGCAGCGTCTGCAGGACGCCGTTACGTTGAGCTACCGATGGCGCGACGCCTTCGAGCCGGAAAGCGGTGACAGCACCGCCGGCGCTCGCCGCCTCGGCAATCCGCGACGCCGCGGCGGCAGGCAAATGCGCGGCCGCGGAAACATCGGCAAACGAACCCAAGGCGGCCACCATCACCTTGCCGGCCGTGGTGTCGTCCAGCCCGAGGACGAGAAGGGTTTGTTCGGTCTCGGCCCGCGGCAGCGTTTTGACAGTCACGTCGGTCATCGCCGCGAGCGTGCCCCAGGAGCCGGCCAGCAGCTTGCAGAGATCGTAACCCGTCACGTTCTTGACGACGCGGCCGCCGGACTTGAAGGTTTCGCCCCGTCCCGAAACCGCCGTGACGCCGAGGAAATGATCGCGCGCGGCACCCGCCTTAATGCGCCGCGGACCGGAAAGGTTGGCGGCAATCGCCCCGCCGATCGTGCCGGCGCCGGGCGCGACGCCAAGCACGTCGCTGTAATCCATTGGCTCAAAGGCGAGTTCCTGCCGGTTTGTGGCGACGAGCGCTTCGATTTCGGCGAGCGGTGTGCCGGCCTTGGCCGAGAGCACCAATTCCTCCGGTTCGTACAGCGTCACGCCGGACAGTCCAGACAGATCGAGCGTTGCATCCCATTGCGCCGCGCGCCCGATCGCCCGCTTGCTGCCGCGTCCCACCACTTCAAGCGTCTTGCCGCCGGCGAGCGCCCACTGAATTGTCTGCTCGACCTCGGTGGCTTCGCGCGGCTTCAGGTGATCAGCGGGCATCCTGGTACCCTGCTCCGCCGCGCGGCCAACCCGGCGCTATGCCGCTACGGACGCGGCGTAATCGACCGTCGGCTGCGGTCCTTCGAACAGGCCGCGTTCCTCGATCCACGACTGCGTCCGCGCGTACATCTCCGCTGTGTAAGGCTGAAACACGATGCGCTCGCCCGGCGAGAAGCGCCGCACATCGACCATCGCCTTATAACGATCGGGAATTTCGTTTCGATAAAAGTGCCGATACTTCTCCGGCGCGATATCCAGTTCAGTTTGCGCCCGTTGCAACCCGCTCATGTACTTCTCAACGTCGCTCGCAACGACGCCCGCCGGAAACATGAAGGCAATCATGAACGACGTATCGACGACTTTGCGGAAGCCCAATTGTTCAAGGAACTGAAACGTCAGTCCCCAGGCGCTGACGGCAGACAGATCGCGCCCAACCGCGATATCGACCCGCGCCCAGACCGAGCCGCCGAAGCGGAGCTTGATTTGGTCCTTCGGTAAAATGGGCTCAAGCGATTGTACCGTGGTGAAGTGACTGCCCGAGTGATAGCCGACCGCAATCTCCCGCCCGGCGAGTTGCTCAGGCGTCGTGATCGGCGATTCGGGTGGCACCATTATCCCGCCAGGAGTAACGACGTAGGATTTGCCCCACATCGTGCCGACATGCTGCGCTGACGCGCGGCTCACCGCCCAATGACAGGCGCACGAAATATCGGACTTCACACCCTCGCCCTTGTTGCCACCGCCCTTTTCGTAGGACTCGAACGCCCCGGACAGCAGATCGGTCACCTTTCCGGCGGCGTCCACGCGCTTGCGGGTATCGGCGGATGGGCCGCGTACAAACTCATAATCAAGGCCGGCATCGCGAAAATAGCCATTCGCATCGGCGATCCACTCCTGCAGCCGGCCGTGCGGTTGAATAATGAACTTGGCCATGGGGTATTCCCTTTTTTCACGCGGCGTTTCTCATTGGTTCAACATACACGCTCCCGCGCGCCCGCGCCATTCGCCTAGCAGCGAACTGTGCTGCGGCAGCGCGTCTTACTCGGCGGCGTCAACTGAAGAGGCAGTGTTTGCAAAGGCCGGCATGATGTCGCGCGCGAAGAGCTCGAGTTGCTCGACACCACCCGAGACTGTGAGCAGAACGTAGTCGGCACCGGCATTCCGCATCGCTTCGAGGCTGGCGGCAATTTCATCGGGTGTACCGTAAAGCGCATGCTGCTCGGTGCCGCCGGACTTGTCCGAGTAGGCCAGCACATGCGAACCGCCGGCACGGCCTGGGGCGCGCGACACATCGACCGTCCGCTTGGTATAAGCCGCCTGACGGACCAGCGCCGCCTGTTTGTCGGCCGCGTCCCGGGCGACATAGAGCTGCCGCGCCACGGCAATCCGCGCCGGATCGAACGCGAGCCCGTTGCGACGGCGTTCGTCCCGATAAAGCGCGATACGCTCGGCGATCTGCTGTGGTGCGGCGTACTGATCGAGGATCAGATTAAAGCCGCGCGTCGCCGCGCGGCGGATCGACGATTCGCTCGCGGCAGCCACCCAGAACGGCGGATGCGGATTCTGTGCGGGCGGCGGCTCGACCACGATGTCCTCGAAATGCCAGAAGCGGCCGCGGTGCGAAAAGCGCTGGCGCGTTGTAAACGCGCGCGTGATCAATTCCAGCGCCTCCTCGAAGCGCGCTTCAGCCTCCTCCGGTGCAATCTGAAAACCGTGAAATTCACTGTGCCGGTAGCCCTTGCCGATACCGAAATCGAAGCGGCCGCCGGAGACGAGGTCGAGCGTCGCCGCCTGCTCGGCGAGCAATACCGGATTGTGCCACGGCAGCACCATCACGGCCGAACCAAGCCGCAGCGTCTTGGTACGCATGGCAAGCGCCATCAACAGCATCAAGGTCGAAGAGACCTGGTTCCAGCCGGTAAAATGATGCTCGACCAGAAAGCTCGACTTAAAACCGAGCGCCTCAGCCACGACGTTGAATTCGAGATAGTCGCGAAAGCCCTGGCCGGTTTCCGCCGGAAGATCGCGGTTATTGGCTTGCGCCGAACAGAAAAGACCGAATTGCATGCTTTTAAAACCGCGGCAAATCTGGAAATGCCACACGGCCGGCGTGGACGTGCATCCGGCCGAGTTCGGCACAGCGATGCAAGGTCGGAAATACCTTACCCGGGTTGAGCAGGCCCTTGTCGTCAAATGCGCATTTTAGCCGCTGCTGTTGATTAAGATCGGCTTCGGAAAACATTGCCGGCATCAGATCGCGCTTTTCGACGCCGACGCCATGCTCGCCGGTGAGCACGCCGCCAACCTCGACGCAAAGCAGGAGAATATCGGCACCGAATTGCTCGGCACGCTCCAGCTCGCCCGGTTTGTTGGCGTCGTAGAGGATCAGCGGATGCAAGTTGCCATCACCGGCATGAAACACATTGGCAACGCGCAGATCGTATTTCTTCGACAATTCCTGCATGCGCTTGAGCACCAGTGGCAGCCTGGCGCGCGGAATGGTGCCATCCATGCAGTAATAATCCAGCGAGATGCGACCGATCGCCGGGAACGCCGCCTTGCGGCCGGCCCAGAACAACAGCCGCTCCTCCTCGGAGTTCGACACACGGCAGGTCAAGGCGCAGCAGTCGCGCGCGATCTGCTGCACGCGGTCGAGCAGATGATCGACCTCCGCCGGCGGGCCGTCCAGTTCGACGATCAGCAAAGCTTCGACGTCGAGAGGATAGCCAGCGTGCACGAAATCTTCGGCAGCCTTAATGGCAGGCCCGTCCATCATCTCCATGCCACCCGGAATGATCCCGGAGCCGATGATGCGGGCGACGCAGGCGCCGCCATCCTCCGACGTGGGAAAACCGATCAGCGCCGCGCGCGCTGTCTGCGGCTTTTTCAAAATGCGCACTGTCACTTCGGTGACGACGCCGAGCAGGCCTTCGGAGCCGGTGACGATGCCCAGCAGATCGTAGCCTGCGGCGTCGAGATGCTTGCCACCGAGCCGCAAAATTTCGCCGGTCATCAGCACCAATTCGCAGCCGAGCACATTGTTGGTGGTGACGCCGTATTTGAGGCAATGCACGCCACCTGAATTCTCCGCCACGTTGCCGCCGATGGTGCAGGCGATCTGCGAGGATGGATCGGGCGCGTAGTAGAAGCCGGCGTGTTCGACCGCCTGCGTCACCGCGAGATTGGTCACGCCCGACTCAACCACGGCGACACGGTTATCAAAGTCGATCTCGCGGATACGGTTGAACTTGGCCATGCCGAGCAGCACGCCGTCGCCGAGCGGCAACGCACCGCCGGACAGCGAGGTCCCTGCCCCGCGCGGAACGACCCGCACGCCCTCGCGATGGCAGTAACCGAGCACGGCAGCGACCTGCGCGGTCGTTTCCGGCAGCACGACGACCATGGGAAGCTGGCGATAGGCTGTGAGCCCGTCGCTCTCGAACGGCCGCATGGCGTCTTCGGACGCGATCACGCCTTCGCCGGGGACGATACGCTGCAGCGCCGCTACGATGTCTGCACGGCGTCCGAGCACGGTTTCGTCGGCTAGCGGCATCGCCACTGTCATGTGGCCGATCTCCAATTTCCTGCCCTGCGCATTATAGCGCAATTCATGCTGCGCAAGTCCCGGGGACATCTTCGCCGTTGACAGGCTCCGCCCACCCGGGCTTGAACGGCTGAATGCCGTGTTCGCACCGCAAGGCGCAAGCGGCGGCAAGGCGCGGTGACGCGTTCGTCTTTGCGCCGGAATATCCAGGGAAGAGGATTGGAATGAAACATCTACTCCTAGCGGCCGTCGCCCTCGTTGCCTCGCTCGGTACCGCGTTCGCGCAGGACACGGCCAACGGCGAAAAAGCCTTCAATGTCTGCCGGCCTTGCCACCAAGTCGGCCCTGACGCTGTTAACATGCTCGGACCGCCGCTCAATGGTCTCGATGGCCGCAAAGCGGGCAGCTTGCCCGACTTCCCCTACTCTGCCGCCATGATCGCGGCCGGAAAAACCGGCACGCCCGCGAGCAAGGGGCCTGTCGTCTGGAACGAGGCTACGTTCACGCAATACATCGCCAATCCGGCGGCCATGATCCCGAACATCAACATGATGTTCGCCGGCATCAGCGGTCCGGACAAGGACCAAAAGATCAAGGATCTGTGGGCCTATCTCGGCCAGTTCGACGCCGACGGCAACAAGAAGAAATAGCGGGCTATCCTGCGTCCGCTTGATCTGGCTCAATTCGCATGGCTGTAAAGTTCGTCACAAGGGCGGCGTAAGACCGCCGGCACAAGGGAGACGCCGCAATGACCATCAAGGATATTGTCGTCAACCTCAGCGTCGCTGAAGGCGGCAGTTTTGCCGGGGACTATGCCGTCTCGGTCGCGGCGGCATTCGGTGCGCACGTCACCGGCATCGCGTTCGCCTACGATCCGATCGTTCCGGTCGCCGCCACGGGCTACATCCCGCCCGAGGTGATCGAAACTCAGCAGCACGACAGCGACGAGGCAGCGACGTCCGCAATGGCCCGCTTTTCGGCAGCGGCGGATCGCGCCGGTATAGCCGCCGAGCCGACTACGCTGGCCGCCAGCTTTGCCGGGGCCGGCGAACATTTTGGACAAATCGCACGCCGTTTCGATCTTGCTATTGTGGGCCAGCCTGAGCCGGACAAGGGCGCCGTGGAAGAATTGATCGCCGAAAGCGTCCTGTTCGAAGCCGGGCGGCCGGTGATCATCGTGCCGTACATTCAGAAGGCGCCGCTCAAGCTCGACCGCGTCATGGCGTGCTGGGACGGCAGCCGCCCGGCCGCGCGCGCCATCGCCGACGCCATGCCGCTCCTGGAGCGCGCCGGGCTGGTCGAAGTGGTGATTGTCAGCAACGAACGCGGTAAGCGGGATGAAATTCCCGGCGCCGACATGGGACAGCACCTCGCCCGCCACGGGCTGAAGGTCGATATAAAGCGCATCAGCGAAGGCAGCATCGATGTTGCCGACGCGCTGTTGTCGCACGCCGCCGATTTCAGCGCGGATCTCATCGTCATGGGCGGCTATGGTCACTCACGACTGCGCGAGTTCGTGCTCGGCGGCGTCACCCACAGTATCCTAAAGTCGATGACGGCGCCGGTGCTGATGTCGCATTGAGTTTTCCTTACTGCTCCGGCGGGGCCGCGGTCTGCACCACCAGGCCTCGCGCCCGCGCGTCCGTAACACCGAGCGCACGCAGCCCTAAAAGCGTGAGCGATTGCACAAGTTCGCGCTCACGCGCTGTAGCGTCCGGTGCGAGCGGACCGACCAACCCTTCTACCAGAAGGCCGAGCAGCGCCGCTGCCGAGACTGCCGCATCCTGCTCTGGCAGATGCTTGTCCGCGACCGCTGCAGCGACCAGCGACGTCAATTCGCCAGCCAGCGCTCGGCGAAACGACAGCCGCGCTGCTTCAAGCTCAGCATCGATCGGCTCAGCGATCACCGCGAAGGCGAGACGGCGATGCCGCAGCGCGCGTATCGCAAACGTCATGATCGCCGCGGCAATCGCCGACAGCGGGCCGGGTGCCGCCATAGCCGCGCGATGCAAGACGGCGATTTCGCGGGCGGCGATTTCGGCAATTAGCGCCGTGACGAGATCGGTCTTAGCGGGGAAATAGCGGTAGACAGTGCCGGCCGCGATGCCGGCGCGGTGCGCCACCGACGCAATCTGCACCGCAGCCATGCCGCCCTCGCTCGCCACTTGCCGCGCCGCGGCAATGATCGCCGCGTGCCGCGCAGCGAGCCGGCGGGTGACATCCTCGGTGCGCCGATATGGCATTCGATGCGAAGGAAAGAATCACTTATTGATCAACAACTGAACCATGATTCACCTTGAGCCGCAACATACGGTTATCCGGATATTGTCGGGTATTTCCAGCTTGGTATTTGCGCAGACTCTCGTCAGCTCTGCTAAGACGGACGTCAAACTCGCCGCTTAGGGAGATGCGCTCATGCTAGGCAAATTAGCGGTCGCTGCCGGTATCGCGATCGGTCTTAATCTTGGTCTTGCGGTTTCGGTACCGGCGAGCGCGGACGATTATCCGTCACACCCGATCACCATGATCGTCCCGCTGGCGCCTGGCGGTTCGACGGACGTGCTCGGCCGTATCATGGCCCAGGCCATGAGCACGCGGCTGAAGCAGCCGATCGTCGTCGAGAACGTCGCCGGCGCCGCCGGCACCATCGGTGTCACCCGCGCCGAGCGTTCCGCGCCCGATGGCTACACGGTTCTCTGGGGCATGTGGGGAACGAACGTCGCCAACGGCGCGATCTACAAGCTGCCGTTCGATCTGCTCAACGATTTTCAGCCGGTTGCGCTTGTCGCCACACAGCCGTTTTTGATCGACGCGCGTAAGACCATGCCGGCCAACAATCTGAAGGAACTGGTCGCCTGGCTCAAAGCCAATGGCGACAAAACCACCATGGGCACGTCCGGCGTCGGCAGCCCGAGCCATGTCGCCGGTGTATTGATGGAAAACCTGCTCGGCCTGCACTGGCAAATGGTGGCGTATCGCAGCGCAGGGCTTGCGACTAACGATCTCCTCGCCGGCATCACCGATATCCAGCTCGACACGCCTGCGGTTTCGCTGCCGCACGTGCGGTCGGGAGCGCTCAAAGCCTACGCGGTCACGTCGAAGAATCGCCTCGCCATTGCACCCGACATTCCGACTACCGACGAAGCGGGCATGCCCGGCTATTATTTCTACTTCTGGCACGCGATGTGGGCGCCGAAAGGCACGCCGAAGGATATTGTCGCCAAACTCAACGCCGCGGTCGTCGCCGCGCTCGCCGATCCGCAGACGCGCAAGCGACTCACCGATCTTGCGCAGGAGATTTATCCGCGCGACCAACAGACGCCCGAGGCGCTCTACGCCTTCCAGAAGGCCGAAGTCGAAAAATGGTGGCCGATCATAAAGGCTGCCGGTATCAAGGCGGAGTAGCGCGTTCCTGACGAAGCCGCGCAAGCCGCGGCTTGCGGACCCGGACCGTTAGTCCTTCGAATCTTGATCCGGGTCTTGGTTTGACTTCGGGTCTTGCGCGTGCTCTTGCTCGCGCTTCTTCTTCGCCATGTGCCGGCCAACCACACAGCCGGTTGCAGCGCCGATCAGCGCATGGTGGTGGGCATAGTGGCCAGCCACAGCGCCGACGATGGCGCCTTTGATACAGCCCTTGGCATCAGCCGGAACCGCCGTGAGCGCGATGGCCGAAGCCAGCGCCAGAGAGCCCAATATCGCTTTCATCGGTGTGACTCCATAACGTTCGCCGCGCCGCAGCAGCGCTGCTCAGCCGGCCATCTCACGCGGATAGCTGGGAACGGAGCGGGGCAACAGCAAGACAGCCGCTCAGCGATTTTTATCGGCGACCGATTTGGCCCGTATCTTGGCGAGCGTTGTTGTCGGGGTAATCGCTTCGGGATCGATTTTGAGGCGGATGATCGCGGGCTTGGCGGAAGCCTGCGCCTCCTTGAATGCCGCCGGGAAATCCTCTGTCCGCTCGACCGAGATGCCGAAGCCGCCGAAGGCGCGCGCGTAGGCGGGGAAATCCGGATTGCGCAGTTCAGTCGCCGAGACGCGGCCCGGATATTCACGCTCCTGGTGCATGCGGATGGTGCCGTACTGACCGTTGTCGCTGATGATGATGGTGAACGGCAGGTCGTACTGAACAGCGGTGGCAAATTCCTGCCCGTTCATCAGAAAATCGCCGTCGCCGGCAATGCACACGACCGGCCGCTCGGGATGAAGACGCTTCATGGCGACAGCCGCGGGCACGCCAAACCCCATCGAACCCGCGGTCGGAGCCACATGCTGACCGAACCGGCGCATGCGCAGGAAGCGGTGAATCCAGGCGGCGTAGTTGCCGGCGCCGTTGCAAATAATGGCGTCGGGAGGAAGGTTGTCGCGCAGCCATACCATCACGGCGCCGAAATTGACCGCGCCGGGCTGTTCGGTCGGCTTTTCCGTCCATGCGAGGTAGTCGGCGTGCGCGGCACCCGCCGCGCCGCCTAACGGGCGCGGCAAATCGAGTTTTTCCAGCGCCGCGGCAAACGCCGTGGGCGTCGCATGAATCGCCAGATTCGGACTATAGACGCGGCCGAGCTCCTCCGCGCCCGGATGCACATGCACAAGCGGCACCTGAGGGCGCGGAATATCGAACAGGGTGTAGCTCTGCGACGGCAGCTCGCCGAGCCGTCCGCCGACCAAAACGACGAGGTCCGCGCCTTTGATCCGCTCTATCAGCTTGGGATTGGGCCCGATGCCGAGATCACCCGCATAACAGGGGTGCAAAGCGTCGAATAAATGCGCGCGGCGGAAGGTGGTGGCGACCGGCAAAGCGTGCTTCTGCGCAAAGCGAGCCACCGCGTCCGAGGCCGCTTGCGACCAGCGGCTGCCGCCGAGCAGCATGATCGGCGCGCGTGCCGCCGACAGCATGCCCGCGAACTTCGCCATTTCGTCGGGGCCCGGCGAGGTCTCGATCAGCGCGAACGGCGGCGCATCGGCGACGGCAACCCGTTCCCTCAACATATCTTCCGGGATGGCCACGACCACAGGACCCGGCCGGCCATTGGCCGCCGTATGGAACGCGCGCGAGACAATCTCCGGCACCCGCGATGGATCGTCGATTTCGGTCGCCCATTTGGTCATCGAGCCGAACACTGCGCGATAGTCGAGTTCCTGAAAGGCTTCGCGCTCACGCATGTCGCGCCCGATCTGACCGACAAACATCACCAAGGGCGTCGAATCCTGCCGCGCGATGTGAATGCCCGGCGAGGCATTGGTGGCGCCGGGGCCCCGCGTGACGAAGCACACGCCGGGACGGCCGGTGACCTTGCCGACCGCTTCGGCCATCATGCAGGCCCCGCCCTCTTGTCGGCAGACGGTGACATCGAGCGCGCTGTCGTGAAAGGCATCGAGCACGGCGAGATAGCTCTCCCCCGGCACACAGAACACGTGGCGTACGCCGTGCACGATCAGTTGGTCGACCAGAACTTCGGCGGCGGTGCGCAAGTTGTCCTTGGCGCGCATAGGCGTCTCCTCGGCGTTCAATTGGCGTATGAATAGCGCATGTCCGCCAAGGCCGGGAACCCGCTCCGCCGAGAGGCGGAAAACGACATCGGAGCAGGCGCTTGAACAACGACGCTGACGGGCAGGACGAGGTGTTGGCCTTTCTGGCCGATCCCGCCACTTACGGCGGGCACGTTGTCAAGCGCATCGATACACACGCGGCCTCGGTATTTCTCGCTGGCGATCACGCGCTCAAGATCAAGCGCGCAGTGCGCTTTCCGTTTCTCGACTATTCGACACTCGACAAGCGCAAAGCGGCTTGCAACGCCGAACTTACGGTCAATGCGCCCTACGCGCCCGACATCTACCGTCGCGTGGTCGCCATTACGCGTCAAGCCAATGGTGCACTCGCGATCGGCGGCAACGGCTCGCCAGTCGAGTTCGCAGTTGAGATGCGTCGGTTTGACGAACAGCGCACGCTCGACCATTTGGCCGGCGAAATCGACGACGCGCTCGCTAACGCGCTCGGCCATGCGGTCGCCGCAGCGCATGCCCGCGCCAAGCCGGTCGAAGCGGAGCCTTGGATCGCCGCACTCGGCTCCTACATCGATGAGCACGTCTCGGCGTTTCGGCAACGGCGGGATGTTTTCGACGGCACTGAAAATGACAACCTCGGCCACGCGAGTCGAATTGCCTACGAGCGGATCGTCCCGCTGCTGCGTGAGCGCGGCCGGCGCGGCCTCATCCGCCGCATCCATGGCGACCTTCATCTCGGCAACATAGCCCTCATTGACGGCAAACCGGTACTGTTCGACGCCATCGAGTTTTCCGACACCGTCGCGTCGGGCGACGTGCTTTACGATCTCGCCTTCCTCTTGATGGACCTCTGCGAACGCGGGTTGATCCAGGCTGCAAATGTCGTTCTCAACCGGTATCTAAACGAGGCTCACCGCACCGAGGACCTCGACGGGCTCGCGGCGCTGCCGTTCTTTCTGATGATGCGCGCGGCGATCCGCGCCAAAGTAACGGTGGCGCGCATGGAACGCGCCGCAACGGCGGACCAAGCCCCCATTGCCGCGGCGGCGCGCGCATATTTCGCTTTCGCACAGCGCGCAATTGCACCCCCTAAGCCTGCCTTCATCGCCGTTGGCGGCCTTTCGGGCACCGGTAAAACGCGGCTGGCGCGTGCGCTGGCGCCGCCAATCGGGCCGATGCCGGGCGCCGTGATCGTGCGCTCGGACGTCGAGCGCAAGGCGCTGTTCGGCGTCGGCGAGACGGAGAAACTGCCGGAAGGCGCCTACAGCGCTGCGGTCAACGCGCGTGTCTATGCGGTGCTGGCCGACAAGGCGCGCCGCATTCTTGCCGCAGGGCACGCCGCAATCGTCGACGCGGTCTTCGCCCAGCCGAGCGAACGCGCGGCTCTGGCAGCCACCTCGAAAGCAGCCCAAGTTCCGCTGCAAGGCCTCTTTCTCACCGCAAATCTGCAGGCCCGCCTGGCGCGCGTCGACACGCGCCGAAGCGACGCCTCCGATGCCACCCGCGACGTGGCGCGGGCCCAGGAGAACTACGACCTCGGAGCGCTCGATTGGCCGCGGATCGATGCCTCCGGCGCGCCTGAAGAAACTGCGGCAACAGCCCGCGCAGCGCTGGATTGACGAAGCGTTCCGGTGCCGACATAAAGCGGCCAAGAGTCTCCAAGGAATACCCTCAAAACAATCGGCCGACTTGGCAGTCGGCTCTCGGCAATCAGCTAAAGAAGGCCTGGAAATGGCGGATAGCGCATACCCCACATTCGAGCATCCGGAAGCCCCCTCGCGCCGCGATTTCCTCTACATCGCGACCGGGATCGTCGGCGCGGTCGGCGCGGTCGCCACCCTGGTACCGCTGGTCCAGCAGATGAATCCGGACGCCTCGACGCTTGCGGCCGGCGGCCCTGTCGATGTGGACGTGAGCAAGATCGAGGAAGGCTCGCAGATCATGGTTCGCTGGCGCGAGCGGCCGATCTGGATTTACCACCGCTCCAAGCAGGCGCTGGCGATGCTCCAGAGCGCCCCGGACACCTCGTTGCTTGCCGACCCGAATTCAGAGAATGGACAGCAGGCGCCCTACGCCACCAACTGGCATCGCTCGCTCAAACCCGAATACGGTGTGCTGGTCGGCATCTGCACGCATCTCGGCTGTATCCCGCTGTTCTACCCGGCACCGAGCCAGGCCACGCCGGTCGCGAATTGGATCGGCGGCTATTTTTGCCCCTGCCACGGCTCGAAATACGACGCCGCGGGGCGCGTCTATAGCGGCGTACCGGCACCATACAATCTGCCGGTACCGCCCTACCGGTTCCTCGACGATAAAACGCTTCGGATCGGCGAAAACCCGGCCAACTCCACCTGGGATTTCGACTCGATCCTTCAGCTCTAAGCGTCGTCTGGATACCGACAGCGATGGCCTGAGCGCCGGAACCGACAGCGGCGTGATTTCAACCGTCGCATTGCCCATAATGGCGGCATGACCTTCGACATCCGCAGTCTGGCCATCGCAACGGCCGGCTTCTGCGCCTTCGTCAATCTCTACTCAGTCCAGGCGCTGCTGCCCGATCTCGCGGCCGAGTTCCACGTCAGCGCTAGCGAGATCTCCTGGCTGATGACCGCAGGCACCGGAGCGATCGCGCTGACCGCGCCGTTCACCGGCGCGCTTGCCGACGTGCTCGGCAGAAAGCGGCTGATCACCGCCGCCATGTTCGCAATCGTGGTGCCGACGCTGCTGATGACACTCGTCAGCAGCATTCCGGCCTTCGTGTTCTGGCGCTTCGTCGAGGGGCTGCTGCTGCCGCCGATCTTTACCGTCGCCATCGCCTATATCGGCGACGAGTGGCCGGCCGCCGACGTTCCGCGGGTCGCCGGGCTCTACATTTCCGGCACCAGCATCGGCGGCTTCTGCGGGCGCTTCATCCCGGGGGTGCTCACCGATCTGATTGGCTGGCGCCTCGCCTTCAGCGTAGTGGCGCTGCTGACGCTCGTGACTGCGATCATCGTCGCGCGGATGCTGCCGCGTGAGCGCAACTTCGTGCGCGAAGGCGGGTTTGCCTCGTCACTTCGCCAAATGCTCTGCCATTTGCGCGATCGACAGCTCATCGCGACCTACGCGATCGGGTTCGGCGTGCTGTTCAACTTCATCGCGACGTTCACTTATGTGAGCTTCCATCTCGCGGCGGCGCCATACCTGTTCTCGCCGACGCTGCTCGGCGCGCTGTTTTTAACCTATCTCGCCTCAAGCCCGATTGTGCCGTGGGTCGGGCGCGCGATTGCGCTGTTCGGCCGCCGGCCGTTCATACTGGGCATCATCGCGCTTTGGATCGTCGGCGCGCTGTTACTGCTGGCCGCTCCGGTCGGCATCATCATGACGGGGCTGACGCTGTGCGCGGTTTGCGGCATGGTATGTCAGGCGGTCTCGACCGGCTACGTCGCCATGACCGCCAAGGAGGGACGCTCGTCAGCCGTAGGTCTGTACGGGACCGCGTATTATGTGGGTGGCAGCGCCGGAGCTTTTTTCGGCGGTCTCGCCTGGACTTTCACCGGTTGGGGCGGCTGCGTCGCAACTATCGTCGCCATGCAAATTGTCATCGCGGGGATCGTCGGAGCCGCGTGGGGACGTTGATCGGATTTTTGTCAGGAAGAGGAACGTCATGGTGCCGGACAGCCAGTTCGCATTTCTGCGGTCGATCGATACACCGACCGTATGTAACCTGATCGAAATTGTAGCCCCTGAGCGCCGCGGCGCGGGTTACACGGTCGCACACCTGCATTGTCCGTTTCCGGATCTGGCGCCGATGGTGGGCTTCGCCAAAACCGTCACCATTCGCGCCCGCGATGCGGTCAGCGGTGCGAGCTACATGCAAAAGCGGATGGATTACCTCGACTATGTCGGCGCCGCGCCACAGCCGAGCGTGGTAATGATCCAGGATCTCGATGAACCCACGGGTTACGGAGCGTTCTGGGGCGAAGTGCAGACCAACGTCCACAAGGCACTCGGCTGTCTCGGCACCGTGACCAACGGCTCGGTGCGGGACATTCCGGCGGTGGCGCTGGATTTCCAGATGCTGGCCGGATCGATAGGCCCGTCGCACGCCTATGTGCACGTGGTCGATTTCGGCGTTCCAGTCACCATCCACGGCATGGCGACAAAATCCGGCGATCTCATCCACGCCGATCGCCACGGCGCGGTAATCGTGCCGGTCGACAAAATCGATGCCATGAAGGATGCGCTCGACGGCCTGATGAAGCAGGAGGCGCGCATTATCGCCGCGGCGAAATCCGGACAGGGTGTCGAGGCGATCAAGGCGGCGTTCCGCGGCTGATCGGACGATCACATGCCTGGAACACCCTCCCGGATCGCGCATGGATCGACCAAGTGGGGAACCATGCTTGTTTCCCTGCTTTTTCTGCAAATGGTTCCGGCGGCCTGTACATCCGCGGCCACACTGCCGGAGCTGTTTCCCTCGCTCGCCGATTTGCCGGAAGCCAATACAGTCGCGATCGAGCTTGGCTGGCAGGGCCTTTCACCGCTTTCGCCCGTGGAAGCCAGCTATCTGCTCGAGCTTCGCAACGGCCAGTTCGAGGGGAAAGCACGGTTCAAGGTCGCAACCGCAGCCGCACTCCGCGACATCGTTGTTCCGCGCGACATCGTGCGCGCGTTTCTCGCCGCCGCGATCAGAGTCAAACTGGTGGAGAAGGAATACCAGCCGCGTATCGCCCACACCGATGATTATCCATCGGTCGCCGTCGCAGTCGGGACCAAGCAAGGCAAGCTGACCATCGCGACGCGATCCCAGCCGCAAAAGTCAGCGTCCGGAAAATACTGGGACGCAACGCCTTGGGCGATCAGCTTTTCGGGGCGCACATTTGTTGTGACGGCAAACGATCTGGACCAAGCCTTGGACCCATTATGGGCTCGCCTGCAATACGACGAAGTCACCGGCGAACTGGCGAAGCAAATAAGACCTTAGAGCGATTCCCCGATCACGTTGAAAAGGCGGCCGCGCTCGGGTGCCAATGCGGCTGGTAGCCAGCCGACAGGATGGCGAGAATTGCCGGCGGGGTGAGCACGTCCACCTTGATGCCACGCGATTTCGGTCGGCGGGCATCATAGGCTTCCGGCGTCCAGCGCAGGAGCGACTCGCCGCGCACCGCAAAGGCCCCCTCTTCCGATGCAATGAAGGCGCCATCGGGCAACGCGTCGATGTCCCGGCGATGCAGACGCTTGGCGCGCCCGCGCCGCCGCTCCTGATGCAAAATGACGTCCATCTCATCGGCGCGCGGAGGCGCCTCGAGCCCGAAGGAAGCCTGCCACCGCGCGGCAAAGACCAACGCATCCTGGCGGCGGCATTCGAAGCAGGGCCGATGTCCAGCCGCGAGCGCTGTGGGTTCATCGAGAAAGAACAGCTCGGTATAGAAGCGGCCCCAGACGTTGCGATGCCGTCCCTTGAAGTCGAGCAGACAGCAAATCCATTGCCGCGACGCCCAGCGACGGTTCGTCAGTGTCTTTACATCGGTGTGAAAACGACCGCCGCGGTTGCCCATGAACAGCCCGCGTGCCGATACAGCGGCCAGGTCGCCGAACGGCGTGACGCGATTTTGCAGCGGCGAACGGCGGTCGCCCGCGGCCGGCATCACCGCTTAATGGGGGCGAACGGCGCCGGCGACATCAGCTTGCTTTCCTGTTTGATCAGGTAGCCGGCCGCCGCGTTTTTCTCGAGGTAGACGAGCCATTCCGGATCTTTGAACAAGGCCGCCCGCTTCTTGGCGCGGTCGGCGAAGTCTTCATAAACCCAGATATGGACAAAGCTGTTGACGTCGCCGGTCTCGGGAATGAGCCACGCCAGTGGTTCGCCGAAAAAGCGCGTCTGCGGGCCGAAGCCGTATTGCTGGTAAAGCTCCAGCTGCTTGCGCAGCGTGCCCGGGCGAAGCGTATAGGTGCGATGGTCCAACAGCATCGTCGTCTCCATGAACCGTTTCCGAGGCGATGCTACGCCGCAGGCTTGCGCATGGGAATATCGCGTCACCGCGAGCAAGACTGCGCGGCGCCGGAAATGGCGACGCCACGGCGGGTGAGCCCACCCTGCCGCGGCGCCGAAATTTGCCTTTGGACCTAGCTTGCTAGCGCGTCATCCAGGAACGCGCGCGCGCCGTCATCAGCGCGTACGGGAAGATCCAGAACAGCGTGAACAGCCAGAAGTAGGAGTACAAAATGGCGTAGAAATACTCGAACGACCGCTCGCTGCGCAGATAGTGGAACGTGCTGATCGCCGTGCCGAGACCCATCGCCAGCATCAGGCGCGGAAGCACCGTCGGCTCGTTCCAGATCATGATCGGCAGCGCCGCCAGCGCGGCGTAAATCACCGGATAGCGGAAATTAGCGACGATGCGGTCGAGCAGCGTGGCGATGCGGGTCCGGAGCGGCCGGCGCCAAACGATAGTGCGCAGGTACTGAAACTCCTCACGGACATAGCTGCGATCCCAGCGCAGGAACATCTTGCACAGCTTAGGGAATACCTCGGGCACTTCAGTGTGGACGACGGCGTTCTGTTGGTAGACGGCGTCGTAGCCCTCCATGAACAGCAGATTGGTCATCGCCCGATCTTCGCCGAACGTGCAGCGTACCCCGAGAAATTGCTGTTCGAGCCAGCGTGGCACCACCCGGCGCACCACATCAGCACGCAGCGCGGTGAGCGCACCAGGGCAGCAATAGACGTTGCCGAAGGCCGACTCGGATGCTCGCAACAGGTCGAAGGACAGAATGAAGCGGACGTGAAGCATGCGCGGAATGATGCCGCTTTTCCGGTTATAGACCAGCACCTTGCCGGCGACCGCGCCGACGCGCGGATTGTTGAAGGGTGCGACAATTGCCAACAGCGCGCCGCGTTCGATCACGCTGTCGCTGTCGACGGTGACGAAGATATCGCCGCGCGCTCGGCCGATGGCCAGCGCCATGGCCTCGCGCTTGCCGCGGTTGCAGTCTTGCCGAAGCGCCGTCACGAGACCGGGATACCGCTGTGCGGCTGCGGAGATGTAATCCCAGGTGTTGTCCTTGCTGCCGTCGTCGATCGCGATGATCTCGATGCGGTCACGTGGATAATCCGCCTCCACAATCGAGGTGATGGCCTGCATCACCATCGCACCTTCATTGTAGGCCGGAACGATGACCGTGATGGACGGAGCGTCCTCGCGCGCGAGGGCCGGGACCGGGCGGTAGATAGCCCAGCATAGCGTGCGCGCGCCAAGCAGCAGCAACCCCGCGCCCGTCCAGAACAGGCTCGGATAAGCGATCAGCCATCCATAGCTGTTCTGAGCCAGTAGATCGAGAATATGCGGGAGCACGCCGCTCAGCTGCCAATAGACGGTGACGATGAAACCGAAGAAAATCAGCGCATAAACGAAATATGCCCATGCGCCCGAGCGCTGCACCCCGTCGCCAGTCTGGAGGGCATGAAACGGGGTTGCGGCTCTTTCAACCGATGTGACGCTCATATTGTCCTTGAAACCCTGATCTTCGCCGAGGGAGCGCCCGGCCGAGGTAGCGCGGATTAGTGACGGGAGAACGAAGCGGCGGCCGAAATATGTGTCTTCGGCCCGACATCCGCAACGTACACGTCACCCCCCCATCCCCAGTCCATTCCCTCCGGCGCACTGCCTTCCGAACTAACGCGTCCGACCCCAAAAGGTTTGTTTAGGACAAAGGCTTTTTTTGGTCGCGCGCGCCCAAAGTTACGAAAATACTCAACAAATAATAAGTTGCCCGCATAAACGGCTCATAAACGCGCGTACACTTTGCCGGTGGGGCGCGTTCACAGCTCCAGCACAGATTGTACGAGACAGGGTGCTGGTTCAGTCTGCCTTCGCCGCGCTCAGCGGCGATTCCACGCCTCGCCAGGCGCCTGGCGCCGGCACCGGAAGCCCGAGATTCTCGCGCAGTGTCGGCCCGGCAAACGCCTTGCGAAACAAGCCCCGGCGCTGCAATTCGGGCACGACAAAGCGCACAAAGTCCTCGTAGGCGCCGGGAACGTGCGTGGCCGAGAGCACGAAACCGTCGCAGGCGGGTGCACCGAACCAGGCTTCGAACTGGTCGGCAATGTCCTTGGGGCCGCCGACGATCGGGTTATGCACCCGCCCCCGGCCGCTGATCTGGATGAAGTCGCGTACCGTCGGATTGCGCTTGCCGCTGCCGTGCAAGACGCGGTCGCGTATGCCCTGCAGACCGGACATCGCCGCGATTTCCGCGTCACTGAACGGTTCATCGAGCCCCTTCCGGGCGAAATCGAAATTGAGCGCCTCCGAGAGCAGAGACAGGGCGTCGATCTCGAGCGGCAGACTGTCGATCTTCGCCCACTTGTCCTCCGCCTCCGCTCTGGTGGCCGCGGCGACCGTATTGATGAGCTGTGTAATTTTCACCTGTTCGGGGTCACGACCGCAGCGCGCCACCTCACCCTTAAAGGCCGCATAGTCACGCCGGCCGATTTCGGCGTTCGGATAGGCAACAAAGATCACCTCGCCCCAGCGGGCGCCGAAACGCCGACCGCGCCCGCTCGACCCGGCCTGGATAATGACTGGATGGCCCTGCGCCGAACGGGGCACCGTGAACGGCCCGCGCGAGCGATAGTAGCGGCCCTCATAGTCAAGGCGGTGCACCTTCTCCAGATGCGCGAACAGGCCGCTCGACTTGTCCTGGACGATGGCATCGTCTTCCCAAGCGTCCCAATGCCCGAGCACGATTTCCATGAACTCGTCAGCACGGTCATAGCGCAAGTCGTGATCCAACACCTCGTCGCGGCCCATATTCTGCGCTTCGCCGTCGTTGAGCGAGGTGACCACGTTCCAGGCCGCGCGCCCCCCGGTCATCAGATCGAGGGTGGCAAACACGCGAGCTACGTGGAACGGTTCATAGTAACTGGTCGAATAGGTGGCGCCGAGCCCGAGACGCTCGGTCGCCATTCCCATGACGGTGAGCACAGTGAGGGCATCGAGCTTCACGCAGCGGATGCCATGCTGGACGGTGTGGGCATGATTGCGCCCGTACATGTCCGGCATCGACAGGCGATCGTCGAAGAAGCCCAAGTGAAACTTACCCTCCTCCAGCACGCGGCCGATATGCCGGTAAAAATCCGCCGACCAACTATCGATCCGCGACGCCGGGTGGCGCCACGAACTTGGGTGGTTGGTGCAGTTCTGCGCCTGCAGGAAGCCGACCAGGATCATCTGGCGCACCGATCTAATGCCTACTCGGTCTTGATATGAGCGTCGCGGATGACCTGCCCGTACTCGACGAAGCGCTTGCGCAGTTCGGCGGCAAACGGCGCACCGCAGGCGCTTGTCGCGTCGATGCCTTGGGTGCGCAGCAGCGCCCGGACCTTCGGCGCCTGTACGGCCTTGGCGAGCCAGCTGGCCATTTGCGCGACGAATGACGGCGGCGTCCGCGCCGGCGCGAACACGCCGTACCACAGGTCGATCTCGAAACCGGGATAACCGAGCTCGCTGACAGTCGGCACACCCGGCAACCAGTCGGTCCGCGACCGCGATCCGGTTGCGAGCGCCCGCAGCTTGCCGGCCCGTAGCAGCCCTTGCGCCGGCGGGTAATCCACAAACGCGGTATCGACATGGCGTCCGTACACCGCTTCGACTTCGGGGAGAGTGCCGGTGAACGGCACCAGTGTCATTTTGAAGTCGGCGCGGTGCATGAGCATCGCATAAGTCACTTGCGACAGTGCACCAATACCAGCGCCGAACGTCAAGCCGCCGCTCTTTTGGCGCCCGGCGGCAATCAGTTCGCTCAGCGAGCGATACGGTGAGGCGCTATTCACGATGACAACGGTCGGCGTCGAGCCCACGCTGCAGATCGGCTCCAGGCTGGTCAGCGGGTCGAAATCGAGTTTGCGCATGTGTGGCGCAAGCAGCAGCGCATTGTTGGTGATCAGTAGCGTGTTGCCGTCGGGCGCAGCGCGAACGGCATCCTGCGTCCCGATCACGGTGCCGGCCCCAGGCCGGTTCTCAACCACCAGCGTTGGCCCGCCCATGTCGCCAATTTGGTGAACCAGAACCCGTGCCAGCACATCGGCGCCGCCACCGGGCGGGTAAGGATTGATCAGCTTGACGGCGCGCGCGGATTGCGGCCACACCCCGGACGCCGAAAGCAGCAAGACACCGGCCGACAGCAGAGCGGCGGCGACGGAAACCGGCAGGCGCATGATGCGTTCCCCACGGTGCACGGCACCGCGAGTATACGCGTTGGCGAGGTCTTCTAGAACGACGATAGCGGCCGCGTTATCCCTGCGGCTGGGGTTCCAAAGGACCAGGCTCCGGACGCGGCCGATTGCGCCCAGCGCCGGCGCTCGGCACTGTCGAGGGGCGCGGAGTCGCTGGCTCGATGATGGATTCGCGGACCGGCCGCTTGCCCATGATCAGATCCTTGATCTCGTCGCCGGTCAGCGTTTCGAATTCAAGTAACCCCTTGGCGAGTGTCTCGAGATCGGCACGCTTTTCGGTGAGGATATGCTGCGCCTCGGCGTAGCCCTCCTCGACGTAGCGCCGGATTTCCGCGTCGATCTTCTGCACCGTCGCTTCAGAAATGTTCTGCTGGCGCGCCACCGAATAGCCGAGGAAGACTTCTTCCTGATTCTCGCCGTAGGCGACGGTGCCTAACGTCTCAGAAAGTCCCCAGCGCGTCACCATCATGCGCGCAAGCTTGGTAGCCTGCTCGATGTCGGAGGCAGCCCCGGACGTGACCTTTTCTCGACCGAACACGAGTTCTTCGGCAACGCGGCCGCCCATCATGATCGCCAACCGCGACGTCATCTGCTCCAGGCTCATCGACAGCTTGTCGCGCTCCGGAAGCTGCATGACCATGCCGAGCGCACGGCCGCGCGGGATAATCGTCGCCTTGTGCACTGGATCGGTCGCCTTGACGTTGAGCGCCACAATGGCATGGCCGCCTTCGTGATAGGCCGTGAGGAGCTTTTCTTCCTCAGTCATGACCAGCGACTTGCGTTCGG
This sequence comes from Xanthobacteraceae bacterium, assembly GCA_049300295.1. Taxonomy (GTDB): domain Bacteria; phylum Pseudomonadota; class Alphaproteobacteria; order Rhizobiales; family Xanthobacteraceae; genus BOG-931. The sequence continues at coordinate 88,865 of JBAQJL010000193.1, forward strand.
CGCCCATCATCACCCTGTCTTTGGCATCCTCGAACTCGACCTGGGTGACCATGCGCTTGTTGCGCCGCGCCGCCATCAGTGCAGCTTCGTTGACGAGGTTCATCAGATCGGCGCCGGAGAAACCGGGTGTGCCGCGGGCAATGGTTTTCAGATTGACGTCGGGAGCCAGCGGCACCTTGCGCACGTGGACTTTGAGGATCTGCTCGCGTCCGATCACGTCAGGATTGGGCACGACCACTTGGCGATCGAACCGGCCGGGACGCAGCAGCGCGGGATCGAGCACGTCGGGACGGTTGGTGGCGGCGATCAGGATAATGCCTTCATTGGCCTCGAAGCCATCCATCTCGACCAGCAACTGGTTGAGCGTCTGTTCGCGCTCGTCGTTGCCGCCGCCGAGGCCTGCGCCGCGATGGCGGCCGACCGCATCGATTTCATCGATAAAGATGATGCACGGCGCATTCTTCTTTGCCTGCTCGAACATGTCGCGCACACGGCTCGCGCCGACGCCGACGAACATTTCGACGAAATCGGAGCCGGAAATGGTGAAGAACGGTACATTCGCCTCACCGGCGATGGCGCGCGCCAGTAGCGTCTTGCCGGTGCCAGGCGGCCCGACCAGGAGCAGACCGCGCGGAATGCGGCCACCCAAGCGTTGAAACTTCGCCGGGTCACGCAGGAATTCGACGATCTCCTGCAAATCAAGCTTGGCTTCGTCGACGCCGGCCACGTCCTCAAAGGTGACACGCCCATGCGCTTCCGTAAGCAGCTTGGCGCGGCTTTTGCCGAAGCCCAACGCCTTGCCGCCGGCGCCCTGCATCTGCCGCGACAGGAAAATCCACACCCCGATCAGTGCGACGAACGGCAGCCAGGAGATCAGCAGCGACACGAACCAGGGCACGTTATCGGATTGCGGCCGTGCCGTAATCGAAACGCCCTTGTTGTAAAGACGCTGAACCAGCGACGGGTCGCTCGGCGCATAGGTCTGGAAACTGCCGCCGCTGGTGAAGTCGCCATGGATCTCCGGACCCTGGATGACGACGTTCTTGACCCGCCCGTTATCCACATCGCTCAGCAGCTGCGAAAAGCTGATTTCCTGTGCGCTGGTATTACGGCCCGGGTTCTGAAACAGAGTAAAAAGCGCCAAAAGCAGCAGGACGATAATCACCCACAGGGCGAAATTGCGCAGATTAGCGTTCATATTAGGTCCTTGATCCGCAATCGCACGCGGGCCCAGCGCTAGTATTCAACCCCGAACGTGGCGGCTTCACGTCCCTGTCTTCTGCAATGTAGGCGCGGGGTCGCCCCCTGCCAAGGGAACCAACGGACTTACGGGACACGCTCGTCAGCGAATCCTCGCTATTATAGGCCTACTTTGTAAAGCGGCCCTTGCGGTTTTGGCTTATGGCTGCGTTGCGCCCCGCGCCCGCCGCCGAGCCACGCTGCGGCGGGGAGCGGCGCGCTCGACGCTGATCTGCCAACCTGCCGCCGTGACGACAGCGCCGGCGAGTGTTCGGCGCAGACGAGGCTCGCGCCGAACGGCGTCGTAGAGAACTTCAAGCTTGCCGAGTTCGACCGGACCCTCATCGCCCGTATGAGCAATGGCGCGGTCAAGGAGCCGCAGCCCGACCTCGGCAGGCAGACCACGAAACTGGTTGGCGTCGAACATGACCGGGCCATGCTGTGGCCACGCCGACGGCGCGAGCGCCGCGCGCGCCGCGTGAACGGCGAACTCGATCGCCGCCTCGGCACGGCGCATTCGCCCCGCCAGCCGCACAAGGCCATGCGCGGTCAATCCCTCGCTCGCAAGCGCGGGCATCAGCGAACGCAGCCGCGCGCGGGTGAAACGCGGATCGCGATTACTCGGATCCTCGCAATAGGCAATGTCAGTCGACCGCAACGTCGCGATGAGACGGGTCTTGGGAACGTGCAATAGCGGACGGACAATAAATGTCTTCTTGTTTCCGCCCATCGGAATGAGCGAGGCCGTTGCCATTCCTGCAAGTCCTGTGATCCCACTGCCGCGCGCCAGACGAAAAAGAACAGTTTCCGCTTGATCGTCGAGAGTATGCGCGGTCAGCACGTGCCCGTGGCCGGCACTGGAGGCGGACTGCATCAGCAAGCGATAGCGGGCAAGCCGCGCGGCCTCTTGCAGGCCAGTCTTAGGTTTGGCGCCACGCCAAGCGACCGTGCGATGCGGCACGCCGAGCTGGCGCGCCAGCCGTTTGACGAGGACCGCCTCCGCGGCCGCCTCAGGCCGCAAGCCATGATCGACAGTGACAGCCAGAAGCCGTGGCGGCGTCTTCAGCCGCTCTGCCCAGCGCGCAACGAGGAGGAGGAGCGCGGTCGAATCCGGACCGCCGGAAACCGCGATAACGAGACCGCCTAAACCTTCGAGACTTCGGAACAGAATATCCGCTTCATTGTCACGAATGGGTGCGTCAGCAGTGGGCACGCTTCTGTTCCCGCGCCACGCTCTCCTTCACGCTCAAGGAGGCGCGCGGGTATTTGCGTAAAACCTCGCCCAGCGAAGCGCAAGCCGCTTCCTTTTGCCCCAGAGACTCAAGCGATTGGCCCAACCGCAACATGGCGTCAGGTGCGCGTGCGATCGTCCCATACTTGGTCGAGACGGTAAGGAAAGCTTCCGCAGCGTCGTGATATCGCCTGTTCTGGAACAGCGATTCGCCGAGCCAGTACTGCGCCTCCGGGGTCAAATGGTCGCTCGGGTATTTGTGCACAAAGTCGCCAAACGTTTCCGCTGCGTGCACATAATCCTTGCGCCCGAAATAGCCCCGGCCGAGTTCGTATTCGTCTTTCGGCGTGGCAACGGCGACCGGCGGCGGCGCAATCGACGCCTGCATGCCACCAGTCGCGCTTGGATTGGCCGGCGGCGGCGGCGGCAACGGTCCGTTCGAAGGCGGACCGGCCTGGCCGGCGGCAGGGCTCGATAGATCGAGCGGCGTACCGGGTTCCCTGGGTGCGCCAGGGGCCGGCCCCTGGTAGGGCGGCGGCGGCTCATTGCCCATCGTGCTGGAACCGAGTGGACGCGGTACGCCCGGCGCACCTGGATCGCCCGAAGGGTTGAAAGCGTCATGCCGACCGGTTTCGGGGGGCGGCACAGCCGCCGACGCCGTCGGCGAATAAGCCGGAGGCGACGACGGGTAAGCTGGCGGCGGAGCCGAAGAATAGCGGGGCGGTGGCGAATATTGCGCTGGCGGTGGCGGTGAATATTCCGCATGCGGCGGCGGCGTAGACGGCGGCGCGCCGCCCTGGACCAGCTGTTGCAGGCGTTGCAGCTGCTGTTCGAGCTGCTGATTGTGGTACTGCAATTGCTCGACCTGACCGGTCAGGTTGCGAATCGTCTGCTCCATCCGGTCAACGCGAGTGACCAGTTCGGAGTCGTCCTGGGCGCTCGCAGATCGCGCGCCCAGGAAACAGATCAGTCCGACAAAAACATATGCCGCAGAGCGGATCATGATTGGCTGCAAATTCGCTGGCCTAAGCGTCCCAACCATAACCGACCCTGCGTCGAAATTGTGAAAATCGCCCTCGCCCGGGACATTAGCTTTGCGCAGATCGGCTTGCGCGACGGCCGACACGAGCGTCAGTCCCCGGGCGGCCTATTGAGGCCGCCCGCACGGTCCGCGCCGGTCTAAGAGCTCTGATTGAGCACCGTGACGGCGCGACGGTTCTGCGACCAGCAGGAGATGTCATCGCAGGTCGCGACGGGCCGCTCCTTGCCGTACGAGATGGTTCGTATGCGCTGGGCCGAAATGCCGCGGGAGGCCAGATAATCCCGCACATTCTGGGCACGGCGGGCGCCAAGCGCCAAGTTATATTCGCGCGTGCCGCGTTCATCGGCGTGACCTTCGATCGTGAAGGAATACTGCCCGTAATGGTTCAGCCATTCAGCCTGCTTATCGAGCGTTGCCCGCGCCTGCTGCGACAGATCCGTTTGATCTGTGTCGAAGAACACGCGGTCGCCGACATTAACGACGAAATCCTGCTGGCTGCCCGGCACCGCCGCCGCCGCCATGGCGTTGGTCGGGTCGGCGTCATGCTTGGCGCAGCCCGCGATCGCGAGTGCTCCAAGGATAACGGCCGCGAATTTGGCGCCGCGGAAAATGTCTATCCCCTTCATTCCGGTGCCTCCGTTGCTTGCGTCGTGGCCCAAATCGTCCGCCGGAGGGGCCGGCGGGTCATGGGCGGACTACGGCCGGTCTAACAGGCCCTTCGTTAAGCGAAGGTTCTGTCAACCTTGATGAGGCCTTGCAAAAATGCCTAATCCCCGCACGACACCCGAAAACCGTTTAGAATGGTTAATGGGGCCTCAATGCGGCAAGGGTGTGATCAAGCCGGGATTACGACAACAGCGGCGACCACGCCGGATCGGAGGCAAAACTTGGGGTTGGAACCCGCAGTTGGTTTCGCCCAGTGATATTGATCGTATTGAGCGAGGGCCCGGGGCCACCCATCTCGTCGCTGAAATACATGATGACCTGCCCATTGGGCGCGAAAGTCGGGCCCTCGTTGTGGAACCCTTCGGTCAGGATACGTTCTCCACTGCCGTCGGGCCGCATAACCCCGATGGCGAACTGGCTCGCCGTCTGTTTGGTGAAGGCAATGTAATCGCCGGCCGGTGACCACACCGGTGTCGAGTAGGTGCCTTGGCCGAAGCTGATGCGTTGCGCCGCTCCACCCGTTGCGGCCATCACGTAGATCTGCGGCTGCCCGCCACGATCCGAGGCGAAGCAGATGTGGCTCGCGTCCGGCGAATAGCACGGCGAAGTGTCGATCGCCTGGGTATCGGTGAGCCGGGTCGTTGCTTTCGAGCGCAGATCCATGACGAAAAGATTGGAGTTTGAACCCTCCTGCAGGCTCATGATGACCTTCAAGCCGTCCGGCGAGAACCGCGGCGAAAAACTCATGCCGGGAAAGTTGCCGACGATCTCGCGTTCATTGGTCGTCAGGTTGAGCAGATAGACGCGCGGGTCGCCCTCGCCGTACGCCATGTAGGTGACTTCCTGCGTCGTCGAGGGCGAAAACCGGGGCGTCAGCACAAGCTCGTCGCCGCGCGTCAGATACCGCACGTTGGCGCCATCCTGATCCATCAGCGTCAATCGCTTGACGCGGCGCTGCTTCGGCCCGGTCTCGTCGACAAATACGACGCGGCTGTCGAAATACCCCTTGTTCCCAGTGACGCGCTCGTAGACTGCATCGGAAATAATATGCGCCAGCCGCCGCCAATTGTCGGGCGTCGTCAGATATTGCTGGCCGTTGCCGAGCGGCTGGCCGGACAGCACATCCCAAAGCCGGAACTCTGCCTTGAGCCGGCCGTCGCCTTGCTGACCCATGCGCCCGGTGATCAAGGCCTGAGCGTTTATCGAGCGCCAATCCTGAAAATTCGGGACCCCCTCGAAGTTTGTGATCTTCTCAATGTAGGCCGAAGAATTGATCGGCGCGAACAGGCCGCTGCGTTGCAGATCGGCTGTAATGATCTGGGTGATGCCGTGCGCCGCGTCGGCATCGCGCGGCGTAACGGGGATGAATTCCGGAATGGCGATCGGCATCGGCCGGAAGTTGCCGCTCGTGACGTCGATGTGGACCTGCGCCGCGGCCTGACGCGTTGTCAGTGACATTGCCGCGCCGCACGCACCAAGGGCGAGCGCGCGTCGGCGCGTGACGAAAAGGCTCGAGCGTTGCGGACGCGTCATCGTTGTTGGCTTCGCTGGTTAGTTGGAAAGATCGCGAGGATTGAAGTCCACCGTAATGTCCTTCCATTGCGCATAATGCTCGGGCTTGAGCATCGTGAATGGCTGACACATGAGCAGCGCGCGCTTACCGCTTTCGGCAAGTGCCGGCCCCATTGGCGATGCGCTGCCGGCCACGATGACCGGCGTCTGCGCCAAGGATCCGTCGGGTTTGAACAGAACTCGTAGCGAGATGTAGATATTGGTGTTGGCGTCAATGCCAGGCGGCGGACTCCAGCAATCGCGGATACGCTCGCGCAAGGCATCGATCTCGGTCTGCGACAATTGCGCATTCGGCGAAGCCGATGCCGCCCCGAGCCCCGCCGTGCCGTTGAGCGTGTCGGCCGTCGCCACTTGACGCTGCACCTCGCGGTGGTCGAGCAATTGGGCAATCTGGTTGGCGTCGTATTTGGTAGCCGCGGGCGTCGGCTTGTCCTTCGGCTTCGGCGGCGTGGTCTTCTTCAACAGCTCGGCAATCTTGTCGGCCTTGAAGTCATCGGTCTTCTTCGGGTCAGGCTTTTGCTGCGCGGTCTTCGGATCCGTCTTCGGCGGTTTTGACCCGGGCTTCGGCATCGGCATAGGGGTCGGCGAATTGGTGGTAATCGCCGGCTTGTCCGTCACCTTCGGAGCGATCTGATCGACCTGTTTGAGATCGCCGATCTTATCGGCGAGCGGTTTGGGATGCGGCATAAGCGGTGCATTTTTCTGGCCGAGCGCCGCCCGCGACACATCCGCATCGGTGACGATCGAGACCGGCACGTAGTCCGCCGGATCGTCGATCGGCTTTGAGTTTGCGAGCGTGACCAGCCCCGCCACCAGCAGCGCTAGGTGGCCCGCCCCGGATATGACCCAGTCGGATCGCATCCTATTGTCCCGCTGTCTTCTCGTTCGTGATGTTCAAGACGGTGCCGAAGCCGGCGTCGTGGAGCCGCCCCAACACCTTCGCCACCGCATCATAGCAAATCTCTTTGTCGGCGTTGACCCACACCGTCGGCGCCTGCTGGTGGGGATCGGTGTTGGCGTCCTTGATCGCCTCGAACTTGGTCTTGATATCGTCCATTGCGATCGGCGTCTTGTCGAGGAACAGATCGGCCTGACTGGAGCAGTCGCCGCCGGTCTTCTTCAGCGTCACGTTGAGCGGCGCCTTCTGCGAATTGAGGACCGTGCCGCCGCGCGTATCCGGCAGGTCGACCCGGATCGACAGCGTCATCAGCGGCGCCGTGACCATGAAGACGATCAGCAACACCAACATGACGTCGACGAAGGGTGTGACGTTGATCTCGGCCATGACAGCCCGCCGGCGGCGGCCGCGTCTGCCGCCTCCCGATACCGCGCCTACGACGCTTGCCGCCATGTCCCCCTCACGCCCGCTCGTCGATCTGCCGCGACAGGATCGCGGAGAATTCGTCGGCAAACCCCTCCAACCGCTGCGTCTGCCGGTTCACCTCGACAGTGAATTTATTATAGAAAATCGTCGCCGGGATGGCGGCAACGAGGCCGATTGCGGTCGCGAACAGCGCCTCGGCGATGCCGGGCGCGACCACCGCCAGCGAGGTGTTCTGTGTGGCGGCGATCGATTGAAAGCTCGTCATGATGCCGGTGACGGTGCCGAACAGGCCGACAAAAGGCCCGGCCGATCCGACCGTCGCCAGCACCAGAAGCCGCCGCTCCATATGCTCGATCTCGCGCGCGATGGTGACGTTCATCACCTTCTCGATGCGCATCTGCAGGCCGGCAAAGGAGCGGATGTTGCCCTCAAAACTGCGCTTCCACTCGTTCATCGCGGCCACGAACAAAGCGCCGGTCGAGTGTCCGGGCGACGGCGCCAGCGATTTGTAGAGCTCTTCGAGCGACTGACCGGACCAGAACGATTGTTCGAATTGCTCGCCAGCGCGGCGGATGCGGTTGAACAGCAGAACCTTGTCGACGGCGATGGCCCATACCCATACCGAGCACACGAGCAGGCCGCCCATGACGAGCTTGACGACCCAGATCGAGTTCCAGAACAGCGTAAAAAGCTGAAGCCCTGACGATGACATGCGGCGTCCGTCCTTTGCGCGTGTATTCGGCGGTTCGGCCGCCACTGGCTGAAGCCGACTCGACGATGGGCCCTGACCGGCCGCAGCGCACTGGGCTCGGACCGAACGGCTGAGGCCGGGGCAAGCCGCATTGCGCGCGCCGACCGTGACCGAAATTTCGCGAGGGACCCGAGCCGGACCCGTCACCGGCCAAAGCGAAAAAGTCGCGAAACATGTCCAAACTAGGGCGCTACACCCGTTGTTTGCCGTAACGAAGCCCGAACGTCCTTAATGGGTGGTTAAGAGGCTGGCCTGGTCGAGTCGAGGCGAAAAGTTCCGCTGCCAAAAGCGCGTCGGCCGCCCGCCTTACGACGGACGACCGATTATCTGCGCACTTGTATTGGAGTCGCGACTCAGCCGGCCTGAGGTTGCGCACCTTCGTCACTGGGTTTGTTGTCGGGCCGGTTCCGGCGCTCTGCCATGAACTGATCGAATTCAGCCCGATCCTTGGCAAAGCGCAATCGCTCCAGGAACCCCTTGAATTCGCGCTGCTCGTCCTCGAGGCGCCGCAACGTCTCGCTCCGATAGTCGTCGAATGCCCTGTTGCCGCTCGACTGCGGACGTCCCCACCAATCGCCGCCGCGGCCGCGATCCATTCGGTCGCGCAAGCGCTCCATCTTCGACTGCCAGCGGCCCGTATTCCGGTCCGGGCGATCGTCACCCTGGTAGCGGCCGTTCCTGCCGCAATGACTCCAGCATCCCATTCGCGAACTCCAGACGATGAAAGCGAGAATGACAAGGCCAAGCGGCCACCACGCCCAAAAACCAAGAAGCATGAGAACGACGAAACCCAAGGGCCACCACGTCCAGAAACCGAGGAACATGAGTAAGCCAGCTGCAAGTGGCATGACGCACCTCGCGTGTGAATGTAAATAACATTTACATTCACTTTTTTCGGTGTCAAGGGGCGGACGGGAGGTATCCGACGGCTGAATTACGCTGGATTTGCGTCGGGTGCGCCGAGACCCCGCAGGTAAACGAGCACGCCTGCCTCGAGGAGTTCCTCAGGCGACATTGGCAGCTTGCGCTGCGCCGCGTCGCCGCGACCGAACAGTGAAGCCACGCCGTGCGACAGTGCCCAAATATGCAACGAAACCATCAAGGTCGGTGGCCGATGCTGTGCCGGAATCTCGGCACAGAGCTTCTCAGCGGCGGCCCGCAACACAGCGAACGCGCGGTCACTAGCCTCGCGCAGATCCGGGCTCGTGGCGGTCGAAATACCGGCCTCGAACATTGCCGAATAATACGCGGGCTGCGCGCGCGCGAACGCCAGATAGGCCTTACCGAGACGGTCAAACGCGGTCGACGTATCCGGGCGTCCATTATCCCAGGCGTGCGCCAGCGCCGTCTCGAACAGCTCAAAGCCGCGCAGCGCTACGTTGGCTAGGAGTTCGTCGCGGTCTCGAAAGTGCCGATAGGGCGCTGCTGGACTGACTCCGGCCCACCGCGCCGCCTCCGCAAAGGTAAAGCCGGCCGGTCCCTTCTGCGCGATCAGTTCCAGGGCGGCGCGGACCAGCGCCTCTTTGAGATTGCCGTGATGATAGCCGCGCGGGCCTTTGTCGTCTTTCGACCAGCTCATGTAAATGGCTTTTACATTAAGCCGGTCCGCCCGTCGATGCAGCCGAATGGGCTACGCGTGGCGCCGGGACGATGCCTCCCATGGCAAATGCTCGAACAGCCCAGGCTCGCCGTAGCGCGCCCGCTCGATCGAAAGCAGGCGCAGTTTGGTGCGTACACCTCCGGGCCCGGAAAATCCGCCCATTTTACCGCCAGCGGCGAGCACGCGATGACACGGCACGATGATTGGGAATGGATTTTCTGACAGCGCCTGAGCAACCTCGCGCGCTAGAGTGCGATCGCCCAGCCGCTCGGCGATCTCGCCGTAGGAGAGCGTGGCGCCGGGACGGATGCCACGCGCGACGTCGTAGACGCGCCGGTTGAATTCAGAAATCGCGCCGCCATCGAGGTCGACATCAGTCAAATCGATCGCTTGGCCGCGCAGCAACGCGCCGATAGCCTCGATGACGCGCTGTATAACGGCTGGCGGCGCTATCTCACGCGCCGCCGGAAACCGACGCTGCACGCGACTGCGCGTCGCCTGGTCGCTCTTTTCTGGAAGCTGCACGCCGGCAATGCCGCGCGCGTTCCAAACGATGCCGCAGCAGCCAATCGCCGTGTCGAAGAGCGTGAAGCTGAGGTCCGATGTCATCATCGGTCTATATTGCAAATACCAGGAGCGAAACACCACCCGATCCCTGCTACGCCGATTTGAGCGCGTCAGGTCTGTGCCTCATCCAGATCGGCTTTCATCGCAAGACGCAACGGCTTCGGAATCGGTCGTGCCCGCCCGTCGCTGATGAAGGCGACGCGCACCGACGTCTCGACTAGCAGCTCATCACCACGCATGACCCGCTGGTGCAGCGTGATCGAGGCGCCCCTCACCTCGTGCGGTTCGGTGAAGACGTCCAGAACGTCGTCCATGCGCGCCGGCTTGAGAAAATCGATGTTCATTGAACGCACCACGAAGGCGAAGCCAGGCGCCTCCTTCGCCGTCTGTTCAAACAGCACCCGGTGATCGGCGCCAAGCAGCCGCAGATAATTGGTGCGCCCGCGTTCCATGTAACGCAGATAATTGGCGTGATAGACGATGCCGGTGAAATCGGTGTCCTCGTAATAGACCCGCACGGTCAGCACGTGCCGGCCGTCGCGGATTTCACCGTCGAGCGGGATACTCGTCACGCCCCTATCTCCACGGCAGCCGTCCGGCCATCGCGCGTTCCCAATTCTTGCCGTCGAACTGTTTCACCGCGATGGCCGTGAGATCGAATCCCTCGAGGCCCCGCGCTTGCGCACGAGCAGCACGCGACCATCGGCGTCACGGATCAGCGCCGCGACAACACTGATGACCTTAGCTGTCATCGTCCTCTCCCAGGAACAATCCGAACTGCGCCGGATCGCGGGCCGGTTCCGCCAGACCGAGATGGCGGAAGGCATGTCCCGTAATCAGCCGGCCACGCGGCGTGCGCTGCAGGAAGCCGCATTGGATCAGGTACGGCTCGATAATGTCCTCGATGGCGTCGCGCGGCTCCGACAGCGCCGCCGCCAGCGTTTCGACGCCGACCGGCCCGCCGCCGTAATTCACCGCAATGGTCGAAAGATAGCGGCGATCCATCGCATCGAGACCGGCGGCATCGACTTCGAGCGCGGCGAGCGCCGTGTCGGCGAGCGCACGATCGATCGAGGCGGCGCCCGCCACAGTGGCGAAATCGCGCAGGCGGCGCAACAGCCGCCCGGCAATGCGCGGGGTGCCGCGGGCGCGCCGCGCGATCTCGTTGGCGCCGTCTGCCGTGAGCCCGACGCCCAGAACACGGGCGCCGCGATTGACGATATGCTCAAGCTCGGCCACCGAATAGAAATTCAGCCGGATCGGGATGCCAAAACGGTCGCGCAGCGGGTTGGTGAGAAGGCCGGCGCGCGTCGTCGCGCCCACAAGTGTAAACTTGGCGAGGTCGATCTTGACCGAACGCGCCGCCGGCCCCTCGCCGATGATCAGATCGAGCTGAAAATCCTCCATCGCCGGATAGAGAATTTCCTCAACCGCGGGATTGAGCCGGTGAATTTCGTCGATGAATAATACGTCCCGCTCTTCAAGATTGGTCAACAGTGCGGCGAGATCTCCCGCCTTGGCGATCACCGGCCCCGAGGTGGCACGGAAATTCACCGCAAGTTCGCGCGCCACAATCTGCGCCAGCGTGGTCTTGCCGAGGCCGGGCGGCCCGACAAACAGCACATGATCGAGTGCTTCCTTGCGGCCGCGGGCGGCGGAGATGAACACGTTGAGATTCTTGCGCGCTTGCTCCTGACCGACGAAGTCGGCAAGCCGCTGCGGCCGCAGGCTCGCCTCCGGCACGTCCTCCTCGCGGCGCTCGGGCGAGACTAGCTTGCGTCCAGGGCCAAGACTCATTGGCGAAGACTCATTGACGAAGACTCATTGACGAAGGCTCATCGTTCCGGCCCTCGGGTGTATTTGTTCGGCAACAGATCGCCGATCGGCACGACGGCCGCGGATTTGCCATTCGGCACGATCACACGCGCGTTGCGGTCATAGTCGAAAATCAGCTCGCGGCAGGCGCCACACGGCGACACGACCTTGATCGATTGATTGGTCTCGTCCGGGCTGGGATGGCGCACGGCGACGATCGTTTCGATGCCCGCGTCACCGAGATCGACGAAGGCGCGGCCGAGCGCCACCGCCTCGGCGCACACCGCCATGCGGCCGAGATAGGCGTCGAGATTGATGCCGGTAAATATTTTACCGGACCGCGTGCGCATGGCCGCGCCGACCTCCTGCCAGTCGTCGCGATAGCGCTGTTTGATCGCGGCGGTCGCTGCCGCGATCAGTTCCTTGTCGCCCTTGCCGAGTTTTGCCGGCCGCTTCACTTCGCCAATTCCTTCAAACCGAGGCGGATCAGTTGGCGCACGTCGCCGGCCTCGCCGGCACTGCGGGCCGCGGCCGCAATGGCGGCGGCGGCCTGCGGCAAACCATAGCCGAGATTGACCAGGGCCGAGACCGCATCGCTGACCGGCTGCGGCGCGCGCTTTTCATCGAGCGCGCCGGATAGCCGCACAACGGCCGGATCGATATCGGTAAACGCCGGTGCTTTGTCCTTGAGTTCCGTAACGATACGCTCGGCCACTTTCGGGCCCACGCCGGGCGTGCGCGCCACCATCGCCTTGTCGCGCATCGCAATCGCGGTCGCGAGATCGGCCGGCTTGAGCGTGCCGAGCACCGCGAGCGCGACTTTGACCCCGACGCCCTGCACCGTCTGCAGCAGACGGAACCATTCGCGCTCGATATCCGTCGAGAAGCCGAACAGCCGGATTTGATCCTCACGCACGTGCGTCTCGATCGAGAGCGTCGCCGCTTCGCCGATGCTCGGCAGTTCCTGCAAGGTGCGCGCCGAGCAATGCACCAGGTAACCGACGCCGTTGACGTCGAGGATGATGGAGTCCTCGCCGTACGAGTCGACCGCGCCCCTGAGCTTGCCGATCATCCCGCCGCTACCCTCAGAATAATACTCTGCCGGTGATGCGCGTGCGTCACCGCGATGGCGAGCGCATCGGCGGCGTCGTCGGAGGTGGGGTCGGCTTTTGGCAGCAGCACGCCGATCATCATCCGCACTTGCGCCTTGTCGCCGTGGCCGGCGCCGACGATGCTTTTCTTCACGAGGTTCGGCGCGTACTCGGCAACCGGCACGCCCGCGCGGGCCGGTACCACCATGGCGATGCCGCGCGCTTGGCCAAGCTTGAGCGTTGCCTTGGCATCCTTGTTGACGAAAGTCGCCTCGACCGCGGCCTCATCGGGGCGGAATTCATCGAGTACGCGGACGAGGCCGTCGTGAATAGTCACAAGCCGGATCGCGAGCGCATCCTGGTTACGGGTGAGCACCGAACCACAGCCCAGATAGGTGAGCCGATTGCCCGTAATCTCGACCACGCCCCAGCCGGTGCGGCGGAGCCCCGGATCGATGCCGAGAATGCGAATCGGGCGGGTCATCCTGCCATCGTGATAGCCCCACGCTCGGCCGCGGGCAAAGCGCACAGGCAAAGCGCACAGGGAAGGCAAGCCTCCTCGTCAGCGGCTCCCACAATGCTTTAGCATCCGCCAGCAATGCCGGGACCAGAACCGAAAAAGCGTCGGGCCATCATTATTGGCGGCTCGATGTCAGGATTGTTCAGCGCCGCATTCCTGCGCCAGATCGGCTGGGACTGCGACGTCTATGAGCGCTCCAGCGTCGAACTCGTCGGCCGCGGCGCGGGCATCACCACGCACCCGGAACTCTTGGAAGCGCTTGAGGCAAGCGGCGCTGGAACGCACGATCTTGGCATCGAAGTGCCCAAGCGCTTCGCGATCGATCGTCAAGGCCGCATCACCGAGGAGCGGTCGCTGCGGCAAATTCTGACGTCGTGGGATCGGCTGCAGGGACTCTTACGCGCCACCATCGATCCCGCGCGCTATCATCTCGGCCGGGCTTTCGAGCGCGTCGAACAGGACGGCCGCGGCGTGCGCGTTCATTTCAACGGCGGCCGCGTCGAGAGCGCCGACGTCCTGATCGGCGGCGACGGCATCCGCTCGTCGGTGCGCGGCCAGGTCGCCCCGGAGCTGCAGCCAATCTATGCCGGCTATTACATCTGGCGTGGCTCGCCGAGCGAAGCGGACTTAGCGCCGCAAACGCTCAGAGAGATTTTTCCCTATTTCGTCTTTTACCTGCCGCCGCACCAAGAGGTCATCACTTACCCGATCGCGGGCTTCAACGACGATCTGCGCCCCGGCCATCGCCGCTGTAATTTCATCTGGTATCGCACGGCGGACGCCGCGCAGTTGCGCGCCATGAACGTCGACGAAAACGGCGTCCAGCACGAATTCTCGGTGCCGCCGCCGCTCATTCGCAGGGACCTGATCGAGGCGATGCAGGCCGATGCGCGCGAGATCATGCCGCCGGTCCTGCTCGATTGTGTCATGAAGATCGCGCAGCCATTCATCACGCCGATCTACGATTTCACCGCGCCGCGCATTGTGTTCGGGCGAGTCGCCATGGTGGGCGATGCCGCCGCCAACGCGCGGCCGCATATGGGCTTCGGGGTCGCCAAGGCCGGCGGCGACGCAGCGGCGCTTGCCGCAGCGCTCCGCGACCATGACGACATCGATACGGCGCTCGCCGCCTACAACGCCGCGCGCCAGCCTATCGGCAACACCATCGTCATGCACAGCCGCAAGCTCGGCACCCACATGGGCGTCAATCTGAAATCCGACGAAGACCGGCGCATGCACGAGCTCTTGCAAAGCGACAGCGCCATGCTCGACTGGATCGCAGTGCCAAATTTCCTGGATGCCTACAAATGAACGCGCTGCCGCAGCCGAATTTTGGGCGCAACGTTCGGCTTATCGGTCACAGCAATCAGGGCGGCCGCGCACTCCAGTCAGTCAGCGCACGCGTCGATGCGGCAGATTTGATTGACTCGATCGACAACAATGCCGAGTTGCCTTTTCGGAGTGCAGCGGACAACAGCCAACCTTGCGCAGATGTCCTCGCGCGCCTAGAATTAACTTATGTTGGACTGGAGCAGCTGCCCGGCGCTTGAGCGCCTGCCTGAAAAGGGCGGCGGCGAGTGGTTATTCAAGCATAGCCGCGTACCCGTGCGCGCCTTGTTCGAAAACCTTGAAGGCGGAGCCGGGATCGACGATTTCCTGGAATGGTTCCCCGGAGTGACTCGCAAACAGGTCGAGCTTGTGTTGCGCCACACCGGACAAAGCCTCGTTGTGTGACCTTTCAGCCATCACGTGAGGATATTGTTCGACCACGGGACTCCTGCACCGCTTCGGAACGCGTTGTCGGGCCACATGGTCTCTACTGCCTATGAAATGGGGTGGAGTGAGATAGACAACGGCCGGCTGCTGTCTGCCGCTGAGCTTGAATGCGATGCAATGATTACAATGGACCAAAGCATTCGCTATCAGCAGAATCGCGCCGGGCGTCAATTAGGCATAATCGTTTTGCCGACGACAAATTGGAGAAGAATTCAGCTTCATCAACGCGAAATCTTGTCGACGATAAACAACCTGCACCCCGGCGAAATAGTCGAACTAAAATTTAAATGAAGCTTCGCTTACGCGCTCATTTTCTCAACGAGCGCGTCCGACACCTCGAAATTGGCATAGACATTCTGCACGTCGTCGCTGTCGTTCAGTCCTTCAATCAGCTTCAGAACCTTCTCGCCCTGCTCATCATCGACCGCGACGGTGTTCTGCGGCCGCCACACCAGCGAAGATTTGCGCGGTTCTCCGAATTTGGCTTCAAGCGCCTTGGCGACCGAACCGAATTTGTCGGGCGCGGCGTAAATCTCGTGCCCGTTCTCGCTCGACACGACATCGTCGGCGCCGGCTTCCAGTGCCGCCTCGAACATCGCGTCCGCGCTCGTCGCCTTGGCGTCGTATTCGATGACGCCGACATGGTCGAACATGAAGGCGACCGCGCCGGTTTCGGCGAGATTGCCGCCGGACTTGGTGAAGGTTGCGCGCACTTCGCCCGCGGTGCGGTTGCGGTTATCAGTCAGCACCTCAACGATCACAGCGACGCCGCCGGGACCGTAACCCTCGTAGCGGATTTCTTCGTAAGTCTCACTGTCACCGCCCGAGGCTTTCTTGATCGCGCGCTCGATGTTGTCCTTGGGCATGTTTTCCGCGCGGGCAGCAATGATGGCGGCACGCAGTCGCGGATTCATGTCCGGATCGGGCGTCCCAAGTTTGGCCGCAACGGTAACCTCGCGCGCGAGCTTGCCAAACAGCTTGGATTTTTGTGCATCCTGCCGCCCCTTGCGGTGCATGATGTTCTTAAATTGCGAATGTCCGGCCATGGCTCGATTTTCCGCTCGTCATTGCGAGAAGCGCAGCGAGGATCTAATAGTGTTGTGCAGAACGAAAATAAAGCTGGCCCGCGCCGCGATCTCAACCCCAATACGTCGGCATCGCCGGTTCGAGGCAGCCGCCGATGCGTACCGCGCCGACGCGTATCGCCAGCCCCGTCGCGGGGTCGGTCTCAACGGCGACGCCGCAGAGGGTCGCAGGGCCGGATGCCGGCTCGAACCGCGCCGACGGGATTTTCCGCAAGAACCGCGTCAGCGGCTCATCCTTGCCCATGCCGATGACTGAATCGTAGTCGCCGGTCATCCCGACATCGCTCATGTAGGCGGTGCCGCCGGACATGATGCGTAGATCCGCCGTCGGCACATGCGTATGGGTGCCGACCACGAGGCTCGCCCGGCCATCGCAGAAAAAGCCTATCGCCTGCTTCTCGCTGGTGGCTTCGGCATGGATGTCGACGATGACGGCATCGGCCTCTTTGCCGAGCGGGCAATTTGTCAGTTCGCGGTCGACGGCGGCGAACGGATCGTCGAGCGCATCCATGAAGATACGGCCCATGGCGTTCATAACCAGCGCCCGCCCGCCATTCTTGGTTTCGATCAACGCCGCGCCGCGGCCCGGCGTGCCGGGGGGATAGTTGACCGGCCGGATGAGGCGCACCGCACGCTCGATGAACACCAGCGCCTCGCGCTGATCCCAGGCGTGATTACCAAGCGTAATGGCATCAGCGCCGGCCTCGATTAGCTCGCGATAGATCGCCTCTGTGATGCCGAAGCCGCCGGCCGCATTCTCGCCGTTGACGACGACGAGATCGAGCTTCCAATCCCGGACCAGCCCGGGAAGGCGCTCGGACACCACGGTCCGCCCGCTGCGGCCAACGACATCGCCGACGAAAAGGATGCGCATACTTCAGGATTTCCGGAGATCGATTGTCTCACGCTCGGTTAGCACGAGATCGAGCCGTTCGTCGCGGGGCGTCTTGGGGATTTCCGGAACTTCCTGCGCGGCAGAGGCGATACCGACGGCGATAATCGTCTTGAGCGACCGCAGCCGCGCAAGCGTCATGTCGTAATAACCCGCGCCGTAACCGATGCGATAGCCGGCACGGTCGAAGGCGAGCAGCGGGACCAACAGGATATCAGGATCGACTTCGGGTGCATCAGGCTTCGGCTCCCGAATGCCCCACTGGCCGCGATCGAGCGGACCGCCGAACTCCCACGAGCGCATCGACAGCGGCTGGCCGCGGCCGACAATGCGCGGCAATGCCAGCCCCACGCCTTGCTCAGCGAGCCTCTGCATCAGCGGCAGTGGACTGATCTCGCTCTTGAGCGGCATGAAACCGGAGACGATGACGCTCGCCGACACAGACAGCGGAAACTTGCGCGACGCGATGGCATCCGCCGCAGCCCTGCGCTCGTCAGCCGGCAGCGCATCGCGGCGTGCCGCCACCTCAGGGCGCAGCGATCTCTTTAAATCATCCGTGCTCGGGATTGCACTCATAGGCAGTTTAAAGTGCGGAGCCGCGCCGGCCGTTGGAGCATCGATCCCGGGTTCCCTACACAAGTAGGTGGGCACCGTGTGACCGAGCCCAAGAGCCCGGCCAGGGACAGCTCCCTAAGAGATCGATAAGGCCCCGAGAATTGGCTCCTGACGCACCGGGCAGCATCCGCCCGCGCAATGTAGTGGGTTGGAGCGCTCAGCGCCATGCCGATCTGCCTGCCGGCAGTCGGCTTACCAGCGGCCTCCGCGTCTAAAGAGCCGCAAGATGACGAGTAGAATTACAGCGCCAATCGTTGCGCTGATGATAGCGGAGACGATGCCGTAGCCGAGGTGAATTCCGAGCCGTGGCAACAGCCAGTCGCCAATAAAGGCGCCGATGATGCCGAGGCACAAATCCGCGACCAAGCCGTAGCCGGTGCCACGCACGAGGTGACCGGCGAGCCAGCCGGCAATCAGACCGACGAGAATTACGACCAGAAGACTTTCACCCGACATCGTGCACGCTCCCCGCTGCTGACCATCGCTGCATCAACACGCACCCTACCCCATCGCAACGCTGCCACCACCCGCCGACTGATTGAGTTTTTTGACAATGCCTTCAATACGCTCGGCAGCGGCGTTCAGCGCGGTTGCGATCGCGGAATGCGCGGCCTTGTCGAGATTGATCGACTGCACGCGCGTGTCCTTGAGGATCGCGAGCTCATCCTCCAGGCGCTTGATGCGCAGCCCCGTCTCGGCAAGCGAATCGGCAATGGTGAGCGCCGCCATGACGGTGAGCCGGGTGTCGCCGATCTCGCCGAACTTCGTTCGCAGCCCCTCGATGCGGCTGTCGAGATCGCGGGCGAGGTTCATCAAATGGCCCTCCTGGCCGTCCTCGCAGGCCATTCGGAACTGGCGGCCATTGATGGTGACACTGACCTGGGACATTAGCCCTTACTCACTCTTCGCCTTCGACCAACCCACGGATCGTCTCGATGGTGCGAGTGATGCGCTCCGTCACTTCGCGATTGGCGGTCTCCAGCGCACGCGTGCGGGCGATGGCGTGGTCAAGTTCACCGGCGAGGCGTGCGCGATCGTCGCCCAATGTATGGATTTGCACCGCCATGGCATCTTCGCCGCGCGCAGCCTCGCGTCGTCGCTCCGCCGCGGCATCGAGCGCGTCCAGCGCAAGCGCCAGCCGCCGGCTCGCAGCTTCGATCGAATCGACCTCGCTCATACGGCCATCCGTGTCCCGATTGGACGGCGAAAATTGTGAAACGGCAGAGCCTTACCCGCGGAAGCTTACGTCGTGTCGAGATCGAGCGTCAACGACTAACGGCAAGTTCGTAACAGTCCCTGTGCATGACGCTGATAGGGTCCGGCTTCGCGTTTGACTCGAAGTTCGACCATGCTATCTCTGCGCCGCTTTCCTCGTAATCGCGGCGATCCCTTTGGCGGCGCCGCGTTTTTGGCCATTCCCATGACGATGCCGGACCGTCTTGTCGCGGCGAGCGTTCAAAACCTCGCCCAGGCTTCTGCCATTGCCGCTTCGCGCGCCGAGCATGATCGCATGGCGAACGCGATTCGCGCGCTGGCGATGGACGCGGTCGAACGAGCGAACTCCGGCCATCCGGGACTGCCGATGGGCGCCGCCGATATCGCGACCGTCCTGTTCACACGCTTTCTGAAATTCGATTCCGCGGATCCGGCGTGGCCGGACCGCGACCGGTTCGTGCTTTCAGCCGGGCACGGTTCGATGCTGCTTTATGCGCTCCTGCACCTGCTCGGCTATGAGCGGATGACGATCGATGAGATCGAGCGATTCCGGCAGCTCGGTTCACTGACGCCCGGACATCCAGAATACGGACACACGCCTGGCGTCGAAACGACGACCGGTCCGCTTGGACAAGGGCTCGGCAACGCTGTCGGCATGGCGATTGCGGAACGGCACCTTGCGGCCGAGTTCGGCGACGTCGTCGATCACCACACCTATGTGCTCGCCTCCGACGGCGACCTGATGGAAGGCATCAGCCAGGAGGCGATTGCGCTCGCGGGGCACCTGAAGCTGAAAAAGCTAATCGTGCTCTATGACGACAATGGCATCTCCATCGACGGGCCGACGTCACTGTCGGACTCCGTCGACCAGGTGAAGCGCTTCGAATCCGCAGGCTGGCTATCGGCACGCATCGACGGCCACGATCCGGTGGCGATCGCGGCGGCGATGGAAGTCGCGCGGAAATCCGACCGGCCCTCGATGATCGCATGCCGGACCACCATCGGCTTTGGCGCACCCAAGAAGGGCGGTACCGAAAAAGCCCACGGTGCGGCGCTCGGCGCCGAGGAGGTGTCGGCCGCCCGGCAAAAGCTCGGCTGGACTTCGCCGCCGTTCGAAATCCCCGCCGGCATCGCCGCTCAGTGGCGTACCGCGGGAGCCCGCGGCCGCCCAGCGCGCCTCGCGTGGGAGCAGCGCCTCGCCGCATTTCCGGCAGAACAGCGCGCCGAGTTCGAGCGCCGGACGCGCGGCGAACTGCCGACCAAGAGACTCGCCACGGCAGTGCATGACGTGAAGCAAGTGCTCAGCTCCGCGCCGAAGGAAATTGCGACCCGCACAGCCTCCGAATTCGCACTCGAATCTCTCGTCCCGGCGCTGCCCGAAATGGTCGGCGGCTCGGCAGACCTCACCGGCTCCAACAACACCCGAACGAAGGGTATGAAAGCCTTGAGCGCCGCCGATTACGGCGGACGCTTTATCCATTACGGGGTGCGCGAGCACGGCATGGCGGCGGCCATGAACGGCATGGCGCTGCACGGCGGCATCATCCCCTACTCGGGTACGTTTCTGGTTTTTTCCGACTATTGCCGCCCGTCGATCCGGCTTGCCGCGCTGATGGGCCAGCGCGTCATCCATGTGATGACCCACGATTCGATCGGCCTCGGCGAAGACGGACCGACGCATCAGCCGGTCGAGCAACTCGCGGCGCTGCGCGCCATTCCCAATCTCAAAGTGTTCCGCCCGGCCGACACAGTGGAGACAATCGAGTGCTGGCAGCTGGCGCTCGAGAGCAGGCATGGCCCCAGCGTGCTCGCCCTGACGCGGCAGAACCTGCCGCAACTGCGCCAAGGCTACGACGAACACAACCGCTGCGCGTTGGGCGCCTACGAACTGATCGCCGCCGAGGACGATGCCGCGGTGGTATCGATCTTTGCATCCGGCTCGGAAGTCGCCCTTGCGGCCGCGGCCAAGAAATTGCTCGCCGAACGAAAAGTCTCCGCGCGCGTCGTTTCAGTCCCGTGTTTCGAACTTCTCCTGGCCGCACCCGCCGACAGGCGTGAAACGATCATCGGCAAGGCGCGCGTGAACGTCGCCGTCGAAGCTGGAATCCGCCAGGGCTGGGACGAAATCATCGGCTCGGCTGGCGCCTTCGTCGGCATGACCGGCTTCGGCGCCAGCGGGCCCTATAAGGACCTTTACCAGCATTTCGGAATTACCCCGGATGCGGTGGCGCAAGCCGCGTTACACAAGCTAGGCTGAGCCTGACGGGGTCTCATAACGAACCACGCTCGGCTTGTGTCACCCGCCGATCCCATTAAATAAGTTTGTTGCAGACTGTGGCAAAGCGGGTGTGGATCGGGCAGAAAAAAGAGGATTTGGGAGCGACACATGTCGGTACGGGTTGCCATTAATGGGTTTGGTCGGATCGGGCGCAATATCCTGCGCGCCATCGCAGAGGCCGACCGCGACGACATCGAAGTCATCGCCATCAACGACCTCGCCCCGGTCGAAACCAACGCCCACCTGCTGCGCTACGATTCGATCCATGGCCGCTTTCCGGGCGAAGTCACCGTCAAAGGCGACACCATCAGCATTGGCAACGGCGCCATCAGGGTCACGGCGATCAAGGATCCGGCGACGCTGCCATGGAAGCAACTCGACATCGACGTTGCGCTCGAATGCACCGGCATTTTCACCTCGAAAGAGAAAGCCTCGGCGCACCTCAAGGCGGGCGCCAAGCGCGTTCTGGTGTCGGCGCCAGCCGACGGCGCCGACCTCACCGTCGTCTACGGCGTCAACCACGAAAAGCTGACCAGAGACCACACCGTCGTCTCGAACGCGTCGTGCACCACCAACTGCCTCGCACCGGTGGCCAAAGTGCTCAACGATGCGGTCGGGATCGACAAAGGTTTTATGACAACGATCCACTCATACACCAACGATCAGCCGTCGCTCGACCAGGTCCACAAGGACCTCTATCGGGCCCGCGCCGCGGCAATGAACATGATCCCGACCTCGACTGGCGCTGCCAAAGCGGTCGGCCTGGTGCTGCCGGAATTGGCCGGCCGGCTCGACGGCGTTTCGATCCGCGTGCCGACGCCAAACGTCTCGGTGATCGATTTCAAGTTTGTCGCCAAGCGCTCGACCTCGAAGGACGAGATAAATGCCGCGGTCAAACGCGCCGCCGAGCAGCAGCTCAAGGGCATCCTGGGCTACACCATCGACGCCAACGTCTCCTCGGACTTCAACCACGATCCGCACTCATCGGTTTTCCACATGGATCAGACCAAGGTCATGGACGGCACTCTCGTTCGCGTGATGAGCTGGTACGATAACGAGTGGGGCTTTTCCAACCGCATGGCCGACACCGCGGTCGCGATGGGCAAGCTGGCCTGAGCGTTTTGCAATTTTGCACCAATGAAATTCCGCAGCCTTGACGACGCTGACGTGAAGGGACGGCGCGTGCTCGTGCGCGTCGATCTCAACGTGCCGATGGGCGATGGCAAGGTTGCCGACGCAACCCGCATCGAGGAGATCGCGCCGACAATCATCGAACTAGCGCACCGAGGCGCCAAGGTTATTCTGCTGTCTCATCTGGGCCGGCCCAAGGGGCCTGATCCAAAGCAATCGCTGCGCCCAGTGGCGGTCGAAGTGGCGCGCATCGTCAAAAGGCCGGTGGTCTTCGCCGACGATTGCGTCGGTCCGAAAGCGGAAGCCGCAGTCGCCGCGATGAAGGACGGCGACATCGTCTGTCTGGAAAACACCCGATTTCATCCCGAGGAAGAGAAAAACGACAAGAACTTCGCCAAAAAACTTGCCGCTCTTGGCGATGTTTTTGTCGAGGAAGCTTTCTCGGCCGCGCATCGCGCGCATGCGTCGATTACCTCGATCGTGACCGAATCGGGCCTGCCGGCCTATCCGGGCCGGGCCATGAAGGCCGAACTCGAGGCGCTGCACAAAGCCTTCGAGACGCCCGAGCATCCGGTGGCGGCCATCGTCGGCGGCGCCAAGATTTCGACCAAGCTCGACCTGCTCGGACACCTGCTCCAGAAGGTCGAAATGCTGATCATTGGCGGCGGCATGGCCAACACGTTTCTCGCCGCCCAGGGCAAGCCGATCGGTAAATCGCTGTGCGAACATGATCTGATCCCGAACGCGCGCGATATCCTCGCCAAGGCCAAGTCGCTCAAGCGCGAAATCGTGCTGCCGGTGGACGCGGTGGTGGCGCAGAAGCTCGCGGCCCATGTCCCCACTCGCGTGGTGCCGATTGAGGAAATTGCCGCGACCGACATGATGCTCGACATCGGGCCACGCAGCGTCGAGCACGTCGTGTCGGTGCTTGCGCGCTGCAAGACGCTGGTCTGGAATGGGCCGTTTGGCGCCTTCGAAATCGAACCGTTCGACATCGGCACCACCGAGGTCGCCGAAGCGGTCGCGGAACTTACCGAGGACGGCCGGCTTGTCAGCTTTGCCGGGGGCGGCGATACCGTGGCGGCACTTAATCTGGCCGGTGTCATGGGCCGGTTGAGCCACGTTTCAACGGCAGGGGGCGCTTTCCTCGAATCGCTGGAGGGCAAGACGCTGCCGGGCGTCGAAGTTCTCACCATCCGAGACTCCTAGACGGCCCGCGAATGCGGTAAAAAGAGAAAAACTCGCCGCATCGCCGGCGAGGCACGAAACTCCAGGAGGGCACGATGAATCTTGCCGAACTGAACAAAGTCGCGGAAGCGATGGTGAAGCCCGGCCGCGGTATCCTGGCCGCCGATGAATCGACAGGTACGATCGGCAAACGCTTCGAGACGATCGGCGTGTCGTCAACTGCCGATACGCGGCGCGACTATCGCGAGATGCTGTTCCGCACCACCGAGGCGATGTCGAAATACATATCCGGCGTCATCCTCTACGACGAAACCATCCGGCAAAACGCCAAGGACGGCACACCGCTGGTCAAGCTGATCGAGAAGACCGGCACGATGCCCGGCATCAAGGTCGACAAGGGGACGAAGCCGCTGCCGAATTGTCCGGGCGAAGTCATCACGGAAGGGCTCGACGGGCTGCGCGAGCGCCTTGCCGAATATCGCGGCCTTGGCGCCAAGTTCGCTAAATGGCGCGCCGTCATCGATATCGGCAGCGACATCCCATCATACGAATGCATCAGCGCCAACGCTCATGCGCTCGCGCGTTATGCCGCGCTGTGCCAGGACGAAAGCATCGTGCCGATTGTCGAGCCCGAAGTGCTGATGGACGGCGATCACGACATCGACCGCTGTTACAAAATCACCGAATGGACGCTCAAGACCGTGTTTGAGCAGCTCTACTATGCGCGTGTCGCGCTCGAAGGCATGGTACTCAAGCCCAACATGATCATAGCCGGCAAGAAATCGCCGAAGCGGGCCGGCGTGGAGGAAGTCGCGGAAAAGACAGTACGGCTGCTCAAGTCGTGCGTGCCCGCGGCGGTACCTGGCATCGCCTTTTTGTCCGGCGGCCAATCCGACGAGGATGCCACCGCGCACCTCGACGCCATGAACCGGTTGGGCCCGCTGCCTTGGCCGCTCTCGTTCTCCTATGGCCGCGCCCTTCAGCACAGTCCGCAGACGACGTGGTCGGGCAAGCCTGAGAATGTGGCGGCGGCGCAACGAGCCTTCAACCACCGCGCCATGATGAACGGGCTCGCGACACTCGGCCAATGGAAAGCCGATCTCGAGCGCAAGGCGGCGTGAGTATCAAAGTCCGTCCTCGCCTCTATCTGGCTACGCCCACGCTTGCCGATCCGGCGGCGTTCGTTTCGCAGCTTGAATCCGCGTTGCACGCGGGTGATGTCGCAGCCGTCCTGTTGCGGCTGGAGGATGCAGACGAGCTGTCACTCATCAATCGAGCCAAGTCGGTCGCCCGGGCCGTTCAGGGACGCGATGCCGCGCTGTTGCTGGATGGCCGTCCCGCACTGGTCGCGCGTGCGGGGGCCGATGGCGCGCATTTGGCCGGGATCGAGGCGCTGCACGCCGCGCTTCCCACGCTCAAGCCGGACTGGATCGCCGGGGCTGGCGGCCTGCGCAGCCGTCATGATGCCATGCTGGCAGGCGAAACTGATGCTGATTACGTGATGTTCGGCGAACCTGACCGGCGCGGCAACCGCCCTCAATTCGGTGTCGTCGAGGAACGTTTGGCGTGGTGGGCGGAACTTTTTCAGCCTCCCTGTGTAGGCTACGCCGCAAACGCGGACGAGATTCGCCCGCTTGCGGAGGCCGGCGCGGATTTCGTCGCGCTAGGTGACTGGATATGGACGCAGCCAAGCGGTGGGGAAGCGGCGGTAGCGGCGGCGGCGGAGATTCTCGCTGCCACGGCAGCATGATCCGCCTTTCGGCCAAGCTGGCGGTCGCCCTGGGCATCTCGGCCATGGCCGCGGCCCTCTGCACCGGGACGGCCATGGCCCAGATGCAACTCGCCCCGCCGAGCGCGCCAGCGACCAAGCCCAAGCCGCACCACAAGCCGCCAAAGCGGTCTGACACTG
Source organism: Xanthobacteraceae bacterium (assembly GCA_049300295.1). GTDB lineage: Bacteria > Pseudomonadota > Alphaproteobacteria > Rhizobiales > Xanthobacteraceae > BOG-931. The sequence continues at coordinate 114,372 of JBAQJL010000193.1, forward strand.
TAAAGCCGACCGCGCCCTCGGCCGCTCAGCCGGCCCCCACTGCGCCGGCACCTGCGGCATCCGCCGGTTCACAGACGGGCCACGAGTCCGACTTGGCATTCGGGGCATTTCAACGCGGCAACTACATCACGGCCTTCTCGCTGGCGACCCAGCGCGCCGCCGAAAAGGACGATCCCAAATCGATGACGCTCATTGGCGAGCTTTATGCGAATGGGCTGGGCGTACCCCAGAACGATAAGAAGGCCGAGGAATGGTACAAGCTCGCCGCCGCGCGCGGTGACGCTAACGCCATGTTCGCGCTGGGCATGTTCCGGATGCAGGGGCGCGCCGGCCCGCGCGATCGGGTCGAAAGCGCCAAGTGGCTCGCCGCCGCCGCCAAACTCGGCCACCCAATCGCCGCCTATGACTTGGCGCTGCTCTACATAGAGGGCGAACTTTTCCCGCGCGACTTCGACCGCGCCGCCCAGCTGTTGAGCGTTGCCGCGCAGGCGGGCAATCCCCAAGCCGAATATGCCCTAGGCACGCTCTACAAGGAGGGGCGCGGTGTAACCAAGGACATGCACGAGGCGGTACGGCTCTTTGGGCTCGCTGCGCTCGGCGACGAAGCCGACGCCGAGGTCGAATACGGCATCGATCTGTTCAACGGTGACGGCGTCGCGCGCAATCAGGCGATGGCTGCGGCGCTGTTCCGCAAGGCGGCGCTCATGGGCAACCCTGTCGCCCAAGATCGCCTCGCCATCATGCTTGCCAACGGCCTCGGCGTGCCGGCCGATCCGGTCGAGGCAGCGAAGTGGCATTTGATTTCGAAAGCGGCCGGAGAGACCGATCTAGCGCTCGACGATTTCGTCAACAAGCTTGACACCAAGTCGCGCGCCGCCGCCGAACAAGCCGCCAAGCCCTGGGTGGACGCAATCAACCGCAGTATTGCGGCACGAACGCGCGCGGCTTCACGCCCCCCATCAACCTCGGTAGCGAAGTAGGCAATCGGCGCCCACGATGACCAAGGGGTGCAGCTAACCAGCTGTACGAGGCAGTTCGGCAATCCGGTCAGTGACCTTACCTCGCCCCCTCCCCGAGCCGCGCCAGAGCACAGCCAGGAGGACGTAAATGCCGCCGACGGCGCCGGCGATAACACCCAGGACGATTTCGCGCCCGGTGAAACCGAACATGTGCGCAATAATGAAAAAGGTGGCGTCAAAAAAAGCGATCGAAATAGCCGTGGGGATGGTGAGCAAATGCAGCTGCTGCAGCATAAGGTTTTCTCCGAGACGCCAGCGCGAACGACGCGTGGTCGTAACAAATACCTAATACCCGACCCTTGTCGCCACGCTGGAAATTGCAATCCGCAGCGTCAACAAACGTTAACTACCGCTTGACGGAACTGCATCCGACCACTTACGCATCCCCATGCTGCATTCGGCCATCCTCAACGTCATGATCAAGGCGGCGCATCGCGCCGGGCGAAGTCTCAAGCGCGACCTCGGCGAGGTCGAGAAACTGCAGGTATCGGTCAAGGGGCCCGGCAATTTCGTCACTGCCGCCGACCGCCGCGCCGAGGAAATCGTGCGCGAGGAACTTGCCAAGGCGCGGCCCGATTATGGCTTCCTCGGCGAAGAGGGCGGACTTCGCGCCGGCACCGATCGCAGCCACCGCTGGATCGTCGATCCGCTCGATGCCACCACCAATTTCCTGCACGGCATCCCGCATTTCGCCGTCTCAATTGCCCTCGAACGAGACGGCGTGATCGTTGCCGGGCTGACTTACAACCCCGCCAACGACGACCTGTTCGTCGCCGAGCGCGGCAAAGGCGCATTCCTCAATAACCAGCGCATCCGCGTTGCGGCACGCCGCCACCCAGGCGACGCCATCGTCGGCTGCGGAATGCCGCATTACGGCCGCGGCGACCTGCGGCTGGCGCGCTTCGAGATCGCCGCGGCCCAGCAAAATTTCGCGGGCCTGCGCCGTTACGGTTCCGCCACCCTCGATTTGGCCTGGATCGCCGCCGGCCGGCTCGATGCCTATTGGGAACGCGATCTATCGCCTTGGGACATGGCTGCCGGCATCATCCTGGTACGCGAGGCGGGAGGGTTCGTCTCCGATCTCGACGGCGGCGAGGCCATTTTCGCCAACAGCCAGGTCATCGCCGGCAACGACACGATGCACGGCGAATTGCTACGGCTGTTGCGTGAAGCCGGCAAAAAGGCGGCGGCGCCTGTCGCGCCAGCGTAAAGCGCGAAAATCGCATCCCCTTGGCGCTTCGTCGCGCGGCTGCCATCAGCCTGCCGCAAAAACAGCAGCAGGTTGCTCCCCGGCGGTCGCCAGCGATCCCTGAACGTCGTTCGCGGGGGGCGAGGCCGGACACGCAAAAGCGAAGCCGTCAGCGGAACAACACGCTTTTTGGTTCCGCTCATCCTATGCCATATTGGTCCGATTCTACGGCTGTAACCCGAAGCGATGGCGACCACCGACATCGACCAGGCAAAGCTCCCCTCGCCTCGCATCTTCCTTGTCCGGATGCTGGTGTTCGTCGTTCTGTGCGCGCTCATCGCGTTCGTGCTGCAGCGCCAGATCCTTCAAGCCTTCTTCGCCAATCCGTGGCTGAACGCGCTGATCATCGGCGTGCTGTGCATCGGCACAATCCTGTCGTTCCATCAGGTGATCCGGCTGTTCGCCGAAGTGTCCTGGGTCAACGGCTATCGCCGCGCCGATCCGGCGCTGACCACGAAGCGGGCGCCAAAGCTGCTGGCACCGATGGTCGCCATCGTAGGCGGCGAAAGATCCGATCGCGTCGCGATCTCGGCCCAAACCATGCGCGCCTTTCTCGATTCGCTGGCGACGCGGCTCGATGAATCACGCGACATTTCGCGCTACCTGACTGGCCTTCTCGTCTTCCTCGGACTGCTCGGAACGTTCTGGGGATTGATCGCGACCGTGGGATCGGTCGGCAACATTATCAACGGCCTGCAGGTCGGCGGCGACGCCGGCTCGGTGTTCGACGCGCTCAAGCAAGGTCTCGCCGCCCCGCTCGGTGGCATGGGCATTTCGTTCTCCTCGTCACTGTTCGGACTTGCCGGCTCCCTGATCCTGGGCTTCCTCGATCTGCAGACGAACCAGGCTCAGAACCGCTTCTACACGAGTTTCGAAGACTGGCTGGCGACCACGGTGCAGGACCTTGGCGTCGGCGGGGCAGGCACTGGCGGACCGGCGACCCTCAACGCCATCGACCGGTTGCGCCAAGCCGTGACCGATGTCGGGGCAAACAAAGCCACGACCGCAGCCATGGCCAACCTCGCCGAGGCGATCCAGGGGCTCGTGTCGCATATGCGGTCCGAACAGCAGATGATCCGCGACTGGGCTGACGAGCAGTCGAAGCTCAATCGCGAGCTGCGCCGCTTCATGGAGCTGTTGTCGCGCGAGCCCATCAACCGCTAGCCGGGCGCGCGGCAACCTTCCGTAACAAAATGCGCCACGAAGCCACGACTGGGTAGGTCACCATGGCACTCGCCCGCACTCGCCGCGAAGGCATGAATTACTGGCCCGGTTTTGTCGACGCTCTGTCGACGCTGGTCCTGTCGGTGATCTTTCTGCTGACCGTCTTCATGGTTGCCCAATTTTATCTGTCGCAAGAGGTCGCGGGCAAAGACACCGCCCTCGATCGGCTTAACGCCCAGATTGCGCGCCTGAGCCAGTTGCTCTCGCTCGAGCGGACCGGAAAAGCCAACCTTCAAGACGAGGTCGCTCAATTACGCGCGTCGCTCAGCGCGGCGCAAGGTGAACGCGATCGACTGCGCGCGTCGAGCGTTCCAGCGCCCGGCGCGGCCGCTGGCGAAAGCGACAAGCCCAATCCCCAGCTCGACCTTGAGAAACAGGCGACAGCGCGGGCGCTGGCGCAGATCGAAAACCTCAACGAGCAGATCGGCGCGCTGCGCCGGCAAATGGCGGCGCTCGAAGATGCGCTTGGCGCCTCGGAGAAAAAGGAAAACGCGTCGCAGCTGCGCATCTCCGATCTCGGACAACGGCTTAACGTGGCTCTGGCGCAACGCGTGCAGGAGCTGTCGCGCTATCGCTCGGACTTTTTTGGAAAGCTGCGCGATATTCTCGGCAATCGGCCTGACATTCGCGTGGTCGGCGACCGTTTCGTGTTTCAGTCCGAAGTTTTCTTCGACAGCGGCGCCGCGACGTTGCGGCCGGAAGGACGCGCCGAACTCGACAAGTTGGGCGGGGCCATCCTCGATCTGGAAAAGCAAATTCCAACCGATATTCCCTGGGTACTGCGTGTGGATGGTCACACCGATGTACGGCCGGTTAGCCCGACGTCGCCGTTCAAATCGAACTGGGACCTGTCTGCCGCGCGCGCCATTTCCGTCGTGCAATATCTGATCAGCAAAGGCGTGTCGCCGATGCGGCTCGCGGCCGCCGGGTTTGGCGAGTTTCAACCGATCGATCCTGGGACCAGCGAAGAAGCCCTCGCCCATAATCGGCGCATCGAGCTGAAATTGACGGAACGCTGAGCGATGCCCGGCGACCGGGGCACGCACGACGAATCCTCGGCTTCGCCAAATACGCCAGAGTTTGAGGTGACATACGCGGCCTACGGCTTGCGGCACTATGATCGGCGCGACGAAGACGCCGCAATCGCACTGTGGCTGCGCACATGGCAAGCCGCTTACCCGCAGATCGAGTTTGCCGCACGGGTTGACTGGTGGCGGGAGCGCTGGCGCAACGAACTTGTGCCCAGTGCCGAGATTGTGGTCACGGAGATTAATGGCGCGATCGCGGGCTTCGTCACAGTGGACCCACGTACGCTTTACCTCGACCAGATCGTGGTCGCGCCCGAGCATTGGGGATCCGGCGTCGCCAAGGTGCTGCTCGATGCAGCCCAACAGCTCTCGCCGTCCGGTCTCGACCTTGACGTCAACACCGACAATACACGCGCGATCCGTTTTTACGAAAAGTGTGGATTTTCCAGAAGCGGCACCGGCGTCAATCCGATTTCCGGCAAGCCCGTTCACCGCATGAGCTGGCGGCCTCAGACCGAGCGTCAGCCCGGTCAGATTTCATAACGGCGCGATCATTAGAAATTTGACGATCGGCGCAATTCTTTATTCTCGATCAAGCGGTACCGTGGTTCGGCGGAGCTGACGCGGGAACCACGAACCGCACTTGCCAATCGGTGGCCGGGATCATGAACGTACTTGCTCAGCTTGAGCCACTCGACGATTGCGGAGCGCCAAGCATCAAGGCCGCAGACACCGCGGGCGAGCTTGCGGCCTTGCGCACGATTGTCGACGACCTGCAATATGGCGTTGTCGTGCTGGACAAGGATCGGCGGGCGCAGTTCGTCAACCGCGCCTTTCGCCGGTTTTGGCGTGTTCCGGACGAGCTCGCCGACAGCCGACAGACTTTCGTCAAGCTGATGTATCACGGCCGCGGCATCAAAGCTTACGCGGTATCGGCCGACAAACTGGGCGAGTACATTGCCAAACAGTTGGAATTAATCCGCGCCGGGGATGATCGGCCACTCGGCATCAGGCTCGCGAACGGCGAGGTCGTGCAGTTCCGCTGCAAGACGCTGCCCAACGGCGGGCGGCTCTTAACCTACGGCAACATCAGCGAACTTGCCGACCAGGCCGAGGCGCTGGAACGACTCGCTTGCGTCGACGGGCTGACCGGTCTGAACAACCGGCGGCATTTCTTGACGCTGATCGAAAGCGAGTGGTCGCGTTTCCAACGCTATGGACGACCGCTCGCGCTGCTGATGATCGATATCGATTTCTTCAAATCGGTGAACGACACATTCGGCCACGATGCCGGCGACGCCGTGCTCAGAGCCGTCAGCGAAACGATGCACAAAAGCAAGCGCTCATCTGACATCGCCGGGCGACTCGGAGGCGAAGAGTTCGCGCTGGTCTTGCCGGAGGCAACGCCGGACCGTGCCATGGCCGCCGCGGAGCGGTACCGTACCCTGATTGGCGGGCGGCCAGTCACCGCAAAGGGACGTCAGATTTCAGTGACGGTCAGCGTCGGCGTCAGCATTGCCGAGGCCGGCATGGCCGGCTTCGACGAATTGTTGAAACGGGCCGACGTTGCCCTCTACGAGGCCAAGAATTCCGGCCGCAATCGTGTGTGCCGCTTCGCCGCGCAGCCGGCGTAAATCACGCCGCTCCGGTCAACGCTTCGGCCTTCGCCGCATCGAAGATCCGCGAATCGACTTTCAGATAGGCAAGCTTCTCGTCCGCGATCACCACGGCCTCGGCCACGCCCGGCACCTGTCGCAGGCACGCGGCGAGGCTCTCGACATCCCCGGCCTTGTCGTCTGCAATCGGCACGAGCCGCGTCGTCAAATAACTTGGCTGCGCCATGGTCGCGGCAGCGAAGAGCCAGCACAACGCCATCGCCGCAGTGAAGACAAACACGCCGCTGTCGCCACCGTGCTGATGAACATAGCCGCCGACAACGCCGCCGACGAAAATTCCAAGAAATTGCAAACTTGAATAAAGGCCCATGGCGGTGCCCTTGGCATCCGGCGGTGCGGCCTTGGTGACGAGTGAGGGCAGCGACGCCTCCAGAACATTGAAAGCGGAGAAAAAGACGGTCAGCGCGGCGAGTACGACGAATAAGTTATTCGAGCCGAGATAGAGCATCACCTGGCTGCCGGCGAGCACAACCACGGCACCGACGAAGACGCCTTTCATGCGACGATATTTCTCGGCGACAATGATCCCCGGCAGCATGAGCGCGACCGACACGAGCAGTACCGGAAGGTAGACGACCCACTGCTCCTGCGCCGGCAAGCCGAGCGTGCTGCGCAGCAGCGCGGGAACGACCAGAAAATTCGCCGTCAACATGGCGTGGAGCGCGAATATTCCGATGTCGAGCCGGAGCAGTTCTCTGTCGCGCAAGACTGTCCCGATCATAGCTGGCACCGCCTCGGCGTCGCGATGGACGCGCACAAGGCGCGGGCTCGGCACGACCAGTTCCGTAATCGCAATGCCGGCCAGCGCCAAAGCGACCATCAGCCAAAAGATGCCGGGTACGCCAACGAAATGCGCGACGATCGGACCAAGCACGAGCGCAATCATGAAGGATCCGCCGATGGTGATCCCGACCAACGCCATCGCCTTCGTGCGATTTTCCTCTTTGGTCAGATCGGCGACCAGCGCCAAAATGACCGAGCCGACCGCACCGCCGCCCTGCAGCGCTCGTCCGAGAATTACCCCGCCGATCGAAGACGACATCGCCGCGACGGCGCTACCGAGCCCGAACAGGACGAGTCCGAAGACGATCATGACCTTGCGGCCGATGCGGTCGGACAAGAGGCCGAATGGAATCTGCAAAAGCCCCTGCGTCAGTCCGTAGATACCCAGCGCTTCCCCGATCAGGTACGGGGTCGCGCCGCTGAGCGTACGGGCATAGGCCGCGAACACCGGGTAAATCATGAACAGGCCAAGCAGGCGGACGGAGAAGACGGCCGCGAGGGCGCCGGCGGCGCGGAATTCCTGTTTTTCCATCGTCTAGTTCCGGCCCATCGTCTTAACTGCGCAAGCACCACCAGGTGATGCTAATGCTCCCACGACGTAGCGCCGGTCAATTGCGGCGGCTTGCCGCCTAAACGCCGCCGCGCTATAGAGCGGTCAAATCCCTAAACAGCAGACCCGCCATGAAAACCGATACCCATCCCGACTATCATACCGTCAAGGTCGTCATGACCGACGGCACCGAATTCACGACGCGCACGACCTGGGGCAGCCCGGGTGATACGCTGCATCTGGACATCGACCCAAAATCGCATCCGGCGTGGACCGGCGGCCAGCAGCACCTGCTCGATCGCGGCGGCCGAGTGTCGCGCTTCCAGAAGAAATTCTCCGGATTCTTGAAGACTTAAAGCCGCGTCTGACTGTCCTCAGACCTCGGATTCGAAGGCGGCCTTCAACAGCCCCCATTGCCGTTCCACCGGGTTAGCGACCGGGATCATCACCGGCGGCGCCGCGTACATTGTGGCGTCGAGCCGCCGCACTTCGGTCTGCAACTTAACCGAACGGCTAATCAATTCTTGCAGCTTTAACGGCAGGAGGCCGATGGACTTGGCGTCGCCGGGCTCGCATGCCGCAAGCCTGACCTTGGATTTCTCCTTGCTCGCCTGGGCGAGCGTCATTTCGCCTTCCTTAACGGCGCGATGCAGCAATAGCCAGGACGCGAGCTGCATCAGCCGGGTGGTAAGCCGCATGCTCTCGGTGGCGTAAACCAGCGCCGGGCTTCGTTCGAGTTTTTTGGAGTCCTGCCGGCCCGGTCCGTCGAGGTAGCTGGCGGTTTCCTCGACCAAGCCCATGCCGTCGCGAAAAAGCACGGCAAAGAGCTGGGAACTCGCCAGCCGCTCACTAAAGGAGACCGCGCCAGCTTCCATCGAACGCTTTTCTGACATTGTACGCCTCACTCGCCGCTACCATCGCCCGGCGCGCGCCATGTGTCCAGCGGTGGCGGCTGACAGGCTTCGGACATAGTTGCCGGCGCCAATCCGGCGGCTGGCAAGGGCAAAAAAAGAGCCGCCGTTGCCGGCGGCTCAAAGTGATAACAGGGAGGCGTCAAACAGAGTGGACAGGAGCCACTCGATGTCCAGAAGATGGACAGCGTCTGTAATGAACGAGAAAGCTTAATAATAAGTTAATAGACCACAGAAACTTGCATGGATTCGTTGCCGGTTGAGTCTAACGGATGATTGCCAATCTGTTCTACCCCAACAGGTCGGCGACGAAACCGGAACCACGCGTCCCGCTATTTCTTGAAAAAGGTATCGGCGGCCGATTTTGAGGCGCGCTTTCGGGCGATTTCAGCCTCGAGCCGGGCGATCTCGTCCTTGAGCAGCCCGACGCGTTCGGCGAGCTCACCAGCCGAGAGCAGCGCCAAATCCTGCCCCAGGTCATGGGTAATTTTCTTTTTCGGCAGTTCTTCGGGGTCGACTGCGGCCATGGCACGCTCCTATGCAGGCAAATCCTAATGTGCCGTGATACTGATGTCAGCGGTCCCGACCGAGCGATCTGACCCGTTGAAAGTTAACGGGAAAATTCTTGCCCCGGCCCGCCCAAAAAGGCTACGCAGGCTGACCGTACCGCCCAGATAAGCGGACGGAACTTGGCCGCGAATTCGGCGTAAAGACGGTTCGATATTCGTTCGGGGTTGCTGTTCGGGGCGCGGTCCGCGCCAGTGGCTGAGCTGGAGGGCATCCATTGGCATCGTTCCGTGCCGGCGCAACCCTGAGCGTATTGGCGCTGTTATGGGCGGCTACGGTCGGGATGCCGGCTGCCCACGCGGTCGAAGCCATCAATGTCCCCACCAAGGGTCAGCCGAGCGAACTCACCGTCGATCTCACCGGCGCGATCGAATATCAGCACTCGGACAGCGATCGCGTGCAGGTTTCAACTGCGCCGGGCCCGGACGGCATCGTCCGCCGCGTCGAGGTGCGCGCCCGCGAAGCCGACACCAACTGGGCGGTGTTTGCACTCGCCAATAACGGCGATCAGCAAATCGATCGCCTGATCGTCGCGCCGCATTACCGGATGGTCGGCTCCGGGCTGCTCTGGCCGGACCTCGGCGAGTCGCGCATCGTCTACATCACGCCGTCATCGGGCGATCCGCCCGAATTGCAGCGTAACCCCGGCGCCGACGTTTATCGCGTCACGCTCGATCCCGGCACCGTGATTACCTTTGTCGCCGAATTACGCACGCCGCGGCTGCCGCAGCTCTATTTGTGGGACCCGGACGCCTACAAGGACAAGGTCAACTCGCTCACGCTCTATCAGGGCATCGTCATCGGCATCGCCGGTCTCCTGGCGTTGTTCCTGACCATCCTGTTCGTGGTCAAGGGCAGCGTCATGTTCCCGGCCGCCGCGGCGTTGAGCTGGGCGGTGCTGGTCTACATCGGCATCGATTTCGGCTTCTGGGGTAAGGTGTTCGACATGTCGCTGGGCGCCGAGCGGGTATGGCGGGCATCGGGTGAAGCCATCCTGGCGGCAACGCTTCTGGTTTTTCTGTTCGCCTACCTCAATCTCAATCGCTGGCATGTTCGCTACGCCCACATCACTGCTGGCTGGCTCGCCTTTCTTGGCGCACTGATCGCGGTCGCGCTGTACTCGCCCGAAGTTGCATCGGGCATCGCCCGCATCTCGCTGTTTTTGATTGCAGTGCTCGGCTTTGTGCTCGTCGTCTATCTCTCGACGCATCATTTCGACCGTGCCGTACTGCTGATCCCAACCTGGCTGCTGCTGGTCGTGTGGGTATTCGGCGCGGCTTTCACCACCCTCGGCTACCTGACCAACGACATCGTCGCGCCAGCGCTGCTTGGCGGCCTCGTGCTGATCGTCATGCTGATCGGCTTTACCGTGATGCAGCACGCTTTTGCAGGCGGCATCACCCACGGTATCGTTTCCGACGTCGAGCGCCGCGCGCTGGCCCTGACCGGCGCCGGCGACATGATCTGGGACTGGGACGTTTCGTCAGATCACGTCTTCTCCAGCAGCGAGACCGAGGGGATGCTGGGGCTCAAGAGCGGATCGCTGCAAGGACCGGCCGCGAAGTGGCTCGAGGTTCTGCATCATCTGGACCGTGACCGTTTTCGCGCTACGCTCGACAGCGTGCTCGAACAGCGGCGCGGCCGTGTGGCGCAGGACTTCCGCATGCGCACGGCCGACGGCCATTACCTTTGGTTCTCGCTGCGGGCACGCCCGGTGGTGGGTTCCGACGGCGAAGTCGTGCGGCTCGTCGGCACACTCGCCGACGTGACCGCGTTCAAGACTGCCGAAGAACGCCTGCTTCACGACGCGGTGCACGACAATCTGACGGGTCTGCCCAACCGCGAACTGTTTCTCGACCGGCTCGAGACGGTGCTCGGCTTTGCCAAAGCCGATCCGGCAAAAGCCGACACCGCGATGCGCCCGACTGTCATGGTCATCGATCTCGACCGCTTCAAGCAGGTCAACGACTCCATCGGCATGGCCGTTGGCGATTCGATACTGCTGACGCTGGCGCGCCGCCTCGGGCGGTTAATCAAGCCGCAGGACACGCTGGCGCGCCTTTCCGGCGACCAATTCGGTCTCATCCTGTTGTCGGAACGCGACACAGCGAAGATCACGGCCTTTGCCGAAACCATCCGCCGCACCTTGCGCGCGCCGATCGCATTTAAGGATCGCGAAATCTTCCTGACAGCCTCGATCGGCGTGACGCTCGGCGATGCCGACCCGCAGCGCGCCGAGGAGATGCTCAAAGACGCCGAGCTCGCGATGTATCATGCCAAGCGAAGCGGCGGCGACCGTATCGATGTGTTCAAGCCGTCAATGCGTGCGCGCAAGACCGACCGGCTGTCAATCGAATCCAGCCTGCGCCGCGCGCTGGAGCGCGACGAGATCACCCTACTGTATCAGCCGATCGTACGGTTGGAGGACCGTGCCGTCGCAGGCTTTGAGGCTCTCGCGCGCTGGAATCACCCAAAGCTCGGCCGCCTGTCGCCCTCAGAATTTATCAACATCGCCGAAGAGACGGGACTCATCATCGAGCTCGGCGTCTTCGTGCTTGAACGCGCCGCTCGCCAGCTCAGCACCTGGCAGCGCACGCTGCGCCATCGCGAGTCGCTGTTCTGCAGCGTTAACGTCTCGTCGCGGCAATTGCTGCGCCACGACCTGATTCAGGACCTGCGCACCGTGCTCGGCCGCGCGCCGCTGTCTCGCGGCTCGCTCAAGCTTGAACTGACTGAGTCCGTGGTGATGGAGAACCCCGAACACGCCGCACAGATGTTGCAGCGGATCCGTGAGCTTGGCGCGGGACTATCGCTCGACGATTTCGGTACCGGATATTCGTCACTGTCCTACCTGCAACGCTTTCCGTTCGACACCATCAAGATCGACCAGTCGTTCGTGCGCACGACCACCAAAGGTACGCGGCCAGTGATCCTTCGCTCGATCATCGCGCTGGCGCACGACCTCGGCATGGACGTGGTGGCAGAGGGCGCCGAAACGGAATCCGATGCAGTCGAACTGTCGCAACTCGGCTGCGAATTTGCTCAGGGCTTTGTGTTTGGCGAGCCGATGTCGGCAGAGCGGGCGCGAAGCATGCTGCAGCCGTACCGGAAGTCGGAAGCTAAAAGTCAGAAATCGGAAGTGGGATAGGCGCGCTTCGGCGGCCCGATCAGGCGTGCCCAGCCTCGTTCGACAGCATCGCCAGATCGATTCCGATCTTACGCAACGCCTTGTCGTATTTGCCGCCGATGTTTGCGCCAAAGATCAACTCGGAATCAGCCGCACAGTGCAGCCAGCCGTTGCCCTGAATCTCGTTCTCGAGTTGACCCGGCGCCCAGCCGGCATAGCCGAGCGCCAGGATCGCACTCGCCGGCCCGGCACCGCGCGCTATTGCCTTGAGAATGTCGATCGTCGCCGTGAGGCAGATGCTGTCGTCAATCGGCAGCGTTGAGTTTTCGACAAAATAGTCCGCCGAGTGCAGCACGAAGCCGCGCTCGGTCTCCACCGGACCGCCGCGCATGACCTTGACGACGTCTGCCTGCGGCGGCAACCGGATCACATCTTTAGCAGGGATGACATCGAGCTTCACCAAGAGATCGGAGAAGTCGATGTTGGGTGCCGGATGGTTGACCACGATACCCATGGCGCCTTCCGACGAATGCGCACAAACGTAAATGAGCGAGCGGGAGAACCGCTCGTCCATCATGGCGGGCATGGCGATGAGCATCTGGCCATCCAGATAGCCCCGCCGTCTGCCTTTTTTCGATTTGCTTTCGCGTGGCAGCTTCATGGCGAAAAGGTTAGCCCATCACTCCGCATTTGCAAACGAACGGAACGGCTAAAAGTTCACAATCTCGCGCGCTGGCCCAACGGCTGCGGAGGCCCCCGCGGCACCTCCATGTCATTTTCTTGCCCCAGCCCATATCGACTTCCGACTATGGCGTCGGCAGCCGGACCCGCTCACGATCATGTCAGTGGCGCGCGTACGCAGTTTTCACTACATAGCGCCATGATCACCGCACCGCTTCGTGGATTAATTGTTGTGACCGCGACGTTCATCGGCGCCGCAAGCGTCGTACCGGCGGCCGCACAGGACGCCTCGGCATGGCAAAGCGACGGGCACGCCGCCACGCGGCTGATTGCCGGTGCGGCGGTCAAGACCCCCGACGCGTCGTTCCTACGCGCCGGCATTGAAATCCGCCTCGATCCGGGCTGGAAAACCTATTGGCGCTATCCGGGCGACACCGGAATACCGCCGACTTTTGATTTCTCCGGTTCGCAGAATGTCAAATCGACAGCTGTCGAGTGGCCGGCGCCGGAGCAATTTTCCGATGGCGCCAGCGGTCACTCGATCGGTTATGTGGGCGACATCATCTTGCCGCTCAGGGTCACGCCAGCAAACACGGCGCTGCCGTCGACGCTGCATCTCACACTCAATTATGCGGTCTGCGGGACCCTGTGCGTGCCGGCGAAGGCCGGACTCGACATCACGTTGAATGGCCGCAGTACCGACGCCGCGCTGCTCGACAAGGCGGAGCGGCTCGTCCCCAAACACGTTGCACTTGGCGTTCAAACAGACGCTGGCCTCGCTATTCGTTCAGTGCAGCTCACCGGCGACGACGGCAAGCAGCGCGTCGTCGTCGATCTGACCGCACCGCAAACCGCGCCGGTCAATCTCTTTGTGGAAGGTCCAACCCCCGATTGGGCGCTGCCACTGCCCGAGCCTGAAGGTGCGGCCAACGGTCCCGACCGGCGCTTCACATTCATTGTCAACGGCCTGCCGCCTGGGGCGAAGGCCATGGGCGCGACTTTGACGCTCACCGCCGTTTCCGGCGACCACGCCATTGAGGTTCCGGCCCATCTCGACTAAAGCGCACACGGCGCGCTATTTTGCGCGACGAGACAAACCCTATAAACCACGCAGAGGATTAGCTCATGGCTATCAAGGTTGGCGATCGCGTACCTAGCGGCACTTTCATGGTGATGTCGGCCGACGGACCGAAGCCGATGACGTCGGACGAATTGTTCAAGGGCAAAAGGGTGGTGCTGTTCGCGGTGCCGGGCGCCTTTACGCCGACCTGCCACAAGAACCATCTGCCGGGCTTTGTGAAAAATGCCGCCGCCATCAAGGGTAAGGGCGTCGACACAATCGCAGTCACCGGCGTCAACGACGTGTTCGTGATGGACGCCTGGAAAAAGGCCTCCGGCGGCGACGCCATCGAATTTCTCGCTGACGGCAGCGCCAACTGGGCCAAGGCCATGGGACTGGTCGCGGACCTGACCGAGCGCGGGCTCGGCGTGCGGTCGCAGCGCTACGCCATGCTGGTCGATGACGGCGTGGTCAAGACGCTCAACGTCGAAGAAACCCCCGGCAAGGCCGACGTTTCGGGCGCCGACAATCTGATGAAGTCGCTCTAAGACAATCCGGCGCGCGGGCAAACGCTCGCGCGCCCGGAATCCACGGCCGGCCCGGCGTAATCTCCACGCGGTGGTGTGGTGACTTCGGATTCGCTCAGTCGCTGAGCCTGTAATCGGGCCACGCTTCGCGCGGACCGTTGGTGGCTACCAGGATGACATCACGACTTGGGAGCGGCCCTCTCCACCGCACTCCCTTCCGCAATAGTCTCGCGCGCAAACTCGTCGGCACGCTCCTGTTGCTCGGCACGCGCAAGATGGATGAAAACCTCGTCGAGGTTCTCGCTCTGATAGCGCTCGATAAGTTCGCGCGGCTGGCCCATTGCGACCACGCGACCGAAGCTCATGATGATGATAAAATCGCACAACCGCTCCACTTCCGGCATGTTGTGCGAGGACATCAGGATCGTGGCTCCGCGCTCGCGCCGATAGATTTCCAGGCGGCTGCGTACCCACTCTGCGCGGTCGGGATCGAGCGACGCGGTCGGTTCGTCGAGCAACAGCACTTCTGGACTGTTGATCAGCGCCTTGGCGATGAGAACTCGCGTCTTCTGTCCAGCGGATAGCCGGCCGTTGGCGCGATCGAGGATTTCTTCCAGCTCGAACTCGTGCGCCAGCTGCTCGATGCGCGCTTTCACATTTGCCACACCATAGAGCCGCCCGAAAACGGTGAGGTTTTCCCGCACTGTGAGCCGTGACGGCAACGCAACGTAGGGACTCTCGAAATTCATCCGCCGCAACACTTTGTGACGCTCACGCATCATGTCGTGGCCGAGCACCAGCGCGCGACCCGCGGTCGGGACCACAAGGCCCATGATCATCGCAATGGTCGTGGTCTTGCCGGCGCCGTTGCCGCCCAGCAGTCCAACGGTCCAGCCGCTGGGCACGACGAAGCTTACGTCATCGACCGCCCATTGGGAGCCGTATTTCTTGCAGAGAAAATCCGCTTGGATAGCGGGCGCTACCTCGACCTCGCCAATGTCAAGCGGCGGCAGAGCCTCGGTCGGGACCGGCGGCGGATCGATGTCGGCACCGAGCCTCACAATGCTGTTCATCGGATCGCTCCGCTCACTCGCCCATGGTGAGCAACGTGCCACTGTACCGGGCGCTGCGCAGCAGTAAAAGGAACGTGGCGAAACCGCAGGCCAGATAAACGAGGTTCAATCCGAGGCATTCAATCATCAAGTCGGCGCGGAATGTGTTGTGCAACAGTACCTCCCGCATGCCTTCGAAGACGTAGGTCGGCGCCAGCGACCAGGCTAGGGGCTGCAGCCACGCCGGGAGCACCCAGATCGGATAATAGACGCAGCACAGCGGCAGCAGCAGGATCATCACCGACCACGCCATGCTCTCGGCACCGAGCCCGTGGCGCATCACCAAACCGCAAATGACCAGCCCAACCGCCCAACTGGTCAGCACCAAGTTGAGAAAGAAGCCAAACAACGGGAAGCCTAGCGCATAGATATTGAACGCAAACAGAAACAATGCAAGCAACGTGACAGGTATTGTCCCGATCACCAGCCGCACGAAGCTCACCAACATCAGTGAAGCCGCGAGTTCCGTCGGCGTGAGCGGACTCATCATCAGATTAGCGATGTTGCGCGACCACACTTCCTCAAGGAATGTGAATGTGAAGCCGAGCTGGCCCCGGAACATCACGTCCCACAACATGACGCCGCCAAGCAGCAGGCCGGCGGTGCTGGCGAGCTTCGAGCCGCTGTCATACAGAAACGTGTATAGAAAGCCCCAGACCAGCATCTGCATGGTCGGCCAATACGCGAGTTCGAGAACTCGCAGCCAAGACGAGCGCAGCAGATAGCAGTAGCGCGCCGTCATGGCGGCGATGCGGCCGGCGGAGTCGAGCACTTCACCCGCTCCTGTTACTCGATCTCGCGTCGGATCGGACGCTGCTTACCGGGCCGAACCGGGATTACTTCGAACGCCTGGTTCTGCACTTTCACCGGATGCTCGAGACACAGTGACAACAGCTCCGACAAATGCTCCATCGAAGCATCGACCTTGGCTTGCATGGTGCCCCGGCCGAGCACGTAACGCGCCTCGACCACGTCGTAACCCCGCTGCACCATCTCGAATTGCGCCAGATGCAGATCGCAGTCGAACATCCATCGGTAAGTGGCGTCAAGAATGCTGCCCGCGGCGATGCTGCGGCCGGCCCGGTTGATGAAGGCGTCGTTGAGCCGTCCGTCGATGCTGGCGATTTGCGACCAGTTTATCGTACCCGGCTCCGGGTGCGCCGGCACGGTCACGTAATCGCCCTGCACGTATCGAATGAACGGCATGGCCTCGTTCAACAAGTTGGTGACCACAGCGAGGCCCGACTTGCCGGGAGTTTGCGGCTGCAGCGTTGCGGCGTCGAGCACGTCAAGGTGCACGGTATCCTCACAAACGTAGTACTTCCCGTCAGGCAACTCGATGGCGATGCGCGTGGCCTCCTCGGAGGAATACTCGTCCAGCACCGGCATGCCGAGCCGCCGCGACCAGCGCCGCCGCGCCGCCGGCGAAGAATGTTCCGAATGCGTCACCGCCAGATAGTGAGAGGATGCGAATTCGTCGACGTACGGCATCAGTGCTTCGAGGTTTGACGGATAGAGCGATAGAATTTGAGAACCTAGTTCGCGCAGATGCTGCGCCACCTGCGCCGGCGGGATCAGGTTGGAGATGAAAGCCGTCTGATAGGCACCGTCGATAGAATCGAACCACCACGGCACCGTGTAGACGTGGGTCAGCAGGTGATCCGGACGATACTTGCCGCCGCTCTGAAGCACGAACTGGCGAACGCCCTGGATCGTGTCGGTAAGAATGGCGTCGTGGTCGACGCGAATGAGCAGCGTCTGGCCGGACGAACCCGAAGACCTGGTCGGATACAGATGCTCAGGTTTGTAGTGGCTATTGACGCAACTGTCCGGGAAGGCGGCAATAAGCTCCGGTTTGGTGATGACCGGAATCTTCTGGATGTCATCCCAGTCACGCAGGTCGGACGGGGAAAAGCCGGCGGCCCGGTATTTGGCTTGATAGACCGGGATGTCCCGATAGGCCAATTCCACCAGCTGGCGCATGCGCGCAAGCTGCAGCGTGCGAATATCCGAAGCCGGCAAGTACGGACTCTTGAGCGCCACGTCGAGATAATTGCCGGTAGCGGATACCAGATCGGATACGGCGGACGCTCCGCGCAGTTCGGTCGGGCGTGTGCGCTCGGATTCCCAGAACGTCAAACGTCTGGGTGCCGAAACGGTCTCGCTGTCGCCTAGCGTGGCAGCGTCGGCCTCGAATAGTGCGGCCGTGCCGTTAATCTCCGTGGAAGAATCCGCGCCAACCATTGCGGCAACGCCGTTGACCGGCGCACCGCCAAGATCAGGCCGTGACCATTCGGCTACCTCGCCGTTCGCAGCCTTTCCGAAAACATCGTTGAACCGTTCCATTTTCGCCCCCTTAAGCTCTTACGGAACTGCCTCTCACAAGATGAATTGCCGCGCCCTAGTGGAACCGGAGCGTTGCGATGATTGCCGAATGCATCAGCCCAATTGGGACTTTCGCACCCTTGGTTTAGTTTGGTGGCGGTCATGTGCCAATTCGTTCAATCGGAATTGCAGATTTAACGTTTACAGCTCGAGCCGAACCATCCAACTCGTCCCCACTCATGGCAAATTTGCGGTTTGTTTTGAAACCGCCGTCGAAAAACACCAATTTCGCTTGCGTATTCGCGCACCCGACGTTTCGGCCAAATAAATTGATTTTCGTTTCTGCATGTTCGTTCATATTCGCACTGCGACGTTTTGTGACTGTATGCCCGTTTCCTCGACTGATTGACATAGCAGCAAACGCAAGCGACAAAATAGCACATTCCGCTACGCAATGTGAAGAAACAACGTTCGATTGCGTCACTCACCAGCGCGCTTGGCGGTTGACGTTTCGATGCGGGGGACGATTCATCATGAACGATCCGGATCCGCGCGGTTGGATGCACGCCAACCGCGCGTGGTGGGATGAACACGCAACAATTCATCTGCGCGACGCATCAGGATTTTATGGCGTCGATCGGTTTCGTGCCGGCCAAGACCCTTTGCTCGACATCGTCTCGGACGAGATCGGCGACGTGCGCGGCAAACGCATTGCGCACCTGCAATGCCATATCGGTATAGATGCGCTATGCTTGGCGCGGCGCGGCGCCATCGTCACCGGGCTGGATTATTCCGCCGCGGCAATCACCGCCGCGCAATCGCTGGCGGCGGAGAACAATCTTTCCGCCACGTTCGTCTGCGGCAACGTCTATGACGCACCGCAACTGCTCGCTGGAAAATTCGACATTGTTTACGTGAGCTGGGGTTCGCTAAACTGGCTGCCCGATATATGGGACTGGGCCGATGTTGTGGGCGCTTTGTTGGCGCCGGGCGGGTCTCTCTATCTCGTCGAGCAGCACCCGTCCTTTGCCACGCTCAAGGAATTCGACGGCCAATTGCACCCGTTCTATTCCTGGCGAACGCCAATCGATCGCCCAGTCGTTACCGAGGTCGAATCGACATACAGCGGTGAGCAACAGCGGCTTGAATACACCCGGCGGCACGAATGGGAACACCCGTTGTCCGATATCATTGGTGCAATCACGGAGGCAGGCTTATGGCTCGCATACTTGCGCGAGCACGAGGTGCTGCCCTGGAAACGCTTCTCGATGATGGTGCCGGCGCGAATCGGGTTTTTTTGCATGCCGGAGGACCGCGCAACGCTGCCTTTGTCATTCTCGCTCAAGGCGTTCAAATCGTAGGCGTGCGCGAACAACGCCACGCGCGGCAACCGCACCGACAGCGCACAGACGAGGCTGCTCACGGCCATTCGCCGCTCGCTTTTCCCGTCCTGATTTCCGCAATTGCCGCTCGCGCGAGTTCGTCGGCGCGCTCGTTGATGGCATGGCCGGCATGGCCCTTGAGCCAGTGCCAGTGGACTTGATGCGATTCGAGCGCGGCTTCAAGGCGTTGCCAAAGGTCGACATTTTTGACTGGTTTTTTGTCCGACGTTCGCCAGCCGTTGCGCTTCCAGGAATTAATCCAGCTCAGGATGCCGTTGCGTAAATATTGACTGTCGGTGTGTACGTCGACGCGGCATGGCCGCTTGAGAGCCTCGAAGGCGGCAATCGCCGCCATCAGCTCCATGCGGTTGTTGGTCGTGTGGGGCTCGCCGCCCTTCAGCTCCTTCTCACGATCGCCGAAGCTCAGGATGGCGCCCCAACCGCCGGGGCCGGGATTGCCCGAGCAAGCGCCGTCGGTGTGAATGACAACATGCGGCAGCGAATCGTTCACGGCTCGGGCAATCCATAATCGCGCGCGCTTTCGACCTTCTCGTGAAAACGCAATTTGCGCGCATATTCGCGCGGGTCTTTGGGCTGCACCAGCGCGCCCGGCGGCACATCGAGCCAATCGACCAGCCGCGTGAGAAGAAAGCGTAAGGCCGCGCCGCGTGCCAACAGTGGCAGCTTCTCCCATTCCGCGTGCGACAACGGCCGCGCCTTCGCGTAGCTCGCCAGCAGCGCTCTGCCCTTGGTGACGTTGTAGGAATGGTCAGGCTCGAAGCACCAAGCATTGAGACAGATCGCGACGTCGTAAGCCAAGGTATCGGTGCAGGCAAAATAGAAATCGATCAGACCGGATAACTTGTCGCCGAGAAAGAATACGTTGTCGGGAAACAGATCGGCGTGGATGACGCCTTGAGGCAGCCCACGCGGCCAGTCGCGCTCCAGCATTTCAAGTTCGGCGCCGATGATTTTTTCGAGGTTGGGTTCGACCTTATGGACGCGCTCGCGGCAACCTTCGTACAGCGGTCGCCAGCCCCCGACCGACAGCGCATTGTCGCGACGCATGGCGAAATCGGCGCCGGCAAGATGCAGGTGTGCGAGCGCATCGCCAAGCGCGGCACAATGCGCCGCCGTCGGCCGCCTGATCCAAATGCCGTCAAGGAAAGTGACGAGCGCCGCCGGACGGCCGGCGAGCTTGCCCAACACCTTGCCGGACTTGTTCTTTACTGGCTGCGGACAGGTGATGCCGCGGGCCGCCAGATGCTCTATCAGCGCCAGGAAAAACGGCAGATCGCGTTCGGCGACGCGCCGCTCGTAAAGCGTAAGGATGAAATAACCGCGACTGGTGTGGACGAGAAAATTCGAGTTCTCGACCCCTTCGGCGATGCCCTTGTAGGACAGCAATTCGCCGATGTCATAGAGTGCGAGAAAGGGCGATAAATCCTCCGCCGCGACATCGGTATAAACTGCCATGAAGCTCTCCAGAGCGTCGCGGCTAACCCGCGCGGCGCGCTTGCCGTCAAGTTGCTTGCCCGTCAAGCCGCCTTCCCGGCAAGCCACTCGGCATATCGCGCATAAAGGTCCACCGTCTCGGGGCCGCCGTCGCGGTAGATCACCGACGCCAGCGAGCGGCCCGGGGCGTGCGCCAAGCGAAATGCCATGTAGCGGTACTGCTCGGGGTATTGCGCGGTGTTGGCGTCCTTGAACAGTGTATCGAAGGCGGGCGACGGTTCGACCGGATCGAGCCGATCGCGCTCGTAGATCGCTGCACGCTCGGCGATGAGCCAGTTTTCGCCGTGTCGTTCGACCCGGTCGAGAAAGCGTGAGCATGAAGTCAAATCGACCGCAATGCCGTTAAACGGCTGCCGGACGCGAATGATAACGCTTGTTTCCGCAACGGCGCGATCGCCGTCGAGCCTGACGGTGGGCGGAAACAAGTGGTGCCGGGACCAGCTGTTGCGGGCGCCGTAGTTCGCCCGGCAATGCTCGACGAATTGTTCGAACGAGCCGCGAAACCAGGACACCGAAATATGGCCGTCGGGCGTGAATGTCGCCCGCAGCTCCTTCCAGCGACCCTGGTCGCGGAACACGCCCCAGTTCTGGATCAGCTCCGCACAGGCAACTTTGTCGGCTAGGCTGGTATCGGCCAATGTCTCCCCTCCCCCTGCGGCTTGCTGGACGATAGGACGATCCAGATTGCCAGACCAGCCGCCGCCGGTTAGTGGATCATCGATCATCCTCCTTGCACCGCTGAAGGTCGAGAATGAAAGCGATCGTGCTCCGCGAATACGGACCGCCCGAGGTTCTGCGCTACGAAGACGTGACGGACCCGCAGCCGCGCCAGGGCGAAATCCGAATTAGGGTCCATGCCGCGACCGTCAACCGGGTGCTGGATGTCAGCCTGCGCGCCGGCCGCGAACAATATCGGGATCCGGTGCTGCCGCTCATTCCCGGTGTCGACTGCGCGGGCATCGTCGATGCGGTCGGCCCGCAGGTCGGCCGCTGGCGCTCAGGCGACCGCGTCGCCGCCGCCGGTGTTATGCCGCTCAATATCTGCGCCGAGGACGGCAGCGGATACGGCGGCCCCCAGGGCATGATGGGTATCAAGCGGCAGGGCGGCTTTGCCGAGATGATTACGGTGCCGGCCTGCGCCGCGGTGGCCGTGCCTGAGCATCTCGATTTCCATCACGCCGCGGTCATCATGCGGCACGTGCCGACGGCGTGGAATCTCTTGATGCACGTTGCCGAGCTCAAGAAGGGCGAGACTGTGCTGATCATGGGCGCCGGCGGCAATCTCGGCACCATCGGCATCCAGATCGCAAAGAACGTCGTGGGCGCCACCGTCATCGCAGCGGCAGGCTCCGATGAGCGCGTCAAACTCGGTATCAACCTCGGCGCCGATTTCGGCATCAATTACAACACACACAACATTCGCGACGAGATCTTGAAGATCACGGGCGGCAAGGGCGTCAACGTTCTGTACGACAACATCGCCAATCCTTCGGTGCTGCCGATCGCCTTCCTGGGCATTGGGATGGATGGACGCCTCGTCACCGCGGGCGCGCACGCCGGCCCAGATGTGTCGATCAACTTTTCACATCTTTACCACAAGCGCATCACCATCAAGGGTCGCCCCGGTTTTACGGAATCTGATCTGCCGGATTGCCTCGCAGCGGCCGCCGAAGGCAAGATCATGCCGCAGATCGACCGCATATTGCCGCTGTCACGCGCCGCCGAGGCGCACCGCATGATCGAAGATAACGGCGGCCAGGGAAAGATCGTGCTCGACCCGACACTGGGCTGACCGCGCCTACGCGTCATCCACCGGCTCGGTCGCGCGGACCGACGGCCGCGCCGCGAATGTCGCGTGCCAGGCCGCGAGACGCGGATGAGCTTCGCGCCAAACCTCGTCGGCGTAACGAAAGTCGAGATAGGACAGCGCGCAGCCGATAGCGACATGGCCGATGCGAAACGGAGCGGCAGCAAGCTCTGTCGCCTCCCGCTCCAGGCTCTCCAGGATCGCCCTCTTGCGCACCGCAGCGCTCACGAGATGCGCGTCCGATGGCTGCGTCCGCATCCGCTCATCGCGCAACAGGACGAGAAGATCCAAAAATCCGTCGCCCAGCGCCTGCCGGCGCAGTGCGACCAGCCGAACCCTCGGATCGGCGGGAAACAGCTTCGGTGCGTCTTCCAGTTCGCCAAGCGAGTCGAAATATTCGCTGATCACCGGCGAGTCGTAAATCACCGTGCCGTCGTCGAGCACCAGCGTGGGAATTTTCGACAGCGGATTGTCTTTCATCAGTTCGGCATGGGGCTTTGAGGTCGCTGCGACAGTGCGGACGCACTCAATGCGCGAGACGATGCCGCGCTCGTGCGCGACGATCATGACCTTGCGCACGAAGGGCGAACGCGGCGACCAGTGCAGTTTCATGCGAGTTCTCCGCAAACCCTCATGGCGTCGGCGCCGTTGAGGCGCTAGCATTGTGCCTCAATCGCGCAAAGCGATCCACATCTAGACCACCACAATCAACATCAGCGAAAGACCGATATGGACTACGACCCGCGCAGCGAGCCGCATAACCTTGCCCATGATCCCACGACGTCGCTCGTGGTGCCGCGGCCCATCGGCTGGATCACCAGCGTCAGCCCCGCGGGCGTGGTCAATCTCGCGCCCTACAGCTATTTCAATCTGGTCGCCAGCCAGCCGCCGTTCGTCATGTTTTCTTCGAATACACGCAAGCATTCGCAGAACTACGCCCAGAGCGGCGGCGAATTCGTCTTCAACCTCGCGACTTACGATCTGCGCACCGAAATGAACATCACGGGCGGCGATTATCCGGAGGACGTCAGCGAGCCGGAGCTTGCGAAGCTCGCGATGGCGCCTTCGCGCTTCGTCAAGCCGCCACGCGTCGCACGCTCGCCGATCGCACTCGAATGCCTTTACGTGCAGACGGTGCCGCTCACGAGCGCCAGCGGCAAGAAGCAAAAATACGAAATCGTCATCGGCGAGGTCATCAACGTACATATCGACGATGCAGTGATCGTCGACGGCATGATCGACATGTCGAAGCTTCACGCGCTTGCCCGGCTCGGCTATCGCGGCGATTACACGGTGGTCGACAACATCTTTGAAATGCCGCGGGTGAACTACTCGCGATAGTCGGACAGCAAATCCACCGCCTCCTCCGGTCCCTTCGCAATTCGGCATCCGGCTGCGGCAAGCGCCGCAAGCTTGGCGTCTGCCCCTTCCCTTGCCGAGCCGATCAGCGCGCCGGCATGACCCATCTGCTTTTGCTCGGGCGCATGACGGCCGACCACCATGGCGACGATCGGCTTCCCAAAGCCGCGCGCGGCGTCGGCGAATGCATATTCCTTGTCGCCACCAATCTCGCCGCAATACAGTACCGCGTCCGTCGCCTCGTCACTGGCCAGTGCCAGCAAATATTCGTGCGGATTGCGGCCGATGACGGCGTCGCCGCCGATATGGGCGACGATGCTCTGGCCGATGCCAGCCAGGGTCAGGTGCCGCGCCAAAGTGAGTGCAACGGTGCCGCTGCGCACAATCACCGCGACGCGCCCGGGTTTGCAAAAACTCGGCGCGATCGAGCCCAGGAGTCCGCGGTGCGGCACATAGATGCCGAGGGTATTCGGGCCGATGAGCCATGATCCTGCGGCGCGGGCGACGGCCGCCGCGGCGAGGACGTCATGCACGGGCACGTATTCGGCCGCCGCCATGATGGTTGGGATCCGCGCCTCCGCACACACTGCAATCGCCTCGCGCACACCTTCGGCCGGCGTGTAAATGAGCGCGATGTTCGCCGGCTCCGGTAGATCGGACAGCCGGTCATAGAGCGGCAGCCCGTCGATCTTTTCGCCGCCGCGCCCGAGTGCGATGCCGCCGACAAGCGGCGTGCCGGCTTCGATCATGCCGGCCACCTGGTTGCGCGCATAGCGCCCGGTCGGACCGATCACTACGACCCGCCATGCCTCAGGCGCAAGGAACTGCAGGTGCACGGCACCGGACATGCGGTAAGCTCCAGGGAAAGCTGCGCCGGCTGGCGCGGGGGAAGCGGTCTATTATGCGACTTGCCGAGTATGACGGAAAAGCCTTGTTGCGACGCCACGGCCCCGCCGTCCCGCGCGCGGTGCTGCAGGAGGCCGGCGAGGAACCGCCCGACGGGGCGGCATCCTGGCCGGGGCACTTTCTCAAAGCCCAGGTGCTCGAAGGCGGCCGCGGCAAATCCGGCCTGGTGCGGCGGCTGAACGGCATTGCCGACTTCCGCGAGGCGCGGCGGCTGATCCTGGCGACGCTCGACGACGCCGATACCCCGCTGCTGCTCGAAGAGGCGGTCCCGGTCGTGCGCGAAATTTTCGTCGCCGTCCGTGTCGACGGGACGCGCCAGCGGCTCGAACTGCTGCTAGCGGCGGAAGGCGGCGAAGACGTCGAGCGGTCGGCCAAGAAATTGGCGCGCGTTGCCATCGAACTTGGTTCAGCAACGGCGACTGAGCATCTCTTTGCCGCGGCAGCCGAATTGTTCCCACGCGATCTGGCGGCCCGGCTGGCCCGTTACGCCGTGCGCCTACCGGTCATCGCTTGCCAGGAGGATTTGCAGCTTCTCGAAATCAATCCTCTGGCGCTCACGACCGACGGACGATTCATCGCCTGCGACGCCAAGCTGATCCGTGACGAAGCGGCCGAATTCCGCCACGACCCGAGCGAATTCGCGCTCAGCCGCATGCTCGGTGAACGCGCCATGACGCCGCAGGAGCGGGCCGCACGCGACCTCGGCTTTCAACTAGTCGAGACCGCAGGCGACGTCGTCCTCGTCACTTCGGGCGCCGGCCTCGCCATGATGATGATGGACCTTTTGGCCGATCACGGGCTGCGCGCCGCAAGCTTCATGGACAATCTGCGCGGGGCGCCGGATGAGACCATGAACGAGAGGTTGAAGATCGCCCGCGCGCTCGCGAAACGTCCCGGCACCAAGGTAATCGTGTTCCAGACCGTCATCGCTTCGCGCTCGCTCGCCGAGCGGATCGACGCGCTCACCGCGTGGATTAAGGCCGAACCACTGCCGAAGCCGCTGTTCGTCGGGCTTGCCGCCGGCCACGCTGCGACCCGCAAAATGAGCCCCGCGGCGGCGATTGAACAATTGGGCGCGCTCGGCGTGCCCGCATTTACCGATCCGGTCGCGCTGGTGAGGGCCGTTGCGCAGGCCGTCGCCCAGTAAGCCGCACTAAGGTGCTTGTCCCGAATCCCTTGGCGCGGCAATATTGCGCGGCCAAGTCCCTAAGAAGGACCGGCCCAGAGGGACGCACTACTTAATTCAGCGTGGCTCGGTCGAACCGAGGGCATGGGGCGCGCGCATGAAAAGTTTACTCCTACCTACCGAACCTCACGCGTCGATGCAGTCGGCGCTGGAGACGGCGCTGCTATTGGCGCAGAAGTTCGGCTCCTGCATCGAGGGCTTTCCGCTGCGGCCGGGCGTCGCCGATCTGGTGGCCATGGATCCCGACAGCGGCCTGACCATGGTGGCAGTGAAGGAAAACGACGTGGAACTCGCCCGCCATGCCGAGGACGTGTTCCGCTCATTCATGGATCAGCATGGCGTGCCGCAGCGCGCCGGCGACGCCGAAGCATCGCTGTCCTGGACCTGGCAAAAGGAAGCGCCGAGCGGCCACGACTATGTCGGCAGCTACGGGCGCGTCTTTGACATGATCGTACTGGCGCGCCCTGGGCCGGAGTGGCAAAGCCCGTCGATGATCACGCTCGAATCCGCACTGTTCGAAAGCGGCCGTCCGGTGCTGATCGCACCGCCGACCGCGCCGCGCTCGCTCGGCAAGAACGTGCTGATCGCTTGGAACTGCAGCACCGAGCAGGCGCGCACCACAGCCGACGCCATGCCGTTCTTGCGCCAATCCGATCGCGTCACCATTGCGACCGTCGAAGGCGCAACGGTGGCGGGGCCAAGCGGCGAACAGATGGCGCGCGCACTCAAAGTCAACGGCGTCAGTGCGGAGACCGTCACGCTCAAGTCGCGCAAAGGGGGCGCCGGCGAAGTGCTGCTGAGCAAGGCCGAGGAGCTCGGCTGCGACCTGATCGTCAAGGGCGCGTATACGCAAAGCCGCCTGCGGCAGATGATTTTCGGCGGCACCACGCGCCACATCCTCGCCAACGCCAAGCTGCCCGTGCTGATGGCGCATTGATCCGCAATTGACCGATTTGTATCAAACCGTTTCGCCGTTTGCCTACGCACTGCTGCGCGTCTGGGTCGGGCTCGCACTCATTCCACACGGTTTACGCAACACGTTTGGTTTTTTTCCCAACACCGGTGTGCGTGCTCTCAACCTGAAGGACCTCGCCGTCCAACTCGACCATAGCGGCTATCGACCGGGGCAATTTTGGGCGCCGGCGATTTCGCTGACGCAACTTATCGGCGGCCCGCTCCTGGTGTTGGGGCTGTTCACACGCCCTGTCGCCGCAGTCGTGCTGCTGTTTCTCCTTGTCGCCAACGTCGAACGCTGGCGTGTCGGCAAGTATTTTTGGAACCAGCTCGGCCTCGAATATACGTTGATGTGGACCATCGCCACGTTCTACGTACTGATCCAGGGCGGCGGCGCATTTTCGCTCGACCACCTGTCCGGCTGGCAATGGTAGGAGAAGACTGTGCCATTCATCGACGCCAATGGCGTAAGTTTGCATTACGACGTTGCCGGCGCGCACGGACAATCCGTGGTGCTGATGCACGAGCTGGGCGGCACCTTGCACTCGTGGGATGCGGTCGCGCCGCGCCTTGCCGGACGCCATCGCGTGCTGCGTTACGACCAGCGTGGCGCGGGCCTTTCGGAAAAGGTGCGGACCGAGTTCACCAACGACATGCTGGTGGCCGATTTCGAAGCGCTGGCGACGCAACTAAATCTGGCGCCGCCGTATAGCTTCGTCACGGTCGCTGCGGCGGCGACTCAGGCGCTGCGTTTTCTGGAAAAACATCCCGATCAGGTCGGCGCGCTCGTGCTCTGCAATCCGGCGCCTGGGGTCGATCCAAGCCGTGCGGCGGCGCTCGACGAGCGCGCGGCCTTTGCGGCGCGCGAGGGCATGCGCGCCTCGCTGCCGACCACACTTTCCATCTCGTACCCACCATCCCTCGGCGATCGCGCCGCCTACGAGGCTTATCTCGGCCGCTATCTTGCCAACGATCCGGTGTGCTTCGGTTTTGGCTTCCGCGCATTGGCGCGCACCAACATGCTGCATATGCTGCCGCAGATCCGCTGCCCCGCCATGGTGGTGGCTGGACGCCATGACACCGTGCGCCCACACGCTGGTACGGCCGAGCTTGCGAAAAAGATTCCCGGCGCACGGTTTGAGCTGATCGAGGCCGGTCACTTCATGCCGACGCAGGGCCCCGAGCCTCTCGTCGCGCTGCTGGAAGATTTTTTGCCGAAATAACCCCAGAGAGACGTCATGAAGATCAACACCAACGGTATCAACATCAACTGTCAGATCGACGGGCCGGAGGGTGCGCCGTGGATCGTGTTCTCCAACTCGCTCGCCACCTCGACCGCGATGTGGGACGAGCAGGTCGCCGCCCTGAAGGGCTCCTACCGCGTGCTGCGTTACGACCAGCGCGGCCATGGCGGCAGCGATGCGCCGGCCGGCCGCTACTCATTCGACACGCTGCTGGCCGACGCGCTCGGCTTGCTCGACGCCCTGCATATCGACAAGGCGCATTTCGCCGGGCTCTCCATGGGAGGCGCGACCGCAATCGGACTCGCCGAGCGCCACCCGGAACGCTTCAATCGCATCATCGTCTGCGACTCGCCTTGCCAATCGACGCCGCAAAGCGCGCAGCAATGGGAAGAGCGCATTGCAGTGGCGCAGAAGCAAGGCATCGAGGCGCTCGTCGAGCCGACCGTCTCGCGCTGGTTTCCGCCCGACACGTACGCCAAGAACCCGCGGTATCTCGATAAGATACGCTCCATGTTTCGCGGAACGCCGGTCAACGGCTTCATCGGCTGTGCTGCAGCGCTGGCCGATCACGATTACGCTTCGGCAATTGCAAGCGTGAATCACCCGGTACTGTTCCTGGTCGGCGAGAAGGACGCACCGGCGCCCGCCATGCGCAAACTGCACGACAAGCTCAACGGCTCGCGCTATGTCGAACTGCCGGGCGCCGGCCATATCTCCAACATGGACCGGCCCATGGAATTCAACCGCGCAGTCACCGACTTTTTGGCGGCCGGATAGACCCCTATTTCGGGATCGATCTGGCTGGTCCGGCCGATACGTCAGACCTGGCGTTGCCGGCCCGCGCCCAGCCCGGCGACAGCCTGGATGACCGCAACGGCCACAAGGCTCAGCATCGGAATCGTCCACCCCGCAGCGATATCGCGAAGCCATCCGAAAGCGACTGGGCCTGCGGCTGCGATCAGATAGGCCGTCGCTTGCGACATGGTCGACAGGGATGCGGCGCGGCGATGGTCGCTCGTCCGCATGCCAATGAGAGCGAACGCCAGGATGAAGGTGATGCCGAACGAACCGCCGCAAACGACGAGCCAAAGGCAGGCGAGACCGGGCGCGATGAAAAGCCCGAAGATGCACTGCGCCGTGATCAAAGACGTCACGACCGCCAGCATGCGCTGGTCATGTCCGCGCCGCATCAATGTGGGGGCAACAAGACCAACTGCAAAAGACACCGCCTGGTAGAGCGTCAAGAGCCAGCCTGCCTCGGCGGGCGAATAGCCGTGATCGGCAAGAAACAGCGGCACCCAGCCGATAGTCACGTAGTAGATGAGAAATTGCAGGCCCATGAAGATCGCGACCTGCCACGCCATGACGTAACGCCAGATCGGTTTTTTGTGCTCCGGGGTTTCCACCCGCCGGACGGCGAGCGCGCTCGTTCTGCGCATTTCCGGCAACCAGCATACCAGCGCGAGCGCGGCGAGCGCCGCCCAGATGGCGAGCGACGATCGCCAGCCGCCGGCGAGATGGACGGAAAGCGGCACGGCCAACCCCGTCGCAATCGCGCCCGTCAGGGCCATAACCATCACGTAGGCGGTGGTCATGCCTCCGACGTGGCTCGGGAAGTCGCGCTTGATCACGCTAGGCGCCAAGACATTTGCGATGCCGATGCCGATGGCAAAGATCACAGTGCCGCCAAACAGTGCAGCGACTGAACCTTCCGACCGCAGAGCGACACCGGCGACGACCAGCGCCAGGCAACCCGCAAGCATCCTTTCGATGCCGAATAAATCTCCCAGGCCGGCGAACGGCGAGACGCCGGCAAAGATCAGCAAAGGCAAAGTGGGAAGCAGTCCCGCCGCGGCGCTGGAAAGTCCGAGACTCGACCGGATCGTCTCCAGCAGCGGACCAACTGCCGTCAGCGGCGGCCGCAAATTGGCAACCAGAAGGAAGAAGGCGAGCGCGCTGTAGCGGACGACACGCGATCGTGGTGCAGCGCTGGCCGTCAGTGTTTCGCTTGTCACAGTCATCTCCGAGTGCCGATTTATCTCCGCCATAGAGACGATGCAGAGCTCGGAGATGTGACATCGGGCGGTCGACGTTGCGAGGTTGGCCGCTACCGGCATGATCGAGCGGCCAAGAGGCCCGATTAGATCGAGACGGCTATGATTTTTCGGCGGGGCACGCATCGCGGCACGCCGCCCCCACGCCTTTGCAAACGGCAGGCCGAGACACTATACGTCTGGCAAAGGCCAGGAAATTTCCGTCTGACGACCAAAATTCCCGGCCGCCATTAGGGTTAGGGACGACAACCGGCCTATCTTTTGGCCCCGCTTTTTGCAGGAGACGTGATCATGGCCACGGTGACAATGAAGACCCCCGCGCCGGGCGGACTGTCGAACAAAGCGCGCGAGTTGATGGAGGCCATCAACACCGACGCCGGCCAGCATAATGTCTGGGTCCGCACCCAGGCCAACGCTCCGGCGCAACGCCCGTGGTTCAGCGAGACAAGCGGCGAAGGTTCCGGCCAGCTCGCGAGCGGCCGCGTCGCGGTCGCCCAATTGAAGACCGCGCCGTATCAGTGGAAGTGGAATGAATATAGCGGCTACCTCAAGCAGATTTCAGAAATCGCCCGGAAGGCCGACGTGTCGCCTATCGAGTTTGCCGACCGCCAAAGCATCCTTCTCCTCAATCCCGGACTTAACGGCCGCCTCCAGGTCACCAACACCATCCGCTGCGCAATCTCGATCTATAATCCGGGCGACGTGGCGCCGGTGCATCTGCATTCGCCGAACGCGAGTCGCACGATCCTTTCTAAAACGGGCGGCTACACCGTCGTCGAGGGCGAGCGCGTTACCGCCAACCGAGGTGATCTGATCCTGACGCCAAACGGAACTTGGCACGACCATGGCAACGACTCCGATGAGCCGTGCGTCTGGATCGACACGCTCGACTGGCCGCTGATGGAATTCCTCGACGCCGCCTGGGTCGATCACAACATGCCGGGCGCGCAGGGCAACACCAACGTGCAGGCCGTCACCGTCAGCGAAGGTTATTCACGCCACCTTTACGGCCATGGCGGCCTCAAGCCCACCTTCGTCAGCCATCAGCGCGGCGTCGGCCATGATCCGGCACCGCTGTTCCATTTCCGCGGCGAAGACGTGAAGGACATGCTGCACAGTCTGCGCAAGGAAATGGGCGATCCGCACGAAGGCATCAAGGTCGACTTCGTCAATCCGGTCACCGGCGAACCGGTGTTCAAGACGCTGAACTACTCGGCGCAATTGCTGCGGCCGGGCGAAGAGACCGAATGGAAGCGCGAAACCGCGGGCACCTATTATGTGTGCATCGAAGGCACCGGCGCCACCGAAGTCGGCGGCAAGCGCTTCGAGTGGAGCCACAACGATCTGTTCGTCGTGCCGAACTTCATGTGGCGCCGCCACATCAATGCCGGCAAGGAGGACGCCATCGTCTATTCGGTGTCCGACGCCGCGCTGATGCACAACATCGGCCAATACTACGCGCAGGGCCGCGACAAGCACGGCAAAGTCACTGAATTGACGCTGCAATAGACGCTGCTTCGTCAGCGGTAACTTGTGGTTTGGATGGCCGGGCTTTCCCGGCCATCTTCATTTGGAAATGACTTCAGTGTTCGTGCTTCGGCACTTTGCCGATCATGTCACCACACCCGCATTTGGTCGCCCAATATTCCCAGGCGCGCCAGGTTGTCGGCGAGGTCGGCTTGTAGCTATCGCCCTTGCCGCGCGAGGCGATCTCGCCCTTGGACAATGTCTTTGGCTTGCCACCCATGCGCATCGCATTCATCTGCACGCGCGCATTGCGCGGCAGGTAGACCGAAAGCCGCACGACGTCGATGATCGAGCGTCCTGCCGAGGCAAAGCCGTGGCCGCGCATCAGCGCAACGTCGCCCTTGCCCATGCATTTCGCCAGATCGCGGCCCTGCGCCATGTTGCGCACCAGAAGGTCGGTGTCGCCGAATTTCTTGCGGATATCCCAGACCGGCACCTTGCCGCCAATGAAGCTGCCGGAATGGATGACCGGTTCGAGCGGCTTGTTGATCAGGCCGAACGGCAGTGTGTCCTCGGCGTGAGCATGCACCACCGCCACGACGTCGGGCCGCGACTCGAAAATCGCCGCATGAATGAAACGCTCGAGGTACGG
Source organism: Xanthobacteraceae bacterium (assembly GCA_049300295.1). Taxonomy (GTDB): domain Bacteria; phylum Pseudomonadota; class Alphaproteobacteria; order Rhizobiales; family Xanthobacteraceae; genus BOG-931. The sequence continues at coordinate 146,737 of JBAQJL010000193.1, forward strand.
CGAGCGCTTGTCGTTGATCGGCTCGCCCTCCTGGTCGAACTCGATGAGGTCGTGCCGCTCGACCAGTTCCGGCGCACGCGAGCGCGACATGAAGAAACGCTTGGGATTGTCGGGATGGCGCACGCTGATGTGGCCGTAGGCGTCGACCACGTCTTCATTGGACAGGATGCGATTGGCGACAACGAGGTCACGCAGGATGTCTTCGACTTGGCTCATGGTGATTTCTTCCAGCTTGTCGTGGTTCGGGACAGGATTTGCGATCAGCCGAAGGTAGGCACGAACAGGTCGTCGGCCTTCACGCCGCGATCGGTCAGGCCGAGCGTCTGCTGATAAAGGATAAGGGCCTCGATGGTTCGCCGCATCGGCTCGACGCCGTAGGGCCATGGATCGCCGTTGAATACCTCCCAGATATCGTCAATCTCCCGCATCAGGAACGGCGTCATGTAACGAACGGCGCGCAGGTTGAACATCTTTGCCAGCGCAATCTTCTTCGCCTTCACAAAGGCATCGTAGAGACTCGTTGCCACAAATGGATAGCGCTCGTAGACGCTCTTCTTGATGGCGACGGTGTGCATGATCGGATAGATGCCCTTGCGTTTCCACAGGTCGGTATCGACTTCGACATAGTTTGGAAACAACCGCACGATGTTGGGATTGGTGCGAATTTCCTCCGGCAGGCTGGTGCCCAGCGTCGCATCGATCTCGCCATCGGCAAGCAATTGCCCCAGCGTCTTTTTTGACTTGTTGTTTTCAATCGACATGTTCTTCAGAAGCGGCAGCACGGTCGGACTGCCATGTGAACCCGCTTCATTCATGGCGCTCTGTACCCATTTGACCTTGGTGAGGTCGACGCCGAATTCGTGATGCAGAATGCCGTTGATGAAGATGGCGGCCGTCATCGTGTAGAGCGGCACGCCGATGCGCTTGCCTTCGAGGTCCTTGGGCGTCCTGATGCCGGATTTCTTGTTGATGGCGATATAGCCCATGCGGAAGGCGATCGACGGGAACACCGGGATGGCGACGAACGGGCACTCGTTGCGGGTAAACCGCTGCGTGAATTCAGACAGCGAATATTCGGAAACATCGAATTCCTGCCCACCGGACATACGGTCGAAGATCGGGCGTGGCTGGTCGATGGCTATGAAATTGAGGTCAATTCCGTCGGGCTTCACCTCGCCCGTATAGAGCGGCTGCATCCGGTCATAGAGGCCGCTCGCAAACGAAAGCTGTAGCTTGGGCATTTCCTGCCGTCCTCGCGCATGTGATTTATCGGATTACGGTTAGCATGCCGTCGTGGGAGCAGGAAGGCGCTCCCGCGGCATGGCTGGCATAGCGCTCACCGGCGAAGGATCAGGCCAGCGGGACGCTCTGGGCGTGCCGAAACACATTGCCTGGATCGAAAGCCGATTTGATTTGCTTTAGCCGCAGGAGATTTGCGCCCCAATATGCATTTTGCCAATCCGCCAGATCGAGATCGCAGTAGTTGACGTAGGCGCCGCCGGAAACATATGGCCGCATCGCCGTGTACAAATCGCGCATGTCGGCGAGGCGTTGCGGCGTGTCGGCGGCATTGCTCCATTGGCTGCCATATTGGATCGAAAACAGCGTGCCTTTGCGATAAGCGAAAGCCGTTGCATCGGCCGCAACGTCGGCAATCGCGCCGCCATAGGCGTCGCAGATCACGTAAACGGTCTTCTTGGCATCGATCTCGTTCATCAACGCCGTAAGTCCCGTATCGCCCATTGGCGACGTGATGAAGTCGGACTTCCCCTTCATCGGCGCCGACTGATAGGCCCAGCCGCTCGATCCGCCGGCAAAATAATTGATCGACACCGAAAACGGCATCGACCTGATCTGCGGCGCGGATGATAGCGGTTTCAGCTCGCGCTTGAGTTCGCTGAGCGAGCCGGTCGACTGGCCGGAGCAGCGCAGATCAATGCCGCCGCCAGTATGCCGGGTGATGACCAGATTGACATTGATGGAGGCCGGAGCCTGCGGAGCCCAGGCCTGCCATTGTTTCATGATTGAAACTGCACGGGCCAGCGAAATCCCGGACCAGTCGATCTTGAACACCAGGACGCTGTTCAAAGAGCGCAGCGTAAAGCGGTAGCCCGTCGCCACGCCGAAGCTGCCGCCCCCACCGCCGCGGCAGGCCCAGAACAGATCGGGGTTCTGCTGCGTGTCGGCGTGCAGCTGCTGTCCTTGCGGGTCGACCAGATCGACCGACAGCAGGTTATCGCAAGTAAGCCCGAACGGCCGCGCGAGATTGCCGTAGCCGCCGCCGAGCGCGTGGCCGGATATGCCAACCGTCGGGCAGCTGCCGGCGGCAAACGCTAGGTTATGCGGCCAGACTGCCTTGTAGATGGCGCCGAGCGACGCGCCCGCACCGACCGTCACCGTCTTGGCTGCCTTTTCGACGCTGATCGCATCGATCGTGCGGGTGTCGATGACGACGCTCGTGCTTTGCGAGAAGCCCTCATAGGAATGCCCGCCGCACCGCAGCGCAAACGCCAGAATGTTGGACCGGCACCAATCCACCATGACGCCGACGCCGTTGGCGGTCGCGCACATCGCCCGCAGCTGCGGCGTCAGCATGGTGCGGGCATTGAAGGCGGGCTCGTACGTCGAAAACTGTGCGTCGCCGGGACGCAGCAGCATCGCGTCGCTCGGCGCGACGTTGGGCAACGGCGGCAGTTGTGCGAAGGCGCGACGGCTCGAGAACACCGCCGGCGCGAACACCGCGCTTGCCGCGAGGCGCGAAAGCGCGCCGCGTCGACTGATTTGGGTGCGAATTAACGCAGCTCCTTGCGCAAAATCTTGCCGATATTGCTCTTCGGCAGGCTGTCGCGGAACTCAATGATATGCGGCCGCTTATAGTTGACCAGACGCGCCTGCAGAAACTTCGCCAGATCCGCCGCGGTGAGCGCCGCATCGCGCTTGACGACAAACAGCTTCACCGCCTCGCCGGTGCGCGCGTCCGGTACGCCGATCGCCGCAGCTTCAAGCACGCCGGGATGCAGCATGGTGACATCCTCAAGCTCGTTGGGGAACACCTTGAACCCCGACACTATGATCAAGTCCTTCTTGCGGTCGAGCAGCTGCAGAAAGCCCCGCGGATCGAAGGTGCCGATATCGCCGGTGCGCAGCCAGCCGTCGGTGGTGAGCACACGCCTGGTTTCCTCGGGCCGTTGCCAGTAACCCTGCATGACCTGCGGACCGCGTACCCAGACTTCACCCTCCTCGCCCGGACCGAGTATCGAGCCCATGTCGTCGCGGACCGTGACCTCGGTCGACGGTACCGGCAAGCCGACCGTGCCGAGCTTCGGATTGTCGAGCGGATTGATGCAGACGACCGGCGACGCTTCGGTCAAACCGTAGCCTTCGACCAGATCTCTGCCGGTGATTTCGCGCCAGCGGCGGGACACTTCCGTCTGCACCGCAGCGCCGCCGCCGATAGTGACGCGCAAGCCGGTGAAATCGAGCGCCGCGAAGTCCGGCCGGTTGACCAGCGCATTGAACAGCGTGTTGACGCCGGATGCCGCGGTGATGCGGCCGTCGCGCATGGTGCGAATGAGCCGGTGCAGATCGCGCGGATCGGGAATCAGCACATTCAGGCCGCCGAAATGCGCGAACACCAGGAGGTTCGCCGTCAACGAGAAGATATGATAAAGCGGCAGCGGCGTGAGGACACGCTCTTCCGGCAGATGGACACCCGAGCCGATCCAGGCCGAGCACTGCAGCGCGTTGGCGACCAGATTGCGATGCGACAGCATCGCGCCCTTGGAGACGCCGGTCGTGCCACCCGTATATTGCAGCAGCGCGACCGCGTCGGCTCCCGGCTCCGCGTCAACATAGTGCGCGCTCGGTGCATGGTTGCAGGCATCCTGCAGCATCGTGAACTTTGCGAGATGCCAGGTCGGAACGGCATGCTTGATGTAAGAATTCGCCAGATTGAACGCCCAGCGCTTGAACAGTGCCGCGAAGTCGCCAAGCCGCGCCACCACGACGTGCCGGATCTGCGTCTCGGCGATAATAGTTTCGAGCTTGTGGGCAAAGTTTTCCAGAATGACGATGACTGTGGCGCCGGAATCGGTGAGCTGCTCTTTCAGTTCGCGCGGCGTGTAGAGTGGATTGACGTTGACGGCGGTCATGCCGGCACGCAGCGCGCCGAGAAACGCGACCGGATAGGCCAGCAGGTTCGGCAGCATGATGGCGACGCGGTCGCCTGGACGGCAGCCGGCCTGTTCGACGAGGAACGCCGCGAAGCCTCGGCTATACTGTTCCCACTCGGCGTAGGTGATACGCGCGCGCAGGCATTCGAAGGCCGGTCGCTCGGCAAAGTCGCGGCAGGCTTCGAGCAGCATGGCGTGCAGCGACGGATAGACGCCGGCGTCGATTGTCCGCGGCACGCCCGCCGGATAGGACGCGAACCAGGCCGGCTCGCGTGCGGCAGGCGCGCCGCGTGCCGGCAGGGGTACTCGAACGGCTTCAGTGACCAGCGTCATGATCTTCGATCCTCCGCAGCGAGGCCGGACTTGGTGGGCCGGAGCGGTGATTGACGGTGGGCGAGTATAGGGTGGGCAAAGTAAACATCTGGCAAAACACGCCGCATTCCCATTCGCGGCGGGTCGGGCGATAATGCTGTTTCGCGGCGCTCAGACGCCGGGACCGGCGGCAGGTCAACGATCGAGCTTCCGTATAACGCCAAGGAGATGAATATGTTGCAGCCGAAATCCTCATTTGCGGCGCTCGCGGTCTGCGTCAGTGCATTGTGCGTTGCCGCATGGTCGCCAGCCGCGGCCGAAGATCTTCTCGTCACCCAATACAAGAATGATCCGTCCGGCGCGCCCTACGGTGTCGCAATCGAGAAGGGTTTCTTCAAAAAGGCAGGCGTCGACGTCACCGGCGTCATTTCCGGCGAAGGCGGCGGCTCCTCGGTACGCGCGGTGATCGCAAGCTCGCTCGGCTTCGGCGAAACCTCGCCGGCGGCCGCAATCGCCGCCATCAGCCAGGGCCAGGACCTCAAGATCGTCAATATCGGCACCCGCTCGCTCGCCGACAACGTCATCATCGTGATGCCGGGTTCGCCGATCAAATCGGTCAAGGACCTCAAGGGCAAGAAATTCGCCATCAGCAATCCGAAATCGCTCGGCGAGATGACGATCGTGGCGGCCGCCGAACAGGTCGGGCTTAAGCCGGCCGACGTTCAACGCGTCGCGCTCGGGAATCTGTCCGGCGCTTTGACCGCGCTTGAAAATCACGTGGTCGATGCCACAAGCATTCCGGGCATCCTGTTCATGATGCGCGGTGGCGAGAGCAAATACCACGTCATCATGGGCCCGACCGAATTGCCGTTGCTGCCGCCCGCAGCCGGCATCGCCTCGACCGATCTGATCAAAAACCATCCCGACAAACTGCGCGCCATCCTCGTCGCGCGGCGCGAGGCGGTGCAGTTCATCGACCAGCACACCGACGACGCCAGCAAGGTTCTGGAGAAGGTGTACGCGCCGCTGCCGCCCAAGGACGTCAGCACCATGATGCACCAGCTGGTCGCAGCGAAGTTTTACAGCGAGGGCCGGATCGAGATGCCACTTTTGCAAACCACGGCGCACGTCATGCGCCTCGTCGGCATGCTCGACAAGGACGTCGATCTGACGAAGATGATCGATCCTTCGTTCCTGCCGGCCGACCTGCAGAAGTGAGCGTGTCATCGATGCCCGGCGAAGTTCATGCGCGGATCGACAATGTCACGCGGGTTTACGCGGGCGCCGGCGGTCAGCCGCCGGTGCATGCGCTGGGCCCGATCGATCTCGACCTGCGCAAGGGGGAGTTCTTTGCCGTGGTCGGGCCGTCCGGTTGCGGCAAGTCGACCTTTCTCGAAGTGCTCGCCGGCCTGCAGACGCCGAGCGCCGGCACTGTCACGTTCGAAGGCAAGCCGATTCACGGCGAAGTCGCCGACGGCATCGGTGTCGTGTTTCAGGAGGATGCGAGCTTTCCTTGGTTGACGGTGTGGGACAACGCCGCATTCGGACTGCGGCGGAGCGGCGTTGCCGCGCCGGAAATCCGCCGCCGCGTCGACGATGCGCTCGCCTTCATGGGGCTGAAGGACTTTGCGAAGGCCTATCCGTCGCAATTGTCCGGCGGCATGCGGCAGCGCGTCTGCATCGCGCGCACACTGGTGCTGCAGCCGCGCCTCATTCTGCTCGACGAGCCATTTGGCGCGCTCGACGCGCAGACGCGGCTCTTGATGGGTGACGAAGTCTTGCGGCTGTGGCGGCGCACCGGCGCGACGGTGCTGCTGATCACGCATGCGCTCGACGAAGCCGCCATGCTGTCCGATCGGGTCGGCGCCATGTCGGCGCGGCCCGGCCGCTTCATCGAGATCATCGAAACCGGCTGGCCGCGCGAGCGCGATTCGACCGTCGTCGGCAACACGGCCTTCGGCGAAATCACCGGCCGACTGTGGGAGCGCCTGCGCGGCGAATCGCTCAAGGCGCTCGGTCATTCGGGCCAAGGCGCGCTGGCTGCGGAATGAGCCGCGTCGGCCTGATCCGCCTCGTCGTGATCGTCGTGGCGGTCGGCGCGCTCGAGCTCGCCTGCCGTCTCGGCCTTATCAACCACAACGTCATCATTCCGCCGTCCGAAATGGCGAGCGCGCTGTGGACGCTGCTCGCCTCGGGGGCGCTCAACGCCGAGATCGAACGCACACTCGGCATGATCGCGCTGGTCATCGCCATCTCTATCGCGCTCGGCTTTGCCATCGGCTGTTTCATCCATGCGCTGCCGCGCGTGCGCGAGGCGCTCGATCCGTTCTTCGCCACTTATTACGCGGTTCCGGTCTTCATCTTCTATCCGGTCCTGATCGCGATCTTCGGCCTCTCGATCATGCCGATCGTGGTGATTGGCGTCGCCACCGCCGTTGTCGCCATGATCATCGCCACGCTCAACGGGCTCGATCGCGTGCCGCACGTATTGACCAAGGTTGCGCGCGTGCATCGCCTCGGCCGCATCGCCACCGCACTGCAGCTGCAGCTTCCAGCCGCGGCGCCGTATCTGTTCATCGGCGTAAAACTTTCGGTATCGTACGGTTTCATCGCCGTCATCGCCGCCGAATTCATTCTTTCGCCCGCAGGCCTCGGCCGCGACATCGCCGAGGCGTATGCGGATTTCGACAATCGCCGCATGTACGCGCTGATCCTGTTCCTCCTCATCGTCGCCACGCTGATCAACGCAATTTTGCACGGTCTCGACATCCGCTTTGCAGAACGGCGCAGCGGAGGCCGCGCATGACCGCGACACGTCGCGCCGCCGATACGCTGGTCATTCTGTTCGCGCTGCTCGTCAGCTGGGAGCTTCTGCACAAGATCGCCGGCGAAACGGCGTTGCCGGCGCCGCTGCCGACACTCGTCTACCTCATGCACAACCTGACCACGCCCCGTTTTCTCGCCAACCTGGCGACAACGGGTCTTGAACTCGGCTACGCGCTGATCCTGTCTTACGGCATCGGACTTGCCATCGGCGTATGGATGGGCGCGCACCGGCTGTCCGGCGCCGTCGGCGAACCGATCCTGGTCTCGCTCTACTCGCTGCCGAAAATCACGCTCTATCCGGTCGTGCTGCTCATGTTCGGGCTCGGCATTTCCGGCAAGGTGGCGTTCGGCGCGCTGCACGGCATCCTGCCGGTCGCCCTTCTCACAATGGGCGCGATCAGGGCGATTCCGCCGGTCTATCTGCGCTCTGCCCGCACCATGCAGCTCACGCCGTGGCAGACGATCACGCACGTGCTGCTGCCGGCCGCTTTGCCCGAAGTCTTCACCGGCTTGCGCATCGGCTTTACGGTGACGCTGCTCGGCGTGCTGCTCGGCGAAATGTTTGCATCGAAAGAAGGTCTCGGTTCGATGATCATGAATGCGATGCAGCTGCTGCAGGGCCAGGAGATGATGATGGTGGCGATCGTGCTGTTTGCCTTCGCGGCCATGGCGAACGGCCTGTTGCTCTGGATCGAGCATCGCTTGCACAGGCGAGTGTGAATCCGCCGGTCTGACCGTCAGTGCGCGGCCCCACAGGTGTGATCCTCCAAGCGCGCGCCGGCGGCGATATCGAAAAGCAGCGGATTCACCCGGTCGGTGAGTAGGGCAAAGCCCGGTGCATCGCCGTCAAACTGCATGCCGACCACGACCAGTGTGCGCCACTTCATGTTGGCCCGCGCCCGCGGTATCCCGTCCGCCAACAGCTTGAACGGATTATGTCCATCGAGCGTCGACCCCATCACCCGCATGGCCCAGTACGGATGGCCGCCCAGCGGTTCGCTCAGCGCCGCCCATGTGTCGCCGATCGATGAGCGCAGCCGCGCCAGCGTGTCGCGCACGTCGGGAAGCATGCAATCGATATGGATGTGCAGTTGGGTTTGCGACCGCGACAGTACCGAATTGACCGCGAGCCCGACATTGTCGCGCGGCAGCTCGTGTCCGAGCGTCTTTTCGACTAAGCGCCGCTCGTCCCACGCGGCGGCGAAATAATTGGTCCCGCCGGGTGTCTGCAGCTCGGGGCTTTCGATGCCGACGATACGGGCCGTCGGAATGAGCAAATACTGCGTCGGGCCGTTGAGGTCTTTTAAAACAGCGTAGCCTCGGTCGACGCCGTCTTTCAGATCGACTTCCGCGCAGGGCTTCGGGTCGCCGTGCTGCTGTTGGTTCGGCACGCATTGCTCGTGCACGATTTTCCATAGCGCGTTCGGATTGAACACGCTCGGTTTTGCGCCTGGCAGGAGCAGCAGCGCGACAAGCGCGCCGGCCACGGCGAACCACCGCCGCATGACACGACCCGGCATCTCGCCCCCTCCCCGACCCGTCATGCCGCGCCGATGTAGCGTTCGAGCGTCATCGGATCTTGGCCGGATCCTTTGACCTGCAGCACCGCATAATTGACGTGAGTCACGTTGAACGGCGGATTGTCATTCGATTGCAGGATCGGCACGGCGGGCTCCTTGGGTGTCGATGGAACCGTATAGTCGTCGATCGCTTGCCGCAATAACGCAAGCCTTCCCGTTCTCGCGATACGTTTTTTGTTCGCATCCGAGCTATGAGGCACGCCATTCCCAAAAACGACGCCGCTACCCCGATCTTCGTCAGATGCCCCGGCAGTGGAAAAAGGCCGAAGCATCACGATCGGATGCGGCGCACTGTAGCCCGGATGAGCGAAGCGATATCCGGGAACGATCTCGCAGCTCAACCGCTGCTCCCGGATGTCGCTTCGCTCATCCGGGCTACAAGATAAAAGGAAGCAGAACGCCGACAGACGCTGTCCGCAACCGCTTGCCTTGCGGCAAGCGCGCACCCTGCAGGGCGCGCTCGCCTGTCGGCGTTCCACGGCGGCTCTGCCCTTGGGACTCACGCATCCCAAGGTGCAACCCGGACCAGGCTTCGCGGAGCGAGCGCCTGTAGGTGGCGGGGGTATCCCGCCGGCGTCCGCCCCGGTTACAGCGAGCACCTCGCATGCCGGTCATAATGCCGGCAGGTTGATGTCCGAGCCGCCCGGGAGCAACGGGGACGAACCCTTTGCCCGCGGGCACCGCACCCGCCCCCGCCAGCCGGAGTCACCGGCTGACGTCCTTGCACGAAGAGCGAGGATTCGGCTTTTATTCCTTGTCTCCGAAATTGTCAAGAATTATCACTATAAACGTGACCCCGACGAATCTCCAGTGCTGCTGGAACCGATCAAAGAGGAAATCCGCACGAGCAACTTCCTTGTTCCCTGCATCGGTGAGGCCTCGCGCAAGTAAGACAGGGCGCAGGAGGAAGTTCGCATCGCCAAAGCCGCGTTCCGGAAAAGTGTACGAAGAAATAGACCTCGAAGCAGGCCTCGCGCCGCGACTGACGGTCCAGCTTCGATCGCTTCAGGGTAAAGGGTAAAAAAAATCAGCGTCACCTTGTCAGCCCCTCCAGCAGATCGCGCATTACCGATTGCTTCACGGTCGAGGCCTTGTGGGCGATGACGAATTGCTCGACGCCGAACGACTTGCCGAGATCGACGGCGCGAATGCCGTCGACTTCGACCGGATCGAGACAAAGTGTGTGCACGATCCGGGCTGGATTCGCGCCGCACCAGATCGATCGCGGTATGACGGGTCGGATATATGGATAATAGAGGTTCTGGATGGATATATGAAGTTATTGGCGCGCCAAACTCGATTCTGCCGAAGTTCGGAAATATATGGCGCCCAAAACGATCGGAATAAAAAAAAGCCACAACATTAAAAAATCATTTCCCTCACGACGAAGAGTCTGTCCGGAAGCGAATATGAGTGCGAGCATGAGCGTTGCCATTATGCACGGGGCCAGCCACTGACGAAACAGGGCCCTGGTCAAATCAGAACTCCAAGAGACAAAGGATATGCAGGCAAGCGCCCAAAAGACAGTTTCAGATAAAGTAAAGATTCGAGAGGCGGTTAAACCTAAAGCAACAAGGCCCCAACCCAGTATCGTCCTAAGCCGGGAAACGGGTTTGTAGCCATGCGGGCCGGGCGTGCCGTGTTCCAAGTATAATAAACTCCGGAGCGGCGCTTGCAAAATTATAAAAAAAACGAACCCAAGTACGGCTAACCAGGCTCGAAGAAAATGGCTCGCGCCAAAATAGTCGAACACTGTCGCAAAGTCGTTTCCGCCGCCGTTCGGTTGGCTCGGCCCTCCCATGGCCATCATCTGAAGACCAAGGTAAGGCAAATTGAAAATGGTCACCCAGGTCAGAAAGTAACGGCGCCACGATCGCTCAAAAGGCCGGAGCTATGAGCGGAAGTTGGTGACGGCATGAAGGGGTAAGGCGACGTATCGTGGGGGTGTTCGACGCCTCCACTTCTCGACCAAAGGAGTGATACGCCGTGACCGACACTAACGTCATCAAGC
>JBAQJL010000194.1:0-14292 GCA_049300295.1 Xanthobacteraceae bacterium
CTCGTGAGGTTGCAACACTCCAATCGTCGAACTCACGAAGCTCTCATCAAATCCCCTGTCGGCCTTCGCTCCAGACTAGACCGGCCCGCAGCCTCCCTCCCGCGAAGCGGGTTCGTTCAATGGCACAAAGCTGACATGCCGTGGCTCCCAGGCGTTGTCGGCTTCTTCGGTAAGCAGACATTGCGAATTTTATGAGTACACGCCCCAAATGTCGCGCACGTGCGGCAATACCTGATCCGCAAAGATGCGCAGCGAGCGCATGATGTCCTCCTGAGCCAGCGAGCCAAAGTCGGCTATCCGATCTGCGTGATGCCGATGTCCCGCAGGACGTGGATGCTTCGCTGTCGAGGAAGTGCGCGCGATGGACGCAGCAGATCCCATGATCCGCGAGCAGATCAATCAAACACCCCCGGCGCCATCTGAACGAGCACCAAAGCCCCGAACAGGTGCGACGTCATGGCGTAGAGTCCCGAAACGCCGCCAACTGGCGGATCATCACGCCGAAGCGGGGATGCTTCACTTCCAGCGTGAACTCGAAGCGGCCATCGCTGCGCTCGGCGTGCGTCACCGTCATCTCGCCCGGCGAGAGCCAGCGCGGCAGGCGCAATCGCCGGCCGAAAATCTGGAGAAAATAGTGATCGCTGCGAAACACCAGCATGCCGTTGCGCGCGCTGATGGCGAGCGCCATACCGAAGCCGCGGCCGAGATACTCCTCGATGCCGGTCGGACCGGCAAAGCGCTTGGAAGAATGGATGATCTGCGGAAAGCCGTCGCGCCGGGCGTAGAGCCGCGTCCAGATCTGGCCGCCGGTCGCCATGTCCTCGGTGACGGTGACGACGCTCGGCATGTTGGCGTCGCACGACAGGGGCAGCGGGCCGCCGATCAACCGCGCCAGTTGCGCAAGGCACCAGCCGACTCGGTTCATGCGCGTCGCCAGCACCTCGCCCGCGTAGACCGCGGTACGCCCGCCGCCCAGGCGTTTCGAAAAGCGCCGGCGCACCGGCGGGGGCAGCGAGCACCACGCGTCGTCGGACAACAGCGCGCGGAAACGAAGATCGCCGAGGCTGTCATCCGACACCCGGGTTGAGACGCGGCGCAACTCATCGGGAATATTCATGGTCGTCAGTGCCATGGCCCACTCCATCGCTGCACGTTGCAATCGTTGACGCGTCATTTTTTTCGCTTACCGAATGACAACAGGCTCACAATCTTGGCGCCGAGCCGGACCATCGCGGCGATCTGCGGGCGCGGAATGCCTTCCATCTGGCCGTACCAGCGATCCATCGTGTCGACGAACTCCAACAGTGCGTTCAGCCGCGCCTGGGCCAGTGGATGGATCCCGGCATCGCTCTCGGCCTCGGCGCGGCAGGTACGCAGCACCGCAATGGCGGGGTCGATCTCGCGTTCTTTGCGGCCGGCGGCGATGCGCGCGAAGATTTCCCAAGGATCGGCTTCGGCTTCAAAATGCTCGCGCCGGTCGCCTTTGATCGGGACCCGCCGGATCAGAGTCCAGGCCTGCAATTCCTTGATCGAGTTGGACACGTTGGAGCGCGCCAGCCCCAGGCGCTCGGCGATATCCTCCGCAGTGAGCGGACGCTCCGAAACGTAGAGCAGCGCATGGATCTGCGCGACCGAGCGGTTCACCCCCCATTTGCCGCCCATATCGCCCCATTGCAGGACAAAGCTTTCGATGGCCGGGGAGAGTTGCCGGGGACGCAGCGTTTCATCTATTTTCGTAGTTTCTGTCATGACAGAAATATCGGAAACTACAGACGGCATGTCAAGAGGCTTCGGTGGGGAGCCTTCAGCGCGGGAAATCAAGGTCAGCGGCCGGCCGCTCCGGTCCGTAACTGCGCCCGACCCAACTGCGCGGACGACTGCATCGTCGACCCGGTCGGTCTCCGCACCGCGATCAGGCGCCGCAACCGGCTTTCGCTCTGAACTCACCTTCCGCAGCAGGCGCAACCGCGCTAAGTTCCGGCGCAGCCGACGGGGGAAACCGCTCGCGCATATTCATCGAGACATTCCAAGGAGCAGACATGAAACTCGCGTTTTTCGACAATTATAAGCTCGGCGTCGTGGTCGGCGACAAAATCGTCGACGTGTCGGCGGCGACAAAAGGGATCAAGGCGCTCGGCCCCCAGGACGTGATCCGCGGCGTGATCGAAAATTGGAGCACCTATAAGGACAAGTTCGCCGCCGCCGCCAAGAAGGGCAAGGGCACGCCGCTGTCGAAGGTCAAGCTGCGTCCGCCGCTGCCACGGCCGGAAAACATCATCTGCATGGCGGTCAACTACATGGAGAACGGCACGCTGCCGGCGCCGGCGCCGATCAACGCCTTCATGAAATCGCCGAGCTCCGTCATCGGCGACGGCGACACCATGGTGCTGCCCGACATGGCGGCGTCGGTCTTCGAGGGCGAGGCCGAAATCGCCATCGTGATCGGCAAGAAGGCCTCGCACGTAAAGGCCAAGGACGCGATGAGATGCGTGTTCGGCTACACCAATTTCATCGACGGCTCGGCGCGCGGCGTGGTGCCGCCGACCAACGTGTTCTACCAGATGAAATCGCGCGACACGTTTGCGCCGATCGGGCCTTACATCGTCACCAAGGACGAGATCAAGGATCCGCAAAAGCTGCAGATCACGCTGACCAACAACGGCGTCGCTTATCAGGACTTCAACACCGACGACATGGCGCACAAGATTCCGCGCTGCATCGAATGGGTCACCTCGATCCATACGCTATTGCCCGGCGACATTCTCGCCACCGGCACCAACCACCGCGGCCTCAACCCGTTCATGGACGGCGACAAGATCGAACTGACGGTCGAAAAGTGCGGCACGCTGCACATCAAGGTGCGCGATCCGCTCAAGCGCACCTGGGCGCGCATTACCCGGCTGGCGCACAAGGAGAGCGGCGCCGAGGGCGTGCACACCAAGCAAACCGGCGGCAAATACGCGAAATAGCGGCGGTCGCGGCGTAAGTCGGTGAGGCGGCAAGCCACCTCACCGGTCATCCGCAATTCTGACACGTCATGGCCGGCCTTGTGCCGGGCATCCACGTCTTAGGTGCGGAAAATAAACAAAGGCGTGGATGGCCGGGACAAGCCCGGCCATGACGACGGGATGAATGCCTACTCGACCGACTTGAGCTTTCGCGTCTGCGGCGCCGGGGGCTGACGCAGCCCATGCGGCGTCGCATCGGAAATCTCGGTCAAGAGCTTGTTGGTCATCGCCTGGGCGAACGTCTCGAAATTCGATATCTGCAACACAAAGGCGCCTGGTCCACCAATAACGTTGTCGTGGTAATAATTCGGCAGGCCGCCGGGCGGATGGGTATGTCCGAACAGGAAGGTACCCTGGATACCACCGGTCTTCTCGTTGATGATGGCAAGGCCGTTGATGGTCACTCCTTTAGCGGTCACATCGTCGCGCGCCGCCGTTACCGGGCGGCCTGAATTATTGGTGCCGTCGCCCGACACATCGATCACGCGGCGCGTGGCGGCGATGTTCCCGGCGGCAAGCTGGGCTGACGCAAAGTCGATGCCGTCGCCGATCGCGGTGCGGCCCGCGAAGGACCGCGGCGCGGCGAGCAGCATCTTGGCAAAATCGGTGGCCCCTTCCCCATCGCGGATCACCATCCACCGGGCGACAAGCGCCTGCTGTCCAGGCCCCGCCCATTCGATGAAGCAGAGCGCGACGGCGCCGTGCACGCCGGATTGGATGGCCTGCACGAATTGCGGGCTCGTCAACGCGGCGGCGTAGCCTTTGCGCTGCAGCTCGAATTCCTCATCGTCGATGCTGCGCGACACGTCGGCGGCAAGCGCGATCGCGACATCGACGGTCCGCGTTTGCGCTGCGGCGCGCGCCGGCAGCGCCGCAACCGCGGCCAGCACCGCTACCGCTGCAATCGAAAGGCGCCGCTCGTGCCGCATCAACGCCCGCCTCACGGTTACGCTGTTGCGGACTTAACTCCGCCAGTCCGCGTCGATGGCATCGAGCATCCGCAGGTAGGCCGGCCAGTCGGCCGAGCCGCGCCCCGAATCGTGATGCTCGTATTGGTGCGCGACCTTCTCGCAAGTTTCCGGCGGAATTTCGATCAGCGGGCCGCCGGTCGCTTCCATCTTGAGCTGAATTTCCGCGGCCTCGAGCAGCGATTTCATCAACACAAAGGCCTCGCGGGCCGTCTTGCCGACGGTGAGCAGGCCGTGATTATGCAAAATCAGCGCGCGGTTCTTGCCGAGCGCCTTGTTGATACGCGCGCGTTCGCCGAAATCCTCGGTGATGCCCTCGTAATCGTGATAGCCGACGCGATTGTAGAAGCGCACGGCGGGTTGCGAGACCATGCGCAGGCCGTGCTTTAAGCCGGCGAGCGCCATGCCGATCTGGGTATGGACGTGAACGGCGCAATTGACGTCCGGCCGCCCCAACAGCACCCCGCCGTGCAGGGTGAAGCCCGGCCGGTTGACGCCAGCGGATTCGTCGAGATCGTCGTCCATGCTTACCTTGACGAGATTCGACGGCGTCACCTCTTCGTAGAGCAGCTCATGGCGCTTGATAAGAAAGTTCCGCTCCTCGCCGGGCACCCGCATGGATGAATGATTGTAGATCACGTCGCCCCAGCCATAGTGCGCGATCAACCGATAGGCGGCGGCGAGATCGACGCGCGCCTCCCATTCGGCGGATGACATGTCCGCCTTGGCAACGGTCGCAACCTTAACGTTGATATTCATGGCCGGAATCTCCGCACGGTCTCTCCACATGGGCTGCGCAAGATTAGCATTCGTGCGAGCCCTGCGCACCCCTCGTGATGGCACGACCGGCGGCTTATATGTGTGGAGTCCGTACGCCCTCTGGCAAATTCGACCTCGTGGGGGCAAACTGGCCCATCGGAGGCCACCTGATGCCGCTGCGCGACGTCAAACTCGACGACAAATACGACCTCGGCCACAGCCGTGTTTTCGTCACCGGCTTTCAGGCCCTGGTGCGGCTCTGCCTGATGCAGAAGGAACTGGACCGCCGCAACGGCCTTCGCACCGCGGGATTCGTCACCGGTTACCGCGGCTCGCCGCTCGGCGGTCTCGATACGCAGTTCCAGCGCGCCAAGTCGTTTCTCCAGCAGAGCGATATCCGTTTTCAGGGCGGCATCAACGAAGATCTGGCCGCGACCGCGGTGTGGGGTTCGCAGCAGGCGGAACTGCGTGGCGAGGGAAAGTATGATGGCGTCTTTGCCATGTGGTACGGCAAAGGCCCCGGCGTCGACCGCACCGGCGACGTTTTCCGCCACGCCAATCTGGCGGGCACCGCCAAGAACGGCGGCGTGCTGGCGCTGATGGGCGACGATCACACCGCCGAATCCTCCACCACCGCACACCAGTCCGAATACCACTTCATCGACGTGATGATTCCGGTGCTCAACCCGGCGGGCGTCCAGGAGGTGCTCGATTACGGCTTGTATGGCTGGGCGATGTCGCGCTTCACCGGCACCTGGGTGGCGCTGAAGACGATGCACGAGACGATCGAGTCCACCGCCGCCATCGACGCCAGCCTCGACCGCATCAATATCATCAGGCCGTCGGATTTCCCGATGCCGGAGGGCGGCCTCAACATCCGCCTCAACGATCCGATCCTGACTCAAGAAGCGCGTCTGCACGATCTCAAGCGCGACGCCATGCTGGCATTCGTGCGCGCCAACAAGCTCAATCGCACCATCACGTCGGGCGGCCGCGACCCCAAGATCGGCATCATCACCACGGGCAAGAGTTATCTCGACGTTCGCCAGGCGTTCGATGAACTCGGCATCGATGAAATCAAGTGCAACGAACTCGGCATCCGGCTCTACAAAGTCGGCTGCGCATGGCCATTGAGCCGCGCTGAGTTGCAGGAGTTCGCCAAAGGGCTTGATCTGATTATCGTGGTCGAAGAAAAGCGCTCGCTGCTCGAAGTCCAGGTCCGCGAGGAGCTCTACGGCACGCCCAATCAACCGCTGTGCATCGGCAAAAAGGACGAGCACGGCAATTGGCTGTTCCCGGTCAAAGGCGCGCTCGATCCCCACGAAGTCGCGATCTGCATCGGCGACCGGCTTCTGAAATATCACCGCAACGATGAGATCATCGCACGCGTCGCCCGCGTCAAGGAATTCCAGCGCATCGCCGCCGAAACCAGGGACGTGGCGCAACGCATTCCCTATTTCTGCTCCGGCTGCCCGCATAATTCCTCGACCGTGGTGCCGGAGGGCATGCGCGCCTATGCGGGAATCGGCTGCCACTACATGGCGCAGTGGATGGACCGCTCGACGCTCGGCTACACGCAGATGGGCGGCGAAGGCGCCAACTGGGTCGGCGAAGCGCCATTCTCAAAACGCAACCACGTCTTTCAGAATCTCGGCGACGGCACCTATAACCACTCCGGCTACATGGCGGTCCGCGCCGCGATCGCCTCAAACACCAACATCACCTATAAAATCCTGTTCAACGACGCCGTAGCGATGACCGGCGGGCAGTCCAACGACGGCGGTCTCACGGTCCCGCAGGTTGCCCGCCAAGTCGCGGCCGAGGGCGCCAAACGCGTCGTCGTGGTCACCGACGAGCCCGATAAATATCCGCACGACACCGCGTGGCCTGCAGGCCTCACCATCCACCATCGCGACGACCTGATCGCGGTACAGAAGGAGCTGGCGCAAATCCCGGGCGTCACAGTGCTGATCTACGATCAGACCTGTGCGGCGGAAAAACGCCGCCGCCGCAAGCGGCACACGTTTCCCGATCCGGACAAGCGCGTCATCATCAACGAACTGGTCTGCGAAGGCTGCGGCGACTGCGGCGTCAAGTCGAACTGCGTCTCGGTGCAGCCACTTGAGACCGAGTGGGGCCGCAAGCGCACCATCGACCAGTCAAGCTGCAACAAGGACTTCTCCTGCGTCAAAGGTTTCTGCCCGTCATTCGTCACGGTGCACGGCGCCAGGCTGAAGAAGGGCGTCGGCGTCGCGGCCGATCACGATCTGCCGCCGCTGCCGGAGCCCAAGTTGCCGGCGATCGACGGCACCTACAACATCATCGTCACCGGCGTCGGTGGCACCGGCGTCGTCACCACGGGCGGCGTGCTCGGCATGGCGGCGCATCTTGAGGGCCGCGGCATCGGCGTTCTCGACATGGCGGGGCTGGCGCAGAAAGGCGGCGCGGTATTCAGCTACATCCGCATCGCCGAAAATTCGGACAAGATCCACGCCATCCGCGTCGCCGCGGGCCGCGCCGATCTCGTGCTTGGCGGCGACATCGTCGTGGCCGGGACGCGCAAGGTTTTGGCCGCAGTCAAGCAGGGCGCGACCGAGGTGGTCGTCAACACGGCCGAGTTCCTGCCGGGCGAGTTCACCCGTAACGCCGATTTCTCGCTGCCGACCGAACGCCTCAAGCGCACCATCCAAGCCGATGCCGGCGATGACAAGACGCATTTCATCGACGCATCCAGTATAGCGGCCGCTTTGTTCGGCCAATCGATCGGCGCCAACATGTTGATGGTCGGCTACGCCTACCAGCTTGGCGCGATACCGCTGTCATCCGCGGCCATCGAAAAAGCGATCGAGCTCAACGGCGAAGCCGTCACCATGAACAAGGCGGCGTTCCACTGGGGCCGCCACATGGCGGCCGATCGAGCGACTGTGGAAAAGTTGGTAAAGCCCACCTCCCTTCCCTCCCCCGCAAGCGGGGGAGGGTGGGGTGGGGGCGAGAGCGACGCCCGCGTGCTCTCGGAATCGTTCGACGAGTCAGTGTCGCGGCGCGTAAAATTCCTCACGGATTACCAGAATGCCGCTTACGCCGAACGGTATCGGCGAACGGTCGAGCGGGTAAAGCAGGCCGAAGCCGCACGCGCTCCCGGCAAGTGCGGGCTTGCCGACGCGGTGGCCCGTTACCTGTTCAAGCTGATGGCCTACAAGGACGAATATGAAGTCGCCCGGCTCTATACCGACGGCTCATTTCTCAAACAGGTCGAGGCGGAGTTCGACGGCGACCAACTGCGCTTCGAATTCCACCTCGCACCGCCGCTGTTTGCGCGCATCGACAAGGATACCGGCCTGCCGCGCAAGATGAGCTTCGGCCCCTGGTTGATGCCGGCATTCCGCGCGCTGGCCAGGCTCAAAGGGCTGCGCGGCACGGCGTTCGACCCGTTCGGCCGGACGCTCGAGCGCCGCACCGAGCGCAAGCTGATCGCCGACTACGAAGCGGTGATCGAGGAGGTTTTGGCGAAACTGACTCCGGACAATCATCCCCTCGCCGTTGGCCTCGCGGCCATTCCGGAAAAGATCCGCGGCTTCGGCCACGTCAAGCAGCGTCATCTGGCTGCCGCAAAAGCCGACGAAGCAGCTTTGCTTGAACAATTCCGCGCCGGCGCGCCGACGCTGTTGAAAGCCGCCGAATAGGCGGCCGTCCGCCCGATCATTGGATCCGGCGACAGCGCAAAGAGGTAAGCTGAAGCCATGAGCGAATTGTCGTCCGTGCCTCCCGCCGGAAGCGAATCCACCGGCCAGCCCGCGGTCCCGCCGGCCGTTGCCGCCGGCGAATGCGCCGCCGCGATGACCGAAAACATCGTTGAAGCGCCACCGACGGCCCCTGCGTCGGCTCCGCCGAGCGAGGACATCCCGGTTCCGCCTGCAAACGCACCGCCTGCAGACATCAGTCCTGTGACGCCTGCCGCCCCATGCGCTGAGCCGTCCGCTGCGCCTGAGCCGGCGCCGGTCGAACACGGCATCGGCGTGCTTCTGGTCAATCTCGGCACGCCCGATGCTCCCGATGCGCCAGCCATACGGCGCTATCTGAAAGAGTTTCTCTCTGATCCGCGCGTCATCGAAAACGACTCGTTGCTGTGGAAGTTCGTTCTCAACGGCATCGTCCTGCCGTTGCGCTCGCGGCGCAAAGCGCACGATTATCAGACAATCTGGAACCGCGAGACGAACGAGTCGCCGATCAAGACCTTCACGCGTTCGCAAGCCGGCAAGCTCGCCGGCACGCTCGAGCCGCTCGGCCCGCACGTCATCGTCGACTGGGCGATGCGCTATGCCAACCCGTCGATTGCCTCGCGGCTCGAAGCCCTGATCAAGCGCGGCTGCGATCGCATCCTTATCATGCCGCTCTATCCGCAATATGCGGCGGCGACGACGGCGACAGTTTGCGATGAAGTGTACAGGTACGTGATGAAGCTGCGCCGCCAGCCGGCGCTGCGCATCCTGCCGGCCTACTACGAGGATCCCTACTACATCGAGATCTTGGCATCCTCGCTTAAAGCCGAGCTCAAGGCGCTGCCGTTCGAACCCGATGTGATCCTTGCGTCCTATCACGGCATGCCGAGGCAGTACGTCGACAAGGGCGATCCCTATGAACGGCAATGCGTCCGCACCACGGAGCTGTTGCGCGCGAAGCTCGGCTTCGACGACAAGAAGCTGATGATGACGTTTCAGTCGCGCTTCGGCCGCGCCAAGTGGCTCGAGCCCTACACCATCAAAACGGTCAAGGCGCTGGCCAAGAAGGGCGTCAAGAATCTCGTCGTACTGGCGCCCGGTTTCGCCGCCGACTGCCTGGAGACGCTGGAAGAAATCGCCGTCGAAAACGCGCGCGTGTTCAAGCGTAACGGCGGCAAGAATTTCACCCTCATCCCCTGCCTCAACGACAGCGAGGCCGGGATGCTGCTGATCTGGCAGCTGGCGATGCGCGAGCTTAAGGGGTGGGTGTGATCGGCCGACTGTTAGTGCGGGGCGCGCCAGCGTCATTGTTCAGCTGCAGCCGAATGCGCTTCTCTTCCGCGGGCCGGCCGATCATTTACGGATGATAGTTCGTGCCGCAGCGCGAGGCGCCAGAGCGTGGTGATAATCGACGCCATTAGGGGTAAAGCGGACGTGCACCCTCAAAGCTGAATCGGTCGATTCTGACCCCACTCGACAGAAGCCTTCTCGGATTTGCTGCGACGCAACTTAACCGTGAGACAAAGTGGGTCCTGCAACGCGTCTATATTGGACACCGCGATTGCGATAACGTGTTCCGGCTATAGGTGAGAGCGAGCGCGGGCATGGCTGGCAAGATTTTTATCAACTATCGCCGCGGCGACGACCCCTCCGCCGCGCAGGCATTGTTGGGCCGCTTGGAGCAAGCGTTCCCTCCCGAGCAACTTTTTATGGACGTCGACAGCATCAAGCCGGGACTTGATTTCGTCCGCGTGCTCAACGATCAGGTCGCGCAATGCGACGTGTTGATCTCAATCATTGGCAAGAATTGGCTCGACGCGCGCGACGCGCACGGCGTCAGGCGTTTGGACAACCCTGATGATTTCGTTCGCATCGAGATCGAAACGGCCTTGCAGCAGGACAAGCGAGTGATTCCGATCCTGGTCGGGCAGGCGCAGATGCCGCGACCGGAAGAATTACCAGACGCATTGCGGCCATTGGCGCGACGCAACGCCGTGCGGCTGACCCACGAACGGTTCCGCAGCGATGTGCATGGCCTGATAAAGGCGCTGCAAGAAGCCCTTAGAGAGATTGAAGCGCAACGTGAAGCGGATGCGGAAGTGAAGCGTCGCGCCCAAGCCGAGGCGGATCGACAGCAGCGGCAAACCGAAGCGGCGCGGCGAGCCGCGGAGGAGAAGCGCCGCAGGGTCGCGGAGGAGGAGGCGGCGGAGCGCGCCTCAGTGGAATGGAAGCTGCGGCGAGCCGAAGCAAGCCAACTTGCTCAAGCCAAGCGGGACTTTAATCGAGCCAAACGCGTCGGAACAATCGTCGCGTTGGATGGCTTTCTGGCGACGCACGCAACAAGTGCCCTCGCCGACGAGGCGGGAACCCTGAGAACGGCGCTTTTTAACCGCGAGGGTGCTTATCGCCACGCGGCGGCCAGCGATGATCCGGGCGTCCTTCGCTCCTTCATTGCCACCTATTCGAAGGGGCCCGACGTCGATCATACGCGTCGACAGTTACGCCGCCTCGAACCGCGCCGCGGCTGGCGATCGTCCGCGGGCATTATGATTCCAGGAACATTTGCATTACTCATGATCAGCGGCGCGGCCGCCTATTGGTTCACAGCCGCGCGACGATTGCCATCCGCCGAACCGAACGTTCAAATGTCGGCCAATGTGCCTCTGCGCTCCTCTGGGAAAATGGTGACAAGCGGCCTGTCGGATCAAGCCGCTTGGAATTTGTTGAAAGAGACAACCGACCCCGCAGCGTTGAAGGAGTTCGCCTCGCAATACCCGGACAGCCCGCTGCGCAAGAACGCCGAAGCGCGGATTGCTGCGCTGCAAGCCCTCCGAGCGGTCAAATCGCCGCCGCCACCGGGAGACGCTCCCGCACCGGCGCCCGCGGCAGTTGTCGCCAACATTCTTCCTGAAGCGCCACAAACCAAATCGCCAGCCGTAACCGCTCCTCCACAGACGCCAGCGCCAACCGTTGCCGCCAACGTTCCGCCCGAGGCGCCACAAGCCAAATCGCCAGCCGTAACCGCTCCTCCACAGACGCCGGCGCCAACCGTTGCCGCCAACGTTCCGCCCGAGGCGCCACAAACCAAATCGCTAGCCGTAACCGCTCCTCCACGGACGCCGCCGCCAACGGTTGCCGCCAACGTTCCGGCCGAGTCTCCACAAACCAAATCGCCAGCCGAAACCGCTCCCACACAGACGCCGGCGCCGACCGTTATCGCCAACGTTCCGCCCGAGGCGCCACAAACCAAATCGTCGGCCGTAATCGCTCCTCCACAGACGCTGGCGCCAACCGTTGCCGCCAACGTTCCGCCCGAGTCTCCACAAACCAAATCGCCAGCCGAAACTGCTCCCACACAGACGCCGGCGCCGACCGTTATCGCCAACGTTCCGCCCGAGGCGCCACCAACGAAATCGCCGGCCCTGACTGCACCTGCGCCGGGCGAACTTGAACGCCAGTTGCAGACCGAATTAAAACGGCTCGGCTGTTTTGCCGGCACTGACAACGGGCACTGGAATTCCGACTCGCAGCGTGCGCTGGAAAAGTTCAACAAACAGGCCGGCACCAAGTTTGATGTTAAGGTTGCAGCCACGGAGGCAATCGACGCCATGCGTTCGCGCACCACTCGCGTCTGTCCGCTCGTCTGCGCTGAAGGCTTTCGCGCCGAGGGCGATCGTTGCGTGCGGAGCCCTCAGTCGCCTGCTCACAAACGGGCACGGACGAGGCCTGCCGTCGCATCTCCCAAGAGGGCTATCGCGCACGAAACATCGGCGCCACGTCCCAGCTTAGCAGCAGGCAGTATGCATTGTGGCCCCAAGAATCCCAACTGCTACTACGGTTCAAACGGCGAGCGCCGCGGAGGTCGAATGGCCAACGGAAACCGATAGCGGGCGTATCATGCGGTGCGCAGAGCCCGGGCCAGGTATTCCGCTTTGATGCCGGCAAAACTCGATGACTTTTGCCCACTTTGCCGTGTTGTTAGCGAGGAACTCACCTCGCCGGCATGCGCAAGGCAGGACTGCCTGAATAACCGCTGGATCGCTGCTTCCTATGCGGCCTTTAGACATCGGGATTTTCAACGACCGCCACACGCCATGCACCTAGATTACGGTGATGGGGTGGACGGCGCCCCGATCGGCATCGATGTGCCAAGATGGTCGTTGTCACAACCCATCTGAGGGAAGCCGTCCACCCCATCACCGTAAGCACGTAATTCTAGATCTAGATCAGATCGATAGATTTTTCAGCGGCGATTTCAACTCGCATACAACGCCACCGGGTTCGTAGAACAATTGAACGGTGCCGCCAAAATCATTTGCCATGAAGTCCTTGATGAGCCGGGTTCCAAATCCCTGACGGACCGGTTGGACGACTGGTGGGCCGCCGTGCTCGCGCCACAGAAATGAAAATTCCGGGCTGTCAGTTGCCGAGATAGACCAGGAAATATCGACGCCACCATCGGCAGAGGAAAGTGCGCCATATTTTGCGGCATTGGTCGCGAGTTCATTAATGGCAAGCGTGAGCGATAAGGCCTGTCTCGGAGCGACTTTCTGTTTCGGGCCGGAAAATTTGAATTTTTCCTGACCGGTCCGATGCGACGCCAAGGCTGTTTCGATCACTTCGGCGATGGGCATGCTAGTCCAATTCGAGTTTTGCGCCGCTTGACTGGCTTTAGCGAGCGCTATGACGCGAGCAGTGTAAGCTTTGAGTGCCGATGCGTGAGCATCACCGCGAAAAGTCTGGTTTGCAATTGAAAGTACCATTGCAAACGAATTCTTGGCGCGATGCTCCAATTCATCGATGAAAAATTGCTCGCGTTTCTGCGCCTCCCATTCCTCAGTAATGTCGGTCGAAATCGAAAGCAGGTGCGAAGTCTCGCCATTTGAACCAAGGATTGGCGACACCTGCACATCCCAATATCGCGGAGTGCCCTTGGCGGTATTGGCGGGCCCCTGAAAACGCGCGGTCTTACCGCCTTTAGCCGCTTCCACGGCGGCGATAGCTTGTGCATTGCCCTCACCAACCCAGAATGCAGGCCAGGGACATCCCTTTAGCGTGCCGAAGTCATCGACTTCCATGACGCGCTTGCCCCCCTCACTCATGAACTGAAGGCGGCCATCCAAATCGAGAATTTTAATGCAGTCACCGCAGCCCGCGAGGACACCTCGCAGCAAATCATCGTTGCCAACGAGGTCGGGGCTCGCAGCATTGAGTTCGCGGTTCAAAGCGTCGACATCGGACATCAGAGCGTCACCTACACCACACCCAATTCCGGTCGGAAGCCCCCGATGGACGCTTCTCACTTCGCGAGATCGCAATATCTAAGTGTGGATAAGCGTAATCAATTTTCCGACTTTAAGCTACCCCGCTGGCTGGTTGGTTATGTGCTAAAGCAGGCTTTATTCTAGCTTGGAACCATCCATTCTACCTTTCATCGGTTCAACGAGCCGCGACGACAGGTCGATCGAATGAAGCGATCCACTTTCGGTTTTGGCACTTTTCGTCAGTTTTTGAATTGTCAGCTATTCAGCCGCAAACGGCGATAGCCGACATGAAGAGCGCGGCGGGCCCAACTGATTTGGTGCCGCGGGCGGCAGCTCGTGGGCCATTGAGCCCAGCGGATTGGGCCCATCGTTTTAGTGACTTTATGTCATTTTTTTATTGACAATTTGTCCTATCTTCGGGTACAACGATTTATCTTGCTCATCCAGGGGACGTCAACCGGTGACGGCCGATTGATGCGAGCGGGAGCGGTGCCCGGGATGGGGTTCGTAACTCCATTTGCGGGCGGTTCGGAAACCCGCCCGGCCGGCCCCGACGCCGGTCTGCGAGGAGCTC
>JBAQJL010000195.1:0-3638 GCA_049300295.1 Xanthobacteraceae bacterium
ACTTCGCAAAGCACCTCAAGGCGCTGCGGTGGAAAACGCCATTCGAGGCCATCTGCGGCGCCTGGACGAAAGACCCAGCGGCCTTCATTATCAACCCGCGTCACCTCATCCCGGGACCAAACACCTAATTCCTGATTTCCTGATCCCTGATTTCCTAGTCACCTGGTCACGACTACCGGCGTGCCGACTCGAACGCGGCCGAACAGATCGGTGACATCGGCGTTGAACATGCGAATGCAGCCGTGCGAGACGAAACCGCCGATCAGGTTAGGCTGATTGGTGCCGTGGATGGCGTATTCGCCGCCGCCGGACAATGTCATCGCCGCAACACCCATCGGATTCTGCGCCGAGCCCCCTGGGATCACAGGAGGCAGCTTACTGTAATCGCGGCGGATCGAAGCGGGCGCCGTCCAGGCCGGGTCGACATACTTGCCGTCGATGTAAACCGTGCCGGACCATTGCATGCCATGACGGCCAACGCCGACCGGATAGCTGATGGCGCGGCCGGAACCGAGCATCAGATAGAGGCGCCGCTGGCTCTGCCGCACCACGATGGTGCCGGCCGGGTAATTGTCACCGACGGCAACGAGTTCGGCGCGCGCCGCTGCCGGGTTGGGTGCAACCGCAATGAAAGAAAAGGCCGCAAGCGCGGCCGCGAACGCAAACACACTACGCATACGCCAGTTCCCACTTTCACCGTCGTCCCGCTAACTATCTTGGGAGGCAATTCGTAAACCATGGTGAAAGCGCCGCAGCATTCCGCCGCCACGGACGAACATGGTGAAGGACCGGTAAAGCCTTTCCCACCGAGCATCTCTCGCAGCGGGAGAGACGCCTTCAGGCCTGGGCCGTAGGGTTGCGCCACTCGCAGCGCTTACGCGCTCTCCTTGCTCCGGTTCTGCCGGTTGTCGACCAGATCTTCGACAACGGCCGGATCGGCGAGCGTGGAGACGTCGCCGAGATTGCCGAATTCGTCCTCTGCGATCTTACGCAGAATGCGGCGCATGATCTTGCCGGAGCGTGTCTTCGGCAGGTTGGGCGAGAACTGGATGAGATCGGGCGACGCGATCGGGCTGATCTCCTTGCGCACCCAGTTGACCAGTTCGGTGCGCAGCTGTTCGGTCGGCTGCTCACCGGCCATCAAGGTCACATAGGCGTAGATGCCCTGGCCCTTGATGTTGTGCGGATAGCCGACGACGGCGGCTTCCGACACCTTCGGATGCGCCACCAGCGCCGACTCGACCTCCGCGGTGCCGAGCCGGTGGCCGGCGACGTTGATAACATCGTCGACGCGGCCGGTGATCCAGTAATAACCGTCCTCATCACGGCGGCAGCCGTCGCCGGTAAAATACTTGCCCGGATAGGTCGAGAAATACGTGTCGACGAAACGCTGATGGTCGCCATAGAGCGTGCGCATCTGGCCTGGCCACGAATCGGCGATGCAGAGATTGCCGCTGGTGGCGCCGTCCTGCACCTTGCCTTCGGCGTCGACGATCTGCGGAATGATACCGAAGAACGGCCGCGTCGCCGAACCGGGCTTGAGCTTGGTCGCGCCTGGCAACGGCGTGATCATGATGCCGCCGGTCTCGGTCTGCCACCACGTATCGACGATCGGGCAGCGATTGTCGCCGACCACGCGGTAATACCATTCCCACGCTTCGGGATTGATCGGCTCGCCAACGGAGCCGAGCAGCCGTAGCGAGGCGCGTGAGGTTTTCTTCACCGGCGCGTCGCCGGCCTGCATCAGCGCACGGATCGCCGTTGGCGCGGTGTAGAAAATATTGACCTGGTGTTTGTCGATGACTTCCCAAAAGCGCGACATGCTCGGATAGTTCGGCACGCCTTCGAACATCAAGGTGGTGGCGCCGTTGGCGAGCGGCCCATAGACGATGTAGCTGTGGCCGGTGACCCAGCCGACGTCTGCGGTGCACCAGTAGATGTCGCCGTCGTGATAGTCGAACACGTCCTGGTGCGTCATCGCCGTATAGACCAGATAACCGCCGGTGGTGTGCAGCACACCTTTCGGTTTTCCGGTCGAGCCCGACGTGTAGAGAATGAACAGCGGGTCTTCGGCGTTCATGTGCTCGCACGGACACTCCGCAGTCACCTGGTCCGCGGCCTCGTGGTACCAGACGTCGCGGCCCGGCTCCATGTCAACGGCGCCGCCCGTGCGTTTGACGACGATGACGTGGTCGACGCCGCCGACTTTCGCGATCGCGGCGTCAGTGTTGGCCTTCAGCGGCACTTTGCGGCCGGCACGCAGCCCTTCGTCGGCAGTGATGACGACGTTGGAGCTGCAGTCCTGGATGCGGCCGGCGAGTGAATCCGGAGAGAAGCCGCCGAACACGACGGAATGAATGGCGCCGATGCGCGCGCACGCCAGGATCGCGTAGGCCGCTTCCGGAATCATCGGCATGTAGATGGTGACGCGATCGCCCTTCTTGACGTTGCGGTTACGCAGCACGTTGGCGAAGCGGCAGACTTCGTCGTGCAATTCGCGAAAGGTGATCTTCTTCGATTCTTTCGGATCGTCGCCTTCCCATATGATGGCGATCTGGTTACCGCGCGTATGCAGATGCCGGTCGATGCAATTGTAGGCGGCGTTGGTGACGCCATCCTCGAACCATTTGATCGAGACGTCGTCCTTGGCGAAGGATGTATTCTTAACCTTGGTAAACGATTTCATCCAATGAATGCGCTTGGCCTGCTCGGCCCAGAACGCGTTGGGATCCTTGAGCGAGGCCGCGTACATGTCGCGGTATTTGGCGTCGTCGACGAAGGCGCGCTGCTTCCAAACCGCTGGAACGTCATAAATCTTTTCGCTCATCGCGCTCCTCCATCGCGCAGCGCGCCCAAGGCCCTCATCACGCAGGCCTTTTGTTCCGCCGCTCGAATTATCGGGCCATTATGCGCCGCCGGCGCGCGGTGCGACAAGGCCGCAGGGTTCATCCGATTGTCGCAGGAATTCAACTCGGCAAGCGTCGCGGCGCGGGCTATAATGGAGCACGCAACAAGGGGGCCTCCATGCGCCGCGTGATTTTCGCAGTTTTCATTGCCGCAGCTGTTCTTGCCTCAGGTCCGCTCAAAGCTCAGTCGCCGTCAGGCGCTCCGGTGCCGGCGGAAAACCTCGCCGCCGCGCGCGAGCTGGTTTCGGTCATGAAAGCGACCGACCAATTCAAGGCGCTGCTGCCAACCATCTTCGAGGGACTCAAGCCCGCCTTCGTGCAGGGCCGGCCCGAAATGGCCAAAGAGTACGACGCGATCATGCCGATCATCATCAACGGTGCGTCGCAGCGCTTGGCCGCGTTTGCCGACATGCTGTCAGGGATCTATGCGCAGAATTTCAGCGTCGACGAACTGCACGATCTCACGGCGTTCTACCGATCGCCGACCGGTCAGAAGCTGATTGCCCGGCAACCGGTCATCGCCCGCGCCAGCATGCAGGCGGGCCAGCAGTTCGGCCAATCGCTGGTGGCCGATCTCAAAGAACAGATCACCGACGAACTGAAAAAACGCGAGCAGAATAAGTAAAGTAAACTGTCTTCCGTGAAGAACGCTATTTTCAGACGGGCAGCGATTTTGACTGGGCGAAGAGGACCGCCAGAATGAAGCGTAAAAAATCGTTCAACCACTTGATG
>JBAQJL010000196.1:0-2271 GCA_049300295.1 Xanthobacteraceae bacterium
AGGGTACTTTTACCAGCATCTTCTGTTCCATTGACGATCAGGATTGTGAACGGGCCGCGGTGTCGCAGTGCTGCAACGCACCAACCAGCGATCAAATTGAAATCTTCGTTGCTGGCGACGCTAGGCATAAAACGGCGCAACAGTTCACTTCCGCGCTGACCGTCGGCTTTCTTCGGTTCCGGCAACGGGAGCATCGAGGGTGAACGCAGGAATTTTACCGGCGCCTTCTCGATCACGCGCCATTCTCTGGAAGTGATTTCGACGCACCGCCAGCCATCATCGCCGAGGTCGTGATAAAGGTTGCCTTCGTGCTCACCAACGCGAATGAAAGGATGATATTGGTCGCCTTTGTAAGCCTTGATATCGAACGTGCGCAGCATGTCCCCCATTGCTTGGCTGGTCAGCGTGTCGCGCTTTTCGTCGTGATAGAATCCTGTCAGCCAACGTTCGAATCCGCGAGACTTCAGCAACAAATTTTCAAGGTGTCGGTTGATTGGAACGGTTGCATAGGTCTCACCGCTAGGATCGCGCCACAACTCGACGCCTTCAAGATTACTCACCCGCTCTACAAAGTCGGCTCGCTGCTCTCTCCTACTTGGCTGCTGCTTGATTGTGCTCCGGTTTGTCAGCGCGATCTCGGTCTTTGATTTGCTCCCGATGGGAACGGCTGCCGTGATCAAGGCCATGGTACGCGCTTCGTCCCAGCCTTCGGCGAGCGCGTCGGCGGCGTCCCAACCGACTTTCACATCCGCCGGCGGTGACACGATCGCGACCGAGAGCGCACCGGCAACGGTGGCGCCCTTGGGGACTTGTCGCGCGTATTCGTGGCCCGGAGGGTCGGCGTCGGGCCATACTGTCACCACCCGCCCTTTGAGCGGCGACCAATCTCCTTGCCCCGCGCCCTTGCTGCCGTTCGGGCTTGTGACCACCACAAAGCCCGGCAGGAGCTGCGCAGCGGCGTCTGCCGCCTTCTCGCCCTCGCAGACCACCACCGGCGCCGAATGCCGCTCAGCGAGTTGCTGTAGCCCGTACAGCGGCCTTTTCGGCGGCCACGATTCCCACCGCCACTCCGGCTTGCAGGTGGTAGCGTTGCGCCACAGCGTAAGCGGCCTAAATGTCTTGTCGGCTGCTGGGGGATCGAACCGCAGCACATAGCCCAGCACGGCGCCGGCAGCGTCGGGGTAGGTCCATCTGCCGCTCGGCTTTCCCAACTTGAAATGCTCGGATGGCGGCGGCGGCGCCTCGGCTGGCACCGGTACCACCACAATCCATTTCGGCTTGACGGCGTCGGAGCGGTGCGCACCGGCACCGCTCACCGGCGCGAATGGATTATCGTTCATGGGGGTCGATCCTGAGCGCCGCGGAGATCTTCCGCGCCGCCTCGGCCTGATCGAGATGAAACAGATAGGCCGCGAGCGCGATGAGATCGCCTCCCTTGTCGCCGGTGGCGAAGTCGGACCAATGGCCGGTGCGCAAGTTGACCTTGAATGAGCCTTTGCGATTGTCAGCACGTGTCGGGTTAATCGCGACCCATTCGACACCTTCGCGCCGGCCGTCCGGGAGCCATCGTCGCACGAGCACCTCGGCGTGGCCGAGCGCAGCGTCGCCAATTTCGCCGAAAGCGATACGGCGCCGCGCGGCGCTCACCGGCGCCCCCCCGTACGCACCGGCGGCATAAGCCAATGGGCAAAACGCAGCGCGCTCTCACAGCTCTCGAAGTATCCGAGCCAGTTGCCGTGCGCGTCGCAGAGCGTGTAGCCGGCCTCGTCGCCGATGATGCTGGCGGTGTGCCCGCGTCCGTCGTAGATCGTCACTGTGCGGCCCGAGATCGCCAATTTGCGAAGGAATTTGCGCGGCTTGGTCACCGGGATTGCCCCTGTCACCGAGTGCCGTCGCGACGGTTCGCGCGTGCATCGGCCTCGGTGGTCGAAGCGGCCATGCTTGCATCGATCCAGGCGAGAAGATCGCTCCGGCGATAGCGCACCGCGCGGCCCAGGCGACAAAAATTTGGTCCGCTACCGCGCACCCGCCACGCTTGGAGAGTACGCATTGAGAGGGAGAGGAAATCTGCGGCTTGCGCCTCGGTTAGCAGAACATCGTGTGCAGTGTCGTGTATGACGGTCATTGGCATCGGCTCGCATGGTGGGTTGCGACTGCCCCGCAAGATGACGAATCAATCGGCAAAAAATAGACGCCGCGATCTCGTTTGGTGCGGTGATCTGAATGCGGCGATCTTTTGCGAGGCCGCACGGGGATTTATTCGGCCGCGGC
>JBAQJL010000197.1:0-15382 GCA_049300295.1 Xanthobacteraceae bacterium
TGGTATGCGCCCGTCCTGCGCGGCGATCAGCGCACCGGTCTCGGCAGCTGGTCCAAGGACGACATCGTCAGCTTTCTCAAAAGCGGCCACAACAAAGGCGGCGCGGTGTTCGGTTCGATGATCGATGTCATCAACAACTCGACGCCCTACATGTCGGACGCCGACCTGAGCGCGATCGCGGTCTATCTGAAATCATTGCCGGCAACGTCATCACAGCCGGCTTATGCCTACAACGACGCGACCACCACGGCGCTGCGGGGCGGCCACGCCGCGCAGCCCGGCGCCGCGCTCTATGCTGGCGTCTGCTGGGCCTGCCATGGCTACGATGGCAAGGGCTTTGCGCCATACACGCCGGCGCTCGCCGGCAACCCGGTCGTGCTCGACGAAGATCCGTCGTCGCTCATCAATCTGGTGCTCAACGGCTCAAACCCGGTGGTCGTCAAGGGCACGCCCGACTCGTATCGCATGCCGCAATTCCGGCTGCAGCTGGCCGACCAGCAGATCGCCGACGTCGTCACCTTCATTCGCAATGGCTGGGGCAACCAGGCGCCGGCAGTCACCGCCGCGCAGGTCGCCGAACTGCGCAAGACGACCGACCCGAACAGCGATCAGGTCATTATCTTGAAGATGCGGTAATGAGCGGTTCATCCAACGAGCGGATTGGCAAATCCTGCGACGAGTTTGACCAGGTCGGCTTGGCGGCTTGAATTGGTCTTGGCGAAAACTCGGCCAAGATGGGTCTTGACCGTGCTCTCCGCCACTCCGAGTGCCTCAGCAACTTCGGGAACTCCACCGACCTCGACGACTGCCAGCAGCACGCGCAGTTCCATCGCCGTGAGTTTGTAGGCCGCGGCGATTGCCTGTGGGGGTGACGGTGTCTCCAGCGCTGCCTTGTGCACGAACAGCGCGGCTGTCGCCCTGTAACTCTTGCCAGCCTGGCGCCGGGCTCCTGACATTAGCGGCAAGACGTGGGCAACATATCGTTCGCCATCGAGGGCGACGATCGGCACGGCGACGCCTTTGACGCCGATCGCGGCATCGCCATCGCCCGCCATTGCAAATGTGTCGGCCAATGCCTGGTCAGCTTGCGTATCGTTCAATACCAGACGTCCGCCCGCTGCGCGCAGAACATCCATTTCGCTCAGCATCGCATGGCCGGCCGCATTGGCGTGGACGAGGCGGCCGGCCGCATCGACCAAGAACATGCCCGCGTCGATGCCATCGAGCGTATCGGCAAAAGATGCCGCTTCGGCTTTCTGCAAATCGACCACCTTGCCGATCAGCGTCGCTCGCCGAAGGTGCGGGATGATGAGGCGCGCACGCTGGCGCGTCGCATCATCGACAAAGCCATCCCGCTCGCTGCGAAAAACCACCATAAACCCGACGCTCGTTACGCTGCGGTCGATCAGGCACATCAAAGCGTCTACCACGCCTTGTGGCTTTGCCCATTCCTTGTAGATGCGTGTTTGAATCAGCTCGGGGTAAGGAAGGACATCCAAAAATGATTTGGGTTCTTCGACATCGACGACAAACTGTGTCATCGTGAACGGATCGAACTTGATGTACTTGTCGAAATAGACTTGCCGATAAGACGGATCCTGATCGCCTTCTGTAAAATAGCAGCCGCCGCGCTTCGCAACCGCATCCTTCCAGGACAGCGCGATGGCCCAGCCGCCGATGAACTGCCTGACTTTTCCGAGGACCGGGACCCACAGCGCCGGATCGAGCGCTGTATCGTAGATGTCGCCGATGAGTGTCGATACCCGCTCAGCCTCGCGCATCGCCGATACACTCGCAGACCGTACCCCCAGTCATTCTACAACGTTGCGATGGGTGAACAAGCGTCGCAAGAATTTATCGCGACACCGCATAAGATGCGGCCGCTCGGCAAAGCTGCGACGTCGGTCTTCGATTATGCGCGATGGTCTTGATGACACGCCCGGTCGCACGCGGCGACCGGACTTAGCGTGACAATAGGGATCGCGGCGCCGCGTATGCGCGCGTCAACTCGCCCCCTGCGGCGCCGGCTCGAATTTCAGAGCCACGCCGTCCATGCAGTAACGCAGGCCGGTCGGCTTCGGGCCGTCGTCGAACACATGACCGAGATGGCCGCCGCAGCGGTGGCAGGAAATCGCCGTGCGCGTCATGCCGAAGGTGCGGTCGCTCACTTGGTCGACTGCGCCCGGCAGCGGCGCCCAGAAACTCGGCCAACCGGTGCCGCTGTCGAATTTGGTCTTTGACGAATAAAGCGGCAGATCGCAGCCGGCGCAGGCGAACGTGCCGGTACGATGTTCCTTCAGCAGCGGGCTGGTGAACGGCGTTTCGGTGCCGGCCTCGCGCAGCACGTCGTATTGCGCCGGGGTGAGGAGCTTCCGCCACTCCGCGTCGGTGTGGGTGACTTCGTACGGATGCGGCGGCGTCGCAGCCTCGACGGCGCGCGGCCGGAACAAATGGTCGAGCCCGATCGCCGCGACAGCGGCCGCACCGGCGTAGAAGACGTTTCTGCGGGTCAGCATGGTCTTGCCCTTCCTTCACTGTGCGCCGACGCCGGTTCGCGTCCAGCTTTACGGTCAGCCGTTGTAGCGCAATTCACAGACATAGTTACGGGCCGGCATGCCGTTCGGTTACAGTTACGGGACGTCTTCACACAGAGTTGATGGTGGGCATCGCCCGCCAACCGGGGTGGACGCGAGCGCGCCCGCGCGGGACAATTCGGCATGAGCAAGCCAAGCGCCCTGCCCCGGTCCGATAGCGCCGCGCCGCGACCTGCCGGATGGCGGCCGTGGCGCTGGCTGCAACGCACCCCGGTCCGCACCTTCCTGGTCTATCCGATCGCGGTCGCCGTCTTCGAGCTGGTCCGCCGCGGCGGCACTCTGCCCCTGACACTGTGGGGCGTGCCGGTCCTGGTCTGGGGCTATCTGCAATATCGCCTCGTCGGCCGTTATCGCGGACAGGGCGGCGGCGGCGGGCCGGGACTGGAGCGGCCGCCGCAGCGGCTCGTCGCGGAAGGTCCCTACCGTTACACGCGCAACCCAATGTATCTTGGCCACCTGATTTTTATGGCGGGCCTTGCGATCACCTTCCGGTCGTGGTTCGCCGTCGCCATCCTCGCCGTCAATGCGGTGTGGTTCGATCGGCACGTGCGCGGCGACGAGGCGCGGCTGCGCACTCTGTTCGGCAAGCCGTATGACGACTATTGCGGCCGCGTGAAGCGATGGATTCCGGGACTCATCTGACGCGGCGACAGGAGAACGATGTGAGCAGTATCGAGATCAAAGTAGTCAGCACGACAGCGATGAAGACGGTGTTCGAGGAATTGGCGCCGGCCTTCGAACGCGCAACCGGCAACCGCGCCATCGTCGAACTCGGACCGTCGCTGCGGCTCGAGAAGGAGCTCGGCGAGGGCAAGCCGGCCGATGTCGCGATCGTCAGCCGCACCGGCATCAACGATCTTGAGACACGCGGCCGGATCGTCGCCGGTAGCGCCGTGCACATCGCCGATTCCACCATCGGCGTCGCGGTGGCGAAGGGCGCACCGAAGCCGGACATTTCGTCGCCCGAAAATTTCAAGCGCGCCATGTTGGCGGCGAAATCGATTGCCTGCAGCAAGCCGGTCGGCGGCGGCCAGAGCGGCGTGCACCTTGCCAAGGTGTTTGCCGACCTCGGCATCACGGCCGAGATGCAGGCCAAGTCTCATTACGGGGCCGGCGGCGCCGGTGGTCTTGCCGGGCTTGTGGTGCTGCGTGGCCAAGCCGAAGTCGGCATCCAACAGATGGCCGAGCTGATGGCAGTCGCAGGCATCGACATCGTCGGCCCGCTGCCGCGCGAACTGCAGAGCGTCACACCGTTCGTCGCCGGCATATCGACGAGCGCAACCGATCCCGAGGCGGCGCGGGCCCTGATCCAATTCCTCACCACGCCCGAGGCCAAGCGTGTGATCAAAGCCAAGGGTCTGGAACCGGCGTGAACTTCAAATCTTCCGGCTGTCGTAGGCCCAATGCAGCAGCGCCTGGCGCTGACGCTTGCGGCAGGTGACGTCGCCCGGCTCACAGTTGCGTTGTACCTGGCGGACGTGCCGACGGATTGCCTTCCAGCGCCTGATCTGGCGGGCGTCCTCGTCCAAAATGCGGCGGCCGATGTAATAGCGGCAGTACCACTGGAACCAGCCGCGCGGGTCGTCGCGATAGATCCAGCCCTTTTTGCGCCAGACCGACAGCGGCTGACTGGCGTCGACGCCGAAATAATTCAGCAATTTGTCGCGCTGCTTTTTGGCAAGCTTGGCGCGCGCAAACCAGCTTGCCGGAAATTCCTTCCGGCAGTCGGTCATGTACTTGCCGCCAAACACGCCGAGCCGCAGCATTTCCGCGGGCGTGAGATCGGGACGGAATTCCGGATCGAAGTTGCGGCCGGTGCCCGCTGTCAGCGCGTAACGGTAGCCGCGCTGCATCTTGTCATTGACGGTGACGGTCTTGCGCTTCACCGCCGCGGACCCTTGAGCACATCGGGATTGACGACATTGATCGGATTACCTGCCGCATAGGACACGATCTGATCGAAAATATCGACGAACTGCACCTCGTACTCGTCGCGCGTGACGTAGCCGAGATGCGGCGTACAGACGACGTTCGGCATGTTGAGCAGGGGATGCGCGGCGTCGCGCACCGGCTCCTGCTCATAGACATCGACCGCGGCCATGCCTGGCCGGCCGCGGCGCAACGCCTCGACGAGCGCGTCCGCCTCGATCAGCGGCGCGCGGCTGGTATTGACGAGAAGCGCAGTCGATTTCATGCGCGCCAAGTCCACGGCTTTGACGATGTGGCGCGTCGCCTCGACGAGCCGCATGTGCAACGTGATGACGTCGCAGGCGGCGAAGAATTCTTCTTTGCTGGCCGCGGTGGCGTAGCCGTCGGCGCGCGCCTTTTCCAGCGTCGCCGGGCGCCCCCACACCAGAACATTCATCGCGAAGGCGCGGCCATAATTGGCGACGGCGCTCCCGATACGGCCGTAGCCGAAGATGCCGAGCGTCTTGCCGCGCAGCGTGGCGCCGACGCCGATCTGCCATCCGCCGGACTTGAGCGATGCCATCTGCTGCGGAATCTGCCGCATGGCCGCAAGGATGAGGCCCCAGGTCATTTCTGCAGTGGCATACGAAGGCTTGCCCGGATGCTGGCTCGACGACACGACGATGCCGAGCCGCGTGCAGTCGGCAATGTCGATATGCGGATAGACGCTGCGCTGGCTGATGAGTTTGATCTTCGGCAGTCTTTCGAGCAATGGCGCGCGGATCTGCGTGCGCTCGCGAATGAGCACCAGCGCCTCGGTATCGGCAAGGCGCGCAGAGCGCATCGGTGTCCTGAACGTGGTCGTTCCAGATCGTGACCTCATGCCCGGCAAGCCTGTCGAAACTGGACAGCGTCCGCACGGTGTCGTGGTAGTCGTCGAGGATGGCGATTTTCATTGGCGTGAGCGGCCGTCGATAGGTTGAGGAATTACTCCGGTAATCGCCAGCGCAGCCCAGGAAAGCGGGCGAAGTCACGGTCGAGCGTGATCCATTCGCAGCCCGATTCGATCGCGAGCGCAGCATACCAGGCATCGGTGACGATCGGGCCGCGCGTTTGGGTTTCGATGCACAATCGCCGGAAAATATCCCAATGCCGCTCGCCGGGCTCGACGATCTGGCAGTGCGGCTGGCCGAGCAGATAATCAGAAAATCTGAACGCGTCATCGAGTGAGGATGGAGTTGGGTAGGCGCGTCGATGGGTTGTCACACGAACGACGGCGGCTAACGCGAGTGGCGAGATGCCAAATCGTGCGTCGCCATCGACAACGTCTTGCAACCATTGCCGGCAGCGCGGATGCTCAGGGACTTCGGGGCGGAACGCATAGATCAATACGTTCACATCCGGCAAGATCATTTGAAGCCGTTCTTCAACCGTTCGATGTATTCGAGATCTTCCATCTCCTGCAGCGCTGCCGAGTTGGATATGTCGACCCCCGGGAAGGGTGGACCGACGGCAGCGCTGAGAGGGAGCGGACGCCGTTCGCGCCTGGCGGGCTTTCTCTTCTCGCCGACCACCAGCCGCAATCCTTCTTCGATCAGGGACGTGACCGTGCGCCGGTCGGCCGCCGCTTTGCGCTTCGCGCGCGCGAGCAAGTCGCGCGGCAGTCTAACGGTCGTGCGCTCAATCATATGTCAAGACATATTATTGATATGTCAATATGTCAACGATTAAAACCGCCGACAGCAAAAATGGCCGGCCTGACGCTCTACGTCACCGCCAGCAAAACAAGCAGCTCGAAGCATAAAAGAAAACCGGGCCGTTAGGCCCGGTTTTAGTTCGCCAGCGTGGGGGCGCTAGCGTTCACCTTCCAGAGGGAACAGCTGCCAGCATTATGGTTGCCATCTGGGAGGATGGGGCAACCGAGTCGCCTCGCAGCATTTGAATACTATGCGGTCCGCGATCAGCGCAGACAACGAGAAGGTTTACATGCCAGCCATGCGAAAAACTGGCGCAATAATTGGCCTGTATACGCGTGCGCGTTGCACACGAATCGCAATTTCATCGGATGAAATGCAGCATCCGCGCACGCGCGCTTTTGACACACAACGTTGCTTAGAATTCCGATTTCTCAGAACGCCCAGCGCTGCGCGTTGACGACCAGAAAATCGCGGAATGCCTGGACGCGCGCCACGGTTTTGAGTTCTTCCGGATAGACAAAATACGCGTCGAGCGCCGGCGCCTCGGCCTCGCCGAACAATTGCACCAACCCGCCATTTTCCTCGACCAGATAATCCGGCAGCATCGCGATGCCGAGACCCCGCTGACAGGCGCGCAGCACGCCGAGGATGTTGTTGATGACGAGGTGCGGAATGCGCGGCCCTTTGCCGTCGCGGGCGACTTCGATCAGCCAGCGCGAGCGCTGCAGATAGGGCGGCTGCGTGCCGCCGAGCACCAGCACGCGATGCTGGTCGAGATCGTCGAAGGTGCGCGGCGTGCCGAAGCGTTTGAGATATTCGGGCGAGGCGTAGACGTGGAAATGCACGGCGAACAGCTTGCGCTGAATGAGATCGGGCTGCGTCGGCTGGCGCAGCCGGATGGCGACGTCGGCCTCGCGCATGGCAAGGTCGAGCTCTTCCTCGGTGGTGAGCAGCGTGATGCGAATGTCCGGATAGAGCTCGAGGAATTCGCCGAGCCGTGGCGTGAGCCAGTGAATGCCGATGCCCGGCGTCGTGGTGACGCGCAGATCGCCGTTCGGGCGCTCGCGGCTGTCGGTCAATTTCGCCCGCGCCGCTTCGAGCTTCATGAATACGTCGTGCGCGGTGCGATACAGGAGTTCGCCCTGCTCGGTAAGGATTAGCCCGCGCGCGTGACGGTGAAACAGCGAGACGGTGAGCTCCTGCTCCAGCGCGCTTACTTGGCGCGAGACGGCCGACTGTGACAGCCCGAGCTGCTCGCCGGCGTGAGTGAAGCTGCCCGCCTCGGCGGCCGCGTGAAAAACTTTTAGTTTATCCCAATCCATCTCATACCTTTCTCCCCGCACACGGGGAGAGGCCAGTGTTCATTCCGCTGCGTCGCGCAGCGCTGCGTGTCCGGCGAGAAACCGCTCGGCTTCCAGTGCCGCCATGCAGCCGAGCCCCGCCGCGGTGACCGCCTGCCGATAGACATCGTCAGCGACGTCGCCGGCGGCGAACAGTCCGGGCACCGAAGTCGCGGTCGAATGCGGGGCTGTCTTGACGTAGCCCGATGGCTTCATTTCCACTTGGCCGGCAACCAGTTCGGTGGCCGGCACGTGGCCGATGGCGATGAAAATGCCGTCCGCCGGATGCTCGCTGACGGCGCCGGTCTTGACGTTCTTGAGCTTTGCGTGCGTGACCTTCATCGGATTCTCGGCGCCGTGCACATCGTCGAGCACACTGTCCCAGATCACTGCGATCTTTGGATGCTTGAACAGACGGTCCTGTAAAATCTTCTCGGCGCGAAAGCTGTCGCGCCGGTGCACCAGCGTGACCTTCGCGGCGAAATTGGTGAGGAACAGCGCCTCCTCGACCGCGGTGTTGCCGCCGCCGATCACCAGCACGTTCTTGTTGCGATAGAAGAAACCGTCGCAGGTGGCGCAGGCCGAAATGCCGTAGCCGCGGAATTTTTGTTCGCACGGCAGATCGAGCCAGCGCGCCTGCGCGCCGGTCGCCAGCACCACGGCTTCGGCAATGTAAATGTCGCCGGAGTCGCACTCGATGCGGAACGGCCGCCGCTGCAGATCGAGCTTGTTGACGTGATCCGCGACAAGCCGCGTCCCGACATGGGCGGCTTGGTTCTGCATCTGCTCCATGAGCCAGGGGCCCTGGATCACGTCCGCGAAGCCCGGGTAGTTCTCGACGTCCGTGGTCACGGTAAGCTGACCGCCGGGAGCGACGCCCTGGATGAGGATCGGGTCGAGCATCGCGCGCGCCGCATAGATAGCGGCGGTGTAACCGGCGGGTCCGGAACCGATAATGACGACTTTCGCCTGGGTTGTCTTGCTCACCAGCACATCTCGTTCAATTACGACAGGGCGCGGGTACACGCGCGGGCCTGCCTAAGCCCTTCAAAATGGGCCAATATGACCCATTTAGCCCAGAATCGGCCGATCCCGCCCCAAGACGGTGCCCGAAGACGCGCACAGCCACCCCGCGTCCCAATTTAGGGATTTTTCCCAGCCATGCAAGCTACGCAATGGTCCTGACCACAGCGCTCCTGGCGACAGGGCCGGCATCCAGCGAGCCCACAGGTCCCGTCAAACGAACGCTGGCATGACTTCGCGGGCGAACAGTTCGATCGAGCGCAGGGCTTCGGCCTGCGTCATGTCGCCGAACGCAAGCCACGGCGTCCAGTAGTTGGCTCCAGTTGCTTTAACGTCAGCCGCGACGAAATCGCTAACGGTCGCCGGCGATCCGGCGACGGCGGTGCCAAGTGCCGCCAACTCGTCAAAGGTCTTCGGATAATGGGCGTGGGTACGTGGCGCCGAGCTGTTGCGCTCGAACAACCAGAAGAAGCTCGTGCGCCAGCGCGGGTAAGCGCGGCGCGCGATGGCGAGCGCCATGTCGTCGGTATCGGCGACGACCACATGGCGGCCGACGCCACAGAGCGTCGTATCTGGCTTGCCGAGCTTGTGCCGCACCGCATGATAACGCTCGAAAATCGGACCGACCGTCGCGCGCGGCCCAAGCGCAAGAATGTTGATGTCGTTTTGCGCCGGCCAATCGGCATTTTCGGGAATCCCGACGCCATACCATAGCGGCGGGTGCGGCCGCTGCACCGGATGCAGGATCATCGGCACCTTGTCGAAACGATAGAATTTTCCCGCGAAGGACAATTCATCCGACGCGAGGCCTTTGAGCAGCACCTGGAACGCTTCGTGGTACATCGGCTGCGTTTGCGCGAAATCGAGCGCGTAATTCGCGGTCTCGAACGGCGATACGCCGCGGCCGATGCCGAGCTCGAGTCGTCCGCCGCTCATCTGATCGAGCATGCAGACTTCCTCGATCAGCCGCAGCGGATGATAGAACGGCAACAGATAGACCATCGGGCCGAAGCGGAGCCTGGTGGTGCGCTGCGCCAATGCCGCAAGGAAAATGCCGG
Organism: Xanthobacteraceae bacterium; assembly: GCA_049300295.1. Taxonomy (GTDB): domain Bacteria; phylum Pseudomonadota; class Alphaproteobacteria; order Rhizobiales; family Xanthobacteraceae; genus BOG-931. The sequence continues at coordinate 9,621 of JBAQJL010000197.1, forward strand.
GCGACGCGGCGCAGCCGAGCGGCGTGCCATGATGTTCGGCGAGGTGATAGGCGTGAAAGCCCGAGCGATCGTAAGCCTCCGCAAGCTTGAGCCGCCCGGCGAACAGCTCACCGTGCGGCACGCCTGCATCGTCCAGGTGATCGAACACGCCGAATTTCATGGATCCTCCCGATGTCATTCCGGGGCGCGGGCTTTAGCCCGCGAGCCCGGAATCCATAATCACGGAATGGGAGGGATTTGAAAACAGACCCGTCGGACAGGCAGTTCTGGGGTTATGGATTCCGGGCTCGCGCTGCGCTCGGCCCCGGAATGACACTAGGGCGTCACTTCCACTCCACCTTCATCACTTCGTAGGCCCTGGCGCCACCGGGCGTGACGACCTCGACTTGAGCGCCCTTCTTCTTACCCACGAGCGCGCGGGCGAGCGGCGACGTTATGGAAATCTTGCCCTTCTTGGCGTCCGCTTCGGGCTCGCCGACGATCTGCCACACCGCTTTCTTTTCGGTGTCCTCGTCGATCAGCGTCACGGTGGCGCCGAACGTGATGGTATCGCCGGACAGCTTCGACACGTCGATGATCTCGGCCCGCGCGAGCTTGTCCTCAAGCTCGGCGATATGGCCCTCGTTGTGCGATTGCGCCTCTTTGGCGGCGTGATACTCGGCGTTTTCCGAGAGGTCGCCATGCGTGCGCGCGTCGGTAATCTGCTGAATAATGCGGGGTCGCTCGACCGACTGGCACTCTTTGAGCTCTGCCTCGAGCGCCGCATAGCCGGCCGCGGTCATAGGAATTTTATCCATAGCCCTCAAACCTCCAAGCCTGCAGAGTCAAGATTTACACCGCGGCCCGGTTCCTATCCGGCCACGCGAGTGCATGCCCTGTCTCTACCTGCCGCCGCCCGAACCGATCTGACTGTCAGCCGGGCCCGGACGCAAAATAGCGCTGCAGCGCACACACCTCGAGATCGCCTTTGAGATAAGCCTGGATGCCCTGCGCTGCGGCGACGGCCCCAGAGAGAGTGGTGTAGTACGGCACTTTATGCAAGAGGGCGGCGCGCCGTAGCGAACGACTATCCGCCAAAGCTGTAGCCCCTTCGGTGGTATTGAACACGAGTTGGACGTCGCCGTTCTTAATGGCGTCGACGATATGGGGGCGGCCTTCAGCCACCTTGTTCACCCGGATGGCATCGACGCCGTGTTCGGCGAGATAGCGCTGCGTGCCCGAAGTAGCCAACACCCGGAAACCGGACTCGTACAGGAGCCGGATCGCGTCGAGAATCCGCACCTTGTCGGCATCCTTGACCGAAACGAAGACCGTACCGCTCTTCGGCAGCCGGGAGCCGCCGCCGAGCTGGCTTTTGACGAAGGCAACGTTGTAGTCACGGTCGATCCCCATGACCTCGCCGGTCGATTTCATCTCCGGACCGAGCACGGTGTCGACCGCCGAGCCGAACCGCGCGAACGGGAACACCGCTTCCTTGACGCCGATATGCCTGGCGCTGGCGAGCTCGAAGCTTTGCGGTTTGAGCTTGAAACTTGCGAGCCGTTCGCCCGCCATGACGCGTGCCGCGATCTTGGCGCACGGAATGCCGGTCACCTTGGCGACAAACGGCACCGTGCGCGAGGCGCGCGGGTTGACCTCAAGGACGTAAATGTCGCCGTCCTTGATCGCATACTGCACGTTCATCAGGCCGCCGACCTTGAGCGCACGGGCGAGCTCGCGCGTCTGCCGCTCAAGCTCCGCAATGGTCGCCCGGTCGAGTGAGTGCGGCGGCAGCGAGCAGGCGGAATCGCCCGAATGGATGCCGGCCTCCTCAATGTGCTCCATGATGCCGGCGATGTAGCTGTCATGTCCGTCGGCGAGGCAGTCGACGTCGATCTCGACCGCATCGGTCAAGTAGCGGTCGATCAGGAGGGGCCGCTTCTCCGACACTCCAAACTCGGACGGCCGGTCGAGATCGGCAGCAAGCCGCACCACGTACCGGATGAGCTGGTGGCTGTCGTGCACGATCTCCATGGCGCGGCCGCCGAGCACATAGGACGGCCGGATGACGATCGGATAGCCGATCGCCTCGGCGATCGCCTGCGCCTTTTCGGGCGAGGTGGCGATGCCGCTCTTCGGCTGCCGCAGCTTGAGGCGATCGAGCAGTTGCTTGAAACGGTCGCGGTCCTCGGCGAGATCGATGGCGTCCGGCGAAGTGCCCAGAATCGGCACCTTCGCGCTTTCCAGCGATTCGGCGAGCTTGAGCGGAGTCTGGCCGCCGAACTGTACGATGACGCCGTGCAGCGTGCCGTTGGAGCGTTCGGTATCGATAATCTCGATCACGTCTTCGGCCGTCAGCGGCTCGAAATAGAGGCGATCCGAGGTATCGTAATCGGTCGACACCGTTTCCGGATTGCAATTGATCATGATGGTTTCGTAGCCGGCGTCCTTCAGCGCGAAGGCGGCATGGCAGCAGCAATAGTCGAACTCGATGCCTTGCCCGATCCGGTTCGGGCCGCCGCCAAGGATCACGACTTTGTTTGCGCCCGACGGCGCTGCCTCGTTCACCGCCGGCCCGGCGAACGGCGCCTCGTAGGTCGAGTACATGTAGGCGGTGGGGGACACGAATTCGGCCGCGCAGGTGTCGATGCGCTTGAACACCGGCCGCACGCCGTGGTTCCGGCGGCGCACCGCGACCTCTTCGGTCGGCATATCGGTCAGCCGCCCGAGCCGGGCATCGGAAAAGCCCATCGCCTTGAGCCGGCGCAGCGACGGCGCCGTCGCCGGCAAGCCGTTGGCGCGAATCTCGGCTTCGGTGTCGACGATGGCGCGGATCTGCGCCAGGAACCACGGATCGACTCGGCAGGCGTTGTGAATGTCGGCATCGCTCATGTTGAGCCGCATGGCCTGCGCGATTTTCAGAACGCCGTCGGGCGACGGGGTGCCGAGCGCGGCGCGCAGCGCATTCTTGTCGTCGCCCTGACCGAGGCCGGGAATCGCCAGTTCATCGAGCCCGGTCAGGCCGGTTTCGAGCGAGCGCAGCGCCTTCTGCAGGCTCTCCGCAAACGTGCGTCCGATCGCCATCGCCTCGCCGACCGACTTCATCGACGTCGTCAGTACCGGCTCGGCACCGGGAAATTTTTCGAAGGCGAAGCGCGGGATCTTGGTAACGATGTAATCGATGGTCGGCTCGAACGAGGCCGGCGTGGCGCCGCCCGTGATGTCGTTCTTGATTTCGTCGAGCGTGTAGCCGACCGCGAGCTTGGCGGCGACCTTGGCGATCGGGAAGCCGGTCGCCTTCGAGGCCAGCGCCGAGGAGCGCGACACGCGCGGATTCATCTCGATGACGACGAGGTGGCCGTCGGCCGGATTGACGGCGAACTGCACGTTGGAGCCGCCGGTCTCCACCCCGATCTCGCGCAACACCGCGATCGAGGCGTCGCGCATGATCTGATATTCCTTATCGGTCAGCGTCAGCGCCGGCGCCACCGTGATTGAATCGCCGGTGTGCACACCCATCGGATCGAAATTCTCGATCGAGCAGACGATGATGCAGTTGTCGTTCTTGTCGCGCACCACCTCCATCTCAAACTCTTTCCAGCCGAGTACCGATTCTTCGATCAGCACTTCGGAGGTCGGCGAAGCGTCGATCCCGCCCTCGACGATCTCGATGAACTCCGCCTTGTTGTAGGCGATGCCGCCGCCGGTGCCGCCGAGCGTGAACGATGGGCGGATGATGGCGGGCAGCCCGATGTCCTCCAACGCCTCCAGCGCCTGAATCAACGTCTTGATCTGATGCGAGCGCGGGGTTTGCAGGCCGATTTTCTTCATGGCCTCGCGGAACCGCTCGCGATCCTCGGCCTTGTCGATGGCATCGGCGGTGGCGCCGATCATCGTCACGTCGAATTTTTCCAAAACCCCCATCTTGCGCAGCGACAGCGCGGTGTTGAGTGCGGTCTGTCCGCCCATGGTCGGCAACAGCGCAAAGCCGCCCGGAATGGCGTGGCGTTCCTTCTCGATGATCTTGGCGACGATCTCCGGCGTGATCGGCTCGATATAGGTCGCGTCCGCCAGATCCGGATCGGTCATGATCGTCGCCGGATTGGAATTGACCAGCACGACCCGGTAGCCCTCGGCCTTGAGCGCCTTGCAGGCCTGCGTGCCCGAATAGTCGAACTCACACGCCTGGCCGATTACGATCGGGCCGGCGCCGATGATCAGGACAGTGGAAATGTCAGTCCGCTTGGGCATCGTTGACCGTCATCCGCATTCGTCATTCCGGGGCGCGAGCGCAGCTCGCGAGCCCGGAATCCATAGTCACCGTCCGTGGTTATGGATTCCGGGCCCGGCCTGCGGCCGTCCCGGAATGACAGCACACGCAAAAAAAGAGCGCCTACAAGGCGCGCCGGCGTCAGGGCTTGCATGGCTCGGCCCCGCGCGAGGGGTGCTTAGACCAGAATTGCCGCGGCGGCAACGCCGGGTGCACGGCCGGTGCACTCCCTGGCATTTGTCCTGTGGGCGACGCCGCGTTAGCCTTCGCCAAACCCGGTGGGGAGGAAAATATGCGTGCTACTCACGCGGCTGCGGCGATGGCCGCGGCGGCCAGTTCGCTCATCGCCGCCCTATCGTCGGCGGCGCTGGCTCAGGCGCCAGCGGCCGACACGCGGCCGGTGACCTTGGTGGTGCCGATCGCGGCGGGCGGCGGGGTCGACACCATCGCGCGGGTCTTTGCTGCACTTCTGGGAGAGCGCCTCAAGCAGCCGTGGGTGGTGGAAAACCGGCCCGGCGCAGGCGGTATGGTCGGTCTCGACACCGTCGCCAAAGCAACCCCTGACGGCCACACGCTCGCGACCTTCGAGACCTCGGCAGCGCTGCAGCAGTGGCTACATCGGAAAGTGCCGTTCGATGTCGTCACAAGCTTCGCGCCAGTGGCGCAGATGGCGACCACACCGCTGGTGCTGTTCGCCGGACCGTCATCGCCGGTCAGCGATCTGCAAGGCATGATCGCCTATGCGAAAGCCAATCCGGGCAAGCTCTCGGTCGGCACGCCCGGTATGGGCACGCCGCACTCGCTCGCCGCGCTGATGCTCAACGCCGCGGCCGGCATCCAAATCACCCAGGTACCCTACAAGGGCACCGCGCCGTCGCTCAACGACCTGCTCGGCGGGCAGATCCCGCTGATGTGGGCGACCCCCAACGTGGTGATGCAATATGTGCAAACCGGCAAGGTGAAAGCGCTCGCCGTGGGGTCGCCGCAGCGCGTTGCGCTGTTGCCGAATGTGCCGACAGTCGCCGAGAGCGGCGTTCCTGGCTTCGATGTCAGCGTCTGGTTCGGCATTGCCGGGCCGGCCAAAATGCCGCCCGGCGCAATCGCAAGCATCAGCCGCGAGATCGCGGCGATCGACCAGATGACGGACGTGCGCGCCAGGATGGCGCCGCTCGGCTATGAGCTGTCGTATCTCGACGGCGCCGCGTTTGCCAAAAAGATCGCCGCCGACCACGCGCGTTACGGCAAGGTCATTCGAGATGCCGGGATCAAGCCGGACTAGGGTGCGAATTCGGCTGACCTCGTTCGGCCTCCTCTGATCGCGTCTGGTTGCTGGTGGCGCTCTGCGCATTTGCGCAAGAAAATCGCCCAAAAACACAGCGTCAAAAAAGTCGACCGTGAAATATGCTGAAGCGGCTGATTGGTGGGGGAAATCGAGCGGTTTTTGGCGATAGGATTTGCCGGAAATTGGGGCTTTGGGACCGATTTTCTTGCGAATTCGAATTGGGGATTCCCA
>JBAQJL010000198.1:0-3935 GCA_049300295.1 Xanthobacteraceae bacterium
ATGGTCACGTTCTTCTGGTCAATTCGCCCCCGGCTTTCACTATTGTTCCCCATTTACGAAAACTGAACTTCGATCCGCTGACGAGCATCGAGCCGATCTGCGTGCGCATTCCGGCGATCGTGACCACTCGTTCCGACGGATCGCGACCACCCGTTCCGATCGATCGCGGCCAGTCTGACGGCGCCGTCAGGTGCATTTTGTGATCTCAGTGTTTGGGCTCGGCGTCAAGCGCAGCTCGGGGGGCCGGATCTGGGTCTCATTTCTTTGCTCCCTTGGTGGACTTGCCGTCGGCTGTGGTCGCCGCCACGGGTGACGGAGGCGATCCAGATTCCTCGCTAGCCTTGATCTTGCGCATTGATGGGCCATCGAGTTCGAGTCGATAGGCATTGTGAACAATACGATCCAGGATTGCGTCACCGACCGTGGGTTCGGCAATCACCTCAAGCCAGGATGCCACGGGCAGTTGGCTGGTAATCAGGATCGAGCCACGGCCATAGCGGTCCTCGACGATCTCCATCAGATCGCGCCGATTGCTGGCGGAGAGCCGATCGGGTCCCCAATCGTCGAGCACGAGCAGATCGACCTTGACCAGCATTCGGAACAACCGCGCGAAGCGTCCGTCTCCATGGGCGAGATCGAGATCGGCGAACAGGCGCGGCACACGCGCGTAGTGAACGGTGTAGCCGTCGCGGCAGGCTTTTTGCGCCAGCGCGCAGGACAACCACGATTTGCCGACGCCGCAGGGACCGGTAACAAGAAGATGGCGGTGATCCGCGACCCAGCGAGATGTCGCCAACTGCTGGAATAGCGCTTTGTCGAGCCGGCGTGGGGTGCGGTAGTCGACGTCCTCGATCGCGGCTTGGCTGTGACGCAGCCGGGCGGTGCGCAGTCTGGTTTGGAACCGTCTGGTGGTGCGATCGGCAGACTCGCGGTCGAGCAACAGCGCCAGCCATTCGGCGTGGGCGAGGTTGCGAACCTCCTCTTGGGCTTCGAGCTCGATGAAGGCCTGCACCATGCCGTCGAGCTTGAGTGCTCGCAGCTGGTCGAGGGTGGGATGGGTGAGCATCTTCGTCATCTCCTTCAATGGAAGTAGGTGGGGCCGCGGATATTGTCGTGCGCAATCGCTGGGCCGTCCGCGGGCATTACAGGCCGTCGGCGATCGAGGTTATTTTTGAGGATCGAGTTGACCGAGCTGTAGGAGCGCGCGCCGATCTCGAGCGCCCGGCCGCAGGCGGCTTCGAGCCGTTCACGCCCATAGCTCTTGGCGAGCCGCACGATGCCAACGCAGGCGCGGAAGCCTTGCTCAGGGTGCGCGCGCTCGCGCAGGATGATCTCGACCAACGCCGCAGTGTGGCGGCCGATTGCACCAGCTTGCCGGCGCAGGCGCTCCGGCGTCCAGTCAGCATAGCGCTGGTGGCTCGACGGCATGTGCTCGCGCACCGTCGTATGCTTGCGGTTCGACGATGAGCGCACATGAACGGCAACCCGCTTGCCGCAGTGGAAGATTTCGATGGTGCGCGCGGTGATGCGCGCCCATGCCTTCTCGCGCAGCAGCTGATGCGGCACCGAGTAATAGTGCTTTTCGATTTCGACGTGATAATCGAGCCCGACCCGGCATTGCTTCCATTCGGCAAAGACGTACGGCTCGGCCGGCAACGGCTTGAGGGCCGAACGCTCGATCTCCTCGAACAGCGCACGACGGCTGGCGCCGAGATGGCGCGACACGCGATTGTTGATCTGCTCCACTAGCTCGGCGATGGCCATATTCAGAGCTGAGAGCGCGAAGAACTGGCGGTTGCGCAGCTTGGCGATGATGAAGCGGGTCGCAATTTGAACCGCCACCTCAACCTTCGCTTTGTCGCGTGGCCGATATGGCCGCGCCGGTATGATGGCGGTGCCATAATGCGCCGCCATTTCCGCATAGGTTCGATTGACCTGCGGCTCGTAGAAGCAAGCCTTGGTAATGCCCGAGCGCAGATTGTCGGACACCACCATCGCCGTGACCCCGCCGAAGAAGGCAAAGCTGCGCGTGTGAGCGCCGATCCAGTCAGCCAAGCCTTGCGTCCAGGTGGCTTCCGCATAGGTGTAATTCGACGCGCCGAGCACGGCGACGAACAACTGCGCCGTTCTCGCTTCGCCGGTCGACGGATCGATTACCGTAAGCGTCGTGCCGGCGTAATCGACGAACATGCGTTCGCCGGCGACGTGGTTCTGCCGCATGGTCGGCGACAGCCGCGTCTCCCAGCTGCGGTAGAGCTCGCAAAACCGGCTGTAGCCGTAGCCGTCAGGATGGACGGCGCGATGCTCCTCCCACAACAGCTGCAGTGTCACCCCTGGCCGCCGCAGCTCACGGTGGATTGCCGCCCAATCCGGCCGTGGCCGACGATCCTTGGCCGCCGTGGGCTGCGGATAAAGCCGGCGCTCCAGCTCTTCATCGCTCAGCTCATCCGGCAACGGCCAGGCCAAGCCGGCACGCCGCGCCCTCCGGGTGCATTCCCCGGCGGCCGTCGCGCTTACGCCAAGGCTGGCGGCGATCTGGCGTTTGGACATGCCGGCGGCGGACAGCCTCAGCACGTCACGGATTCTACGCATCGGTAATCTCGGTCCAGGCATGTCTCGCTCCTCATCGAAAGGAGCGAAGCCATGCCGATTCGCGGATCACCCAACGGCGCCGGTTATCTCCGTCCACAGGCTGGTCGCGATCAATCGGAACGCCCGGTCGCAATCAATCGGAATAGCTGGTCGCGATCGTCCGGTGCGCGCAATCTGCGAGCTGGCGACGTTTCCGACCGTCGTCGTGGTCAACGCGTCGTCGCCCTACCACACGCTCGCGGATTTGCTGGACACCGCTCGCCGTGCGCCAGGCACCGCCACGTTAGCCGGCATCGGCCCGGGATCCCTCGTACATGTCGCGTTTGAAATGCTGAAGCGCGACGCGCATATCGACATGGTATTCGTGCCGTATCCCGGTCCGGCCGGCGCCGTGAACGCATTGCTGGGAAATCAGGTGACATCTTACTTCGGCAACTACACTGATGTTTCGGCCCATCTCGTCAGCGGCCAATTGCGCGCACTCGCGGTCGCTACGCCAGAGCGGATCGCGCCGTTGCCTGACGTGCCCACCGTCGCGGAATCCATCCACAAGAACTTCGCGGTAAATGGCTGGTTTGGATTGTTTGCACCTGCCAAGACTCCCAGCGCGACCGCTGGACAAGTCGGCGATTGGTTCAAACAAGCCATGCAGGATAGTGAAGTCCGGAAGAAGCTGCAGGCCGCCGGTCTTTACCCGGCGAATTCTTGTGGAGCAAACTTTGCCGCGCTGATCCATCGGCAGTTTGATCTGTATGGCCGAGTTATTCAAGAAAGGCACATCACCTTGAATTGAGGATCTTTCTCGCATCACACTGACCAAGTTCAGGGGCGGTCAACGCATTAGCTCCCACGTCGCGTTTGGTTGCCGATGAGATGGTAACACGGCCAAAAATCGAGATCGGCCTGTCACCATACGATGTCGGCTTTAGTGCCGGGCGATTAAATTGCTGCATACCGCAGAATGGAATGCGGTAAGCAACCCGGCGATTACGCCGGCTTGATATTGGCTGCTCGGATCACCTTGCCCCACTTGTCGGTTTCATCGGCAATAAACTTGCTGAAGCCGACGGACGAGCCCGCAAATACTGTATATCCCATGGCGCCAAGCCGAGCGCTTAACCCGGGATCGGTCAGCGCGGCATTAATTTCATTGTTGAGTTTGGCCACAATATCGGCGGGCGTTTTCTTTGGCGCAGCGATGCCCAGGAAGCCGCCAACTTCGAATCCTGGCACAGATTCGCTCACTGTTGGAACGTTCGGCAATGCGTCCAGACGTGTCGCGGTGGTCACCGCCAATGCGCGCAGCTTGCCGGCTTTGACATACTCTATCGATGACACATCGG
>JBAQJL010000199.1:0-2769 GCA_049300295.1 Xanthobacteraceae bacterium
CCAGCTTGATGACGTTAGTGTCGGTCACGGCGTATCACTCCTTTGGTGGAGAAGTGGAGGCGTCGAACATCCCCACGATACGTCGCCTTACCCCTTCATGCCGTCACCAACTTCCGCTCATAGCTCACGCGTAGTTCCTTACCGTGTTTCTTGGCTACGTCGATCAGCGTTTTGTCTGCTGACTGGATCAGCAAGTGCACGGCGAACGGGTCTTCTTCCGCCGCAAGCATACGAATCGCCGCGTGGACGAGGCGGCGGATCGCCTCTTGCTTATTCAATTTCGTTGCGACTGCTTTCTTTGCCAAAGGACTCACCTTTACCGGAATATATAGCAAAGGAGCCTCTCTCGGGACTCCTATGGCAAGCAAGCAAGTGGCGATGCTGCAAGTTTCCTGCGGGCGCGAAATGGTCAGTTTGTCGCTGAAGATAGAGGTGACGCGCACGATCTCGACACTCGGGCCATTCGCCGGGCTCAGATAATCGGTTGCCATTGCGGGTCGCGGAATGTCCCGCCATTGCGTGACTTGTTGTCAATTTTGTATTGACAATATGTCCTCTGTTCGGGTACAAAGAATCATCCTGCTCGTTCGAGGGGCGTCGACCGGTGACGGCCGATTGATGCGGGCGGGAGCGGTGCCCGGGATGGGGCTCGTAACTCTGTCTGCGGGCGGTTCGGAAACTCGCCCGGCCGGCCACGACGCCGGTCTGCCAGGAGCTGGCTGCCCGGGTGGCGGACGGAGTTGCATCCGTTGGCGCTGCCATGAAGCGCGGGACCGGACTGAGCCAGGCCTGAAAACCTGGCGAGAGCCGCGGTAGAGCGCCGGAAGGCGAGCGCGTCCGCCAAAAGCGGCGCGCGCCGTGACCCCGCCCAGCGGTGACGCTTGGATAGCGCGGAGCGGTCTCTGACTACGCGCCTTTCGGCGCTCCGCCTCCCCTTATTTGTTTGGAGGCTCTTTTCGTGCCGTACCATAGCTCGGGTGCAAAAACGCACCGCGAGAACGGGAGCGCTTTGACCTGCACGCCGCCTCCGCTTGCGGCCAGGTGAAAGACACACAGGCGTGCGAGAACGAAGTCGGGGACGGCCGATGAATGATCAGTGCGTATGCGCCAGCGCGCTTCCGTCATGTGGTAACTTGGCTTTGGCGAGGCCGCGTCTCGATGTTCTGAAAGCCTCAAAGGTGGGATTGCGCAATTCGTCTTTTCGCGCCTTGAGCACGAGGAGTACGAAAATAAGCTTGTAAAGCGTCTGCATGGCAAAGTGTCACTGATAAAACTATCCGCATTCTGATAACCTTTTTGCGGGTGCGGGGTTCCCGACGGGCGCAATCCGGGCTTGCGAAACGTGTGTCTGCGGGGGACGCCATATCTCGTTTAGTCATCGAATGCCGGAGACATATTTTGAATACCTCTGAAAACCTCACCACCGAACGGCCGACCTTCGTCACCCATCTCGAATGTTCTGCGACCGGCGAGCATTACCCCGCCGATCAGCCGCACAATCTGTCGCGGGCCGGCAAGCCGCTCTTGGTGCGCTACGATCTCGCCGGCGTGAAAAAGGCGTTGAGCAAGGCGGCGCTGGCGGAACGCCCGCCCGATCTGTGGCGCTACCGCGAACTCCTGCCGGTGCGGCGCAAAACGGACATCGTCAGTCTCGGCGAAGCAATGACGCCGCTCGTGGCGCTGCCGAAGATGGCGCAAAAGCTCGGTGGCGGCGAACTTTTAGTGAAAGATGAAGGCCGGCTGCCGACCGGTTCGTTCAAGGCGCGCGGGCTGGTGATGGCGGTGTCGATGGCCAAAGCGTTCGGCATCAAGCACATGGCGATGCCGACCAATGGCAATGCGGGTGCGGCGCTTGCCGCTTATGCCAGCCATTGCGGCATCAAGACCACGATCTTCTGTCCTGAAGACACGCCCGAGGTGAATGTCAGCGAGATCGGACTGCAGGGCGCCAGCGTCTACCGCGTCAACGGTCTGATCGACGATTGCGGCAAGATCGTCGCCGAGGGCAAAGACAAGGTCGGCTGGTTCGATACCTCGACCTTGAAGGAGCCGTATCGCATCGAGGGTAAGAAGACGATGGGACTTGAGCTCGCCGAACAGCTCGGCTGGCAGGTGCCCGACGTGATCTTCTATCCGACCGGCGGCGGTACCGGCCTGATCGGCATGTGGAAGGCGTTTGCCGAGCTGGAAGCGATCGGCTTCATCGGCTCAAAGCGCCCGCGCATGGTGGCGGTGCAGGCGTCGGGCTGCGCGCCGATGGTGCGCGCCTACGAGCAGGGCGTCGAGCACGCGGCGCGGTGGGAAAATTCGCACACCATCGCGGCCGGCATTCGCGTGCCGCAAGCGGTCGGCGATTTTCTGATCCTGCGCGCGGTGCGCGAGAGTGGCGGCTTCGCCATTGCGGTGTCTGACGAGACGATCGCGGTCGGCCTTGAGGAAGTCTCGCGCGAAGAAGGCTTGCTGATGTGCCCGGAAGGCGCCGCCACCTACGCGGCCTACAAGCAAAGCCTCGCCGACGGACGCGTCTCGCGCACCGAGCAGGCGGTGCTGTTCAACTGCGCGACCGGGCTCAAATATCCGCTCCCCCCAATCAAGCGCACCCTCGACCGGCACAAGCCGATCGATTACGCGGCTTTATAACCCGTCATTGCGAGCGGAGCGAAGCAATCCATATGTGGACAGCCCCCTGGTCGCAAGGTCGACGCGCGCGTTGTTTGGATCGGATCGCTTGCACCCATATGTCCGGCCTGTTGAATGCGGTCGCACTTG
>JBAQJL010000200.1:0-9390 GCA_049300295.1 Xanthobacteraceae bacterium
CGCCTGGCCGACATTGGCTGCGTCGTGGAGATCAAGCCGATCGCCGCCTGAAACGTCCTTGTGTCGGCCCGGGGGTATGCGGCACCGCCCGACCATGATTCCACTTCCGGTGCGACCGAAAGAGAAAAGGTAACCTTCCTCCCAACCAGGTGAGTTTCCTACTAGAATGCAGAAGAGGGGCGACGACGGGGCTTGGGTGGTGACCGACGCTGCTGATGGCGGTATCGCCTGGGTCGCCGCGGCGGCGGGCGAGATCAGCCGAGCCACCGGGTCATCGGATTCACTGCCGCCAAATTCTGCAGCGGGCACATAGACCCTCTCTACGTCATGCTCTCGCTCCGACATTTCGGGCCGGCGCGATGCTACTCATTATCCCTTCGCGGGTGGGTGCGGCGCCGAATCTGACGCGGCGATGCTCGACCGGCGCGAGCCGCTGATTTTCCTATTTAGCGAATTGCGCTGCGCGCCAATCGATGGCGCTCGTGCTGTTCGAGCTACCGGGTCGAACCGCTTCGTCGGCGCCGCGGTCGAACGGGCCAGGGGGCCCCGTTAACCTCATTGGTTGCTCATCCTCGTGCGCGTGAGAGGAGCGGCGCGATCGCGGGCGGTGGCGAATATCTTTTTCGTGAATATCACGGTGGTGCTGCTCAGCTACGGGGTCGAGTCCGATCGACCCCCGCGCTCGACCGATCGCGCCGCATGGTCCCCGGTTAACTCAATTGGTTGTCCTCACACGCGCGCGAGGGCGGTGGTGGATTCGGCGGCGGCGGATTTCTTTTTCGCGATTATCAGATCACGACGGGTCGGACCTGCTGCGTGGTGAGGTAGGGGGTCGATGCCAAAGCCACCCCGGCTCGATCGACCGCGGCGTAGAGCTCTACGTCATGCTCTCGCTCCGACATTTCGGGCCGGCGCGATGCTGCTCTTTATCCCTTCGCGGGTGGGGGCGCCGCCGCATCTGACGCGGCGCTGCTCGACCGGCGCCGAGCCGCTGGTTTTCCTATTTAGCAAATTCAGCATCGCGCCGATCGATGGCGCTCGTGCTGGTCGAGCCACCGGGTCGAACCGCTTGGTCGGCGCCGCGATCGAACGGGCCGGGGGGTCTCTACGTCATGCTCTCGCTCCGACATTTCGGGCCGGCGCGATGCTGCTCTTTATCCCTTCGCGGGTGGGGCGCCGCCGCATCTGACGCGGCGCTGCTCGACCGGCGCGAGCCGCTGATTTTCCGTTTTAGCAAATTCCGCTGCGGGCCGATCGATGGCGCTCGTGCTGGTCGAGCTACCGGGTCGAACCGCTTGGTCGGCGCCGCGATCGAACGGGCCGGGGGGGCGGCCGCCGGACCGGCGCGTTCGGTGACGATAGCATTTTGCCGCCGGAGATCTTGTTGCACGGCGCCAGCCCCAGCCAGGAGGTAAAATGGCTTGGCGGCCAACACCTCGGGGGCACGCTCGCCGGCGAGGATGGCGCGGATGATGCGCAGGCCGGTGGTGGCGCCGGTGATGTCGGCGACGACGTGATGGAGCTGAACGTTCATCTCGGTCAGCGCCTTCTGCATATGCTGGATGTGCGAGGCCGCGTACTCAAGAAGGCGCTCGCGCTGACGCACGTAGGATCGCAGCTCCGCAATCTGTCCTTTGGGTCGAAAGCTGGCCCGCAGCAGTCCAAACGAATGGAGCCGCTGCAGCCATTGGGCATCGCTGACATCGGTCTTGCGCCCCGGCACGTGCTTGGCGTCACGCGCGTTGACAAGAAACACGGTGAACCCCCGTTCATCGAGAAGCTCGAAAACCGGAATCCAGTAGACGCTGGTCGATTCCATGACGACCGCTCGGACGTGTGCTCGCTCCGAGATTTCAGCCGTGCACTTTATCCGTTGGCGGGGCGGCGCCGAGCGCCGCGCCGGATTTTCTTTTTGGACAATTCGCCGGCGGCACTGGCCGCTGGCCGAGCTACGGGATGATCGCCGACCGCTGGCCGCAGCCGCGGCAAGCTGATGGCCGGGACCTCAGCGCTCTCCGCGCGAAACGAAAAGGCGATCCGGATCGGTCGCAAGGCTTGAGACGATCGACCGCGCTGGCAAAACCGCAAAGCCTAAATTACCATTCTGCCTCGACCACCCTCAACGAACGCCGATCTTGCATCACCGGAGACTAAAGATGACCGACCGATCAGTGACTCGCCGCAACTTCGGATTGTCGGCGGCGGGTTTGACAGCCGTGGCGGCCCTGCCTGGGTTAATGGGAAGCCCCGCCTTCGCGGCGGATACGGTTCGTCATGGCATTCAAATCGGCGCGCTGGGTGCATTGCGCACGACACTGCCCGATGCCGGCAAGAAATATGACCTCACGTATGACATCAAGGATTTCCCGGACAGCACGGCGGTTTTGCTTGCCATCGAACAGGGCGCGCTCGACATTGGAAACACAACGAGCCAGCACCTTGTTCGCGCCATAAGCGAAGGCATTCCGGTGAGATGGATTGCTGGCTGGGGCGGCGGTTACAACGTGCTGGTTGCGCGCAAGGACCTCGGCGTGAAACCCAACGACGCGCAAGGACTCAAAGCGCTCATTGACTCGCGCAAGCAATCTGGCAAGCCGTTGTCCATCGGAGTGCCAACCGGCTCGCTTCAGCATGCCAAGCTCGCCGTGTATCTGAAGTCGATTGGTGTCGATCCCGACAAGGATGTTCAAGTCAGCAACATTCCGTTCCCGACCCATCCTCGCGCGCTGCAAGCAGGCGAAGTCGACATGGCCATGACGTTGTCGGGTTTCGGTGCGCTGGCCATCTTCAAGGGCGACGCTTACCTCTATCTGCACTTGTTCGGAGGAAACTTCGGCAAGCAGGAGGTCGGATTTCTGGTTAGTCAGAAACTTATCCAGGAGAAGTCCGAGCTTGTACAGCGCATTGTTCAATCGCATGTCGACGCCATGAACCTGTTCATCGGCAAGCCCGACATGCAGGTGAATTATGAAAAGGCCTATTCGCGCTTCCCGCCACCCGTGATCGACATGAACGAGCGGCAATTCCTGCAATACAACTACCGCACAAATATTGCCGACATCAAAACCATGGCGCGCGAATTGCACGATCTGGGCTGGGTCAAAGAGGACTACAGCGCCAAGGTGGACAGCTACATTGACTTGAGCTTTCTGACGAAGGCAACCGGCCTGTCTACGGCCGAGCTGTCACATTGGTAATGACCATAAGCTCGAAAGCTCCGGTCGAAGTCCATGCCGGGGCCGGAGACAATATGCGGCGTCACGCGCCCTTTGTTCGCTGGATCATCGCCGCAACCCAATACGGTGCATTCCCGCTCGGTGTACTGATCGTCTGGCAAATCTTCAGTGTCATCGGCTTTGTCCGGCGTGATGTCTTGCCGGCGCCGCTCGACGTGCTCTCAGTCTGGTATGACCTCGTTACAGGCCTCACGCGTGTCGCGGGGCGCTATTCCGGCACGTGGTTCGACCATGCAGTAGCCAGCACGTGGCGAGTCTTCGTCGGCTTCGCATGGGGGACTGCGCTCGGCATCTTTATGGGCCTTCTGATCGGGTTGTCGCGCCTCATGGAGCGCGTGTTCGATCCGACCATTCAGGTGATGCGAAACATCCCGGTGACCGCCTGGGTTCCATTGTCCTTGGTGTTTTTTGGCATAGGAAACGGTCCGGCGATATTCCTGATCGGTCTTGGCGCGTTCTTCCCTGCCGCCATCAACACGACCCATGGCGTGCGTCAGATCAATGTGACGCTCTACAAATCAGCCCGAATGATGGGTGCCAATGAAACCGAGTTGCTCGCCCGCGTTATCCTGCCGGCGGCGATGCCCTCGATCTTCACCGGCGTCCGGTTGTCGATGGGGATCGCCTGGGTGCTCGTCGTTGTCGCGGAAATACTCGCGGTGCGAAGCGGTCTCGGCTACCTGCTCAACGACGCGTATCTGTTTTATCGCAATGATGTCGTCATTGCAGCCATGCTGAGCATCGGGCTTCTCGGTTTCTGCTCTGATCAGCTGATTGTTCTGCTCCGAAGTTACCTGTTGAGCTGGAATGCGAAGGAGACCTTTGGTGGCCAAAATTGAACTTAGAAGCGTCACCAAGAATTTCGCTAGCGCGGCCGGTCCTGTCACGGCGCTCAAGGACGTAAATCTGACAATGGCCGACAAGGAATTCGTTACGCTGGTGGGCGCCAGCGGTTGCGGAAAATCGACCTTGCTGAACCTGGTTGCCGGCTTCGAGCTGCCGACAGCCGGACAGGTCCTGGTTGACGGCAGTGCGGTAGCGGGACCAGGTCCGGACCGCGGCGTGGTTTTTCAGCAAACTGCGCTCTTTCCCTGGCTTTCCGTCGAAGACAATATTGCCTTCGGCCTGACGCTGAAGGCCAACCGGCACAAAGGAGCGAAAATCGCGACCACCCAGCGGATGCTGGAACGCACCGGCCTCTTGCCGTTCCGTACACGCCGGCCAGCCGACCTCTCCGGAGGCATGCGGCAACGCGCGGCAATCGCCAGTGTGCTTGCGATAAATCCGTCGACGCTGCTGATGGACGAGCCGTTCGGCTCGCTGGATTCCTTGACACGCTCGATTATGCAAGACTTTCTTCTGGAGATATGGGAAGAGGAGCGCAAGGCAGTCATGCTGGTGACCCACGACATCGATGAAGCGATTTACCTGGCCGATCGCACGATCGTCATGAGCACATCGCCTGGCCGAGTAAGCGAAATCATCGAGATCGACCTGCCGCGTCCTCGGCGATACGAGATGCGGAGTGAGCCGCGCTTCATCGAGTTGCGCGATCACGTTACCCGGATCGTTCGCGCCGAGGCGATCAAGGGCGCATTTGCTGAGCAGGCCGCATAACCAAAACGGCGGAATTCATCGAGCAGGCCACAGAGCCCGTCCGACCTTGTCAACGAGCGACTGGCTTTTCGAAAAGTCTTCACCGAAAATCTTTCGACCCACAACGTCAAAGCGGAAGGTCTATGCCCAAGCAGATCATCACCTCGGCCTCGGCGCCGACCACCGGCTTCACGCCCGGCCAGTCCGTCTCGCCGCTCGCGCAGGCTATTCGATTCGGCAACATGCTGTTCGTGTCGGGTCAGGGGTCGCTCGATCCAGCCACCGGCACCGTCATCGCGGGCGATATTGTGGTGCAGACGCGACAGACGCTCGACAACCTGGTGAGCATCCTCGCCGCCGCGGGCGCGACGGCGAAGAATATCGTCAATATGCGCGTCATTCTGCGGGATGTGTCTGATTTTCCGCGCTTTAACGAAACCTTTCGCGAATATTTTGGCGGCGAGAAAGTAACGCGGACTTGCTTCGGCGGCGTGCTGCACCGCGCCGGCATCAATGTGGAGATCGACTGCGTCGCTATGTTTGACTAGCGGACGGGTAACATGCTTCAGCCGTTGACGACACGGTAGCGGTCGCCATGCCCAAGCAGATTATCAATCTGTCGTCGGCTCCGACGGTCGGCATCACGCCAGGCCAGTCCGTGTCGCCACTCGCGCAGGCCATTCGATTCGGCAACATGCTGTTCGTGTCCGGCCAGGGTTCGGTCGATCCCGCCACCGGCGACGTTGTTGAGGGCGATATCGGCCTGCAGACGCGCTTGGCGTTGGACAATTTGATGAGTGTACTCGCGGCTGCCGGCGCAACGGCCAAGAATGTCGTCAACATGCGCGTGACGCTGCGGGATACCGCGGATTTTCCGCGCTTCAACGAGACTTTCAGCGAATATTTTGGTGGCGAGAACGTGACGCGGACCTGCTGCGGCGGCATACCTAATCGTACCGGTGTCAACGTCCAGATCGACTGCGTCGCCATGTTTGACGAGCGACCCGTTCGCCCAAGCCGCTAAACGTAGGCGCCGCTCGGCGTCCACAGTCCGGCCCTTTCCAGGCGGGGCAGTACCTCGCGGCCGAACCTGTCGAGACCACCCTCATAGTCCAGCCAGGTCAGCAGGAACCCGTCGACCCCGGCTGCGGACAGGTTCCAAAAGAGCCGTGCAATGTGGTCGGCATCTCCGACTAGCGGATAGCCCGCGAACCCGGCTTTTAAGGCGTAAGCGAGTTTTTCAGCGGCTTCGGGCGGCATCGATTTGGTGTCGATGGCATTGTTTCTGATGATGTTCTGGACAGGGGCGTCGTCGCCTTGCGTGACGATGTAATCGTAGGCATAGGACTGCGCTTCCTCGATTGTGTCGCGCAGCACGACGTAAGCAGACATCCAAATCTGGATCTCCCTGCCAAATTTCGTACGTGCTTCGTTGCGATAGTCCTCTACCTGCTTTTTGATTGCTTCAGGCGCGGGGTTATGGGCCGAGACAAACGCGATGTCGCAGTGCTTGGCCGCGAACTCCCGGCCGCGGGGAGAGCGGCCGGCGTTGAGCAGGACCGGGCGTGGCTGCACACCGTGCGGCTGGCTGAAAGCCGCTTTCAGGTTGTAGTTTTTGCCGGTGTAATCGAAGCTTTGCCGTCCAGTCCACAAACGATCAAAAATGTGGATCCATTCCTCCGCGAGTTCGAAGCGATCGCTGTGCTGCTTCACTTCATACCCGAAAAGCTGCATGTCGGGCGGATACCACCCGAGAACGAGATTCATACCCGCCCGGCCGTTGGAGACGAGATCGACGGTCGCCTCCGCCTTGGCGACGAAGACCGGATGGTTGACGGTGACGTGGACCGTACTGACGACACCGATGCGCTCCGTCACCGCGGCGACCGCTCCCGCCCACGTAAACGTCTCCATCAAATCGCCGCTGTAATGGTCGTCGCCGCCGAACGCCTTCCAATGTGCGGCAGAGACAAAGCCTTCGAAGCCCAGCTTTTCAGCTTTTTGTGCCAGTCGCACATTTGCGTCCCAGGTGCATTTGAAGCGATCCGGATGAAAGGTGAAGGCGGCGCCATTGCCGTTTGTGGCAAAGACGCCGAGCTTCACCCGGTTCCTGGAATCGCGGATGGGATTCGATGTTTGGACTTTCCGGTCAGTCATTGTCGTTTCATCTGAGATCTTGATTGACGGCTTGAGCACCGACACGTGCCGACGCCGATGAGGCCGACTAGTGCCCGAAGAGATCAAACCAGTGGTGCCGACCGCGCTGATGTCTTAGCTTCTTGCGTGCAGTACCGCCATAGCTCAAGCGAGCGATCAGTCATGCATGATCGCGCTTGTTCGGTTCGCGTGTGTCCCGACGTCGCGGCGCTCACTCGATGTGCACGTTGGCCACCTCGATGACGCGCTTCCACAGCGCGGTGGTGGACTGGATCGAAGCCCGCATTTGCTGCGGCGTGCCGCCGACCGGCCGGGCGCCGATTTGCACCTGCCGCGCCGAAACATCCGGTGAATGGACCGCATCCGCAATCGCGTTGGAGATGGTCTGCACGATCGGCAGGATGCCGGTGGTCCTAATGGTGTCGGAAGACGATACTTCCGGGGTGGCAAGCGCTGTGTCGCTCATCGGAATGCTCCGTGTGTTGCGAGCCTGGCCGAGGTCGCCTCCCGGCAAATCTCCCATCGTTGGGCAATTGTTGCAACTGCCGTTTCCGCAACCGCTGCTGCACGGTGGCGGTCTTTATCCGTTGGCGGCGTTGGCGGCGCCGAGCGCCGCGCCGGATTTTCTTTTTGGACAATTCACCGGCGGTGCTGGCCGCTGGCCGGGCTACGGGGTGATCGCCGACCGCTGGCCGCAGCCGCGGCAAGCTGATGGATCTGAAAGTGCTCCGCGTTGCGCCGATTTGCTCGACTCACGCGCACGCGAGGCGATCCGAAAATCGCGATTGCGTTGAATCCACATCTGAAAGTGCTCCGCGTTGGCGAAACCGGTTGGCAGCGAGGCGCGGGAGCAGCGAGGAGCTACGGGGTCGATGGCGATTGCTGGCCGCCGCCGCGGCGCGCTGATGGCCCCCCTCAACGGCGTGCTCTCGCTCCGACATTTCGGACTGGCGTAATGCTGCTCTTTATCCCTTGGCGCGGCGGCGCCGCGCGCCGACAGGCACATGGTTGGTCAGCAGACAGACCCGCTCGTGCCGGCTGCCGGCCGACGTCGCCGCTTGTTCTTTTTGGTGTAATTCCGGAACGGGACGAACGCTGGAGCTCGGGCGATCGGGCCGCACGATGCTGATGCCGGCGGCCGCCGGCGCGATGCGAGCTACGGGGTCATCGACAACGGCCCGGTCGGCACCGCTGCCGCTGGGGGGCTCAACGGCGTGCTCTCGCTCCGACATTTCGGGCTGGCGTGATGCTGCTCTTTATCCCTTGGCGCGGCGGCGCCGCGCGCCGACAGGCACATGGTTGGTCAGACAATAAGGGGGAACCGTTGGCCGGGAGTTCAAGTCTCTCCACCCGGCACCAGTAAAATCAGCGCCGTGCGCGCGCCTTATTCGTGAAGCAGCGCTTGCCAGTTTGAAGGCACCGCCCCGGCCGGTCCCGGCGCCGGTTGGTCCAACGGATGGCAGTTAGGAGCGGGAAGCTTCGGGCCGGCGAAGGATTCTTCGGTGCGATAGTCGTAAAACCAATGCTCGCCGGGCTCGAAGCTCTGGATTATCGGGTGACCTGTAGCCGCGTGATGTTTCGATGCGTGCTGATTTGGTGAACTATCACAGCAGCCGATGTGACCGCATTGGGCGCATCGGCGAAGATGAAACCACCATCCGCCCGCAGGCAGGCATTCGACGCAACCGGTTCCGCTCGGCTTGGCCGCCGGATTGATGCCGTCGCTAATGGACTTCATGGACTCCTCTTAGCCGTAAGTGACGCCCGGATTGCTTTGCCCAACTTCTATAATGTAACCGTCAGGATCGCGAATGTAGCAGCGCGTCTCGCCGTATTTGGGCTTTGGCTCCGTGATAAAGACGGCTCCTCGGCTTCGCCATAGTTCATAGCACGCATGAATATCGGCAACGCGGATATTCATGAAACTGCTGACTAAATCGGGGTCGGCGGGAACGCTGAGTGTGACCGTTGGTTTATCGGGTGTCGGACCGCCTCCAGGGTTGACAAGGAGCCACGTGTTCGCGATCTGGATGTACCCCGGCGCGCCTTTGCTGTCGCCCCTGCTCAGAACGCGACCTCCGAAGACCTTTTCGTAAAATCGAAGCGACCGCTCGACATCGGTGACGGTAAGAAAGTGTGCGATGGTAATCCCATCCTTCGGCGGCATCTGATAGCTTTTCTGTCCGACTTGTGCTTCGCTCATAGACAACTCCTGTTGGGACTTCGGGGATATAAAATTGAAAGGCGTGTGAAATAATCTATCGATCGGTCAGACGGAATGTTTGGCCAGGAACGGAAGAATGAGACTCGCGATCTCGTCGTTCTTCTCGTCCAGGGCGAAATGCCCGGCGTCGAGCAGATGGATTTCAGCATCCGGCAAATCGCGCTTGAACGGTTCCGC
>JBAQJL010000201.1:0-96688 GCA_049300295.1 Xanthobacteraceae bacterium
CTCGTGAGGTTGCAACACTCCAATCGTCGAACTCACGAAGCTCTCATCAAATCCCCTGTCGGCCTTCGCTCCAGACTAGACCGGCCCGCAGCCTCCCTCCCGCGAAGCGGGTTCGTTCAATGGCACATCGCCGACCACCACAGATCGTCTCTTGATGTCGGTTGTCGGGGGTACAACGGACCTCGGCGCGTGACCTCGCGTGGCGGAAAATCACTTTGCGTGATGCAACGCTATTGGTCTCGATCGGTCAGAACCTGCAGTCCCTATAAAGTCCCCAACCGATTCGACGTGTTCGAAGACTTTTAATGCGCGCCGGTTAGATAGCTGGATCAATCTATTCATTGACAAGTATCGATCCGTACCGCCGATAATGGGCTCCCAGACCGCGGCGGCGCCTGCGCGACCGCCGCTCCCCAATTGGAGGACGCCATGAACCGCCCCAGCCAGGGATTTCCGCCTGTTCGCGATCATCGCGGCGCTCCGCGCGTGCGCCGGTTCGATGCCCAGCGCTGGCTCATCGATAACGTCATCCGCGCCAACGGCATCGATTGGGACCAGCCGCGTTCGCTCTATATCCACGGGCCGTGCGGCATCGAGGCCAACGCCGATTTCGCCGGCATCCGCGAGCGGGTCAAGAAGATGGCCGATATCGGGCCGGCCTTCGCCGCGGTGGCGCGGCGGCGCGAGGCCAAGGCCAATGCGGCCGCACAGGCCGATCACAAAGTCAGCGCGCGCGACAATTTCTTCATGGCCGCCGTGCACTGGGGCGCGGCGCAGTGGCCCTACGACGAGAACGACGAGACCAACATCGCCTACAACAACAAGAAGCGCGAATGCTACGCCAAGTATGCGGCGCTGGCCGATCATCATGTCGAGGCGGTCTGGGTGCCGTTCAAGGACAAGGCGATTCCCGCTTGGCTGCACCTGCCGCCGAACCATTCCGGTGGCAAGCTGCCGGTCGTCATCTCGATCCCGGGCATGGACAGCTACAAAGAGATTCAGGTCGCGCTCTATGGCGACAAGTATCTCAATCGCGGCATGGCGGTGCTGGCGATCGACGGGCCCGGGCAGTACGAGGCGCCGATGATCGGCCTTCATTTCTCGATGGAAAACTGGATGGCGGCGGGGCTGGCGCTGGTCGACTGGATCGCGTCGCGGCCCGAACTTGACGCCACTCGTGTCGCCGCCTCGGGAACGAGCTTCGGCTCGCTGTTCGGCACCGTGCTGACGGCCAACGAGCCGCGCATCAAGGCGTGCGCGGTGACGTCGGTCTGTCACGAGCCGGGCTGTCACACGATTTTCCAGGAAGCCTCGCCGACCTTCAAGAAGCGCTTCATGTACATGTCGGGCATCGTCGACGAGGATGAATTCGATGAGTTCCGCAAGACGATCACCTGGGAGGGACACGCCGAAAAAATTCGCGTGCCCTATCTGTGCGTGGCCGGCGAAGCCGAAGAGCTGAGCCCGCTGGAACATTCAGAGCGGCTGATGGCGGCGTTGGCCGGGCCGAAGCAGATGGTGGTCTATCAGGAGTCGCGCCACTCGGTCGGCAACGTGCCGGCTGCCAATCTTGGGCCGTTCCCGCCGATCCTGGTGGCCGACTGGATCGCCGACCGGCTGGCCGGCAAGCCCTTGATCAGCGAGCGCTGGTATGTGGCTGGCTCCGGCGAGATCAGCAAGACGGCGTATTGATGATTTGTCATTCCGGGGCGCGCGAAGCGCGAGCCCGGAATCCATATTCGCTGACCTTTTGATTATGGATTCCGGACTCGACGCTGTGCGTCGATCCGGAATGACGGATACAGGTCAAAATGAAAATTCTCCGTCGCAATTTCCTTCACTTGGCTGCCAGCGCCGCCGTGCTGCCGGCGTCGGCACGCGCCCTTGCAGCGGACACCTACCCATCGCGCCCGGTGCGCGTCATCGTCGGTCTGCCGCCGGGTAATTCGCCCGACATCGTCGCGCGGCTCGTCTGCGCATATTTGTCGGAGCACCTTAGTCATCCGTTTGTTGTTGAGAACCGCCCGGGCGCCGCTACGGGGCTCGCGACCGAGTATGTGGTGCATACCGCTGCGGACGGCTACACGCTGTTGCTTGTGCTGGCGGGCAATGCCGTCAACGGCTGGGTCTACAAGCTGCGCTACGATTTCATTCGCGATGTCGCGCCGGTCGCCTCGATCGGCGGCATTCCGCTCGCCATGGTGATCAACCCGTCGCTACCGGCGAAGACAGTTCCTGAATTCATCGCCTATGCCAAGGCCAATCCCGGCAAGCTGTTCTTTGGCTCGTCCGGCAACGGCAGCCTGCCGCACATTCTCGGCGCCCTGTTTCAGATGAAGGCCGGCGTAAACCTCGTTCACGTGCCCTACAAGGAAAGCGTATTTCCCGATCTCCTTGGCGACCAGGTGCAGCTTGCTTTCGAGCCGGTGCCGGCGGTGATCGGCTACATCAAAGCCGGCAAGCTGCGTGCGCTCGGCGTGTCGACCAAACAGCGCTTGCAGGTGTTGCCGGACGTTCCGGCGTTGGCCGAGTTCCTGCCCGGTTACGAGGCGACCGGTTGGCTCGGCATCGGCGCGCCCGCGGGTACGCCGGCGAATGTCATCGACATCGTCAACAAGGCGGTCAATGCCGGGCTGTCGGACCCGACGCTCGTCGCCCGCATGGCGGCTCTTGGCGCCGTGCCAGACCCGATGACACCTATGGCGTTCAAACAATTCATCGCCGCCGAGACCGCCAAATGGGGCGAGGTCGTCAAGTTCGCCGGCATCAAGGTGCAGTGACGGCTTTTAGCATTTCGGCGGCGCCGAGCGCGCACCGTTGGTCTCCACCTTGACCTTCAGCGCCTTGGTCAACTGACCGGTGCCGTAATAGGTGATGACGGTGATGGTCAGCTCGACGATTTCCTGCGGGCTGAAGAGTTTGGCAAAGGCCGCATAAGTAGCATCGTCGACGTCCCCGCCGTGCAGTGCGACCGCCTCGGTGTAGCCGAGTAGCGCGCGCTGCTTTTCATCGAACAAGGTGCTTGCGCGCCAGTCCGGCAACGCGGCGATCTGCGCATCCGTCATCCCGCAGGCTTTGGCCAAGGGAATATGCTGGTCGAGTTCGTATTCGGAATTGAGAATCTGGCCGGTGCGCAGGATCGCCATTTCGCGCAACAGCGGCGGCGTGATCACGTCGTAGCGCAGCGCATAGGCCATATCGAGCCGCGCCTTGGCGAGCTTCGGCGCGAAACCCTGCACCAGATGGATGTTGAGCGGCTGGCCGCCCTTGGCGCGGACCTTGGCGAACATTTCTTTGAGATACGGATCTGACGGATCGGGCAGCTTCGGCAGGCGCGATACGGACGTATCTTTTTCGGCTGGAGCGGCGGCCATGAACGATACCGGAATGAGCGTGATCAGGATGATGCAGGTGGCTAAACGGTGCATAGCGCGTTCTCCATTTTTATACTAGCAACAGCAATTCGATCGTACGAAACAGTGACGGTGCGGACGAGATTGCCGCGCTTCACCGCAATTGCAAAGGCTGCCCGCATGGACGTGTTCGATGCCGTCGAGTCCCGCATCGCTTGCCGTTGGTTTCTCGACAAGCCGGTCGATCCGGCGATCGTGTGCGACCTGCTTGCCCGCGCGGCGCGCGCGGCATCCGGCGGCAATCTGCAGCCGTGGCGCATCTATGCGCTGACCGGAGCGCCACTTGCCGAGCTGAAACGGCGCGTCGCCGCGCATATCGCCAGCCACGATCCGCGGCACGACGATGCTGAGTATCCAATCTATCCGGCGACGATGTGGGAACCCTACAAGGCGCGGCGCGAAGAGCATGGCGTGCAGCTCTATGGCGCGCTCGGGATCGGGCGCGACGATGCCGCCGGGCGGCTCGCGCAGTACAAGCGCAATTTCGAGCTCTTCAATGCGCCGGTGGCGTTGTTCATCGCCATCGATCGCAAGCTCGGCCCCGGCCAATGGGCCGACCTCGGCGGCTATATCCACGCGTTGGCATTCCTGGCTCGCGGCCGCGGTCTCGATACCTGTCCGCAGGAATCGTGGGCGCGCATGCATCGCATCGTGCGCGAGTTCGTAAGCATGCCGCCGGAAGAAATGCTGTTCTGCGCCGTCGCCATCGGCTACGGCGACCATGCGCACCCGGCCAACTCATTCCGCTCGCCGCGCGCCGAGCTTGCGGATTTTTGTAAGTTGTTCGGGTTCGAGTAGGCGCGCGCGTTTCCTCCATCTGCGTGAGGGAGAATGGAAGATTTCTTCTCCTCCCGTCAGCGGAACACGTCGCCGATCGTCAGTGGCTTTTCGGGGTCAACATCCGCGCGATTCCACCAGCCGCCGCCAAGGGCCTGGAACAGCGCGACGGTGTCGGCATAGCGGGCGGCCCTCGCCTGCACGACGCTGATCAGCGCCTGTTGATAGGACTGCTGCGCATTGAGCAAGGCGAGATAATTGATATCGCCGAGCTGCAAGCGCTTTCGCGTGATGTCGAGGCTCTTGAATGTCGCCTGCTCCGAAGCGACCGCCTTCTGCAGCGCGACTGCATCGGATTGAATGCCGCGCAGCGAGTCCGCGACATTCTGAAAGGCTGTTACAACCGCGCTGCGATACTGGGCGGCGGCCTGTTTGTAGGCGGCCTTCGCGGCGAGCTCGCGGTGCAGCAGGATGCCGCCGTCAAAGATGGGCTGCGTGACGCTGCCGGAAATGACCCAAAACTCGCTGCCGGGCATAAACAGCTGGTTGAGGGCAAGCGCATTACTGCCGGGATTCCCGGTGAGCGTTATATTGGGCAGCCGGTTCGCAATGGCGACGCCGATTTGGGCGCTTGCGGCCTGTAGGTTGGCTTCCGCCGCGCGCACATCTGGACGCTGTTCGACCAGATGTGCCGGCAGGCTGACAGGCAAATCGCGTGGCAGGCGCAGTCCGCTGAGTTCAAATTTTTGCTTCAATCCTTCGCTCGGCAGGCTGCCGCTCAGCGCGACCAGCAGATCGCGTTGCTGTGCGAGCTGCTTCTGCAATGGCGGCAAGGTTTGCTCGACCTGCGCCAACGCGGCCTGTTGAGCGACAACATCGGCCTCGGCGACGTCACCCAGCTGGTACTGCCGCTGCAGCAGCGAAAGCACATCGGTCTCAATCTTGATGATGCTGCGCGTGGCGGCAATCTGGCCGCGCAGCGAGGCCTCTTGCACGGCTGCACCGGCGAGGTTTGACGTCAATGTCAGGTATGTCGCCTCGAGCGCGAAACGTTGCGCGTCCGCCTGGGCGGCCAGCGCTTCGATCGACCGGCGCGTGCCGCCGAAGACGTCAGGCACGTAGGAGACGTTTAATTGCGTTGTAAACAGATTGAAGACGGGATTCGGTGCGCCAATGGTGGGCGGCGGAGAAATCGGCGCCAGTTCGCGCGTCGAGGTGAAATTGCCTTCGACGCTGGGAAATAGCAGCCCCTGCTGCGCGTAGACGTTTTGCTTGGCGACGACGAGAGCCGCTTGCGCCGCCGCCAGATCGGGGTTGGCCGCAAGCGCCCTTTCCACCAGCGTGTCGAGATCCTTCGAGTGGAACAAGGTCCACCACTGGCCGGGAAGGTCCAGAGCGCGAACAAAGTGCTGCGCTCCGCCGCCCGGTGTTGCGGCGGCCGTGGTCGAGGTTGTGAGCGGTTCCGGCGTGTAGCCGCTCACGCCGGGCGCCCCCGGCACCTTGAAATCGGGCCCGACCGCGCAAGCTGCCAGCAGCGCGGTCGCGCCCGACATCAAGGCGATCGTTCGCGCTGGCCCCCTGAACATGCGTTATGCCCTATGTCTCACGCACGACATTCTGCGCCGCGGGCGTCATTTCCGGTGAACGCAGCGCGGCACGGCGCTCGATCACGAAATAAAATGTCGGAACGATAAACAGCGTCAGCAGCGTGGCCGGGATAAGCCCGCCGGCGACCACCGTTGCGAGATTGCGCTGAACGTCGCTGCCGACGCCGGTCGCCAGCGCCGCTGGCAGCATGCCGACGGTGGCGACCGAAGCCGTCATCAATACCGGGCGAAGGCGCTCCCCGGCGCCTGCGAGAACGGCCTCGAAGAGCGACAAGCCGTTCACGCGGACGCGATTGAGATTGGCCACCATGATGACGCCATTCATCACGGCGACGCCGAACAGCGCGATGAAGCCGACACCCGATGCAACGTTCAGCGTTGTTCCCGTGGCATGCAGTGCGATCAAGCCGCCAAGCGTCGCGAGCGGAACGACGCCCACGATGAGAAATACTTGGCGTAAAATGCCGAATTCCGCGTAGAGAAGGACCATCATGAGAGCCAGCACCATCCCGATGATGAGCTTAAAGCGCGTTTCGGCGCGCTCCTGCCCCTCAAGCTGCCCGCCCCATTCAATATGGTATTGGCTTTTATCGAAAGAGACTTTTTGGGCGATCTCCCTGGAAACCTGAGCCACTACCGAGAGCGGATCGCGGTCGTGGAAGTTGAGCTTGACGAGAAGGTAGCGGTGATTCATCTCGCGATTGATCATGCTCTCGCCCGATTGCACCTTGACGTCGGCGACCTGCGAGAGCGGAATGAGCGCGCCGTCGCTCGATGTCAGAAGCAGATTTTTGATTGCCTCGGGGCTGCTGCGGTCCTGGGCCGGAAAGCGCACCGTGATGTCGTAATGCCGGTCGCCGATGAACAATTCGCTGACCGCGGCGCCGCCGATCCCGGTATTGATCAGGTTGGTGACGTCGGCGACGTTGATGCCGTATCGCGCGGTCGCCGCGCGATCGACTTTGATGGAAATCTGCGGCAGCGGCGTATATTGATCGATCGCCGCGTCGGTCACGTCCGGCGTGGTCTTGAGGACACCGACGATGGCGTTGCCAATGCGCCGCAACTCATTGAAGTCGTGGCCGAACACCTTGATGGCGAGCGCGCTGTGCGGGTCGAACACCGTGTCGAGCACGCTGTCCATGATCGGTTGGCTGAAGGCGATCTCGAAGCCCGGCAGGCGCGCGAGCCGGGCTGACATGCGGGCGACCAGATCCGGTTTCGTCTCGCCTGCCGGCCATGTGTTGTAGGGCTTGAGGATCACGGCCGCTTCCATGTGTGAAGGCGTCCACGGATCGGTGCCGTCGTCGTCGCGGCCGATGTGACTGACAACGGTTTGAACTTCCGGAAAGTCATCGAGGGTCGTGCGCAGGTTGGCGACCATGTCGGTCGCCTTCTGCAGCGATATGCCGGGCGGCATTTCGGCGTGCAGCCAGATCGAACCTTCGTCGAGGTCGGGCAGAAATTCGCGCCAGACCGTGATACCGAGCAGCACGACCGCAATCGCGGCGCCGGCGCAGAGCGCGTAGGCGATCATGGGGCGGCGCAGCGAGCCCATCAAGGCTTCGCGATACGCCCTCTCGATCCAGGCCAGGACTATATTGTGAACGACGCGCCGCGGCTTGCGATAGACCGCATAGGCAAGGCCCGGAACGACCAACAATGCGAATGCCAATGCGCCAAGCTGAGCGTACCCAACCGCATAAGCCATCGGGTAGAACAGCTTGGCTTCGATGCGCTGGAAGGCAAACAGCGGCAGGTACGTGGTGATGATGATGGCGGTGGCGAAGAAGATCGGACGCGCCACCTGACGCGCCGCGGCACGCACATCGCTTTCGGTCAACGCTTCATTCGGCTTGGCCTCGCGCCGGCGTAGGATCGCCTCGGTCATGACGATCGCGCCATCGACGATGATACCAAAATCGATCGCTCCCAGCGAGAGCAGGTTGGCCGAGATATTGGTGAAGAACATCAGGATGAAGGCGACCACCATCGCGAACGGAATGGTGATGCCGACGATGAGCGCGCTGCGTGCGCTGCCAAGGAAGAGGATGAGGACGATCAGAACCAGCCCGACGCCGGCGAACACCGTGTGTCCGACCTTATCGATGGTGGCATTGACCAGCGTCGTGCGGTCCAGATAGGACACAATCTGCACGTCTTGCGCCTTGAGCTGCTCATTGAGCTCGGCGATCTTGGCATGCACGCCGCGGAGCACCTCGGACGGATTGGCGCCGCGCAGCAGCAGGACGGTCCCCTCGACCACATCGTTCCTGCCGTCCTTGCCGACGATGCCGTGACGTTCCAGATTGCTCAGCTTCAGCTTGCCGAGATCACGCACCAGGATGGGCGTGCCGTTATGCTCGGCGACGACGATATTGCCGAGATCGTCGAGGTTTTGAATAAGGCCGATACCACGGATCACGTAGCCGAGTTCGCCGCGATTGAGGACGCTGCCGCCGGCATTTGCGTTGTTCGCACCGATCGCATTGGTGACGGTATTGAGCGACAGATTAAACCGCATGAGCTGCTGCGGATCGAGCTCCAGCTCATACTGCGTGGTCAGCCCGCCGAAATTGGAAACGTCGGCGACGCCGGGCACCTGCTTGATTGTCGGTATGACGGTCCATTGCTCGATTTCCGAAAGTTCGCGCAGATTCTTGGTGCGGGAATCCATCGTGTAATAAAGTATCTGCCCGGTCGGCGAGGATAGCGGACTGAGGCTCGGCGTGACCCCGGATGGCAGCGTTGCATTGGCGATGCGTTCAGTGATGCGCTGGCGCGACCAATAGTCTTCGGTGCCGTCCTGGAAGATCAAAGAGATCAACGACAGACCGAAGGTGCTGCGCGAGCGCATCATCGTGAGGTTCGGCGTGCCGTTAAGTTCGCGTTCGAGCGGAATGGTGACCTGTTGTTCGACTTCCTCGGCAGCCAGCCCGGGCGCCAGGGTGGCGATCTGCGACTCGGTGTCGGCGACGTCCGGATAGGCATCGATCGCGAGGCGGGTCCAGGAATAGTAGCCGTACACCGCGGCAAACACGCAGATCATTGCGACCACAAAGCGCTTGCGCAGCGCGAAGCCGACCAGCCAATCAATCACCGAGCAGCGCTCCCCCGCTCACCACCACCCGATCGCCGACTTTTACGCCGCGCGTGAGTGCGGCCTGGTTGCCCTGCTGAAAACCGATATCCACGTCGCGCGCCTCGAACGTCCACGGCTTCGTTTCGACGAAGACCTGGGTTTCGTCGTCCTTGAGCACCAGCGCGCTGGTCGGCACCACGGCCACCTTTTGCACCGGCGCGAAGAAACTGACGCTCGCGAACATGCCTGGGCGAAATCGCGTATCCGGATTGTCGAAGGCGATGGTCACCTTGGTGCGTCGCGTCGTCGGGTCGAGCACGTCGCTGACGAACAGCACGTTGCCGTGAAATGTTTCGGTGGGATAAGCCGCGAATACGACGGCCACCGATTGCCCCTTGGAGACAAGCGACGTGTCTTTTTCCGGAACGCTTGCCGTGACCCAGATGGTCTTGAGGTCGGCGACGGTCATCATCGCGGCGGTCGGATCGTTCCAATATTCTCCCGGTGCGACGCTGAGATCGATGACGCTGCCGGCCATGGGCGCGACGACCGTGACGGTGCGCGACTTGTTGGTCGCGTCCGGGTCGACGCCGATCTGCCTCAAATGCGCGGTCGCCCGTTCCATCTCGACTTCTGCGGTCACGTAATCGGTTTCCGCTTGCTGCAGGTCTTTCGTGGCGGCGCCGCCGATCTTTTGAAGCGCGCGCAAGCGATTGCGGGTTTCATTTGCCAGTGAAAGCAAGACCTTGGCGCGATCGTAATCGGAATACGCCGTGCCGAGATCTGGCGAGTCGATCACAACCAGGGCCTGGCCCGCTTCGACCCGATGGCCCAGCCCCACTTTCAGCTGCGTAACGCGGCCGGCGAGCGGCGGCGTCACTTTGATCAGCCGTGCCGGGTCGGCCTCCACCACCGCTGGCAGGACAAGATCGCGCTTGATGTCCTTGGCGACGACGGGTTCGATCTTCAGCTCTGTTCGCAGCGGCGATCCTTCGGGCAGCGTGACCGTCTCGCCGGAGCGGATCAGAGAACGCGCCGCCTTGACCACAACCGGCGAAGGCTCGGAGTAGCCCGGCGAGTCAAACAACAGCCGATAGGTTCCGGCGCCGAACAGGCTCGCCAGTAAAAGCAAAAGCGCCATTTTGGCCCGTGCCCGCGACGGCGCGGAGCGCCCCGGCGGGGAGCCGCCCGAATCGGCACCGGAATTGGGATCGACGTGCATGAGACTTCTCGTCCATGCGGATTTTTGATGAACAGGCGCGCGCAAACGCTCAGCGTTCAGCGCTCACCCAGTGTAAAATTTACAGGATCGCCTAAGGCGGTATTGCCGCCGCGCTCGACCCGCGTCAGATCGCGGGAGGCCCACGTGCCCGAAATGAAAGGTGCCGAAAAGTCGTCTGCTGTCGATCAATCGCCGCTTCAAGCTTGATGCCGCCGGTCATGGCCGGGACCGGTAGCGGCGGCGCGACCGACGGCGCTGACGTGCTCGCTAATTGGATGAGCGCGCAGATCGGGCAATCGGTATCGGGTTGCCCGGGCGCTTGCTGGCCCGGACCGTTCGGATTGCGCAACTTAGCGGTGGAGTAGTGAACAGCGGTCGTTGAATGGACTGTTCCGCCTATCAGCTCATCAAGATGGACGTGGCCGAACGTCACATAAAGCTGAATGGCCAGTGCGAACAGCGCAAGGTGTGAGCCAGCCCGGATGTGCGAACGGAACCAGAGCATGTGCTGACCCTTCGGTCACCTCGCTGCAATCCAGTGGCTTCGGCTGGTAGAAGCCCAGACAGGATGGTCGGTGTGGTGGGCGGATGTCAATAGATTGCCCCTCCCGAGATGGCAATAAGCAACTATAGCGTGGCCAGCCACCGCGCCAAAACAGGGCTTCACTTCCTTCGTTAGCGTTACCAGACCGTCGCAAGGTCCGAACATGTTACTCTGCGGCGTGTGCGGGCCGGCTCACGATCGGGGCGGCGAGGCCAAGCAGGCCGGTGACGTATTCGCCGATCGCCAACGACGCTGTCAGCCCGGGGGATTCAATGCCGAACAGGTTGACGAGATTTGGGATGCCATGGTCCGCCGGGCCCTGGATGACGAAATCGGCGGCTGGTTCGTCAGGGCCGGTGATCTTTGGCCTGATACCAGCGTAGGCGGGCGAAAGAGCGCCGTCGGCCAACCCCGGCCAGAACTCGCGGATCGAGCGATAGAAAGCCTCCGCGCGCGCCGGATCGACCGAATAGTCGAGGCGGTCCACCCACTGCATGTCCGGACCGAAACGCACATTACCGGCCAGATCGATGACCGCGTGGATATCCATGCCGCCAGGCCCGTGGATCGGATAGATCAGTCGTGTGAAAGGGCGTCCCGTCACACTGAAATAGACGCCGCGGCGGAAATAGTTGCGCGGCACTGTGCTGGTGGGGAAATTCGCGATCGCTCGCGCGAGCGGCGGCGCGCCGTGGCCCGCGCAGTTCACCAATGTCTTGCAGCGGAGCGTTGTGGCCTCGGTTCCGTCGACCTTAATCTCGATGCCTTCCGAGGTTATTGCGCCGCCTGTGACCGGCGCGCGTAGCACAACCTCGCCGCCGTTCGCTTCGAGTTCGGCCCGATAGGCCAGCATCAGCGCGTGGCTGTCCACAATGCCGGACCACGGCGAATGGTACGCGGCGTGACATACGAGGTTGGGCTCCAATTTTTGCGCTTCATGCGGCTCCAACCATTCCAGTTCCCTGACGCCGGCCTCGATGGCATGCTCCATATGCTGGCGCAGGCGGTGCGCCTCCTCGGCGCTGCGGGCCACGACCAGTTTGCCGAGGCGGCGATGCGGGACACCGTGGTCCGTGCAATAGGCGTAGAGGAGATCGGGAGCGCGCGGGAATAGCCGCTGCCGCAGACTGCCCTTTTTGTAGTAAAGCCCGGCATGGATGACCTCGCTGTTGCGCGACGAGGTGTGTTCGCCGGTGCGCTGCTCCGCTTCCAGCACCAGGACTTCGCGCCCTGCGATTGCGAGCGTGCGCGCTACGGCGAGGCCAACGACGCCCGCACCAACAACGACGCAGTCTGCTGTCTCCATGTGAGATCACCTTCGCTATCATGCCGCATCGGACATCGGCATCTTGCCCGACACGGCCGCACGGACAGGCCGCGCGGTTCCGCTCGCCGGAGTTAAAGCACCTTTCAGTCCGCGGAAGAACGACTTAGAGTCCGGCGCGCAGGGTGGGGGGATGCGATATGCATAAATTCGTGATCATGGCGGCGGCAATGGTCCTTATCCTTTGCTCCCCGGCGCTGGCTCAACACGCCGACGCCCAAGGCGGACCAACCAAGCCGGCAGGTGCCCCGGACCCAAAAGACGTGCACCCGCCGCTATGCGTCTATCACAACATCACCTATTCGGCGGGTGCGATCGTTTGCATCGGAGCCGACTACGCTCAAGTGTGTCAGGCTACCGGTGCCTGGGTCTCGCTCAACGCAGACCCGAGAAAGTTCAATGCATGCAGCGACGCGAAATCCGTTCCACCGAATTAGAAGGCCGCCTATCTGAACCGGTCATTCATTCACCGGCTATCGTCGTGCGGTCGGACCTCGCGTCGTCCCCGCCCTGCGCCGATCAATTTACGCATTAGCTTCAATGTGATAGAATAAAATCAATTGACCGCCTGATCAACTGAACGCTTGGGAGAGCCGTTATGGGCCTCGACGCTTTGGGATATGTCGGCATCCGCACCAAGAACCTCGACGATTGGGCTGCTTACGGCACGCGCTTTCTCGGCATGCAGCTGGTCGACAAGAGCCGCGGCACGCTCGCGCTGCGCATGGACGACCGCAAGCAGCGCGTCATCGTCCATAGCGACGAGGCCGAGGGGCCGTCGTTCTACGGCTGGGAGGTAGCCGATGCGGCGGCGCTCGATGCGCTGGCGGCGCATCTGGAAAACAAGGACGTCAAGGTTGCGCGCGGCTCGCATGCGCTTGCCGACGAACGGCGCGTCAGGGATCTGATCGTATTCTCCGACCCGATTGGCAACCGGCTCGAAGCGTTCCACGGCGCCGAAATCGCGACCGATGCGTTCAAGCCCGGCCGCGCGATCTCGGGCTTCCGCACCGGCCCGCTCGGCATGGGGCACGCGGTGCTGACCGCGGAACGTGTTGAGGACGTGCTGCCGTTCTATACCGAAATCCTCAACTTCAAGCTGACCGATTATTTCACCAAGCCGTTCTCGGCTTACTTCTTCCATCTCAATCCGCGCCACCATAGCCTTGCCTTCATCGGCAGCGGCAAGAACGGCATCCATCATCTGATGGTGGAATTGTGCTATCTCGACGACGTCGGCCAAGGCTACGACATCGCATTGCGCAAACCGGAAATGATCGGCACCACGTTCGGCCGCCACGTCAACGATCACGTCACCTCGTTCTATTCGTGGTCGCCGTCGGAGTTTCTGTTCGAATATGGCTGGGGCGGTCGCACCATCGAAACGGCGACGTGGACGCCGGAGGAACGCACCGAAGGCCCGAGCTTGTGGGGCCACGACCGCAAATGGCTGTCGCCCGAAGCGCTGGAGCAATCGCGCGACCTGCGCGCCAATGTCGCCGCCGACGGCATCCGCGTGCCGCTCAACGTCATGGACGGAAATTATTTGCGCGCGAGCGACGTCTGCCCGTGGTGGAACGCCAACGTGGCGGTCAGCCGGAAGGCGGGCTAAGCCCTCAAGAGTGCCCCAGGACTATCGGCGCGGCCCGCTGGGCCGCGCCGCAAACGCCGCTAGCCGCGCCTGCTGGCGTACCAGCTTCCGCCGCATTCGCCGCTGTTGGTGCGCCAGCGTCCGCCGCCTTGCGAACCACGCAGCCGGCCGGAACCATACGCCGATCCTTGGCTGCTGCTCACCCTGACGCTGATGCCACCGCTGCCATTGACGGCACCGGAGGCATTGAAATCGCCGCCCGAGGAATAGACGCGTCCGCCGACAATGCGTATCCCGGCCCGAAAGCTGCCGCAGTTTCCGTATGCGGTGGAGATCGACACGCTCCACTCGCCATCGAAGGAATGGACACCGCCGCGCACGGCGCCGGCGTGCCGGGGCGCGGCATCCGACGGCATCACCACCGCAGCCGCGAGCACAGCGGTCACAGCAACAGCAAAGACTGCACGCAGGAGGGTCTTCATTTGTTTGCTCCGGTTTTCTCTGGATTCGGCGATGATAATTCCGGCGCTCCCGGGTAGGGGGGCGGTACGACATCGAACGGGTTTGAACTCTTGCCAAGATCGTAGCCGGCCTCGAACAGCGCCTTCATGTATCTGGGATCGAACGCACCGCGGCTTGGCGCATTGAAGCTTGGCGGTATGCTCGCGACATTAAAGCTGATTCCGCTGCGCTTGGCGATCAGATAAGCGCGATCGAGCATCAGGCGCGTATCGACTTTCACGGCCAAGCCGACCGATTGCGCCAGGATCTGCGCCGTCGAACGTTCCACAACCTGAAAGTCTGGCTGGAGGCCCGAATCGACCAGGACATACAGCGCCGTCGCCGGCAACCGATAGTCAGATGTGGCCCCCATCAACGCGGCAGGTGCAACAAAGAACTGCCCGCCGACGCCGCCGTCGACATGCATCTCGCTGAAATGCTTACCATTAGCTTCGACGTCGATGAGCACCGGCGGAAACGCGCCGGGGATACTGCTCGACGCCAACAGCACGGTGCGGAACAGCTTGATCGACTGCTCGCCGCCATGCGCCGCGATGGCGCCCATGTTCCAGACCACGGATCGCTCGGAATCGAGATTGGTCGTGACGATGAACAACCGCCGCCCGGCCCGATATTGTGCGGCGATATCCGCAATGAGGGTGGGCGTGACCTGCTTGGCGATCAGGTCCTTCAGCGGCCAGGTGTCGAGGAAGCTCTCGGGCGTCCCGCCGATTTCGAATACATCGGCCGCGGTGATCTTGGTGAAGGCGTCGCGCAACGCGTCGTCGTAATGCGGGCCGGCGAACACGAACGGCGCGATCAGCGCGCCGGTGCTTACCCCGGTGACGACCGCATAATCGGGCCGCTTGCCTGAGGCGGAAAGTCCATTGAGGAGGCCGGCGCCGAACGCGCCGTCCGAGCCGCCGCTGGAGAGTGTGAGCCACGGGCCCGGCTTCTCCGGCAGCGCCTTGACGAAATCGTCGGTCGAATCCGCCCAAAACCGGGCGTCCGGCATGCCCGGGATGGCAGCCGCGGCATCTTCAGCTGCAGTGAAGGGCGGGCGCGGCGGTAGCGGTTTTGGCTGACTGGCTGCGACAGGTTCCCTTTTGCCTGCTGGCTGTTTGCCATGCGTCGGCGCGGCCTGTGCGGCAAATGCCGCCAAGGCGACGGCCGACAGCAAAGCGGCGCCCACGCAGAAGCTCCGACACCATCCTGAGTTCATATGGATTACGTTGCCCGAAAGCGGTGAAAGGTTCGGGGTCTCGTCTCATTCCTGGCTGGAACTACACGACGGCCTAAGACCGACCGCAAATAGGGCGCCCCCGCGCGAACTTCAATCCGGACCAGTTGATTCACCTGTCCTGAGCCTCTTCGGCCACACACTGTAGGAACTTCGGCAGACGACGGCAATGCATCATTATTTCGCTGGTGTCGTCGGTCTGACACACAATCCGTGGCCCTAAGCACGCCGATCGGCCACGAATCGCGCGCCCTCCAGCAGAATCGCAGCCGCTGGACCGAACGGCGCGAGCGATTGTTCGGCCTCCGCGACCAGGTCGCGCAACCGCGCCTTGGCGCCCGCTCCGCCGAGCACGCTCACCATGGTGGCTTTGCCCGCCGCAGCATCTTTTCCGGTCGATTTTCCGACTAATGCGGGATCGCCCTCGACATCGAGCAAATCGTCCGCGATCTGGAAGGCTTGGCCGACCGCCGTTCCAAAACGCTGGAGCGCCTCGCGCTGCGCCGCACCCGCCGCGGCGAGAATTCCCCCCGCCTGGCAGCCGAAGCGCAACAGCGCGCCGGTCTTCATGGCTTGCAGCGTCAGCACCTCGCGCTCACCGAGGCGTTGTGGCTCATTTCCGGCAAAGCGGCCCTCTGCGGCAAGATCGAGCATCTGGCCGCCCGCCATGCCGCCTATCCCGGAGGCGCGGGCCAACGCGCCCACCAGTTCGATGCGCACGCTGGCGTCCGGGTGCGTCTCCGGGCGCGACAGAACGTCGAACGCGAACGTCAACAGACCGTCGCCGGCGAGAATCGCAGTGGCTTCGTCGAATTTCTTATGTGCGGTCGGCTGGCCGCGCCGCAACGCGTCGTTGTCCATCGCCGGCAGATCGTCGTGGACGAGTGAATAGCAATGGACGCATTCAAGCGCGGCGCCGGCCATCAGCGCGCGCTCCCGTGGAACGCCGAACAGATTGGCCGATTCAACGACCAGAAACGGCCGGAATCGCTTACCGCCGCTCAACCCCGAATAGCGCATGGCCTCGATGAGCCGTTCCGGACGTGCCGTTTCGCCGCCGACCGGCGCCAAAGCCAGAAGCCGGTCCAGCAAAGCCTCGGTATCGGCCGCCACGGCGTCCAGACGCTCGAGGAAAGTGGCTTCTTTTTGGGCATTATTGCCATTCATCATGTATTGCCCAGCGATTGGCCTCCCTGTGGGGTGCTATTTTCGATCCTACATTTACGGGATAACGGTTGCGCCGCCCAGGCACGGGCGCCGGCGGCAGGCCGTGACGACCTTAATGTGCCGCCAAGGGACTATCTGTGGCTAACGACCTCATAGCGTCAATGGTGCTGGCGATCTGGCTTTATCTCCTCGTGGCACGCGGGGGATTCTGGCTGGCGGCCGAACGCGACGGACCGGTAGCCGGAGCGGCCATGCGGGGTGCATGGCCGGACATTGCGGTGGTCATACCGGCGCGTGACGAGGCCTCGTGCATCGGGGAGACGGTCGCGTCCCTCTTGATGCAAGACTACCCCGGCGAATTGCGCGTCGTCGTGGTTGACGACAATAGCCGTGACGCGACCGCAGAGGTGGCGCGTGAGGCCGCCGCGAAGTTCGGCAAGGCCGGCCGCCTCACGGTCGTGTCCGGTCACGCCCTGCCCGCCGGATGGACCGGCAAGCTGTGGGCGCAACAGCAGGGTGTCGCTTGCGTCAATGAGTTGCCGCGGCCGCCGGCTTATGTGCTCTTGACCGATGCGGATATTGTCTATGCGCCGGATGCCGTCGCGCAGCTTGCGGCGCGGGCGCACGACGAGGGCGCAGTGCTCACCTCGCTGATGGTGAAATTGCACTGTGCGAGCCTCGCCGAACGCGCGTTCATCCCGGCCTTCATCTTCTTCTTTCAGATGCTTTATCCGTTCGCCTGGGCGAATGATCGGCGACACGCGACGGCCGCGGCTGCCGGCGGCTGCATGCTGGTCCGCCGTGACGTGTTGCAGGACGTGGGCGGCATTGCGGCGATCCGCGGCGCGCTGATCGACGATTGCGCGCTGGCCAAGCTGCTCAAGGCGCGCGGCCCGATCTGGATCGGGCTGACCGAACGCGTGCGCAGCATCCGCGACTATCCGCGGGTGGCGGATATCCGCGGCATGGTTTCGCGCACCGCCTATGCGCAGCTGCGCTATTCGCCGGTGCTGCTCGCCGGCACGGTTCTTGGTCTGGCGTTGACCTACCTCGCCCCGGTGGCACTGGCGCTGTTCGCCAGCGGTTTCGCTCAGCTTGCCGGGATTCTGGCTTGGCTGGCGATGGCCGTGGCGTTCTGGCCGACATTGCGATTTTACGGCCTGCCGGTGATCTGGGGCTTGGGGCTGCCGGCCATCGCGGCGATCTATATGGCGTTTACGCTCGATTCCGCTTATCAGCACGCGCGCGGACGCGGCGGCATGTGGAAAGGCCGCGCGCAAGCCAACGTTTCGGAATTAAGATGAACGCTGCGAACGAAAACGGCGCCGCCGATTGGCGCTCGGGCAAAGGCCACCGCGACGAGAATTTTCCCGTCGCGTCGTGGCTGATCGCGCCGCGCCATCGCGGCCCGATTCTCGCGTTCTACAATTTTGTTCGGACCGCCGATGACATTGCGGACCACGCGTCGCTGCCGCCGGAGCAAAAACTTGCGCTGCTCGATCGCCTTGATGGCGGGCTCCTTGGATGCAACGACGACGATGCGGTGGCGGTACAATTGCGGCAGCAACTCGCCGAGCACAGCCTGTCGGCGAAGCACGCACAGGATTTGCTTGCCGCATTCAAACTCGACGTCACCAAGCTGCGCTACCGCGATTGGGATGATCTGATCGGCTATTGTTCGCTGTCGGCGATGCCGGTCGGGCGCTTTGTCTGCGACGTGCACGGCGAAAGCCGCACGGTGTGGCCCGCCAACGATGCGCTGTGCGCGGCGTTGCAGATCATCAATCATCTGCAGGATTGCCGCGAGGACTACCTCAATCTTGACCGGGTTTATGTCCCGCTCGATGCGCTGTCCGCAAGCGGCGTCACCGTGGAGGCGCTCGGCGCGCAACGCGCCTCGCCGGCGCTGCTCGGCTGCCTGCATAAGCTTGCGGCGCGAACCAAGGGTTTGCTCGGCGACAGTGACGTGTTCGCCTCGCTGATCGGCGACTGGCGTCTCGGCCTCGAAGTCTCGGTGATCAACACGTTGGCGCACCGGCTCACGCGTATGCTGATGGCGCGCGACCCGTTGTGCGATCCGGTCCATCTCAAAATGCCCGCGGTTGCCGGCTTGACGCTGGCCGCCGTTTGCAGCGGTGCGTCGCGACGGCTCGGCCGGCGATTGTCCGCCGATGCGCGCAAGCCGCGGGGCGCGTAAGTGAGCGGGCAACCCACCCAGGCGGCGCAACGCGCGTCCGGCAGTTCGTTCTACAGCGGCATGCGTATTTTGCCGCGGCCGCAGCGCGAGGCGATGTTCGAAATCTATTCGTTCTGCCGCGCGGTCGACGATGTCGCCGACGATCCGGGGCCGCGCGAACCTCGGCGCGAACAATTGCAGCGCTGGCGCGCCGACATCGACGCGCTCTATCGCGGCGCGCCGCCGCAGCAGCTCACGGGTCTGGCGCGGGCGGTTCAGGAGTTCGATCTGCAGCGCGAGGATTTTCTCGCCGTGATCGATGGCATGGAAATGGATGTGGTTGCCGATATCCGCGCGCCGGATGCCGCGACGCTGGCGCTCTATTGCGACCGGGTCGCCTGTGCGGTCGGGCGGCTCTCGGTCCGCGTGTTTGGCATGGAACGCGGCGCCGGCCTCGCGCTCGCCGATCATCTCGGCCGGGCTCTGCAACTCACCAACATTTTGCGCGACCTCGATGAGGACGCGGCGATGGGCCGGCTGTATTTACCGCGCGAGGCGTTGCGCGATTGCGGCATCATCAGCACCGATCCGACGACTGTACTGGCCAATCCGATGCTGGGCGAAGCGTGCGGCGTTCTGGTTCGACAGGCGCAAGCGCATTTTCGCCAGGCGGAAGCAATTATGGCGCAAAATCCCCGCCGCGCGGTGCGGGCGCCGCGGATCATGGGCGAGGCCTACGGCCTCATCCTCGGCCGGTTGGCGGCCCGAGGTTTTGCACCGCCGCGCCCGCGCGTTCGGCTGCCGCGTCCCCGCCTTCTTCTCATTGTGCTGCGTAATCTCGTGTGATGGCCGGGGTCGTTCACGTCATTGGCGCCGGCCTCGCCGGATTATCCGCCGCGCTTCGGCTGACGGCGGGCGGCGCGCGCGTCGTTATCCATGAGGCAACGGCGTTCGCCGGGGGCCGCTGCCGTTCCTATCGCGATGCCGCGCTCGGCATGACCATCGACAACGGCAATCATCTGTTGCTGTCCGGCAATCACGCCGCGCTTGGCTATCTGCGCGAGATCGGCGCGCAGCAGCAATTGATCGGGCCGAAAGCTGCGGAATTCCCGTTTGTCGATCTCGCCAGCAACGAGCGCTGGACGCTGCGCTTTAACGACGGGCGCGTGCCGTTCTGGGTGTTCGACGCCGAGCGTCGCGTGCCGGGAACCCGCGCGCTCGATTATGTGCGGTTGACGCGGCTGCTTTGGGCGCGTCCGGAAAAGAGCGTCGGCGAAACGATCGCTTGCGATGGGACGCTGTATCGGCGGCTGGTCGAGCCGCTGCTGCTGGCGGCGCTCAATATCGATCCACCGGATGGGTCGGCGAAACTTGCCGGTGCGGTGATCCGTGAGACGCTTGCCATGGGCGGGCGGGCCTGCCGGCCGCTCATCGCGCGCGAGGGCCTGGGGCCGACGTTGATCGAGCCGGCGCTGGCCTGTCTGCAACAGCGCGGCGCTACGTTGCACCTTGAGCATCAGTTGCGAGCCATTCGTTTTGCCGAAGACCGGGTCGAGGCGCTCGATTTCGGTGACGAAGCGGTGGTGCTGGCGGCTGACGACGCCGTGATCCTTGCCGTGCCGCCCTACACGGCGGCGTCGCTGGTGCGCGGTCTGGAAGTGCCTACGGAATTTCGCGCCATCATCAACGCGCATTTCGCCATCGATCCGCCGGCCACTCAGCCGCCGATCGTCGGCGTGCTCAATGGTACCGCGCAATGGATCTTTGCGTTTCCCGGCCGCGTCTCCGTGACCATCAGCGCCGGCGATCGTTACATTGACACGGCGCGTGACGTGCTCGCCAAAACGATCTGGAGCGAGATCGCAAGCGTCACCGGCCTGCCCGCGGTGCTTCCGAATGGTCTGCCGCCATGGCAGATCGTGCGCGAGCGGCGCGCGACGTTCGCCGCGACACCGGCGCAGGACGCACGACGGCCGCGGGCGCAAACGCAATGGCGCAATCTGGCGCTCGCCGGCGATTGGACCAATACCGGGCTGCCCGCCACGATCGAAGGTGCGATCCGCTCCGGCAATTGCGCCGCCGAATTGCTCGCGCACCGCCTGCCGGCGGCCCACCAAAATGCGAGCCGCGGGTGAGCGAAGCGATGAACACGGTTTCGAGCGGAGCCGCCGCCGGCGCACGCGACCTCGACCGGTCGATCGATGCGGCGACGACCGCGCTGTTGGCTTGCCAGCGCGAGGACGGTCATTGGCTGTTTGAACTTGAGGCC
Source organism: Xanthobacteraceae bacterium (assembly GCA_049300295.1). GTDB lineage: Bacteria > Pseudomonadota > Alphaproteobacteria > Rhizobiales > Xanthobacteraceae > BOG-931. The sequence continues at coordinate 20,914 of JBAQJL010000201.1, forward strand.
GATGCTACCATTCCGGCCGAATATGTGCTGCTACGGCATTACCTGGGCGAACCGGTTGATGCCGCGCTGGAGGCGAAAATCGCCGTCTATCTGCGCCGCGTTCAGGGCGCGCATGGCGGCTGGCCGCTGTTTGCCGAGGGCGATCTCGATGTCGGCGCAACGGTCAAAGCTTATTTCGCATTGAAAGTGATCGGGGATTCGATCGAGGCCGATCACATGCGGCGCGCGCGCGAAGCGTTGCACGCCCGCGGCGGCGCAGAACGCGCCAACGTATTCACGCGGATCATGCTGGCGTTGTTCGGTTTTGTGCCGTGGCGCGCGGTGCCGGTGATGCCGGTCGAGATCATGCTGCTGCCGAGATGGTTTCCGTTCCACCTCGACAAGCTCTCTTACTGGAGCCGGACCGTCGTCGTGCCGCTGTTGGTACTGATGGCGAAAAAGCCGGTGGCGCGTAACCCCAAGCGCGTACGCATCGACGAACTGTTTCTCGAACCGCCGCAGACGCTTGGCCCGGTGCCGAAGGCGCCGCAGCAGAAATCGTCATGGTTCTGGTTTTTTCGCGGCGTCGATAATGTGCTGCGCGCCTGTGAGCTGCATTTTCCGAACAAGCTGCGGCAGCGCGCGATCGACCGGGTCGTCGCCTGGGTGAGCGAACGGCTCAACGGCGAGGATGGCCTCGGCGCGATTTTCCCGGCGATGGCCAACAGCGTGATGATGTTCGATGCGCTCGGCGTCGCCGAAAACGATCCGCGCCGCGCCATCGCACGCAAATCGGTCGAAAAGCTCCTCGTCGTGCATCCCGACGAGGCCTACTGCCAGCCGTGTGTCTCGCCGATCTGGGATACCGGCCTCGTCTGCCATGCGCTGCTCGAAGCCGGCGGCGAACGCATCACCGAGCCGGTGCGCAGGGGGCTCGACTGGCTCGTGCCCATGCAGGTGCTCGATGTGCGCGGCGATTGGATTGCGCGGCGGCCCGATCTGCGTCCCGGAGGCTGGGCCTTTCAATACGCCAATCCACATTACCCCGATGTCGATGATACCGCCGTCGTCGCCATGGCGATGGATCGTTTTCACAACGCCGCGGGCCGGCAAGATTACGCCGCGGCGCTGGCGCGTGCGCAGGAATGGATTGTCGGCATGCAGAGCGAGAACGGCGCCTGGGGCGCGTTCGATGCCGACAATGAATATTTTTATCTCAACAACATCCCGTTCGCCGATCACGGCGCGTTGCTCGATCCGCCGACCGAAGACGTGAGCGCGCGCTGCCTGTCGATGCTTGCGCAATTGAACATCCTCCCCCGCGAAGCGGGGGAGGGGGACCATGCGGAGCATGGTGGAGGGGGCGCGGACGATCGAGAAAATCCTGCGAGGTTGACGCCCCCTCCACCGCGCTATGCGCGGTCCCCCTCCCCCGTTCCGCTCCACTCCACGGGGGAGGATGAAGCGGTCGCGCGTGCAATCGATTATCTGCGCAGCACGCAACTCGCCGAAGGCAGCTGGTACGGCCGCTGGGGCATGAATTACATCTACGGCACCTGGTCGGTGCTATGTGCGCTCAATGCCGCGGGCATCGATCACGGCGCGCCGGAAATGCGCAAAGCGTGCGACTGGCTCGTCCGCATCCAGAACGAGGACGGCGGCTGGGGCGAGGATGGCTCAAGCTACAAGCTCGACTATCGCGGCTACGAGCGCGCGCCATCGACCGCCTCACAGACCGCGTGGGCGCTGCTGGGCCTCATGGCGGCCGGCGAACGGGATCATCCCGCGGTCGCACGCGGCATCGCGTATCTGACGGCGACGCAGAGCGAGGACGGCTTCTGGAATGAGCCGCGCTACACCGCGACCGGTTTTCCGCGGGTGTTTTATCTGCGCTACCACGGCTATTCGAAGTTCTTCCCGCTCTGGGCGCTGGCGCGCTACCGCAATTTGCGCAGCGGCAAGGTGCGCGCTGTCGCCTACGGAATGTAGGGCGCGGTTACGGGATTTGGCGGTTTGATGTCGCAATCCGCATTGGCTGATTCGGCTGTTCGTTAACCGTGACGCCCGAGCGAATGTGGTTATCCCCCGCCGCGAGGATGTGCAGGGGTTGTGCCGTGCGCCGTAATGTCTCCAAGTCACTGAAATTACGAGAAAAACTGCGGTTGCGCTCGCTGTGTCTCGACTACCACACATCCGAGAAAAGCGCCGCGGCCGCGCAGTATTGTATCGCAGTGTTACACATCGCCCTGCGATAATGACCTCAACAGGCGGGGACGCCTGACGATTTCATGAGGAGGGGTGCGATGACAAAGAATTGGCTGGGAGTGATTAGCGTTTCTGCCGCTCTACTCGCGGCGCCGTTAGCGGCCAGCGCGGCCGATATGGGTGTGCCTTATACCAAGGCGCCGCTGCCGCCGCCCGTGATGAGCTGGACCGGTTGCTACGTTGATGGCGGCTGGGGTTACGGCTTCTGGAATCAGGATCACAATACGACCACGCCCATCGGCACCACGGTAACCACCACGGATGGCGGCCGCGGCTGGATGGGTAAGGTCGGCGGCGGGTGCGATTATCAGACCCCGTGGTTTAACAACCGGGTCGTCGTCGGCGTCTTTGGCGATTGGGATCCGATGAGCCTGAAGGGCAACATCAGCCCGAGTGAGCTCTTCCCGCCGGCAGGCGCCAGCCAGCCACTTACCATGAACGAAAAAGAGAGCAGCGCTTGGTTCGTCGGCGCGCGCCTGGGCTATCTCGTGACGCCCTCGTTCATGAGCTATTTCGACGGTGGTTATACCAGGACGCGCTTTACGACGTCGGGTGAGTTCCAGACCCTCACCGGAACGCCCGTCGCATTCTCCTACCCGAGCTACAATGACAGCGGCTGGTTCCTCGGCAGCGGCTTCGAATATTCGCTGAATAATTGGGTTCCGTTCCACGGCCTGTTCCTGCAAACCGAGTATCGGTTCTCGCAATATGGCAAAAAATCTCTGGCCGAGTTCAGCACGGCGACAGGTCTGCCGGATGGCAACACCCTGAATACCAGGCCGTACGTGCAGACGGTTACCACTGCTCTGGTTTGGAAGTTTAACTGGACCGGACGCTAAGGCTTCAGGTTGATCTGGATGCAAAAGGGCCCCGGTGTGCCGGGGCCCTTTTCATTGTGCGAAATCGTAATTTGTCAAGTTCGAGCGACTTGGACTATGCCGCGGTTGCCGCGGTCTTTGCCGCTTTCGCGGCTTTCTCGCGCGCTTCGTTGGCGCGCATCTCGGTGACGGTCAGCTGCACATTGCTGTCGAACACGTATTTCGCCGGGCGCTGCTGCGACATATCGATCTCCGGCGCCATGGCGCCTTCGGTCTTGACGCCGCCCCAGGCGATCATCGCGGCCTGCAGCGGATGCTCCATCATGGCGTTGGCGGCGGTCGCCTCGTAGCCGCAATGCGCCATGCAGTTCGCGCATTTTTCGTAACGGCCGGTGCCGTACGAATCCCAGTCGGTCGTCTCCATTAATTCCGTGAAAGTCTTGGCGTAGCCTTCACCGAGCAGGTAGCAGGGCTTCTGCCAGCCAAAGATGTTGCGTGTCGGCATGCCCCACGGGGTGCAGTGGAATTCCTGATTGCCGGCAAGAAAATCGAGGAACATGCTGGAATGCGTCAGGTTCCAGCCCTTGCCCTTGCCGAGTGCGAAGACCTTGCGGAACAACTCCTTGGTCTTGAGGCGATTAAGGAAATGCTCCTGATCCGGCGCCCGCTCATAAGCGTAGCCGGGCGAGATCGAGACGCCGACGCCGAGCTCCTTCGTCAGATCGAGGAAGGCCGCGATATCCTCGGCCGGGTGGCCGTCGAACACCGTGCAATTGACGTTGACGGCAAATCCCTTGGCCTTGGCGGCCTTGATGGCGTTGACCGCCTTTTCGAAGCCGCCCTCCATGCACACGGATTTGTCGTGGTGATGCTTCAAGCCGTCGAGATGGACGGAGAAGAACAGATAAGGTGACGGTTCAAAAACGTTCAGCTTCTTTTCCAGCAGCAGCGCATTGGTGCACAGCGAGACGAATTTCTTGCGCGCCACGATGCCTTTGACGATCTCGCCGATCTCCTTGTGGATGAGCGGCTCGCCGCCCGGGATGGCGACCATCGGCGCACCGCATTCGTCGACCGCGTCGAGGCACTCCTGAACCGAAAGGCGCTTGTTGAGGATGGCGTCGGGATAGTCGATCTTGCCGCAACCGAAGCAGGCCAGATTGCAGCGGAACAACGGCTCCAGCATGAGCACGAGCGGGTAGCGCTTTCGCCCCGCCAAGCGCTGGCGCAGAATGTAGGAGCCGACGGCCACTTGTTGTCGCAATGATACGGTCACAACGCGATCCTTTTTTGTTTCCCGCTTTCGGAATAGTTGGCGGCGCTCAAACTTTCGCCGCCGCGCGGCTGGCGGCGGGAGCATCGCTCAATTCGGGCGGCAAGCGAAACTCGATGGTCTCCTGGCGGCCAGTCAATTCACTCACTGCGACCGGGCCGAGCCGGCGCAGCGCATCGATGACATCCTCAACCAGCACTTCCGGCGCTGATGCGCCGGCGGTAATGCCCACCGTTTCGGCGCCGTTAAACCAGTCCGGCTCGACCTCGCTGCCGTCGGCGATCAGATAGCTCGGGGTGCCATCCTCCTCGCCGATCTCGCGTAGCCGGTTCGAGTTGGAACTGTTCTTGGCGCCAACCACAAGGATAACGTCCACCAGCTTGGAGAGTTCGCGGACCGCGGTCTGCCGATTTTGCGTCGCGTAGCAGATATCGCGTGTTTCTGGCCCGACGATATCGGTAAAGCGGCCGTGCAGGGCGGCGATAATGCCGCGGGTGTCATCCACCGACAGCGTGGTCTGCGTCACATAGGCAACCGGTGTGTCACGGGGAATGTCGAGCGAGGCAACGTCATTCTCGGTCTGCACCAGTGTCACCGGCTCGGCGATCTGGCCCATGGTTCCCTCGACCTCGGGATGGCCCGCATGGCCGATGAGGATCAGGCGCCGGCCGTGGCCGACATAGCGCTTGCCCTGGTTGTGCACCTTGGTGACCAGCGGGCAGGTCGCGTTAAGCACCGGAAGCTGGCGTGCCGCGGCGGCTTCCTCCACGCTCTTGGCGACGCCGTGGGCGCTGAAAATGGTGACCGCATTGGGTGGAACTTCGGACAGATCCTCGACGAAGCGCGCGCCTTTGGCCTTGAGGCTCTCGACCACATGCTTGTTATGCACGATCTCGTGCCGCACATAGACCGGAGGTCCGAATTTCTGCAGCGCCCGCTCGACGATTTCGATAGCGCGGACCACACCGGCACAGAAGCCGCGCGGCTGGGCGAGGATGACTCTCATCGGCAAAATACCTCCCGGGCGGCATGCAAAAACGCCCCGCCCCAATGGGAGGGGATCAAGCCGACCGCTGACGTTCCTCAGATACTTTGGCTACGCGGCCCTGACAATCAAGTCCGCTAATTATCCTTGCTGGCCTCGTTTCTCCTCTGCCGCAGCCTGCCTGGTTTGGGTCCAGGAGGAAGCTGAGCGCCTAAATCATGGGCTTACAAATTAGCTGCACATAAAATGAGCAGAATTTCGCTCTTGAGGCCAGTTCATTGTGGACGTTTCGCCAAATGCCCTCATTAACGGCGGCTCCGGACGTATGCGCACCCCTCGAGGCGGCCGGGCACGGGGCTTCGTCTCTTTCAGTCAGGGACGTCGATGGGGTTCGTATGGAACCAGGCAAGAGCGCTTCGTCGGCGCCGGTTGACTTAGCCTTTGGACCCAATCCGCTCGAACGATATGCGGTGCCCGAACGACCAAGGTGATGGTGCCTGGCTCCAGGCCTCGTGCGCTTCAGCGCTGCCACGCCGGGATCGCCAAGTTGGTCAAACACGGCTCTGCAACGTCACGTATCTGATGCAAGTAGACGCACCAGGAGCAATTTACATGTTGGCGGTTTGCTTTTCCGTCATTTCCAGGCATTTAGGCGCACCAAGCCGGGATTCGGACGGACTTGGCCTTGCAAACAGACTTGGCCGTGCAAACGGTCTTGGCTTTGCAAGGCCGAAGATGCCCGCCTCTGTTTTGCCGTTCTCGTAACGCCTCAAACGTGGCCTTATCAGCCGTTCATCCCTCCCCGCCGACAGTTTGCCCGCCGATCATGAAGACCATCACTGCTATCGTTGTCCGGACGATTGCGTTTTGCTCGCAAAACGCCTGGCTGGTCATCGCCGCGGGTCTGCTGCTCGCCGTCGCGTCGTCGTGGTACTCGGCCGCGCATTTCAAGATGACGACCGATATGGCGGATCTGATCTCCAACGACATTCCGTGGCGGCAGCGTGAGGCCGCACTGGAGAAAGCGTTTCCGCATTTTAAAACGACCGTCGCGGTGATCGATGCGCCGACGCAGGAATTGGCCGATGCGGCAACGGCGGCGCTCGCGCAGCGCCTGTCGCAGCAGAAGACGATGTTTCTTTCGATCGAAGACCCCGCGGGCGGTGCCTTTTTTGGTCAGAACGGGCTGTTGTTTCTCAATACGAAAGACCTGGCCGCGCGCACCTCAATGCTGACGCAGGCATCGCGTCTCATTCAGGTGTTGGCCGGCGATCCCAGCCTGCGCGGCGTCGTCCAGGCGCTGCAATTCGGCCTGCTGGGCGTGCAGGGCGGCCGCATCAACCTCGACGCCATGACGTGGCCGATGACGCTTGCCGCCGACACTCTCGAGCAGGTGAATGCCGGAAAGCCCGCGAGTTTTTCCTGGAAGGATTTAGTACAAGGCAATGCGGCCCGGCCCGACCAGTTGTTGCGCTTTCTTACAATCCAGACGGCGCTCGATTATTCCGCGCTCGAACCGGGACTGCGGGCCAGCAACGCCATCCGCCAGGCGGCGAGCGACCTCGACTTCGCCGGCAAGTATCAGGCCCGGCTGCGTCTGACCGGGCCGGTGCCGCTCGAAGACGAAGAGTTCGCCACCATCAAGGAAAATGCCGGGCTCAACGCCACCGTGACGATTGCGGTCGTGCTCTTCATCTTGTGGATGGCGCTGCGCTGGTGGCGCATTATCGCCGCGGTTTTCATCAATCTTGCTGTGGGCCTTTCGATCACCGCGGCCGTCGGCCTGCTCATGGTCGGCACGCTCAATCTGATGTCAGTCTATTTCGCCGTGCTGTTCGTTGGCTTGGGTGTCGACTTCGGTATCCAGTTCAGCGTGCGCTATCGCGCGGAGCGGCACGAGGTCGACGATTTGCGTGTGGCGCTCGTCCATGCCGGCCGGCGCGCAGGGGCGCCGCTCACGCTCGCCGCACTTGCGACCGCCGCCGGTTTCCTGTCGTTCCTGCCGACGGCCTACAAGGGCGTGTCGGAGCTCGGGCTGATCGCCGGCGTCGGCATGCTGATCGCATTTGCGACCAGCGTGACGCTGCTGCCGGCGATGCTCAGCCGCTTCAATCCGCCGCGCGAGCCGCATCAGCTGGGCTACGCCGCGCTTGCGCCTGTCGACGGTTTTCTCGAACGCCATCGCACGCCGATCCTGATTGCTACGGCGCTCGTCGTCGTGGCCGGCTTGCCGCTGTTGCATTGGCTGCGGTTCGATTTCAATCCGATGAATCTGCGCAGCCCGAAGGTCGAGTCGGTTGCGACCTACCTCGATCTGAAGAGCAATCCCAACAGCGGCGCCAACGACATTCAGCTCCTGGCCGCCACGCCCACCGCGGCCGAACAAGCCGCCGTCAAACTGCGTGCGGTGCCTGAGGTGGCCCGCGTCACCACATTGGCGAGCTTTGTTCCCGATCAGCAGCCGGAAAAACTGAAACTGATCGCCGATGCCGCTAAGGCGCTCGATCCGGTGCTCAATCCGCCGAGCTTGGCTGCCCCGCCGACCGATGCGCAGAACATCAGCATCATCAATTCCACCGTCGGCGCACTCAAGACGCTTGCCGGCGATGCCAAGGGGCCGGGCGCCGATGCGGCGCGCCGCCTTGCCGCCGACATGACGGCACTCGCCAAGGCCGACCCATCGGTCCGGCAGCGGGCCGAACTGGCTTTCGTGCAGCCGCTGCACACCGCGCTCGACCAGCTTCGCGGGCTGTTCAGGGCGCAGGCCGTGTCCGCGGAAAGTCTGCCGCCTGAGCTCGTGCATCAATGGAAGACGGCGAACGGTCAGACGCGCGTCGATATTGCGCCCAAAGGCGACACCAACAACAACGCGGTGCTGGAAAGATTTGCCGACGCGGTCCAGGCCGCCGAGCCGGATGCGTCCGAAGGGCCGATCTCGATCCTCGAAGCCCGCCGCACCGTGCTGGTCGCGTTCAGCGAAGCCGGCGCCTGTGCTCTGATCTCCATTTTCATCCTGCTTTGGATCACGCTGCGGCGGTTCGGCGATGTGCTGTTGACGCTGGTGCCATTGTTGCTGGCGATGGTTGTCACCTTGGAGCTTTGCGTCATTGTTGGCCTGCCGCTGAACTTCGCCAACATCATCGCGCTGCCGCTTCTGCTCGGCGTCGGCGTGGCATTCAAGATCTATTACATCATGGCCTGGCGCGAAGGGCAGACGAACTTGCTGCAGTCCGTGCTGACGCGCGCCGTGACGTTCAGCGCGTTGACCACGGCGACGGCGTTCGGCAGCCTGTGGTTTTCCAGCCACCCCGGCACGTCGAGCATGGGCAAGCTGTTGGCGATTTCGCTCTTGACGACCATGATGGCGGCCGCGCTGTTCCAGCCCATCCTGATGGGCAAGCCGCGCGAGCACGAGAAGGCCTATTGACGGCAAAGAACGATCTGGTGCGCGAGCGCCCGTTCGTCCACCATGGCGGAGATCAGCCAAGAGACGCCATGACGCGAGGAGCGCTGGCAGCATGAAACTCAGATCAATCGAGCCGTTCGCCGCAAGCTTGCCGATGAAAAAGCCTGTGACGATGGCGGGCGAAACCGTAACGCGCGCCGACAACGTCTTTGTGCGCCTTGAGACGGATAACGGCATCGTCGGTTGGGGCGAGGCGGCATCCGCGCCGACCATGACCGGCGAAACCACCGCCAGCATGATGGCGGCGATCGTGCATATGCGGCCAACGCTGATCGGGCGCGCGGCCGACGATTTCGCGGCCATTTCGGCGGCGATGGACGACGCCATGTATGGCAACAGCGGAGCCAAGGCCGCGATCGAGATCGCGTTGCACGATGCCGCGGCACGCGCGGCCGGCCGCCCGCTTTACACGCTGTTCGGCGACAAGCGGCGGAGCCGCATGGCGGTCCTCGCCGTGATCGGGTCGACCGACCAAGCCGCTGATCTGCGCGAAGCGCGCGAACGTTGGGCCGCCGGTTATCGAGCTTTCAAGATCAAGGTTGGACTGGCGCCGCCCGAAGCGGACGCGGCGCGCACTCAGGCGGTGTGCCGGCTGCTCAAGACGCAGGCAGAGGCTCAGAATGAGCCTTGCCTCGTCTCCGCCGATGCCAATCAAGGTTTTGGCGTCGACGAAGCGCTGCGTTACGTCGCGGGGCTTGCGGATTGCGGTCTCGACTTCTTCGAACAGCCGGTGCGCGCGGAAAATCTCGATGGCATGGCGCGTGTTGCCGCGGCAACCAATGTTGCGATCGGCGCCGACGAGGGCATTCACTCATTCGAGGATATCGAGCGCCATCATGCGCGCGGCGCCGCGGCGGGCGTCAGCCTGAAGGCCATCAAGCTCGGCGGCCTGCGCGCGCTTTTTGAGGCGTGCCGGCTCTGTGACCGGCTCGGCATGAAGGTCAATATTTCCTGCAAGACCGGCGAATCCAGCGTCGCCTCGGCGGCGGCGCTGCATGTTGCCGCAGCGGCGTCGGCGCTGGCCTGGGGCTTGACGCTGACGAGTAGCGGTCTTGCCGAAGATGTCGTGCGCGAGCCGTTACGGATCGAGGGCGGTCACGCCGCCGTGCCGGAGGGTATCGGTCTTGGCATCGAAGTGGACGAGCAGCGGCTGCAGCGCGGTCAGCCGACGAGGATGGTGGCGTAGGCTATTTTTCCTCCGCTTCCTCTTCGTCATCGTCGTCATGTTCGTCTTCGTCCCGCTCTCTGGCCTCCTCGAGTTCGCCGCCGATGAATTCGGCCAGATCGTCGAATGCCTCGGCGATTTCGCTCGCCGGAATGCCATCTTGCTGGGCCGCTTCGACACATTCGGCCGCCCATACTTTGGCCGGCGAATTCGCACCCTCCAGGGGGTAGCCCTCCTGTGTGATTTTCTCCGTAACCCAGGTCTCGACGAATTCGAGAGCACGCGCGCTCATGTATAGTCTCCGCTGCCTTCCTCTGCCGGGAAGCGTAACATAGTTGGGGGGAGGGAAATGTGAAGGCGAAGGACCTCGGAATTGCCGTCGTCGGTTCGGGCCGGATCGGCACCCTAAGGGCGCGGCTGGCGGCCAAGCACCCGGCGGTGCGTTTTTTGGCCGTGTCCGATCGGGACCCGGCGCAGGCCAAAAAGCTGGCCGAACTCGCTGGCGCCGATTTCTTTTCCGCCGACAACGATGCCGTAATCGCGCACCCGGACGTCAACGCGGTCTTCGTCTCGACGCCCGAAGGCGAACATGCCGCGCCGGTGTGCCGGGCGCTCGAACTCGGCAAAGCGGTCCTGGTGGAAAAGCCGTTAGCCTTGTCGCTCAATGACGCCGAGGCGATCCTTCAGACTCTCGAAACGACCGGCGGCATCTTGCGGGTGGGTTACAGCCGCCGCTTCAAAGAATGCTTTCTGCGCGCCAAGGAGCAGATGGTTCACGGTCGGCTCGGCAAAGTGAGCGGGGCTTTGGCGCGCGTCTATAATTCGCGGGCCCAGACCTTCGCCATCCTTAAACGCGATCCACATGCCACGCCGGTGCTCGACGTGCTGACCTACTATGTCGATCTGATCTGCTGGTTCTTGGAAGGCAACAAGCCAGTCGAAGTGGTGGCGCGCGGCCAGTCCGGTATTTTTCGCGACGCCGGCTATAGCGCGCATGACGTGACCTGGGCACTGGTCACATTCGCCGACGGCGCCGTGGTCAATTTCGGCATCGCCTACGCGTTGCCGGCGCGCTATCCGACGCAGGGCCAGTCCGACCGGGTGGAGCTTCTGGGCAGCGACGGCACCATGATCATTGACGATGATCACATGGAGCACCTGCTGTTTTCCGAGAAAGGCATCCCGCATCCCTACGTCCCCGGCCACACGGTCGAGATGGCGTTCCTCGGCAGCAATACGGCGGGCGACTGGGCGATGGGCGATTTCTGGGGGCCACTGGGCAACGAGACGCGCGCTTGGCTCGATTTCCTCTCCACCGGCCGGCCTAGCATCCACGCGACGGCGGAGCAGGCCATGCTCAACTTGAAGACCACTTATGCCATCGAACGGGCGGTCTCGACCGGGCAGGTGGTGCGGCTCGATCACGACTCTTAGAAACAAGGAGAGGTGGGGGCACTTCGGCCGAACCATCGGCGAGCGCCTCGACCCGCAAACGGAGAATCTGAGGCATGACGGAAAAATTCGGGCGGCTGGCCCTGCACATGTGGACGATCGACACCACGCCGCTGAAAACTGCGCTCGATGCCGCGCGCCAAGGCGGTTTCGATGCGGTCGAGCTGCGGCGCACTGATTTTACCCGCTGCTTCGATGCAGGCATGAGCAACACGCAGGTGCTCGACCTCATTAAATCGAGCGGCATTCCGGTTGGCGTGCTCGGTGTCGAATACGGCTGGCTGTTCGCCACCGGCGACGAGAGCAAGCGGCTGTTCAAGGTGTTTCGCGAATCGTGCGAGAACGCCGTGGCGCTCGGCTGCACGACGCTGATGAGCGCGCCGGGTCCGCTTGTCGGCCCGATCCGCGATGCGATCGAGTATCTCAAGCGCGCCGGCGATATCGCTGGCGAATTTGGATTGAAGCTCGGCATCGAATTCAATTCGCAGCATCCCGTGCTCAATAAGCTCGCGGTGCTCACCGAGCTTATCACCGGCGCCGACAGGCCGAATTGCGGTTATCTGATCGATACCTATCATTTCACCCGCAGCGGCGCCGGAGGACGCGGTTTCGAGAACGTGCCGGCGGAGCAAATTTTCTGCTTTCAGTTCAGCGATCTGTCGCCCAATCCGGTCACCGGCGTGGCGCGCCCGACCGATCGTCTGCCGCCCGGCAAGGGCATCGTCAAATGGCGCGAAATCCTCGGGCTGCTGGCGGAAAAGAAATACACCGGCTACCTCAGTTACGAGGCGCCGAACCCGGAAATGTGGGCGCGCTCGCCCTATGACGTTGCGCGCGAAGGCGTTGAGCTGATGCGCAAGCTGCTCAAAGATGCTGTTCCTTCTTATGCGATGCGAGGCACACAATGAACGATACCGCCGCTCCGACCACCGATCCGCTCTTTGCCGGTCTCAACGATCGTTCGATCACGGCGATTCCGGCAACTGTCGAAAAGCAACGCTACGTCACTAGCGTCGCGCCAAAGGCCGCCAATCCGGGCCGCTGGGTCGAGCAGCCGCGGTTGCCGATTCCAACCGGCGAGCACGCCGTGATCGAGTGTCAGGGCAATATTCACGTCATTGCCGGCTATGCGCGGCATCGCTTCGACGCCAATTTCCATCAGGTCTACGACTCAAAGGTGCGCACCTGGTCGCTGAAGGCGACATTTCCGGTGGCAGGCAACCACGTTGCGGGCGTTGCCATCGGTGCCAAGATTTACACCTTCGGCGGCTTCATCGAGCAGAACCGCTGCCCGCATTCGCGCTGCTTCGTCTATGACACGGCGACCGACCAATGGACGCCGATTGCCGGACTGTCGCGTCCGCGCGGCGCCATTTCGGCGATCGAGCTCGACGGCAAGATTCATCTGCTCGGCGGCCGCGACGTCCGCTCGGTGGAGTGGCACGAGGTTTACGATCCCGCGACCAACAAATATTCCGAGCGCGCCAGCATGCGCGGCTCGACCGCCACGCAACCATTCGTCGGCCAACGCGACCATATGGGCGTCGCAGTCGTTGACGGGAAAATCCATGCCATTGCCGGCCGCATGGATTCCTACGATTTCAATACGTCGCTCAACGCCGTGTACGATCCGCAAAGCGACAGCTGGAGCTTCCGTGCGCCGCTGCCCACGGCGCGCAGTGGGCCGTCCTGCGTTTATATCGGCGGCAAGATCGTGGTGTTCGGCGGCGAGGCTACGGGCCGGGTATTCGGCACCAACGAAGCCTATGATCCGAAGACCGACAGCTGGGAGGCGCTGACCTCGATGGCCCTGCCGCGCCACGGCCTGCACGGTGCGACTTGCGCGGTGATCGGCAACATGGTGCATGTGCCGGGCGGCGGCCCGGTCCCCGGCGGCAGCGTGCAGGGCGCCTATCACGACGCCTTTACGTTCGGCTGACGCCGAAGGTCGGCGGCCGGACGGGCGTTCGAAAAATTGAGGACCGGCCCGAGCGGCCGGCAAACCCTGATGGACGAGACAACAAGACCGGATCAAACCGGCTTCCGCTTTATCGGCAAACCGCTGCCGCGCAAGGAAGATGCGCGGCTCATTACCGGCCATGGCCGGTTCACCGACGATTTCGTGCTCGATGGCCAAGCCCACGCCGCAATGGTGCGGTCGCCGCATCCGCACGCGCGCATCGTTGCAATCGATGCGGAGCGGGCCAAAACGATGCCCGGTGTGTTTGGCGTCTTCACTGGCGCCGATTGTGCGGCCGACAAGATCGGGCCGATCCCGCACGATCCGGTGCCGAAGACCAAATTCGACATGAAGCTTCATGGGCCCGGCGGCGGCGCGGTGTTCGCCGGTCCGCACATGCTGCTCCCAGCCGACAAGGTGCGGCATGTCGGCGAAGCGGTTGTGATGGTCGTCGCCGAGACCAAGGCGCAGGCGATGGATGCGGCCGAGGCCGTCGAGGTGCAATACGAGGAATTGCCGTTCGTCCTGCATTCGGAAGACGCGCTGCAGCCCGGCGCGCCCACGATCTGGGAGCAAGTGCCGGACAACATGACGGTCGAGACATATTTCGGCGATCCCGAAGCGACCGACCGGGCTTTCGCGCGTGCCGCGCATGTCGTGAAGAAAAAATTCCACATCGGCCGCGTCACCGGCGTGCCGCTGGAGCCGCGCTCCGCGCTTGGGCAATACGATGCGGCGACGGATTCCTATCTGCTCTACGCCGGCTCTGGTGGCGCGGTGCGGCAGAAAAACGAGCTGGTCCAGGTGGTCGGCGTGCCGCCGGAGCGGCTGCGCGTCATTTCCCCAGACGTCGGTGGCAATTTCGGCACGCGTAACCGCACCTTTGTCGAGTTCGGCATGGTGCTGTGGGCGGCGAAGAAGCTCGGCCGTCCGGTCAAATATACCGCGACACGTTCTGAAGCCTTTCTCAGCGATTACCAGGGCCGCGATCTGGTGACCGATGTCGAGCTCGCGCTCGACGACAAACACCGTTTCATCGGCATGCGCGCCACCAACATCAGCAATGTCGGCGCGCGCTGCGTGTCCTTGTCGCCGCTGAGCAAAGGCTCCGGGCTTATTCCGGGCTCCTACGCGATTCCGGCGACGACACTGCGGTCGGTCGCCGTATTCACCAACACGATGCCGACCAATGCGTACCGCAGCTCTGGCCGCCCGGAAGTCACCTTCGCCATGGAGCGCCTGGTCGACGAGGCGGCCAAACAGCTCGGCGTCGATCGCATCGGGCTGCGACGCAAGAATCTCGTGTCGCCGAAGGCGATGCCGTACCGCAACTCGGTCGGCATGCTCTACGACAGCGGGCATTACGAAGAGAACATGGACTGGGCGATGGAGATCGCTGACTGGAAGGGATTTCCGGCGCGACGACGCGACGCCAAGCGCCGCGGCAAACTGCTTGGCCGCGGCCTTGCCAATTATGTCGAGTCGTCGATCGGCGCGGCCAAAGAGCAGGCGCAGCTCAGGGTGCGTCCGCAAGATGGGTCCGGACCAGCCCGTGTCGATGCGGTGATCGGCACGCAATCGAACGGGCAGGGCCACGAGACGAGCTTCGCCCAGGTGGTCGCCGATTTACTCCACGTTCCAGCCGAGGCGGTGAACATCATCTACGGCGATACCGCGGTGGTGAAGGTCGGCGGCGGTTCGCATTCCGGCCGCTCGATGCGCCACGCGGCCACCGTATTTTCCAAGGCCGCGGTTGATCTGATCGCCAGAGGCAAGGAGATTGCCGCGATCGTGATGAGCTCGACGCTGGACAATGTCGTCTACGACGATGGCCGTTTCAGCTCGCGCGATACAAATCTCACGTTCGATTTCCTCGAACTTGCCAACGAGGCGGCGCGTCATGACCTGCCGGAGGCGCTCAAGGACGGCGTTGCAGTCGTCACCGACAATGAAATGCACGATCCGGTGTTTCCCAACGGTACCGCGATTTGCGAAGTCGAGATCGACCCCGATACCGGCGATATCGCTATCACCCGCTATGCCTCCATCGACGATGTCGGCCGCTGCATCAATCCGCTGATCGTGCACGGCCAGACTCACGGCGCGATCGCCCAAGGCGTCGGCCAAGCGCTGTGGGAACAAATTTATCTCGATCCCGACAGCGGTCAGCCGCTCACCGGCTCTTTCATGGATTACGGCATGCCGCGCGCGGATGTGCTGCCATCGTTTCGGACAGAGATCGCCGAAGTGCTGTCGCCGACCAATCCGCTCGGCATCAAGGCCGGCGGTGAGGGCGGCACCACGGCCGCGCCGGCTGTGATGCTCAGTGCGATACTCGACGCGCTCGGTGAAGTCGGCGTAGGCGACCTGTCGATGCCGGTGACGCCCTACAAGGTGTGGCAGGCGATCCGGGAGGCCCGAGCGCGAAACGCTTGAGTCGAATCTTAAGTCTTGCCGAGCTGCTCCCGGACCGCGCGGACAAAGGCGGCGCGGTCCGCCGGCGCGGGAACGTGGTTCGCGAGTTGTTCGCAGAACTCGTCGGGGCTGTGGGCGCCGTTGGCGGCCCGGTCAATGAACACTTTGGCGATTGGGCCGATGTGACGCGCCAGCAAAGCCCGTATCGTCTCGAATTGTGGAGTGCCTGACACGATAATCGGGCCGCGCGGCGCAGGTGCGGACGCAGGTGCACGCTTCTTGGCCGCCGGACGATGGGGCGGCGCGTGGCTCTCGCTCGTTGCCGACCGGTTGATGGTATCCTTGATTGTCTGCGCCAGCCTGGCCAGCGCGTGCTGCCGATGGGGGAAAATGTCGATCCACTGCCGGATCGCCAGTTCATATCGAAGCGCCCCGCTGGCGGCGATCGGCGACAGCCGCAACGGAAAAACCGGCACATTGATGCTGCCGCCGATCGAAAGTTCCTTCCTGATCTCCTGCGACTTGTTCGAGTGTTCCGAGAACAGAAAGACAATGCCGCTCGCCGACTCGAGGGCCTGAACGATGGCTTCCTGATAATTCTGCCCCGGAAGAACGTCGCGGAGCGAAATCCAGCACTTGAGGTCGTCGGCCTCAAGCGACTCAACGACTTCACGGGCAACCGCTTCATCCTTCGATGAGAAGCACACGAAAAGATGGGAAACAGACACCGTCAGAGTTCCCTCAACGTCAGCCCTTTCGCGCGCATCAATGCGACATGCGGGAAAGAGCATCACGATACAGACGGTTGAACATGTAATCTGCTTGCTACGTCTACGCTAGCACGATATGTGCCGGCGGTAACGGGCAACTTTTGCGCCGCTGCGTTGCTCGATGGGCTCCCTTATAATAGCGTAACGCACGGGTAGCGGCGGCACCGGGGTCTGGGAATATGGGTTTAAGGCTCAAATTCAACCTTTCGATTCTTATAGCGTTCCTTATCGGCTTTGGGGTTGCTGCCCTGGTGCTGCGCGGCGTCTTCGTCGACACTGCGCGCGAGCAGGTGCTGCAAAATGCCCGCATCATGATGACCGCGGCGAACGCCGTGCGCAATTATACTGCCGACGATCTCGTGCCTCTGCTGCCGATGGAACACAATGGCAAATTTGTTGCCGAAACCATTCCGGCCTTTGCGGCGCAGACTAATTTCAAGGATGTCGAAGCGTCGTTTCCCGGCTACAGCTACCGAGAGCCGACGCTTAATCCGACGAATCTGGCCGATCGTGCCCAAGACTGGGAAGCCGACATCATTCACAATTTCATCAACAACTCGAAGCAGACTGAATTGGTATTGGAGCGACAGACCGCAGTCGGTCCCACGCTCAATCTGGCACGCCCGCTCGCGGTGGGCGATCCAACATGTCTGACCTGCCACAGCACTGCTGCTGTCGCGCCTGCGATATTGACCCAAACGTATGGATCGGCGAACGGCTTCGGCTGGAAGCTAAACGATATCATCGGCGCGCAAGTCGTATCGGTCCCCATGGCGGTGCCGCTCGCGGTCGCCCGCAAGACCTATCTCACTTTTCTGATCATTCTCGTCGTCGTATTTGCGATCATCTGTTTGATCTTGAACCTTCTGCTGCACTATCTGGTTATCGCACCAGTGAAGCGAGTGACCGCGATGGCCGATGCCGTGAGCCTGGGCGACGAAACCGTCGAGCCCTACGTCAAGCCCGGCAAGGACGAGATTTCATCGCTCTCAGTCTCGTTCAACCGCATGCGCGAAAGCCTAAAGCACGCGATGGCAATGATTTCGGACAAGTGATAGCGATGGCCCGGGCCGCTGCCGCGCGTTCTGCGGGGCCGGCGATGGACGGACCGCCGTGAGGGAGGAATGCATGGCAAACAAGATCATTATAAGCTGCGCGATTACCGGTTCGATCCACACGCCGACCATGTCGGACGCACTGCCGATCACGCCTGACCAGATCGCCACGCAGGCGATCGATGCCGCCAAGGCCGGCGCCGCTATCCTGCATCTGCACGCCCGCGATCCGAAGGATGGCCGGCCGTCGTCCGAAGCCTCCGTGTTCATGCAATTTCTGCCGCGCATCAAGCAGGCGACGGATGTGGTCGTAAACATCACCACGGGCGGCGCCGTGACTATGACGGTCGACCAGCGCATTTCGGCGGCGAATACGCTGTCGCCTGAAATGTGCTCGATGAACATGGGCTCGATGAACTTCGCGCTCTACCCGATGGCGAAGCGCTACAAGACCTGGAAATACGATTGGGAGGAGAGCTATCTCACCAATTCCGACGCCTATATCTTTCCCAACACGTTCCGCGACATCGAGAAGGTCTACAAGACCCTGGGTGAAGGCCACGGCGTCAAGTTCGAGCACGAATGCTATGACACCGGCCACCTCTATAATCTGGCGCATCTGGTCGATCGGGGAATGTTCAAGCCGCCGATTTTCCTGCAGCTGATCTTCGGCATTCTGGGCGGCATCGGACCCGATCTCGACAATCTGTTCTTCATGAAGCGCACCGCCGACAAGCTATTCGGCAAGGACTATCTGTGGTCGGTGCTGGCCGGCGGGCGCCATCAGATGAATTTCTGCACCGCTGCGGCGATGATCGGCGGCAACGTGCGCGTCGGGCTGGAAGACTCGCTCTATATCGGTCCCGGCAAGCTCGCCAAAAGCAACGCCGAACAGGTGACGAAAATTCGCCGCATCGTCGAGGACCTTGGCTTCGAGATTGCCACGCCCACAGAGGCGCGGCAGATGCTTGGGCTCAAGGGTGGCGACCGCGTGAAATTTTAACCAACCGGCTTTTCCCGGGCGCAGCGCAGCATGAAGCGGAGCGCAATGATGCGCTGCTGACCCGGGATCGTTAGAAGCACCGAGTTCGGGACGATCCCGGATCAGCAGCGCACCACTTCGTGCTGCGCTGCATCCGGGAAACGGCATGGGGTGTCGCCGTCATGAACGCCATCGATCTGAAAGGCCGCATCGCCATCGTGACCGGCGGGGCGAGGGGCATCGGCTTTGCCATTGCGCAGCGCATGCTGCGGTCGGGCACGCAGGTCGCGCTATGGGACATCGACGCGGCCGCAATGCAGGAAGCGGCAAAAATTCTGCAGGACAGCGGCGTGGTTTATGTCCGGGCGGTCGACGTGACCGACGAGTCGTCCGTCACCGCCGCGATCACCTTGCACATGCGTACCTTGGGCAAGGTCGATATCCTGGTGAACAACGCCGGCATTACCGGCGGTAATGCTCCGTTATGGGAACTGGAGCCCGAGGTCTGGCGGCGCGTCATCGATGTCAACCTGATCGGCCCGTACCTCACCTGCCGCGCGATCGTGCCGCACATGATCGCCGCCGGTTACGGCCGCATCGTCAATATCGCCTCGATCGCCGGCAAGGAGGGTAACCCAAACGCCTCGCACTATTCGGCCTCGAAGGCGGCCCTGATCGCCTTGACCAAGTCGTTGGGCAAGGAGCTGGCGACCACGGGCGTGCTGGTCAATTGCATCACGCCGGCGGCCGCCAAGACCGAAATGTTCGCGCAGATGAAGCAGGAGCATATCGACTATATGCTGTCGAAAATCCCGATGAATCGCTTCGTCGCGGTCGAGGAAATCGCCGCCATGGCGGCGTGGCTTGCATCGAGCGAGTGCTCGTTTTCGACCGGCGCGGTGTTCGATATTTCGGGCGGCCGGGCGGTCTATTGAGCGCCCGGCTTGGCCTTGACCCGGCGGGTGACGGAACGCTACATGCTGACCCATTCCGGGCGGTTAGCTCAGCGGAAGAGCACTTCCTTGACATGGAAGGGGTCAGAGGTTCGATCCCTCTACCGCCCACCAGCTTTCGCTCACGAAGCGATGCCAAAGCTGCCGCGCCGAAGCGCAGCGAAGGCGGCTAACGCTGGCCGTCCCAAAGCTACGACAATGAGAGCCGCCGCGCCGTTGTCGGCGCGGCAGCGGATTGCGTCGTCACGCGCCCTTAAGGTGCTTATTGCATTCGCTGTAGTAGCCGCCGCCCTTCTGAATCCACTTCATGCCGCCATTGCCATTATTGGCCTTGTTCGCCTTGTACTGGTCAAGACACGTTTCCATACGCGCCTTGCCGGGCTTTTCGCTGCTGTATTTCGACGAAACGGCGGACGGAAATACGGCGTTGCCGGTCATGGCCGGAGCCGCCATTGGCGGCTTCTTGGCCATGGGTTTGGGAGCGGGTGCCGGCTCCGCCGGTGCGGCGGCGGCCGGCGCAGCAGCTTCCTCCTGCCGGCAGGCAGTGATGAAATCCGCGCGTTTCTTGCCGCCCGTAGTCTTTGCGGCTTCGGCGGCTTTCCACTCGGCCGTGCATTCCTTCACGGTCTTGTTCTTCGCCTGTGCCGGGACCGAGGCAAACGCCATGCCGAGCGCCCCGAACACAATTCCGGATACCAACCAGACACGAATTTTCATGACTATTCCTCCTCTGCAAACCCTAGCCAGTCGTTGACCCGGCTTGGTGTATGAATCAGGTGCCCGACCCGGTTCTCTCGCAACTGCCTTCGAAGGACGTTTTCGATGCACCTTTCAGCTTCGCTGCCGCCTTCTCGCAGCAGCTCTTCACGTGGCTGGTCAAAGCCGCGCCATGAAGCTTGGCATCCTGGCATTTCTTTCCGGCCGCGACGCTTGGTGTGTCAGCGGCCGGCGCCATCATGCCCTGGGCCATCGCGGCCGATCCCAGCCAGAATGACGCGATCACGATTGCAATCACTTTCATGTCTTCCTCCTCATTAGGTCTGCCGACAAAGCCGCCTGGTCATTGGGCGGCCAACTGCCCGTTTTTGCTCGCCTGATCCACGACATTGGGCAGATGCTGGGCAAGCATATTGAGCACTGCATCCACAGGCAAGCCAAGGTGCTTCGCCATCTCCTGAACTTGGGCATTACTCAACACCGCCTTCAACTGATCGGCGGTGATCGGCGTATTGGCGCCGTTGCCGAGCCATGACTGGACCTGCGGTCCGAGGCCGCTCTGCTGCAATTGCGTTACAAGTCCGCTTAGATCGCCGAATTGGGTTTTTGCCAGCAACGCATTGATCACTGTCGGGCCGGCCGCTGCTTCGATCTGGCCCAAAGCGCCTTTGAGCGCGCCGCCAAGGTTGAGTTCGTCCAGTAAGCCCATGATGGTCCTCCATAATTTGACAAAACAACGATACGCCGCACGAGTGTCAGAACGACGACGGCAAGCTTAAGGGAACCCGGCGGTCAGCGCCAGAGGCACGCCCGCGCGCGGCGTGCCACGAAGCCGCGTAGTCCCTGCCGATCTAGCTGCTATTTTTCGCGGTTTCGATTTGGGCCGAGGCCTCGCAACACGCGCTCAGTGATGCAGCAGCACCATCGAAATCTCGGGTATGTAGGTAATGATTAGGAGCGCCACAAAATTCAACAGCAGGAACGGCAGGACCCCCAGATAGATGCGGCTCAAAGGCGCGTTGAAAATCGCTTGCGAGGAAAACAGGTTCAACCCGAATGGCGGCGTGTACATGCCGAGACTGAGATTGACCGCGACGATGATGCCGAAGTGAATCGGGTTGACGCCGACGCCCACGACGATCGGCAGCAACAGCGGCGTGAGAATGAGGATGGCGGCTGGGGGCTCTAGAAAACTTCCGGCGATCAACAGGCCTATATTGAGAATGAGCAGCAATTCCCATTTAGACATGTGCATCGCGTCGATCGAGGCGACGATCTGCTGCGGGATGCCGCTGGTCGTGAGCAGCCATGAATAGATGCCGGCTGACGTGACGATCAGAAGGATCTGCGAAATGAGAAAGGCGGAGTCGACGAGAATTTTCCAGAACTTCGCGATATCGACTTCCCTGTAGATGACCATCGTGACGAATACCGAATAGACCACTGCCACACCGGCGGCTTCGGTCGGCGTGAACACGCCGCCGTAGATGCCACCGAAAATCACCGCCAGCGTGCCGATCGACCAGCTGGCGTCCTTCGTGGTCTTCCAGATGTTTTCCCAACTCGCCCGGTTGCCGAGCGGCACGCCTTTTATCCGCGCGTAGACCATGACGAAGCCGGCATCGATGAGGCCGATGAGAATGCTCGGCAGAATGCCGGCGGTGAATAGCTGCACCGCCGACTGCTCAGCCGATACCGCGTACAGGATCATCGCGATCGAGGGCGGGATGACGACCGCGATGGCGCCGGACGACGCGATCAGCCCGACGGCGAAGCGGTCGTTGTAGCCGCCGTCCTTGAGCGACGGATAGATCATGCGCCCCATGGCGATGACGGTGCCAACCGCAGTGTGCGACATGGCGCCGAACAGCTCCGACGCCGCCACGGTCGTCACCGCAAGCGAGCCGCGCACGCCTCCGACCATTGCCATGACCATTGCGATGACGCGCCGCGCGATACCGCCCTGCGCCATGAATTCGCCGGCCAGCACGAAGAACGGCACGGCAAGCAGCGGAAAATTGTCGAGGCTGCCGAACATGTAGGTCTGCACGGCGTCGGTCGGAACGCCGGCGACGGTGAGGACCGCGACAATCGACGTGACCAGCAAAATGAGGAAAATCGGGAATCCGATCAGCAGCAACACCACCGGCAGCGCGAAGTAGACGAGATATGCCATCGCCGCGGTCCGTTCAGCCGTGTGCGTCGCTTGGAGGACTGTCAGGTGTTCGCCGCGCCGTCAGCAGCCGGATGGCGACGAGCACGGCCATCAGGGTGTAGCCGATCGGGACCATCGCTTGCGGAATGACGAGCGGAAAGTCCGCCGCTTCGCTGCGCTCGTCGAAGGCCGCGAGCTGCGTGATGACCGGATAGGCAAAGTCAGTCACCGCGATAGCGGCCGCGATGAGCACCAGTTCGGAGAGCAGATTGAAGAAGTCGTGCAGTTTGCGAGGTAACATCGAAATCAGCATGTCCATGCGGATATACCGACCCTGCCAGGCGACGGCGCAGCAGCCGGTGAATACGCAGCCGACCATGAGAAAGAGCATGATCTCTTCGGCCCAGGGGATCGAGACGCTGAACACGTAACGGCCGATGATATTGATGAAGTTGATCACGACGCTCGACAGCAGGCAGACTGCCGACACCGTTCGGGTCAGCGTCAGCAGCCATTCAACGCCCTTGTGTACCGTCGCGATCATCATCCGTCCCGTCGTATCGTTTCCGGACTGGAGGTGCGCAGTGTCAATCGCGCCACGCGGCGGCGCAGCCGACCAGCACGCCGGCACCGTCTATCATGGCCGCCGTCTGCCGAACGCCGATCGAGCAATAATTCCCCCACCAAAAACTTTTTGTTCAAACGGCTGCGGCGTATCGGCGCAACCGAGCGGCGTGCAACGAGGGTAGAGGATCGCTGCACGGCGGACAATGAAAATTTCCCCGGCACCACGGGTTCACTTCGCCGCATCGGTGATGATTTTGTAGGCGGCTGCAAGCTGCGGCTTTGTCTTCGAGACATCGGCGCCGACGCTGGCCAATGTCCCTAGCATTGCGGTCTGTTCGTCGGGCGGCAGGCTGATCAATTGTCCGCCCGAGGCAGTCCAGGCTTGACGCGCCTTGGCGTTGAAATCGACCGCCCGAGGATTGAGCGCCGAGGCCGCAACGGTCGCGTCCCGGTCGACGATCTGCTGCAGGTCCGCGGGCAAAGTGTCGTACCATTTCTTGCTGATCTCGGCGATGCCGAAGATCGCGGGCTGGTCGATTTCGGTGACATATTTTGACACCCGTACAAATTGCATCGAATTCAAGACCGTCATCGCCGAAACCGCGCCGTCGATCGCGTTATCCTGCAATGCCGGCAGCACCTCGCCGAGCGTCATCGGTTTGGGCACGGCGCCCAGCCGTTGCATTGCCACGCGCTGAAATTGCGAGGCGAAGATTCGGATCTTCATGCCCTTGAAATCGGCCAGATGGCCGATCGGCTCGCGCGATACGATCACGGACGGAGCAACCATGAAAAGCGCGGCACCATGCAAACCCTTGTCGGCGCCGAGACTGAGCATCAGCTTGCTGACCGCGGGGTTGGCTGCGAGGCGCTGACCGCCCTCGATCGAAGTGACGAGAGCAGGGGCGGTCAAAAGTTCGAAGCGTTCGTCGATGCCGGCGAGAAATTCCGGCGGAACGATCTGACACTGGATCGCACCGAACTGGACACCTTCGGCCTGCTGCTGGACGGGGCCCAGTTGGCTCGCCGGATAGATTTCAGCCTTGATACGGCCGCCCGAATCTTTCTCGATCGCGGCGGCGTAGTCCTTGGCGAACTGATGCTGCGCTTCGCCGACGGTCGCGGTCGAAATCTTCATGACGTAGGGCTTGTTGTCCGCGGCGCGTGCGCCGAGCGTTGCGGCGAGCAACAGGGCGGCAACCGCCAACGCGCGGGCGGATATTGTGCGTGCAGTCGGCACCATTGTCCTACCTCTCGGTCGATCGGCCCAGCAGTGAAGCTTGCCCCTTCACCTGTCGCCGTATCAAGCGGTTTGCGGTTTACTGGCCCGGCGTCTGTCGCGTGCGCGCCGCGGCATCTGCCACGATGCCGTAGGCGGCGGCCAATTTCGGGCTTTTGCTTGAAACGTCCGGAGCGACGCTGTCGATTGTTTTCATCATCGCGGCGTGCTCGCCCGGGGGCAGCGTGATCAACTCACCGCCGCCCGACGTAAAGCTTGCCTCGGACTGTTTCACGTGCTCGACGGCGAACGGGTCGATCGCCAAGGACTGCGCCTTCGCATCCCGCTCGATGATCTGCTGCAAATCCTTGGGCAAGGCGTCGAACCATTTCCGATTGACCTCGGCGATCAGAAATATTGCCGGCTGGCCGGTCTGCGTCGCGAATTTTGCGGCATCGACCATGTGAAAGTTGGCGACCGGTCCGATACCCGTCACGGCGCCGTCGATGGTGCCTTGCTGGATCGCAGGCAATACGTCGCCGAGCGTCATGGCCACAGCCGTGATGCCGAGCCGTTCGAACGCTTCGCTCTGAAACTGTGAGGCGAAGATTCGTATTTTCCTGCCCTTGAAGTCCGCAAGATGGCGCAGCGGCATTCTGGACACGATGACGGACTGTTCGGCCATGAACAGGCCGACGCCGCGCAGCCCTTTGTCGGCGCCGAGTCCAAGCATCAGCTTGAGCACCTCGGGGTCGTGAGACACGCGCTGACCGTGAGACTGCGAATCCACCAGTCCGGGCGCGGCCATAACCTCAAAACGAGGATCGAGCCCGACCATGAACTCGGGCGGCACGACTTCCATCTGGATGGAGCCGAATTGGGTGCCTTCGATCTGGCGCGGTATGGAGCCGAGCTGGCTCGCCGGATAAACCTGCGCCTCGATCCGGCCTCCGGAGTCTTTCTCCAGCGCCGCGGCGAGCCTTGCCGCCCATTGATCTGGAATGTCGTGGATCGTCGGCGTGGAGATTTTCATCACGTAGGGCTGCTGCGCCCGCGCTGCGCCTGGCGGCAGGGCCAGCGATAGAACCAGAGCTCCGGCGGCGGCCAGCGCCGCCGTGCGCAATTCGTATTCCATGATGCGCATGACATCCTCCCAGCCGGGCTTCCCCAAGCCCGGCATCCATGCGGCGCGGAATTGCGGTCACATGGTCATTTCAGTTTCTGTGCCGCCTCCTTGACGATTTCATAGTCGGTCTTGACCAGCGGCTTCTTCGCGGCCACGTCGTCGCCGACGCTGACCAGCGTCTGCAGCATTTTTTCCTGTTCGTCAGCCGGCAAAGCGATCAGTTCGCCGCCGTGGTCGGTCCAGGTTTTTCGCGCGCCGTTGAGGATGTCGAGGGCCTGCGGATTGATGACCGTAGCTTCCCTGGCGGCATCACGGTCGACGATCTCCTGCAAATCCTTGGGCAGCGAGTCGTGCCACTTTTTGCTGATCTCGACGATGATGAAAATGGCGGAGTGGCTTGTCATGGCGACGTATTTGGCGCTGTCATAGAAATGCAGCCCCGACAGGAGCTGCACGCCAAATGCCGCGCCATCGAGCGTGCCTTGCTGGATCGCCGGCAGCACGTCACCCGGCGACATGGCGATGGGCGTAACGCCAAGGCGCTTGAACGCCTCGGACTGAAACTCTGACGCGAAAATCCGCAGCTTCTTGCCCTTGAAATCGGCCAGATGACGGATCGGCGTCTTGGACACCACCTCCGCGGGTTCGGCGAAAAACAACCCTGCGCCGATCAGACCTTTGTCGGCGCCGAGCGCCAGCATCGCCTTGAGCACTGCCGGATCGGCGGCGACGCGCTGGCTCTGCGCGACCGTGCTGACGAGGCCCGGCGCAGCCAGCACTTCGAAGCGCTGATCGACGCCGACGAAGAATTCCGGCGGAATGACCGCGCACTGGATCGAGCCGAACTGGGTGCCCTCGATCTGGCGGGGGATGGAGCCGAGCTGGCTCGCCGGATAGACCTGCGCCTTGATGCGGCCGCCGGAATCCTTCTCGACCGCGGCGGCGAGGTTGCGTGCGTACATGTCGGGCGCCGCGTGAATGGTCGGCGTCGTAATCTTCATCACGTAAGGCGTGGTTTGCGCCTGCGCCCCGCCAAGTGCGAACGCGGTTGAGATGATGCAGGTCGCCGCGGCCGCCGCTGTTCGCGCCGCAATGGCGCATGCTCTGGAACGCATGCCATTCTCCCTATGTTGGTGCCGCCATTGTTGATGCCCAATGGCGGGCTTGTTGTTGCTTGTGAGCTTAGGCGCCGAAGCGCGGATTACGCCGTGAGCGCCGTCATCGGAACGATAATTGATCGATGCAGCGCGTGCAACGCGCATAGGTAGAGCAGGGCGACTGAGCAGCGTTTTGTCGCGGCTGCTGGGCGGCGCTCGGCGGTCAAGCCGGTTGCTTGCGCGACGCCGCCAAGCCGTAAGCCGCGATGGCCGCCATGCCGAGCGAAATCAGCACGTTATAGCCGGCGAGCGAAATGCCGAGAAAACGCCAGGCCGCCTGGTCGCAGCGCACCACGTGGACCGACTTGAGCTGGTCGAGCAGCGATCCGCCGCTGCTGAGGTCGCCGAGCGGGCCGGAGCAGTCGGTCGGACCGGCCCAGAAATGCCATTCAACGCCCGCATGGTAGGTGCCAAGCGCCGCACCGCAGAGCACCGCAATAAGGATCACCGAGAGGCCCGCAGCGACAAGCCGGGGCGATACGCCGCCGCGTGCCGCCAATGCGAGGATCAGCGCCAGTGGAATGACGATGTAATAGGGGATGCGTTGCTGCAGGCAGAGCGGGCAGGGCGGATAGCCCAGTACGAATTGGAAAAACCAGGCGCCAAGCAGTGTGGCGAGGCTGATCGCGAAGATGGCGAGTGCGGCCTGCGCGACCGGGCCGCCGCGTTGCCCGTGCAGAACGCCGTGGTTGATCGCCGTGGTCTGGTCCATGGCCTGTCGGGCTCCTGTCTTGCCGGCTCCGCACGAATACGCAGCCGCCCCAATGGCCGATCATTGGGGTAGAAGCAAGGCCCGTCCACAAGGCCCGACTGCGAGGGCACGCGAACAAGAATCGCCTGGTTCTGGGCGGCCGAATTTTCCTTGGCGAGGCGGCTCGCCTCCGCCTATATATTTGCGCCTAGCCCGTGTGGCGGAATGGCAGACGCAATCGACTCAAAATCGATCGCCGCAAGGCATGGGGGTTCGACTCCCTCCACGGGCACCAGCCTTCGCTCGCGAAGCAGAGCGAAGGCTGTCCGCCGCGAGCTACGGCTGGCAAGCCAGCTTTACAAACGTTGCAAAGCAGCGAAGCTGTCCGTCGGAGCCCGAAGGGCGAAGACGGGCAGGGACAACGCGATACGTCTATTTGCTGCAAAGCATCGAGTTTTTCGGATCAAACCTACGTTGGTCTGACTGACGATTTGCGATCCAGATTTGCCGATCATAATCGGGGACGTTCGCCTCACGCGGCTAAATTCAAGCCATGGCGCCTGGTCTCGTATCTGGCGTTCTCCGACGATCGCAAGGCCATCGAGTTTGAGCGTTATTTGAAAACGGCCTCCGGCCGCGCGTTTGCGAACAAGCGATTGCGCTAAACAGAGCGGAGCGAAGCCGACGCCCGCGCCAAAATTCTTATATACTTGAGAGAAAACAATTTGCTGCTTCAAAGCGAGATGCGGAGCCGCGGAGAGCGCACGGTACGCGCGCCGCTCAATGCAGCTGAAGGGGGGTCGCCGCCTCTGCGGCGGGTTTGCGTCCGAGCGCGGTCGGCACGAAGCGCAGCGCCTTGAGCGGGTCGACCAGGCCGGCGCCGAATTGCGGGTTCACACCTTTGGCGCCGAGGTGTTTGGCGGTCGACGCCAGAATGGCGCGGATCTCCTCCGGCGTGCGCGTCGGCTTCTCCGCCATCAGCAGCGCCGCGACGCCGCTGACATTCGCGCTCGCGACTGAGGTGCCGGTGGTGAACTGCACGTCGCCGTTTGGCGCCGGCACCAGAATGTTCACGCCTGGGGCCGCGACCGCCACATAGGAGCCCTGATTGGCGCCATTGAACAGGCGGTCGTGCTCGTCGGTGGCGGTGACCGCCATGACGTTCGGATCGGCGCCCGGATAAAGTGGCGGCGATTTCGCGCCCGCATTGCCGGCGGCGGCGATGATCAAAATGCCCCTCTCGCGGGCGATCTGCAGCTCCTGCGCGAGCGCCGGATCCTGCGGTCCGGCAAAGCTCATGTTGATGATCTTGGCGCCGTGCGCGATCGCGTAGTCCACGCCGCGAATGATTTTGGTGGAGGTCGCCTCGGGCGTGCCGTGGCCGCCGAATGCGCAGATCGCGATGATCCTGGCGTTCGGTGCAACGCCGAGCAGGCCGATGTGCGAGGCGATCGCGCCCGCCATTCCGGTGCCGTGCGCATCGGGCGGCGTGTTGGGGCCGCAACCGGCGTCGTAGCTGTCGACGATCCGGCCGGCAAAATCCGGCTGTCTCGGGTCGACCTGCGAGTCGATCAGCGCGACGACGATATCGTTGCCCTCGGTAATGCGGTGGACGGCGCCCAGCTGCAGTTTTTGCACAATGTATTGCGCGGGATCGCCGTGGCCGCCGGCGACGCTCGGATCCTGCGACAGCCCGTAGGTGTAATTTGGCTGTGCGGCGACGTGAACGCCCCCGCTTTCGACCTGCCGGATGATTTCGGCCACCGATTGTCCGCCGGTGATGCGGAATGTGTAGACGGTGCGGTGGAGCGCGGCGATCGTTTGTTGCGACACGATGACCAGTCCGAGGCGCCGCGCGATGTCGGCGACCTGTTGCGGCGACACCTCGGAGCCGAACTGCAGCACCACCTCGTTGAGCAGGAAGCGCGTCTCGCCCGACGGCGGCAGGCCCGAGCCGGGCGGCAGCGGCATGACCGGCATGTCGATCAGACGCATGCCGCTCGGTGCGCCGTTCCCGCCATGCAGGCCGCTGGCGAGACTGCCCCCGCCGGTGCTGCCGGTGGTGCCGTTCGCAGGGTTGCTGGCGCCGTTCGCGCTATTTCCGGTCTCGGTGTTGAGGCTAGCGGTATTGACTAGAGGCGGCGGGGTGCTCGGCCCGGTCAAATTCACTGGCTGGGTGAACTGAGCGACTTGCTGGATTACATCGATCGTGTTGGCCGGAATGTTGTTGGTGGCGCTGGCGGTCTGCAGCGTGCCGCCGGTGACGAAGCCGCAGCCCGCGTCGTTGCAACTGGCGAGCCACGCCGGGAGGCCCGGCGTCCAGGCCGGCGACGACGTTCCGGTCTGGCTGGTAAATCCGCTGCCGGTCGCGCTTGAATTGCTGATTGTTCCGTTCGGGAAGCTCGAATACGGGAAGGCCGACGGTTCCTTGCTGAAGCTGCCGTTGACCCCGGCGACGCCGCCCGAATAGTTGGGCGAGCCGCCCGCCAGCGCGATGTTGGCCGTACTGCCGCTGATGGAGCCGGCATTGAGGCCGGCAATGCCGCCGATGAAGTCGTTGCCGCCGCTGCCGCCGATATTTGGATCGGTCGAGGAACCGGTCACCAGGCCGAGATTGATGCCGGTGATGCCGCCGATGTAGCTGTCGCTCGTGCCGCTGACCGGCGCCGTCGACGCCGTACCGGAGATAGTGCCTTCGTTGAGGCCAACCACGCCGCCGATAATGCTGTTTGGTCCTGAACTCGCGACAATGCTGTTGTGCGCGGTGGAGTTCGCGATCGTACCATCCTCGAGCAGCACGCCAACCAAACCGCCGACGACGCTGTCGTGACCCGCATGCACCGCCCCCGACGCGGTGACGTTGGTGAAGCTGCCGCCGTGCGGCCCATTATCCTGGCTGCCGGTGGCGGCGAAGCCGCCGGCGACGCTGGATGCACCGGCGCTGACGGTCCCGGAGGCCTGCGAGTTCGAGATGCTGGCGCCGTTGTTGAAGCCATCGCCGAACAAGCAGCCCTGGCAGTTCTGCATGCCCGAACCGGGCGAGTTGCCACCAACAAAGCCGCCGGCGGTGCTGTTATCACCGGTCGTGACCGCGCCGGTCGCGGATGACGACGTGATCGTGCCCTCGTTGCTTCCCGCAAAGCCGCCCGCGGCGAGCCACATCGTGCCTGCGCTGCCGACGAGACTGGCGGCCGCTGAATTGGATATTTGTCCCTGATTGTCGCCGGCGAAGCCGCCGATCGTCGTGAGGTTATTGAACGCTTGTCCACCGGTGCTGGGAAGGCCGTTGGCGCCGGTAACGCTTCCGGTGCCGGTGACAAACGCGTAGCTGATGATGCCCTGGTTCATGCCGACGAAGCCGCCGCCCTGGCCGAGCTGGCCGACCGACACCGCGCCGCTGGCGCAAGCGTAAGACGCTGCGCAATTCGTAGGCGCGCCGGTCCATGTCGTGCCGGAGATGGTGCCGAAGTTGGCGCCGACGAAGCCGCCAACATTGATGGAGTCGCAGGTGCCGCTGCCGGAGCAGTTGTTGTTGCCAGGCGACACGCTCGCGGTCGAGGCGACGTTGACGTGCGCCTGCGAATTGGTGATGTGCGCTCCAGGGTCATTTTGACCAACCAGCCCGCCCAGTTGGACATTAACGATCGCTCCGCCGTTGACCGAGCCGCTGGCCGCGACGCCGCTGACGGTCCCGGCACTTTCTCCCGCGAGTGCGCCGACCGATTGCCCGGATGAAACGGCGTTCGGATTGGCGGTGACGTTGATATTGCTCAGCGCAAGATTCTCGACGGTGCCGCCCCAACCGATCGTGCCGAACAAGCCGATCGCCGTCACATTTGAATTTGTTGGAGCGATGGTCAGGCTGCTGACAGCGTTGCCATTGCCGTTGAACGTGCCGGTGAAATTGGTGGTGGCGTTGCCGATTGGCGCAAAGCCGGCGCCGCCGTTCCAGTTCGCTGTACCGCTGGCGTTGATGCTGTCGGCGAGAACGTAGTTGTCCGCGAGCAGTGCCGCGCTCGATCCGATTCCCTGCAGGCCGTAGACGTCCGTTATCTGGTAGGGCGATCCGCCCGAACCGTTACCCCCGGCGGCGCGCAGGAACGAGCCGTTATTGATGACGAAATTCTGAGCAGTATAGCTGGGCAGCGAAACGGTGTCCTGACTCCAATTGCCGTTCGCAAGCGTAAATGTGCCGACGCTCACCGCGTCGGTCGCCCCGATGCCGCCATTGACGCTGAGCGTGAGCGCGCCGGACGCCGTCACCCCGCTGGTGCCGCCGACGGTACCGATGTTCAGGCTTGTCGCATCGGCAAAATTGACGCTGCCGGCGTTTGCGGCGAGCGTGCCGACCTGATTGGCGCCGTTGGTGAGCGTGAAGCTCGCGCTGCCGCCGAGCAGCGCGAGGTTCATGACGTTGAGTGGAGCGGATTGCGTGACTGCGCCGTTTGCCGACAGCAGCAGCGTTCCCGCGCTGAGCGATTGATCGATGGCGAAGCTTGTGCCGGTCGCGTTGATCGCCCGGTTGTTGAGGCCGCTGACCACGGACGTATTGCTGCCGAGCGCGGTCGCAAGCCCAGCAGACAAGCCGCTGAGCGTGGTGGCGCCGCCCGTTTCGTTGAGGTAGCCCTCGTAGATGTTGAGATTAGTGACCGAGCCGGTGGCGTTCTGCCGGTACGCGGCTCCGGCATTCGCGCCGGTCGTGTAGGTCAGAATCTGTGACCCGGAGGCCAAGATGGTGCCCGGCGCCAGCAGGAAATTGTAGGAGCCGTTTGCCCCGGTCGTCACCGTCCCGCCCAAGGAGGACAGCGATATGCCGTTGACGAGACCCGAGACGACGATACCGCCGCCGGCGAGCGTGATGCCGCCATCGGCGTAGACGTAGCCGTCGATCACCTGCGTTCCGCTTGGCAATTGCCAGAGCAGATAGGGGTGGCCGTTGTTTAGGCTGGGGTTAAGCGCCCATGCCGTTGCGTCGAAGCCGCCTGGAAGACCGGACTGAAACTGCGCCGTCGTCAGGCCGGTACCAATACTGTCGGCGTTCACTGGTTGGCCGCTGGTCTGCGTGTCCCAGTATGACGAGGTCACATTGCCGCTACCGCTGCCGATCAAGCCGCCGAGGCCGCCAAGGCCGCTCACCGCCCCCATCGAATAGCTTTGCGAAACCGTGCCCGAATTGAGGCCGATGAGGCCGCCCACTTCAGCGTTGCTGCCGGCATTATTTGTTACAATTCCGGTCGCGTACGATTGTGTGATGGAGCCGCCAACCTGATTCCAGCCGACCAACCCGCCGAGGTAGAGGCTGTCCCCCGAGCTGTTCTCAGTGATCTTGACACTTGCATAGGATTGACTGATCGAGCCAGCGTTCGTTCCCACGAGTCCGCCGGTGTCGGGCGCCGTGACGTATGGGCTCGAGCTCGTGATCATGCCGGTCGCGTACGAGTCGCTGATGGTTCCTTGATTGAGTCCCGCCAATGCGCCGACGTGCGCGTAATCTCCTCCCGACCCGTTCCACCTGGTGGCCATCAGGCTGATATTGCCAATTCCAAGATTTTGTACCGAGCCGCCGGGGCCGATCATTCCAAACAGCCCGACATAAGCCGCGGATGAATTAATCGTGAGATTGTTGACCGCGAAGCCATCGCCGTTCAGAGCGCCCGTGAATGGATTCTGTGGATCTCCGATCGGGATGAAGTTTGCTGTCGCGATGGCGTCGATGTTTTTCCCAAATGCGTATGCGCCCGATAGATTGTTCTGAATGTTTTGTAGATCGTAGACATTATTGACGAGCATGTAGGACGTTAAGGTGCCGCCGGTTACAAATTGCCGATAGTTAGTGGGAGTCGTATAACTCGATGTGTTGATCGTGCCGTTTCCAGGATTGTTCGCAGGGTTATAGAAAATCGAAACCGTGCCGGTGCTCCGCGAAAAATCGATCCTTCCCGAATCTTCCGAGAACAAAACTGTGCCGGCCCCTGTTCCCGTCGAGTCGGCGTGCAGCACGAGATTGCCGGCACCGGTATTTGTGATGGCAACGTTATCGATATTGACATTGTGGTACGCATCGAGCGTCAGTGTGTTGTTGCTCGACCACGAGATGCCTGAAATGACGATGATGTCGCCGGCCCCGCTCGATGTTGTTCCTTGGCCGCTCGTGGTCCCGTCAGCATCCGTGTAAACGACGACGTTGTTGCCGGCGAGGCCGTTCGAAATCGTGGCGGCGCCCGCCGCGTCGATCATGAGATCGGTCGGATCGAGCAGCCACGTGCCGGTCTTGCCGTTCGGCGCCGAGGTGTTGACGCTGCCGTTGAAGCTCAACGTGCCGCCCGAAGTTTCAACAAACCCACCGTTGCCGGACTGTGCGCCGCCTTTTGCCAAAATCGTGCCGAGGAACGTCGTCGCCTGATTGGCCCAGACGATCACCTTGCCGCCGTTGCCGGTCGTCGTAGCCGAGGCGTCGATCATGGTCGCGGCGTCGATCGATACGGTCGAGGAATTCGGTACCGTGTAGGGCTGCAGCGATGCACTCGTATTGCCGGACACGAGGCTCGTGTTGGGATGCCCGCCGCCCCAATCGCCGCCGATCAGCACCTTGCCGCCGCCGGCGTTGCCCGAGGCGTTGATGGTAGCGCCGCTGACTGCGATGTTCTCGCCGGTGACGATGATGGTGCCGCCCGTGGTGCCTTTGCGTTTGCCTTTGGCCGAGAGCTTGCCGGACACCGTCACGGTCTGTGTCGGTGAACCAGGAGGTTTGGCGGCGGCGGTCGCAGCGCCGAGCACGATCATGCCGTTGTGGCTGCCGATCGAATTGGCCTCGATCACGCCGGAATTGTTGATGACGGAATCGACCACCGCGCGCGCCGCAGACGCGGTCAGCGTCACGGTGCCGCCGTCGGCCTTGAGCTTGCCTTCGTTGCTGACCAGCGATTTCAGCGGCTGGCCGGTTGCAACGTCGACGACCTGCGAGGAGATCGAATCGGTCAAGCCGAGCGTGATCAGATTGTCGCCGTACATGTCGAGCGTGAACGCATTGCCCGACGCGAGGGCGATGGTGCCGAGCTTTGCGGTAATCGTGCCGGTATTACGCACGCCCGGCGCCACCAGCGCGGCGAAGCCGCCGGTCTGCGCCGTGATCGATCCCATGTTGACGATCGAAGCGTTCGGATTGCCAGGGATAGTGAATTGGTAGCGCCCGGCCATGAAATTCTTGTTGGTGATGTTGTTGGTTGTCGCCAACAGGCTGCCGACGTTGATGCTCGCACCCATGCCGAACAGGATGCCGTCGGGGTTGACCAGGAAAATCTTGCCGTTCGAGTACAGTGTGCCAAGGATTTGCGAAGGGCCCTGCCCGCCGGTGACGCGGTCGAGTTGGGTCGAGCTCGAATTCGGCATTAAGATTTTCGTCGTCTCGCCCGAACCGATGTTGAAGGTCTGCCAGTTGATGATGGCGTTCTGGCTCGATTGATTGACGACGACGTTGCCGGTGCCTTGACCCTGCACGGTCGCGGCGCCGCCGACAACGTGAGCGCCATTCGGCCCGGCAAACGCGGACGCGACGGCGAACGGCAGCAGCGCCGTCGCCGTCAGAACCGCGTTGTGCCATCGCCGCGCCATCGCCTGCCTCAGTTGTGCGCGCTCAGAATGAAAAAGAATCGCGTGTCGTTGATCGGCCCCTCGATTGCCTTCGCAACCGAGAGGTCGGCATCGATGTGGTCGAACCAGTCGAGCCTGACGCCGCCGCCGACCGAGGCCGCGTGCTGGACCTTCGGAGTCCCCGGCACCTGCGGAGTCCCCGGTGTGGCGTCGCGCGTGTAAAGGTCGCCGTAGTCGGTATAGCCGTAAAACTGCACCGTATTCACGTAGTGCAACAGCTTGGCCGGCAGGTCGTAGCGCAACTCGCCGACCGTTTCGAAGCAGGAGTCGCCGAGCAGTTGCGATGGATCGAAGGCGCGGCCGAAATAGCGGCCGCCGAACCCGCATTGTTCCGGTACAAGCAGCGGTGTGCCGGCGTACTGGCCGTAGAGCGAGACATAGGCCGAGAACTGGTCGAACAGCGCCTGATTGCGGGCCGCGGTCGCTTCGATCTTGTCGTAGTCGACGCGGCCTGCCAGCCGCGAGGCGAGCGGGTTGTTGTTGCTGGTGCTGCCCAGGCCCTGGATGCCTTGGCTGAATGTGACGTTGAACTGATTGATGCCATGCCACTGGTCGGCAAAATCGGCGTCGACCTTGCTGCGAAAGCCGCGCAGACGATCGTCGGTTAACGGCGCGCCGAGCGCGTCGCTCTCGTTGTCGCTGCCGTATACCAGGCTCGACAGCGTGATGTTCTTTTCACGCGACCGCAGCACCGGATAGGAGAAGCCGGCGTCGCCGTATGGCCCAAGCGTTCGATAGAGCAGCGACTCGAGCTGGACCGTGCCGGGCGTGCCCCAGGCGTCACTGCCGTCGGCGAAGAATGTCAGCCCTTCGCTGGTGAGGGCCTGTTTGTAGCCGAGCGCCGCGTAGTTGAGCTCTTTCAGCGGCACGACGCCCGCGTAGGTGAACGTCCAGGCCTCATGCTGCCCGAACAGATTGTTGAGCGTCGCCGATCCGTAATATTCGAACGGCCCGCGCGCCTGCGTGCCGCGGTTGTCGATATGGGCGTTGGCGTCGATGCGCTTTTCGGCGACCTCGACCACCAGCGTTGCGGCGCCGCGCGCGGTCTCCGACGGCCGCAGGCTGGTCTTGAATTTCAGCCCGGGCAGGTCGCCGGCAAGCAGCAGATAGCGTTCGATGGTGCGGATGTTGACCGGCCGTTGGGCGGTGATCTTGGCCGCATAGGCGGTGAAGAAATCGCGGTAGCGAGCGAGCTGCCGCGGCCACTCGACCTTGTCGATGTAGCCTTCAACGACGTCGATGTGGACGACCGCCCCATCGGGACTGAGCTGCTGCGGCGGCACGATGGCGCGCGACAGCACATAGCCGTCGTTGCCGTATTTGGAGGTGATCTTATGCGCCAGCGCGTAGACGGCAGTGAGCGGCACGCGCTGGCCGACCATGCCGGTGTAAAGTTCGGCCAGCTGCTTTTTGCCGTACACGGTCGAGCCGCCGATCTCGACGCCCGCGACCAGAACGACAACCTTGTCGGCGCCCTCGGGCGCGACCGTGCTGGGAAGGGTGACAACCGGACCGCCGGGCTGCGCCTGCGGGGCGGCCGGCTGGATAAAGCGCTGCCGTTCCCGCCCGGGCAGATCGCCCGGCGGAATAACCTGTGCCTCGGCCGCCGCTGTCATCAACGACACCAGCGCCAAAGCCGACAGCAGCCATGTGCGGGACTGCATCGCCCCGTGCCCCCGGTGAGCCTTGTGCCCACTGTGCCTTTCCCGTGAGGATTCAACGGCCTATACGGCCGAGAGTCAACCGCGGATCACTCGCGTTTGGCGAGAACTACAGGGCGAGTTCACGCCCCGTCTGTGCCTATTTGGCAGCCGCCAGAGACCTTTTCGCCAGCAACTCGTTGACGTGGCGTAAGACGTGATCGGCGACGATGGCGTGACCCTCGGCGGTCGGATGGAACGCGCCGCTGATCAGGGCCGCGTAAGGGGGCTGCAAGTCGTCGAACGCCGAGATGCCTTCCTTGTGGGTGTTGGCGGCAAGGAAGGCGTCGTTCGGACCGCGAACCAAGCGCCAGTGATGCGCGTAGGGCGTGGCGCCCGCGGGCGAATAGGGAACGAAATCCTGAGTCGCGGCCGACATGCGCGGCATGCCCATATTGACCTGATCGCTCATCGCCGCGCGCGGATCCCGGGCGCAGACCCCG
The DNA here is from genome assembly GCA_049300295.1 of Xanthobacteraceae bacterium. Classification (GTDB taxonomy): domain Bacteria; phylum Pseudomonadota; class Alphaproteobacteria; order Rhizobiales; family Xanthobacteraceae; genus BOG-931. The sequence goes on from JBAQJL010000201.1 coordinate 57,877, forward strand.
CGATGCAGGAATTCCGCGGTGTGGTCGGTGATGAATTGGAAGCCGGTGCCGCGGCCGGTGGCGAGGCCTGCCGGACAGCCAGGCTTGCTGGCATTGTCGATGCATTCCTGGCGAGTCTGCAATTCCGTGACAAAGTGCGACACTTCCGCGGTCCGCCCGCGGTCGAACCGGAATTTGGGATACACATCGAGGCCGAGCGTCGGCACGCTGCCGCAGACATTGCCGGTTTCGTCGAATTGAATCGGCTCATAAGCGTTCTGCAGCACTCGCGCCGGATCGACGCCGAAACCATCACGCAGCGCGTCCTTCACGGCCTCCATGCGGCGATCGAGTACCCGCAGATAAGCTTCCGAGACGCTCGGGGAATAGCGGATTTCGTGGCCGATCAGGCCCGCAACGGGTGCGATATCGGATGCGCTCGAGGTGATAGCGTAGGCGACCAGCGCGCCGAAGCCGACGTCGTTGCCGCCGACCGAAAGCAGCACCACGTCGATCGGGCGCTTGCGGTCCTGCGGCGGACACCACCGCATCGTGATGGTGCGTTCGCTGATCGCGGTGCTGCCGGCCGAATACGCCGGCAACCGGTAATTCACGGCGTGGGTACGCTCGTTGTCGCTGCGGCAGATCAGGCTGGCCAATTGATCGAGTTGCGCCGGCGTCTTCTTCTGGCCGTTGGCGAGGGCCATCTCGTCGCGCGCGTCGCTCGGCGAGAACAAGCCTTCAACAATGTCGGATCCGGAGCATGCCAAGCTGACGAAAGTGACGGCGCGGTGCCGATCCTCGAGCGCCAGCCCCATGCTGACGCGGAACGGATAACCGTACTGCGAGCGATGGCAATCCGGGCTAAGCCACTGCGCGCGAGCCTTCTCGAAAGCATCGAGAAATTCCGCCGTGTTCGGGTCGTAGACCAGCTCTTTTTGCTCGTCCGCCATCAGGCGCTTCGGCAGCGCCTTGGGGTTGAACTGATCCTCCGCCGAGGCGACGTGGTAATCGGCGTTGCCGCGGCTGGCGAGATTCTGGTTGGCCTGCAAATTGACGGGGTCGTAGACCATCTGCCGCGTGGCGCTGAAAGTCACCGGACGGTCCGGATTGCTTTCGCCGGATGCGAAGCTGTCACCCATTGCGACGACAAACAAATCTTCGACGACGACGCTTGAATCGGCCAGTTCGGCGCCGTTGGGCAGTTTGACCTTGACGGATGCGCCCGAGAGGTTGCGATCGAGCGAATACGGCACGCGCTTGATCACGAACTTCGCCTTGCACGGCTGCTTGCGCGTCTCGACCGGTGAATTAGGCCGGCGCGCCTGCCAGCTCCACTCGCAGTCGCCCGTACCCGCAGCAGCGATCTGCTCCGGCGACAGGAAGACGTCGACGGTGTGGGCATCTGGCAGGATGTAGTCCTCCTTGGCCACACCCCACGAATATTGCCTGTCACAGGTTTTGAGATAATGGCGCGGTCGGGCGTTGCGATCGAAGCAGGTGAAATCGAGCGTGCGCGAGGCCCAGCCCAGGCGGCTCTGCTCGAAATATTTTCCCGCCGTGTCGTAACAGGAGGTGGGCGTTGAGCGGTTTTTGCAATCCGGATCGTTCAGGCGGCGTTCCACGCGCCACAGAATGTTATTGGGCAACGCTTGGCCGGTTGCACCGCGCACCGCGTCGAACGCCTTTTCCTGCGCTTGGAACGACGCCTCGCGTTTGAAAAAACGATAGGGGTTCTCGACCTCCCATTGGAGATCGGCGGCGTGGCTCTTCGGAATCCCGTAAAACAGTTGGGCCGTGACGAACAAGAACGTCGCTACAAACCAACGGCACCGCATCGCGGTTCTCCCTGTTTTTCCGAGGATAGCGATATTGGAACCCCGCTGTCTATCGCGGCGAACGCACGCTCGGCTGGACGCAAAGCAGGCAAAAAACCGAGATTTTTGTATGTTTGAGCCCACGCCTTCCCCCTCATTGAGACTGTATCCGGCGGCAAATGTTCCCGTGCTCGGCGGCAAAATCCCTATACGGCTAGCGCGGTTGCGGCGCCTCGAGCGCTTTTGCCGGCGGTTGCGGCATTCCGCCGATCGGTGAGGAATCGGCGGCAAAACGGACGCTGGATACCAGGACTGGAGGCCCGTCCGTTCGTTTGTCGTACCAGTACCAGGCGCCTTCGACGTCCCACCACCAACCGTCGCGGCCAAACCGCCGCTCATGACGCCAAACCCCGTGCTCCCAGGCGAAGCGCTCGCGCGCATTGAAGGTGTTGATGTCACGGCGGTTTTGGGCGCCGCGGAAATCATACCCTCGGGTTATCGCGATACTGCCGGTGATGCTGTCAGGCGCCGAGGACAGGTGATAGCCGGCGCCATTCGGCATCGGATTTCCCACGCTGCCCGCTGCGGAATGAAATGACGCGCTGCTGTCAGCCGGGTTTTTCACCCATTGCTGCTGCCCGGCGAATATCGCGAGCGCAACGGCGGCGGCCAATCCGAGGAGGCCGACGCCGAGCGCCGGCAGAGGCCAGCCAAACGACAATCGCAGCCACGGCGTAGCTGCACGCTGTTTCATGGCGCCGGCCTGGCGCATCGCCGCCTGGGTGACGGATGCCGGTGCGCGCGGGGTTCGCAACCCGCGCACGAGTGACGCGGTCTCCTGCAATGCACGTACATGCTCGCCGCATGCGGGGCAGGTCTGTAAATGTGTGGCGATGCGGGCGCGATCTTCGGCGCTCAATTCGCCATCGATCCAGGCCGACAGCTCAGCGTGCAAGTCGTCGCACCCCATCAGCGAAACTCCGCCAAGCGTTCTTTGAGTTTCTCGCGGGCGCGGTAGATGCGGGTCTTTACCGTGGCCACCGACGTCTCGGTAATCCGCGCTATGTCCTCGTAAGATTGATCTTCAATCTCCCGCAGCAGGATCACCTCGCGAAACGCTGGCTCGAGATCGCCGATGGCGAGCTCCAGCGCATCGCGCAGTTCGGCGCTGGCCGACGAGCGGTCTGCTCCCGGCTCATCGCTGGCGAGGTCCGCGATCCAGCTGCGATCCGCCACGTCCTCAAGACTTTTTCTTGCCGAGGCGAGGCGAGTCACGCAGGCGTTGCGCGCGATCTGGTGTAGCCAGGTATTCAGCGAAGCCTCGCCGCGAAATGCACCGACGGCCCGGACGGCGCGCAAAAACACCTCCTGGCTCGCGTCCTCGGCTTCCTCGCGATTGCGCATCATTCGCAGGCAAAATCCGTAAATACGGTCGCGATAGGCGCCGAACACCTGCCCCCAGGCAGCTTCGTCGCCGCGCGCCAGTTGTGAAAGAAGTGTCCGCTCGGAACTGTCCCTAGTGTCCATTAGACCGTCGCCCGAGCCAAATGTTCCCGCGCGCAAGATGCTACGACGGCATTCTGCACCCGCAAAATGCCCTTCGCCGGCGCTGTGCGCCAACGCCGCGCGCTCATCTTCGCGATGTCGCCGCTTCTGCTATAAGTCGGAGAAATGAGGGAGGAGGTTCAGCCGGCGCAGCCGGCGGATCGCGGATCCACCCACGGAGGGACATAGGATGTTGCTGCGCCTTCTTGTCATCGCCGCACTGGCGCTGCCCGCGGGACCGGCGCTGGCGCAGTTCTACAAGGACAAGACGCTGACGCTGTTGGTGAATTACGGCGTCGGCGGCAACGCCGATACCGAGGCGCGCGTCTACCAGCAGTACTTGGCCAAGTACATTCCCGGCCATCCAACCATCATCATCCGCAATCTGCCGGGCGCCGGCGGCGTCAGCGCCATGAATCAGCTCGGACTCAACATCGGCTCGCAACCCGACGGCTTGACGGTCGGCTATTTCACCATGAGTGCCACCGTTTTGATCACCGACGATCCGGTGCTCAAGGTCAAAATGGACGACCTCATCCCGATAGCCGCTGCGCGCGGCTGGAATGTCGTTTACGCGCGCAAGGACATCGTCCCGGGCGGCTACACCAAGCCCGCGGATTTTGCCCGCGCGCGCGGCGTCTATGCCGGCGGCTATAGCCGCGCCTCGTCACAGGACACGCGGCTGCGGCTGGTGCTCGAAGTGATGAACCTGCCCTACAAAATGGTGACCGGATTTGCCTCGACCGCGCAGCTCAACAAGGCAATGGTGCAGAGTGAGGTCAACTTCACCTCCAGTTCGCTGCCCGGTTATCAGACCGTCGTCATCCCACAGCTCATCAATACCGGCATTGGCGTTCCGCTGTTTCAGTTCTCGATCGTCGGCGCCGACGGCAAGCCTGCGGGAAATCCCGAATTGGAAAAGCGCGGTCTTCCCGTGTTCGACCAGTTCTATCGGGACGCCTTCGGCACAGCGCCGTCGGGTGCAAAATACCAGGCGCTGCTCCTCACCAACGACATCGCCACCAAGATGCAGCGCGGCATGTTCCTGCCCAAGGGCTCGCCGCCCGAGGCGGTGGCGGCATTGCGCAAGGCGTTTCTCGCGGTCGCGACCGATCCGGATTTCATCGCCGGCTACAAGAGAATTACCGGCGAGGCGCCCGATCTCCTTGACGCGCAGGTCGTGCAGCAGATTTTCGACCGCATTCGCAGTGTTGATCCCAACGTTAAGCAGATCCTCAAGGATTCCATTGCCGAGAACTGATCGCGACTCGGCCGCTACGGGACGAATTTCGGTTTCTCTTTGAGATAGTGCTGGGCCATCAGCGGTCGGAATTTATCCATCGTCGCGCGATTGAGCGTCAGCGGCGGCTTCTGACCGGGCGGTAACAGCGATCGATATTCAGTCCCAGCAAGCTCTTCCTTGAAACTCCTCTTGGCTTCATCGACCACGGCAGGGTTGCTGAAGCATTCCACGATCGACGCGGCCATCACCTTGGCGCCGGCGACCGCGCCCTTGTGGGCGATCGACGTGGCGAGCGGAACGCCGGCCACCCAGTGATGAAAGCTGATGTTCGGCACCGTCGCTGGAAAGTAGAGCTTCACCATCGGGACTTTCCAGGAAATATCGCCCGCGTCATTGGCGGCGGGCTTCTGCACCGCCGGTCCTTTCATCGGCACGTAGCGGCGCGCCAAGCCCTCGACCGGCACGTTCACTTTCGCCTGCACGGCGCGCGCCAGCGCATCCTCCTGCTCGCTCCAGCTTGGCAGGCCGACCGTCTCGATCTCGCGCTCGACCAGTTCCGCCAGGGTGCGGTTGCCGCGCACCGGCCAGACCGCGCTCATGACATCGACCTCGACCCTGGTGTTCGACATCAGCGCCGCGCCTTCGGCGATCCGCTTCGCCTGTTCGAATAATTTGCCGGCGCCTTCGGCGGTGGAGTCGCGAAAATACCACCACACCGCGGCGCGCCGCGGCACCACGTTGGGCTGATCGCCGCCTTCGGTGATGACGCGGTGCATGCGCATGGCCGGCGTCATGTGCTCGCGGTATTGCGCCAGCCCCATGTCCATCAGCACCACGCCGTCGAGCGCATCGCGGCCGCGCCAAGGCGCCACGCCGGCATGCGCGGTCTCGCCGTGAAACGTAAACGTCGCGGATACAAGAGCGGCCTGGATCAGGCCGTAGCCGACGCCGAAATTGCCGGCGATATGATTGTGAAAGGCGAGATCGACGTCGTCGAACCAACCGTCGCGCACAATGTAGGGGCGGCTGAGGAGTTGCTCTTCGGCCGGCGCGCCGAACACCTTGAGCGTGCCTTTCAAGCTGAATTTTTCCATCGCAGCTTTGGCCGCGAGCGCGCTGGCGATCAGGACTGCACCGTTGACATTGTGGCCTTCGCAATGGCCGGGCGCGCCCTCGACGATCGCCGTCTGCTCAGCGATGCCCGAGGCCTGCGAGTTGTCGGGATTGGAATCGTATTCGGTATGCATGGCAATGACCGGATAGCCGGAACCGAACGTGGCGCAGAATCCGGTCGGAAAGCCGCAGATGCCGCGCTCTACTTTGAAGCCGGCGTCTTCGAGCAGTGCCGTCATCAGCTTTGCGGTTTCGAATTCCTGCATGCCGAGTTCGGCGAAATAGAAGATGTTGTCGTTGAGGCAGGCGATGGCCTTGGCGTTGCGGTCGAGGTAGTCGAAGCAATGGGTTTTGGCGGCGCTGAGATTGTTGTTCGGACGGGTCATCGGGCGCCTGCCTCGCTTTCAGGTTTGTGGTGGGATCGCCCGTGCGCGCAGGCGGAAAACATGTTATACGAAAGGCTATGACGAGAAACCAAATCAAGGAAATCCTCGATCGTGTCCTGACCTGGCCGGCAGAACGGCAGGCGGATATTGTTCATATCGTGGAGTACATTGAAGAACAGGACCGCAGCGATTTGCAGTTGACCGCAGAGCAGGCTGCCGAAGTGCGACGACGCTTAGCCGATCCTAACCGAGAGACAATCCCGGCTGGGGACGTATTCAAGGCTTTCCGTGCACGCGATACATGAAGGTTACATTTGATTGTGCCGCGCGCGACGAACTGGAGGCAATTTTTGCCTGGATCGCTGACGACAGTCCCCGCGCCGCCCACGCGATGATCGCCCGCATCGAGGCCAAGGTCATGCGGCTTGAGATTCCGCAATTGACGCATATGGGGCGGCCGGGACTTGTCGAAGGCACGCGCGAGCTTGTCGAAGCACCGTACATCATCGTCTATAAGGTGTTTGAGGATCGGGGAGAGATCGTGGTGTTATCTGTCGTACACGGTGCCAGGGACCGAAATCAAAATCGAACCTCATGAAGTTCGCGCATTTCTCCCACATCTGGACCAAGCCAGGCATGACGCCGCACCAGCGCTATGAGCAGCTGTGGCGTGAACTCGCGCTGTGCGACGAGCTTGGCTTCGACCACTCGTTCTGCGTCGAGCATCATTTCCGTCCCGACGAAAGCTGGATGTCGTCGCCGTCGCTTTATGCGGTCGGCGCCGGCGCGCGCACCAAGCGGCTGCGCATCGGGCCGATGGGTTACATCGTGCCGCTCTATCATCCGCTGCGGCTTGCCGAGGAGATCGCGATCGTCGATCAGATGCTCGGCGGCCGCATGGAGCTTGGCCTGGTGCCGGGAATCAACCCGGAGTATTTCCGTCCCTTCGGGCTCGATTATGGGCAGCGCAAATCGCCGACATTGGAGTTTGTCGATTATCTGCGTGCGGCGTTCGGCGACACGCAACCGTTCTCGTATCACGGCCAGGAATTCTACACCGACAATGCGCGGATTTCCGTTCAGCCGGCGCAGCGCCCGCATCCGCCGCTGTGGATGATGAGCCGCGATCCGCAGACGCTCGAATTCTGCGCCAGGAATGGCATCAATCCCGGCTATTTTCTGGTCTATCCGCGCACGGACGCGGCGCCTCGCTACCGCAAATTCCTGGCCGACTGGCAGGCTGCCGGTCACGCCACCAAGCCGAACATCTCCTATTGCACAGTCGTGTATGTCGACGAAACGGATGCCAAGGCGATCGAGACTGCGGCATTCCGCACGAGCCGCGCCTACGAGGGTTTTCTGGCGCCGGCAAAGACCGGCGAAAGCTTCGAGCAGCGCGCCGCCGACCACGCCAAAATGTTCGTCGGCCGCGGCGAGCCCGGCGCGTCCGAGATCATGCAGCATCTGTTCGATGCCGAGTATTTGTTGAAACACGAGCTGGTATTCATCGGCTCGCCCGAAACAGTCGCGGCAAAAATCCGGGGCGCTGCGGAAAATGGACTGTTCAACGTCTTCATGGGCGAGTTCAATTTCGCCGACCTGCCTGAGGCGGACCTGATGCGTTCGATCCGCCTGTTCGGCGAGAAGGTGATTCCGGCGTTACGAGGGTTCGAGCCGTTCTGACGCCTTTCCGGGACGCGGCCACAGGCCGCAAGCCCGGAATAACGATCGTTATTGCCCCTGCGCAAGCTCCGGATGCGCCTTCAGCCGCGCGTTGTTGAGCACGTAAATGATGTAAGTCACCACTGCGCCGAGCGCGAACGGAATCGCCGCGAACAGGTAGAGGTGCTGGATAGGGAAGACGCCGACCAGCATCGTGCCGGCCAGCGGTCCTATGATGGCGCCGAGGCGGCCCAGCCCAAGCTGCCAGCCAGATCCGTTGGCGCGCAGCGATGTCGGATAGATCATCGCCCCGACGACGTTGATCCCCGACTGAATGCCGAGCACCACGGCGCCGGCCAGGAAGGCCACAAACACCAGCGCGGCCGTCGACGACAACCCGGCGTAACCGATCGCGGCGACCACCGGGACGGCGATCAGGAATAGGATGGCGATGGCGAGGAAGCGCTGCCGCTGCAGCCACCAGCACAGCACCAGCGCGCCGATTGTGCCGCCGACCTGCAGCCCCGCGCCGGTGAGCGCCGCGACGGTCTGGGACGCCTTGGCGGCCGAAACCAGGATCGTCGGCGTCCAGGAGATGAGGAAGAAATAGCCCATCAGGTTGAAGATGAAGATCAGCCAAGTCAGCGGCGTGATCACTTGCAGCCCGTTGTGGAACAGATAGCGCGGATTGGAACTGGGAAACTGCTTCTCGTCCTCGATCACGAACCGCGCGTTCGGCGGCACCTTGAAGTCGGGACGGATGGCCGCGATCAGCCGTTCCATCTTGGGGCGGTGGCTCTCGTGCAGTGTCATGAATTTGATCGACTCGGGCAGCCCGTACATTGCGATGATCGCGAAGATGATCGGCGCGACGCCGCCGATCTCGAACAGGATCGGCCAACCGTGCCGCGGAACGAACGCCGCGGCGGCAAACCCGGCGAGCGCGCCGCCGATAGGCACCATGCCGGCGGCGATAATGGCGAGCGTGGCGCGCAGATGGCGTGGCGCCGATTCGGCATTGATTGCCACAATGTTGGGGATGACGCCGCCGATGCCGAGTCCGGCGATGGTCCGCAACCAGAATAATTCCGTGAGGTTGGTCGAATAAGCCGCGCACCAAGTGAAGATGCCGAACAGAATGTTGCAGGCGATCAGCGAAGTCTTGCGGCCATAGCGGTCGCCGATCCAGCCGAATATCTGCGAGCCGAACAGCACGCCGAAATTGCTCGCGGTGAGTACGAGGCCGAGCGATTTCGGCGGGATGTGCCAGTCATGGATGAGGTGCGGCGCCGCAAAGGCGATGGCGCCGATGTCATAGCCGTCGATGAGCGCGATCAGCGTGGACCAGAAGATGAGCTTGATCTGGAATGCGCCAAGCCCGTGCTCGTCCAACAAATGCGAGACTTGAACTTCCGTTTCGCCGGCCATCGTTCCCACCCCGTCAGCATCGCTTTTGTCGCGTTAAAACCGCGCGGCAAAAGCGTAGGGCAGGGAATGCCCAAAGGAAAGGGACATTCCGGCGCAGCGCCGGTGGTACGCGGCCCACTCCACAGTCGTCAACGCCGCGCGATGGCGCTCGGCTTTGCGGTCGCCGCAGGATTTAGGGCAACGGCGGCTTCCGTCGTCAGCAACAGGAAGGTGAAGGTCTCCTGCAGGTACAGACGAACGGCCGTCTCGGTATGGCTCAGATAACCGATGGAGAAATCCTGCCCGATGTGCAACGCAAAATCGCCGCCGCGAGTCGTGAGCACAAACGCGCCCGCAATCGCCGGCGCCCAGATGATCTCGCCGTCCACCAGACGCTTGACGTGCTCGAGTACCGGATAGCCGTGATCGCTGGTCTCGCTGAGCCCCGTATAGGCGTCGGCGCTGAGCAGCACGGAATAGGGACCATTGACGCCGACGAGGCGCAACTGGGTCAGCGCTTGCGCGATGGCGTCGGGATATTCGCGGAAGTCGGCTGGAAGGTTCAGCACCGGGTTGCTCGTGCCTTCGCGCACCCCGCCGATGCCGGCGGCGGCATAGCCGTCGAACACCGCCCGGTCTTCGGCGAACGCGATGACTTTGGCGGCATCCTTGGCCGGCTGCCAGTCGGAGTCTTCGGCGCCACGCTCGACGTCATCGATTTGCTGGCGATCGAGATCGAACGGCACCCTCAGTTCGACCAGCGCATTGACCGCGCGCTGCCGCGCGATGATGCCGTCTGCCGGCGCTTTCAGGTTGTGCAGGTGGCCTGTGGTGGCCGCCCCGAGCGCCACGCCGCCCGGACCGTGCACGTCGACGACCCGCCGCGCCGCGAGATAACGCTTCAACGTGCGCGATACCTCCTCCTCGATGTCGGCCCATGCCGCTTCTGAAATCGGGGCAAGTTCGCGATGCAGGTTATTCATGAGAGCGGTCTCCTTTGAGCGAACCGATGCCGAGCGAACCGTCCGAAGCGCGTGCTGCCGGGGCGGGCGGCGCTGACGTTTCGGCTGTTGTCATTTCGGCGGGCACGGCGTCGCCGACGTTTTCGAGGAATGTCGCGGACGGTATGAAGAACAGACCGCCGGTTATGGCGCGGCTGAAATCCAGCAGCTTGTCGTAATTGCCCGGCGGACGGCCAATGAACATGTTGTTCAGCATCTGTTCGATGGTACGGGGCGAGCGCGCGTAGCCGATGAAGTAGGTGCCGAATTCGCCGCGGGCAGCATTGCCGAACGGCATGTTGTCGCGGATGATTTTTATCTCTTTGCCGTTTTCGACGATCGTGGTCAGCGCATTGTGGGCGAACGTCGGTTTGACGGCATCGTCGAGTTCGATGTCGGACAGCTTGGTGCGGCCGATAATGCGCTCCTGTGCTTCGGTGGGAAGCGTATTCCAGGCGGCCAGATCGTGCAGATACTTTTGCACGATAACATAGCTGCCGCCGGCGAAGGCTTTGTCTTCGGCGCCGATATAGGCTGCATCGATCGCCGCCTGCGCGATCGGATTCTCCGTCCCGTCGACAAAGCCGATCAGATCGCGGTCGTCGAAAAAGCGAAAGCCGTGCACCTCGTCGACGGGGGTAACGGCGTCGCCGAGCCGCTCCATGATTTGCGTCGCCAGTTCGAAGCAGAGATCCATGCGCTTGGCGCGAATGTGAAACAGAAGGTCGCCGGGGGTCGCGACGGCATGGCGTGGGCCGGCATCGATTTCGCGGAAAGGGTGCAACTCCGCCGGCCGCGGCGCGCCGAACAGCACGTCCCATGCGTCGGAGCCAATTCCCATGACGCAGGACAGGTTGCCTTCGATGTCGCGGAAGCCGACCGCGCGCAGCAACGCCGGCAAGTCGCCGCACAATGAACGGACTGCGTCGCGGCTGGCGCTGCCGGACTTGACGTTGGCAATGATGAAGACCGCGGCGCGGGTGAGCCGCTGCGTCACCTCCTGCGGAACGGAAGGTGCCCCTTCGTGCGGTCCGGGTGAGCTCAATGGACCGGCTCCTTGGTCTTAACGCTTCGAACTGTGCGGCACATCTTGTGACGAACGGCCTTCAGGAATGTGACCGGCATGTTGTCGCGGTCAGCGATTAAGCGTCCGCCAGCGGCCGCCCTTCTTTCTCGCGCAGCGCGCGGAACACAGCCTCGGGCGTAAGCGGCAAGGCTGTCAATCGCACGCCGACCGCGTCGTCGATGGCGTTGGCGATCGCCGGCGACACCGGCATGGTCGAGGACTCACCGACGCCTTTGGCGCCGAACGGCGCGTTGTGCTGAAAGGCGTCGATCGCCTCGTTGAGCATCACGTCCGGCAAGTCGCCGATGCCGGTGATCTTGTAGTCGGCGAGCGACGCGTTGGTCACCTGGCCGCCGTCGTAATTCATCTTCTCCGACATGGTGAAGCCGAGCTGCATCAGTGCGGCGCCCGAAATCTGCGTCTCGACGATGCGCGGATTGACCTTGGTGCCGCAGTCCACCGCGTTGATGAGCCGCAAGATGCGCACACGCCCGGTCTCGGTGTCGACTTCAATCTCGGTGCCGGTAGCGGCCACCATCCAGAATGGCGTGATTTCGGGCGACAGACCGGTCTCGTGATCCGGCTCGACGTGTCCCGGGCGATAGCTGCCGCTGCCGACGATGTTGCCGGCCTTCATGCCGTATTTCTTGATGAACAGGCCGGAGACTGGCGTGTTGCTGCCTTCAGGCTCGCCGACCTCGCGGCGCAGCTCGGCAATCTTTTGCCGCGCTTCCTCGGCGGCGAGGCGCACGGCGTGGCCCATGTGAAACATCGAACGCGAGCCAAGCGTGCCCATGTCGTAGGGCGTCACGTCGGTATCGCGGGCGACGACGCGCACGCTCTCGGCCGGTACGTTGAGCACTTCGCCCACAATCTGCGCCATGCCGGTGTCGGAGCCTTGCCCCATATCGACGGTGGAGATGTAAAGCGTCGGGCTGCCGTCGGCGCTGACATTGACGATGGCGACGGAGGTGGTCGGCGATACGCAGGCTTTCAGCGCGAACGCAATGCCGCGCCCGCGTTTCATGGTGCCGCTGCCGCGATCGAATTTGTCCGACCAGCGCAGCCGGTCGGCGACGTGTTCGAGCACCGCCTGGAGCGCCGCATCCTTGAGGATCGTGCCGGTCGCCTGCGGCCGACCGTTGCGCAGCACATTCTTGCGGCGGAACTCGAGCGGATCGATGTTCAGCGCGCGCGCCACCATGTCGGTGTGGCTCTCATAGGCGAAGGTGAGCTGCGGCATGCCGAAGCCGCGCAGCGCGCCGGCCGGCGTCATGTTGGTGTACATCGCGCAGGAGTCGATCCAAAGGTTGTCGATATCGTATGGACCGCCGGCGGTGAAGCCGGACTTGTGCGTGACGCGCGGGCCGATATCCGCGTAGGCGCCGCCGTTCCAGTACACTTCGCATTTGCGCGCGGTGATGCGGCCGCTCTTGTCGACGCCGCTCTTGATGCGCACCGTCGCCGGGTGCTTGGTGATCTGATAGAACTGTTCCTCCATGGTGAGCGCGATCTTCACCGGGCGGCGGGCGATCATCGAGCAGGCCGTCACTAGCGCTTCGAGCTTGATGTAGAGCTTGCCGCCATAGCCGCCGCCGAGATACGGCACTTTGATGCGTACTTTGTTTTCCGGCCAGCCGAGCAGCCGCGCGATCTCCGTTCGCACGAACGACGGCCCCTGCGCGCCGCTATGGATCGTCAGGCCTGAGTCCTTGTAGTCGGCGATCGTGGCGAACGGCTCGAACGGCACGTGCAGGCATTTCTGCGTGCGGAATTCGTGTTCGAACACCTGCGCGGCAGCGGCGAATGCCTTGTCGACGTCGCCGCGCCGCAATTTGGCATTGAGTGCGAGATTGGTGTTCTTCTGGCCCTTGAGATGCTTGAGGTCGGCGAAGGTCGCGGCGGGCTTCAGCTCGTCATGCACGTAGGAGGAAGCGGTCATCGCCTCGACCTCGTCGAACACCGGCGGCAGTTCCTCATATTCGGCAACGATGGCCTGCGTGGCCGCCTCGGCGACATGCGGATCGGCGGCGAGCACGACGGCGACCGGTTCGCCGACGAAGCGTACCTTCTCCATCGCGAGGATCGGCTGATCGTGGAAGGCCGGACCGTAATAGGGATTAGGGATGACCTTGACGACGTCGTCCGCGGTAATGACGCGGAACACGCCGGGCATCTTTCGCGCAGCGCTGACATCGACGGATTTAATGCGGCCGTGCGCCACGGTGCTGCGAAACACTTTGCCGTAGAGCATACCGGGTAGCCGCATCAGGTGGGTATATTCGGCGCGGCCGGTAACTTTTTCCCGCGCTTCGAGGCGCGGCACCGAGCGGCCGATCTGTCCGCCGCTCATTGGTTTGGTCGACATCTACTCTGGCCTCCGGTTGCGCACGCGCAGCATGATCTCGCTGTGCGTAACACACCCGTGCAGCCCATCCAATGCGGCTGACGCGCAGCAGGCGCGGCCTCCGCGCGCTCCCTACGCGTTCGGGTGGGTGGCGATAGCGGACGGGGCGGCCGCGTCACCGGCGCCGAGCGATGTGCCCCCCGCAAACATGGCGGTGTCGGCGCCGTCAGTGCTTCCGGCCGGCGCGAACGACGCCATCGATTGTGCGAGTTGCGACGGCGGCGACGTTGGCGGATCGACCGCGATGCCGGCGACCGACCACGCCAAGCCGACCTGGCCCATCGCGGTCGCATTCGTGATCTGGTTGTTGCCGATGTCGTAGATTTCGAACGCGCCCGTATTGATGTTGCGCATCAGCATGTCGCTCGCGCCGGCGCCGTTGATCGAGCCGAAGCCCACCACCTGCCACTCGAGGCCGACCTGCCCCATGGGCGCGGCGTTGGCGATCGCATTGTTGCTGATGTCGTAGATCTCGAATGCGCCGGTATTTGAGTTGCGCATCAGCATGTCGGTTTCGTTGGCGTGGCCGGAAAAGTCGCCGAACCCAGCCACCTGCCACTCGAGGCCGACCTGACCCATGCCGGCCGCAGAGGTGATCTGGTTATTGGTGATGTCATAGACCTCGAACTGACCGGTGCTGGCGTTGCGCATCAGCATGTCGCCGGTCTCGCCGGCATGGCCGGAGAAATCGCCGAAGCCGGCAACCACCCACGGTGCGCCAACTTGGCCCATTGGGCCAGCAAATGCGATCTGGTTATTGCTGATGTCGTAGATTTCGAATTGGCCGCTCGAACCGTACCGCATCAGCATGTCAGTTTCGTTAGCGTGGCCCGAAAAATCGCCGAACCCCGCGACCACCCAGGGCGCGCCCACCTGGCCTATCGAAAATGGACCGCTGATGTTGTTGTTGCTGACGTCGTAGATTTCCAATTGGCCGTTGCCGGGATCGCGCATCAGCATGTCGGATGTATCGGTCCCCGCGAAGTTGCCGAGGCCCGCGACCTGCCATGACGTACTGATCTGGTCGAACGCATAGGCGGCCTGGATGGTGTTGCCGCCGAGATCGTATATCTCATAATCTCCGCTGGTGTCGTCCATAATCATGTCGGCGGTGGTCGCGACCGATGGAGGCAGGTTGCCGACTTCGATGAGTGTGCCCTGATTTCCATCGGACGCCATGGTGAAATTCGCCGTTGCGAACGTGCCGGCGAAATCCAGGGTCTCGAGCGTCTGGCCGGAGCTGTTGATCAGCGAAAGCACGCCGCCGCTTGCCGATGTCTGCTGCCAGCTTAGGTGATTGCTCGCCGCATACGCAGTTGCGGCAGAACTGATGTCGATGGAATTGGTGGCGCCCGCGCCCAGTATTTTTCCGTCGATGCCACCATTCGCGAGGGCATCCTCGATGATGAGCTCTGCCCCGTCGCCAATGAAGGTAATGTTGCCGACGACCTCCGATGACAGGCTGACGGAACTGCCGGCGCCGATGTCGATCGCGCCCGTGGACAGCACCGTGCCTAAGACGACGCTGCCGCCGCTCAAAGCGGCAATGGTGCCGCTATTGGCGATCGGGCTGTCCACGGCAAGCAGAATGCCACCAATGGTGGCTTCGAGCGTGCCGCCGTTGGTGAACAGGGGGGTGCCAGGGCTGCCGCCAAGCAGGATCTCCTGGCCAGAGACATCCGCATCGATCGTTCCCGATAGGTTGTCGATCGTCAGATTGCTGTCACCAATTGTACCCGAGCCCTTGAGCGTTTGTCCGATGATCGTCAGGGAAGCGGCGTTGCCAGAGGTGACAATTTCATCGCCGGACTGCGCTGCAGACCCTCCCAGATTGATGGACCCACCAGCTCCGGTATCGGCAATGGTCACATTGCCGGCAATTTCCAGCTTGGTTGGATCGCCGCTGCTCTCGGCCTCTATGGTGCCGTCATTGGCAAAAACTTGAGCCGATCCGAAGCTGGTGCTGCCGAAAATCAGGGTACCGCCGTCGTCGGCGCGAAGCGTGCCGTTATTGAGAAAATCACCGGAGGAAAATATTGCATCAGTGGTAAGGTCGAGCGTTCCGCCATGGCTGCTGGTGCTGTTGTTGGTCTCGATGGTGCCGTCGTTGGTGAAGTCTAATCCGGCGCCGATGCTGCCGTCGCCGGAGATCGTGTTGTCCGCATTGACCAGAGTGGGGATGCCGGGGTCACCCAGGCCGACATTGCCGTTGCCGATTGAGTTGGAGAATAGCCCGCCGCCGATCGACATCGCGATAGTGCCACCGCCGTCAAGTATGACTTTTTGCGCGGTCAATACGTTGGAGCGGGTGCCCGTGAGCTCGATCGTTCCCGGATTGTCGAAGGTGCCCCCGGCAATTAAAAAATCAGAGTTTGACAGGTCGATGATCCCGTTGTTTTCGTTCGCTCCGGTGCCGTTCTCGGTGGTAAAACTCGCATTTTGAATATTGAGAACGTTGTTGCTGCCAAGTCCGATGCTGTTCACCACTTCATCAGCGGCGCTGCTGACGATGGCGCCGGAGGCTATCTCTGCATCGTCGGAGCTGCCTGGGACGCCATTTGGCGTCCAATTGCCGGCAACCGCAAAGTTTTGAAACCCGGTCCCGTTGAAGTTTTTCTGCGCCATGTCATTGCCTCTCGTTCACGGAAGAGCATCCGCGACCCTAGGCAAAGTTATCCGAGCCCGTTTTTTTGTCTTGGACTATTGTGAACCGACTATGCGTAGAGTGAACTGCGATGTCTCAATATGACTTGCGGCGTCTCGGACGATGCGTAGAACGAACGCGACCGGGCTGGCGCGTCACTATAGGGCACCCGTCAGACCTGCGCGAAGCGGTCTGCCGCGACCGTTCCGGTAACCAATCCGAAGCAACCTGACGGCGCTGCGAGCCTCAAGCTTGAGGGGCTGTCAGAACAGCGGGCGTTGTCAGCTCGGCCGGTACTGGCTGCTGCACTGGTGCATTGGCGCCGGGCGGGCCGGAGGGCGC
The DNA here is from genome assembly GCA_049300295.1 of Xanthobacteraceae bacterium. Taxonomy (GTDB): domain Bacteria; phylum Pseudomonadota; class Alphaproteobacteria; order Rhizobiales; family Xanthobacteraceae; genus BOG-931. Next base: position 74,489 of record JBAQJL010000201.1, read on the forward strand.
ATAGGACGCCATGGCCTGCGCCAGTTGCGCCGGCGCGGCGTTGGTGCCGCCCTGTGGGCCAGGCGGATCAATGGCAATGCCCGCCACCGACCATTCGCTTCCGACCTGGCCCATTGCCGTAGCATTGGTGATGGTGTTGTTGGCGATGTCGTAAATCTCGAAGGCGCCCGTATTGGTGTTGCGCATCAGCATGTCGCTTGTGCCGACGCCGTTGATCGGGCCGAAGCCCGCGACCTGCCATTCCATGCCGACCTGGCCCATTGGGGCGGCGCTGGTAATCGTATTGTTGCTGATGTCGTAAACCTCGAACTTTCCGTTGTTGGTATCGCGCATCAACATGTCAGTTTCGTTGGGGTCGCCGGAGAAGTCGCCAAATCCTGCGATTTGCCATTCCAGTCCGACTTGGCCCATCGGGCCTGCCGAAGTGATGGTATTGTTCGTAACGTCGTAGACTTCGAATTGTCCGGTGTTGCCGTTGCGCATCAGCATGTCGCCAGTTTCGCCCGCATGGCCGGAGAAATCGCCGAAGCCTGCGACCTGCCATTCCACTCCAACCTGGCCCATCGGCGCCGCATTGTTGATGGCGTTGTTGCCAATGTCGTAGACCTCGAAGTTGCCGGTGTTGCTGTTGCGCATCAACATATCGGTTTCACCGGCATTTCCCGAAAAGTCGCCGAAGCCGGACACCGCCCACTCCGGCCCGACCTGCCCCATGGGGACGCTGGCGGTGACGTTGTTGTTGCTGATGTCGTCGATTTCGAAAACGCCGGCGCCGCTGCGCAGCAGCATGTCGGTAGTGTCCGTGCCGTTGAAGTCGCCGAGCCCCGCGACCTGATACGCGGTGCTGGTTTGAATCAGCGCATAGGCTGCTTGGATCGTGTTGTTGCCAAGATCGTAAATTTCGAAATCGCCGTTATTGCCGTCGCGCATGATCATGTCGGCGGTGGTGACGGGTGGCGGCGGCGGATTGACTACTTCGATCAGTGTCCCGCCCGAGCCGTCATAGGCAACCGCGAAATTCCCGGAGGAGTACTGGCCCGACAGGGTCAACGATGCGAGCGTCGTGCCGCCGTTGACCAGCGATAGCGTCCCGCTCGAACCATTCTGCTGCCATTGCGCCTGGATACCGGAGCTGTAACCGACGAATTCAGCATCGATATCATCCGTCGGCGCCGCGCCAGCGATGCTGCCGCCAATCTGGTTCGCACTGGTGTCGACGCGCAGCGTGGCGCCGCTGCCGGTAAATGCGGCGCCATTGTTGACCGATCCGCCGCTGTCCAGTTCGATGGTGCCGTCGAACTCGGCGTCAACGTTGCCGCCGGAAACTGCGGCAAATATTTGCGTCACGCCCGACTCGGCGGCGGTGATGTTGCCCTGCGCGTTCTGCACCGCGCTATCTATTTTTACCACGCCGCCGAAGGCCGAGCCGATCGTGCCGTTGTCGCTGTTGGTTATGGTGTTGTTGCCGGTATTGAGGATAAGCGTGCCGTCCGAAGAGCCAATAGTCGAAAAATTGTTCAGGGTGAGCTTCGAGTCTCCGATCGTTCCGCTGCCTTCTATCGGTATGGAGGTGGTCAGTTCGGCGACCTTGCCATCGCTGGTGATGACATTGGACGTGAATCCGCTATCGGCGAGTTCGATCTCGCCCGTGCCCATGAAGCCGACCTGGCCCGCAATGACGAGACTTGTCGTGCTGCCGGCGCCCTCGATCGCGATGAGGCTGTTGTTGGTAAATCCTTCAGCCGAGTGATCCTGGCCGAAGATCAGGCTCCCCTGATTGCCGGCGATGATCGAGCCGTTGTTTGTGAAAGACGTACCAGTTGGAGCTACGAAATTGATCGTGCCGCCCGCTTGTCCTAGAGGGTTGGTTTCGACCGTGCCGTTCGCTCCGTTGATGAAGTTAAGCGAATTGCCGATCGTGCCGGTGCCGATAATGGTATTGTTGACGTTGGTGAGTTCGCTGCCCGCGCCTGTACCGCTGATTGCGTTATCTGTGACACCGCCGAACATCTGGACTTCGCCGCTGCCCGTCAGGCTGACCGAATTGACGATCAGGAAGTCGACGTTGGGGCCGGTATTGCCAAACAGGTCGATCTGGTTGGTATTTTTGAAGGTGCCGGTGACGATCTCGAACGAGCTGACGGTCTCAAGCGCAATGATGTTGTCGTTTTCGCTGGTGCTGGTGTTGTCGACAATAAGCTCGTCGCCCGCGCCCGCGCCGGTTTCAATGTCGCCGGACGAATTCAGCAACGTCCCTACCGTGACGGTGCCTTCAATGTCGACGATAGGGCCTGGATTTGTAAGTGCGATCTTCGCGGTATCGCCCGCGCCGGGCGGTCCTCCGCCAGGGGTCCAATTGCCGGCATCAGCCCAGTTGCCGTCGTGTGTACTGCCCGTCCAGGTATAAGTGGTCATGGTACGCGCTCTCTAATTTCAGCATATTGCAAAGCACCTGCCGACTTGGTCGATCTTCCGCCACCTGCGGTTCGAAGGGCAAAGTTTACCCGCCCATTCGTGGCAGAAACGTGGGCCCACTTATTGGCATTAAATAAATTCCGGAACATCGCGTCGGCCCGCGAGGGCGTGAAATGTAAAATGCGGTTTTTAGAGAGCAACCGGCTGGCTCGAAATCGCTGTCGCTTAGCCTGCATGCGCCGACTAAGATGGCTGTACCGCCCTCGTCGGTTTGAAGAGGCGGAGAACCGCGCAGCAGTGGAATTTCGCCCATGGATATGAGTGTCCCCGTCGCGCCCGAGAAACGGGCAGTGCCGGACGAAGCCAAGATTGCAGCGCAGCCGCGCAACCGTCCCAACTCCAGCGAGCTTGATGTCTGGCTGGAACGGGCCGAGGCGATGGGTGAACTCAAGCGCATCACCGCCGAAGTGAGCCCCGATCTCGAAGCGGCCCACATCACCTATCTGGTCGGCCTGCAGAAGAGCCCGGCGTTGCTGTTCGAAAACATCAAGGGACATCCCGGCCATAAAGCGCTCTACAATATGATCGGTTGCAACCTGTCGCGCTTCTGCCTGATGATCGGCGAGGAGCCGGTGGATCACCCGCTCAAGGCGGTGCAGCTTCTGCAACAGAAATTCGGACGAAAGATGAAGCCGGTCGAAGTGACGGCAGCCGAAGCCGTCTCAAGCCAGAACATCGTCGAAGGCGATGCGATCGACATCCGCATGTTTCCGGCGCAGCGCATGTGGCCGCTCGACGGCGGCATGTACCTCGGCACGAATGATGCGGTCATCACCATGGACCCCGAGACGAAGCGGGTGAACGTCGGCACCTACCGCATGATGATCAAAGGGCCGCGTGAGGTCGGCGTCTACACTTCACCAGGCAAAGACGCCGGCAATGACCGCGACAAGTGGTGGAAGATGGGTAAGCCGGCGCCGATCGCTGCCTGCTACGGCATCGATCCGCTGCTGTTTCTGGTCGGCGCCACGACGCTGCCCAAGACCGAGAGCGAGTACGAGTATTATTCGGGCATCAAGGGATCGCCGATTGAACTGTTCACGTCCGATATTACCGGCCTGCCGCTGCCGGCACATGCCGAGATCATTCTCGAAGGCCATCTGTATCCGGACGAAACGTTTGCGGAAGGCCCGTTCGGCGAATTCACCGGGTATTACGGCCGGCCGAGCGGAGCGACGCCGTACATGCGGGTCGAGCGGCTCAGCTATCGCAACAATCCGACGCTGACCTGCGCGCTGATGGCCGATGGGCCGTCCAACGAGTGCGGTCTATTCTGGGCCGCGGTTCGCTCCGCCGGCATCTGGGCCGATCTGCAGAAGCTCGGCATTCCGGGCATCCAGGGCGTGTGGTCGGTGCCGGAGGCCGCCGGATGGGGCATGACGATAGTCTCGATCAAACAAATGTATGCCGGCCACGCGTCGCAAGTGATGGCGCTCGCCGCTCAGTGCACTGCCGGCGCCTATTTTGGCAAATACGTCATCGTGGTCGACGATGACATCGACCCGAGCGACATCGGCCAGGTGCTGTGGGCGATGGCGACGCGCTCGCGCCCGGCGCAGTCGATCGACATTTTGCGTGAGACCTGGAGCACGTTCCTCGATCCGAGCCTCAACCCGCCGGAAATCCGCCCGTGGGGCTCGAAGGCGCTGATCAACGCCTGCATGGATTTCAAATACATCAAGACGTTCTCGCCGCGCACCAAGCTCGACAAGAGTACCTACGATCGCGTCGTGGCGCGTTGGAATGAACTCGGCCTTGATGGCAAGCCGCCAGTCGTATCGGTGTTCGAGGACTCAGCGCCGGGGAGAAGCGTCGAATAGGGCGCGGAGGCTTGAGGGCCCGTGGCCGGCAGATTTTGTCGCTGCACCGCGGATGATCTCTAAGGCGCCTGGGAGTACAGCCACATAATGTCAGTCAATGTCGGATAGGTGGCCGCCAACGACGCCGCTATTGCGGTACCGAGAGCGGTCAACAACGAGACCACGCCAAAGTAACGGTCCGTTGTCGGCGGCTCGATATTGGCGTCGGTGTCGGCCGGCACTACAGGCCCACGTCGGCGCCCACTGATGGTGGTTGGCATGGCTCATGCTTTCCTTTTCTGCGAAGCGAGTACCGTTTCAATTTCAGTCGTGGAAGAAACATGCAGCTTTCGGTCGCGCTGCGAGAACCAAACAAGGGCGATAACCTGAAGGACAATCGTCAGGGCAAACGCGACCTTGTAGGCGAGTGACGGGTAGTGTCCGCCGTGTGGCGGCCATCGATCGACGATCCAGCCAATGAGTTCCTGAACCGCAAACGCGCCACCGATGTGAAAGACGTTCAGCGCCGCGTTTGCCTGTCCGGCGATCTCTTTGGGGAAATATTCCGCGAGTATCGAATAGCTAAGAACCGTACCGGCGCCCATGACCGCGACCAATGCCCAAGGCAGGTACGAGACCGAGCGAGGATCACCGACCAGCATCAATTCGGAGGATATGAACACCAGCGCGACGCCGCCGAGAATGGCCTTCGGCTGAATGCGAAAGCTGCGCAGCCGAACTGCGCCAAGCCCAAGCAGCAATGCCGCGGCACTCAGAGCAAGTGCCATCACAAGGAGATGCCGCACAACGCTCGAACGATCGAAGCCGTCGACATCGACCAGCCATCGCTCAGCCCACAGGCCTTGGATCGCCCAGGCCGAACTGATGCACATCGTGGAGAGTGGCGCGAGGCGCCAAAAACGCGGATCGCGATAGACCGTGGCGAGACCACCATAGCCACCATTCGGCCCATTGGAGGGCGACCGAGCGAACTCAGGAACAACGGCGAGGGTGAGTACAGCGATCGTGGCCGTCGCGGCCGCGGCCAGCTTGAGCAGAGTCCGCCACTCGATGTAGCCCAACAGCCATTCGGCCGGCGACGTCGCGGCAACTGCGCCCAGCGTTCCCAGCATGACAAACCAGCCGTTGAGAAGCGGCACTCGCTCCTTGGGAAAGCACGAGACGATGGCCTTCAGTCCGGCAATCAGCGCGCCCGCCGCGCCAAGGCCGATCAGCGCGCGTGCGACGATCAACACGTCCAGCCGATTCGCTGACGCAAAGAGCGCCGCGCCGGCGGCTGTTACGAGGAGGAGGAGGCCTTGCACGCGCCGCGGCCCGTAACGGTCGAGCAAAATACCGAGCGGCAGTTGGATGATCGCGAACGTGAGAAAATAGACAGCGGTCATCAGCCCGAGCTCGGACACATTAAGCCCAAGTTCGTTTGTCAGGGCTGTGGCTAGGACCGCATTAATCGTGCGAAAAAAATACGACAAAAAATAACCGGCCGAGAATGGCAGGAACACCAAGAAGAGTGGCCGCCAATAGGTTGCTACAATTTTAGGCATTTGCGGGCACTTGGAGTGGTTTGCAGGTGCCGGCGCTGGCGTGGGTGCCAACGCTCGTTTAGTTTGCAATTCGGAATTCTGATAATCGATTTGACGCACGCAGGCTGTGTTGCGCGGCACAGTGAATCCGTCGCCTATTTGTCCACTCGACTGGGGTTTCCTAAACTGGGGTCTCATAGCCGCTACGAGAACGCTAGGAGGCGTGCGCGCTTTGCGCATCCCCAAAAATGGGGAGATGTGCTTGCGATGCGCGGAGCTGCCGTCGTAGACCTAGGCGCGGCGCTTCCTAATGTTGCGCCGTTGTCTCGCGAGAAAAGGGCAGCTCGGCATGTTCGATCTCGACAATTTTTCGCAGGCCGTCGCGCGGATTTACGACGCTTCAATCGATGTCGATCGGTGGATCGACGCGCTGTCGTTGCTTGCGCGAATATTCGACAGCAGGGGTGCGCAGATCGGCGTCGCCAGCGCGCTGGATCAGATTTCCTTCCTCAAGATTTGGGGATGGACCGACGAAGAATTGGCCCCGTTGATGCCGCGATACGTAGCGCTGACGCCCGCCGACCCGCGTGCCGGCATGCTCCGAGTGCCGTACAAGCCCACGCACTGCAGACAGTTTGTCTCCGACGAGGATTTCAGGACGAGCGAGATGTACAAGCAGGCTCTCGCGCCGGCCGGCATGGAATACTCCATGGGGGTCTACGTTCCAATCGAAGAGAAGTTGATCAGTGTCGTCTCGGTCATACGCGGACCGGACGGTGCCGCCTTCACTGTTGTCGACTGCGGGGAATTCAGCCGTCTCGTCCCCCATCTCACCCGCGCAGTGAACATGCATGGCGCATTTCGGCGCTCTCAAGAAGAGCTTGCTAACGTCAAGGCGCTGCTCGATACGGTGCCCGTCGGCATGATGGTGGTCGACAACGACGAGGTAAAAGTAGCCAATCGTGCGGCACGCACATTGCTCGACGAAGGCAATGCGATGCGTATCCACAATGGCCGGTTGCACGGCGCCACGCAGCGCGCGGACACCGATCTGCGGGAGGCAGTCCACCAGGCGCTCAGCGGCACCGACCAGCCGGTCGGCGTCGTTCTGCCGGTTGATCACGCCGAACCTATACGGGCGGTTATCAGAAGGCTGCACGCCAGATCGGCCAGAATGCTCGGAACGCCCAGCGACGCGGTGGCGCTCTACGTGACCGATCCGCGCAAGCCTCTCGAAACGCCTCAGGAGATTTTGCAGCGGCTCTTTGGACTAACAACGCGGGAAGCCGCGGTGCTGCAAATCTTGGCTGAAGGACAAGATGCGAACGCGGCGGCGGCGCGACTCGGCATCGCTGTCGCCACGATACGCAGCCACGTCAAACACATTAAGGAGAGGACCGGCGTCTCACGCCAAGGCGAACTCGTGCGGCTGGTGCTATCAAGTCCGGCTTGGGTGGGTGGATCAGGAAACTCGTAGTTTTTTGGCGTTCCAAGCTGAATCGTACGATTTCCGGTTAGGGTGAAAAGCCGCCGCGAACGACTGTTCTTTGAGAGCTTCGACGTCAGCCCGCCAGGCGTTTCGAGCGCGGCGCGCGGGCCGCCGCCAGCCTATTCGTCAGGTTGGCGTACATGCGGCGCAGACAGCGTTTCACCACTGCCAGCTCTTCGGGCGAAATTCCCGCGTTGGCATCCGCTTCGATATCGCGGGCGGGCGGAATGAGGCGGGCGACGAGCGCGCCGCCTTTCGCCGACAGCGCCACGGCGACCTCGCGATTGCTGGTGACCGAACGTGTCCGCGTCACCAGGCCAAGATGCATCAGTCGCGAAACGATGCGTGACAATGTCGACGCGTCGATGCTGGTCAGTTCGGCAAGATCGATCTGACGCTGCCGGCCGTTGGCGGCGAGCACCGCCAGCACCCGCCACGTGGCGACGGAGAGCCGATGCGGCGCCAGCGTTTCGGCGCTGAATTGATCGGCGATGATGCTGCCGACCCGATTGACCAGATAGGGCAGGTAATTGGCGAGGCTGAGCTTGAGCGGGGCCTTCACGGCGGGGCAATCCTCAGGCGGCGCTGCAGCAAAGGAGGGGCGACCTGCAAACAGATGCATTTACAACAATTGTATTATCAACTATTGTGCTGCCGCTTGCAAGCAAAATGCGGCCCCCGGGGAGGATGTCATGGAGTTCGGCTATTTCACGCTGAGCGACAATAACTATCCAAACAATCCGCGCAGCGCCAATCAATATGTCGCCGACATCGCCGCGGAGGCGATCTACGCCGACCAGATCGGCATGCGTTCTGCCTGGATCGGCGAGCATCATTTCAATTCGCTCGGCGTGCTGTCGTGTCCCGACTTGGTGCTCGCCTATGTGGCGGCGCAGACCAAGCGCATTCGCCTTGCGCCTGCGGTTACCGTGCTGCCGCTGCACAATCCGATCCGCGTTGCCGAGCAATGGGCGACGCTCGACCTGCTTTCCGGCGGCCGCGTCGATTTCGCTTCCGGCCGCGGCTACGATCGCCGCGAATACCTGCCGTTCCACGTTTCATTCGAAGACAATCAGGGCATCTTCGAAGAGGGCATGGAAGTCGTGCGCAGGCTGTGGTCCGCGCCGGACCGCATCTCGCACCATGGAAAGCACTATCAGTTCGACGACGTGAGGATTACGCCTAAGCCGATCCAGCAGCCGCTGCCCGCCTATATCGGCTCGTTCTCAAAGCCGTCGATCGAACTCGCGGCCCGGCTCGGCTGCGGCCTGATCGTGGCGCCATTCGCGGCGACCATGACGTTCGGCGGACTCAAACAGGTCGCCGACCTCTACCACGAAACCTGCGTCAAGCACGGTCAGAAGCCGTACCGGCTGATGTGCAGCTATTTCGTCCATTTCGCCGATACGCCGCAGCAGGAGGCCGCCGTGAGGGCTCGGCAGATCTATTATTATAATGAGTGCGTGATTCCGGCGTTTCCCGGCGATCCGAAGAACGCGCCGCCGAGCTATCGCTATTTCATCGATATCGTCGACCGGCTCAAGAACCTGAAGCCCGAGCAGTTGACCGAGAATTCGGTGCTGATCGGCAATTCCGCGCACATGACGGACGTACTCAAGAAGGTGGAAGCGGCGGGGTTCGACGAAGTCATTCTTTACGTGAACGTCGGGCAAAAACCGCACCAACAGGTCAAGGACGAGATGGCGCGCTTCATGACCGAAGTGGCGCCGGCTTTCGACGGCGCGCACAAGGAAGCGGCGGCGTAGCGTTCGGGCCACAAGCTTTTACGGATCGAGCTCGGTATCCCAGTAGAGATAATCGAGCCAGCTATCGTGCAGATAATTCGGCGGAAACAGCCGGCCGTTGCGGTGCAGGTGCTGCACCGTCGGCTGAAACGGCCTCTGCGACGGCCACATGTCCGACTCCCCCGACGTAAGATTTCCCTTGCGCAGGTTGCACGGCGAACAGGCGGCGACGACGTTGTCCCAGGTGGTGTGGCCGCCACGCGAGCGTGGAACGAGATGATCGAAGGTGAGGTCGTCGCGCGCGCCGCAATACTGACAAGAGAAGCGGTCACGCAGAAACACGTTAAACCGTGTGAAGGCAGGATGCGTTGCCGGTTTCACAAACGTCTTGAGCGACACCACGCTTGGCAGTTTCATTTCCAGGCTGGGGCTGTGCACCGCGCGGTCGTAATTGGCGACGATATTCACCCGATCGAGGAAGACAGCCTTGATGGCATCCTGCCACGACCACAGCGACAGCGGGTAGTAACTCAACGGGCGGAAATCAGCGTTGAGTACAAGCGCCGGAAAGCCGGACGGCGACACTTGGACGTTCACGAGGGTGCTCCTCAACCTCGACACGAAATGCCGCAGTGCGGCGATGCTCCTAGTTTATAGGGAGGCGTGACAGGATTGTGAAGCCCGTTCCGGGGCTTACAAGCCGCACCAGGTGGCTCGGATGCGCCGCTGGCGGGGAACAAGGGCTACGCCCCGCTCCGCTTCTGGCACTGGCGCTTGCTTGTACGCTTGCCTCGGGGGCGCCGTTCCAGTCTGCCTTAATGGCGCCGCCGCGAACGGCGGCCGATAAAACTCGAACGGCTTTATCACCAGACGATAAAGCTTGTTGATGTCACGGCCTAACGCCTGCCGGCTGCAGGATTTTTGACAATGTCAAAAATACAACTGCAATGCGGCGTTAACGATGCAAACCCGTGTGGTTCTTCAATCAATACAACGGAAAATCAATGGCCGTCCCTTATCGCTGGACACGGCGAAGGGCATAAAAAACGCAATCCAGTCAGGGTAGGGCTATGCTTGTCGAGTTCCTGCGTCGTTTCGGTCGCGATCCCGGCGGCAACACCGCGATCGTTTTCGCATTGTCGCTCGTTCCCATCATCTTCTTGACTGGGCTCAGCCTCGATTTTTCCTCCGCTGCGCAAAAGCGCATTCAGCTCAATGCCGCGGCCGACTCGGCGGCCCTGTCGATGGTGACGCCGAGCGCGATGACACAATCGTGTTCAGTCATTCAGACCAACGCGACGAACATTTTCAAAGGGCAGGCTTCTCTGATAACTGGGTTGAACTACAACGCGCCGAGCATCAGTGGCTGCCAGGACGGCTCGTCCACCCGCACCGTCACGGTCAATTATTCGGCATCGTCGATTAACGCGTTCCCCAATGTACTTGGGCTTTTCACCCACGCTTCGCAGGCGACCTGGACCATCACCGGTTCGTCGACCGCGACGGCGACCACCGCACCGAACATCAATTTCTATCTCCTGCTCGACAATTCGCCATCGATGGACATTGCGGCGACGACCAGCGGCATCAACACGATGGTGGCCAATACCTCGGCGCAGGGCGGCTGTGCGCTTGCCTGCCACGAGACCAATCCAACGTCGGGCGATGTCGCGGGCAATCCCGGCGGTGAAGACAACTACACGCTGGCGAAAAGCCTCGGCGTCGTGACGCGCGTCCAAAACATGGCGACGGCGACCTCATCGCTGATGAGCAGTGCGACGCAGATGATGACCACCAACAACGCGATCTGCACCAGCGGCCCGGGCTGCTATCAGATGGCGATCTTCACCTTCAACGTGCAGGGCACCACCAACAGCCAATGCACCAGCACTTCGATTCAAACGATCTATGCGCCGAGCTGCGCACCTTCGACGAATTTGTCCGCGGCGCAGACCGCGGCCGCGGCCATTGACGTTCTGGAGGTCTGCTCGAATAATTATTTGACCTGCAGCAACAACAATAACGATGCGGATACCGACTTCGAGTCGGCCATGAAGGCGATCAATAATGTCATGGTCACTCCGGGGACCGGCACATCGGGCAGCACGCCGCAGGAGGTGCTGTTCCTGGTCACGGACGGCGTCGACGACGAAATCAATTCCAGTTCGTGCTCCCAGACGCTCGACGGCACGCGCTGTCAGCAGCCGTTCAATACCGCCATGTGCACGACGGTGAAGAACCGCGGTATCCGCATCGCCGTGCTCTACACCGAGTATCTGCCGTTGCCGACCAACGCATGGTATAATAGCTGGGTTTCGCCGTTTCAGAGCCAGATCGGCCCGAATATGGAGAGCTGTGCGTCGCCGGGGCTATTCTTCCAGGTGACCACGGATGGCGATATCACCGCCGCCATGCAGGCGCTGTTTCAACAGGCGGTCAGCACCGCGCGCCTCTCCGAATAGGCGTGCGCCGGGCCCGCCGCGGCGAGGCTTCAGCAGCTTGGCGGAGTGCGGGTGCCGTTGATCGTATACAGGACGCATGATGCGAGGCGCGGCGAGAACACGACATCCTCGTAAATATTGATTGTTCCGGTGATCGCATAGCCCATCGCTGGGGTGTACGGATATGTCACCTCGCCGAGGATCAAATAGACGGGATTAGTGGGTGTCGCCAGTGACTGCATTGCGGTCGGCAGCGGGAAAGTCGAATTGACGGCGCGGCCATTGCCGCTGTTGGACGCGCTCCAGATAACCGACCCCGTCGCGCTGCCGTTGAGCTTCAATTCCGAAACGGTGACGGTCATATTCGCGGTCGCGTACGGGGTCGCGACCGTGGAAGCCGCCGCGATTATTTGGTTCATGGTCGTGGTATCGGGGATGTTGGTGTACTGCGTGGCGAGATCGGCCACGGTCCGTGCAGCGAGCGTCGCCTTGAATTGAATCGCCATTCCGTCGCCGAGCTCGCTGCCGCCGAGATAAAGCGTCAGCATGAACGGCAGGATGAGGGCGAACTCGACGGCGGAGACACCATCGCGCTCGCGCGCAAAGCGCCGCAGGCAGCCACGCAGACCAGGTTTGGCCATTGCGTTCCTCATCAGTACGGTTCGGTCTTGAATACGGCGGTCGAGACCAAAAGCCGGTTGCCGTTCGAAAGATTGGACAGATTGAAATTGAGCGGGCCGAGCACGATCGGCCATTGATACATCACCTGCACAACCACGATGCTGCCCGGCGTTCCCGGCGAATAATTCCAAGTGTTGCTGACCGTGCCGTTAGTATTGAAGGTCACGGTCGGGTTCGTGGTGCTGGCTGAGGCGAAATCGCTGTAGTTCTGAACATTGACCATCAACTTGCTGCAGTTGAACAGTGCGCTGACGAGCGCGGCGGTGTTCGAGCCGGTGCAGACGTAATGGAGAAACTGCGCCTGCGTCATGTTCGACTGCTGGGCCTGCCCGGTCAGGATGTAGCGGCTGGCTTCTTCGGTCACCTCGTCGAGCACGCGGCCGGCAAAGAATACCAGCGCCGTCTCGAACGTGGCGACGAGCAGGGCGAGAAACGGCGCAGCCACCAGCGCAAACTCAACCGCGGTGGCACCCTTGCGGCAGAGCGCGAAATGTCTGGAAGACCGAAGCCGAGTTGCGACTTCAGCCAGTCTTCGTCTCAAAGCCGCGAGCATGGCGCCTACGCTCCAACGCCCGGCTTCTACGGCGGATTTGCTAGGGAAACGTTACACTTCGGCCAGCTTGTCGGTTAACGGGAGGCAGCAAAGTTGCGGGCCAGAAACTCACCGCCGTGGCGCAGCCCTTCGGCGTCGATGCCGTGGCCGACCCCGGGCGAGATGTGCCATTCAGCCGACAGCCCGAGTGCCGACAGGCCCTGGGCCGCCTGAAACACCGCCTGCACCGGGATCAGATCGTCGCTGTCGCCGTGCACGAGCAGAACCGGCGGTCGCGATTTGATCTCAGCGGCAAACGCTTCGACCTCGTGCTCTGGAGGCGTCACCAGGAGGCCGGAATATCCGACAATCGCCGCCGGTGCCGTGGCGCGGCGCAGACCGACATGCAGCGCCATCATCGTGCCCTGGCTGAAGCCGACCAGCGCCAGTGCCGACGCCGGCAATTTGTGGCGGTTGAGCTCGGCATCGAGAAACCGCTCGAGCACCGGGGCCGCTTTTTTGACGCCGCTCCAACGCTCATTTGGATCGCGCATGGTGAGTGGAAACCATTGCCGGCCGACGGGAGCCTGCCCGCATGGCTCCGGCGCGTGCGGCGAAGCGAATGCTGCCTGCGGCAGGATCTGTTGCCAGGCGCGGCCTATGTCGATGAGATCGTTGCCGTCGGCACCGTAGCCGTGCAGAAAAACCACAAGCTGTCGCGCGGCGCCCGATTGCGGATTGAGCCGCGGACCGTCAAGTTCAGCGGCCATTCTTTCCTCTTTTCACTGGTTTTTTTACCGTCGGGACGGGAGCGCCTTCCCGACCTTTCACGACTCGATAATATGACCAGAGAACGCGCGCGGCTATGGACCGCCATGGCCGCCATTGATCCCCTAGCGGTGCCATCTCCTTGGTGGTCGGCCGCGCCTTCAGACCGAAAGCAAGCCGTGCCGCCTCCTGCAGGGCAAGGTCGCCGGCCGGCCAGGCGTCGGCATGCCCGAGGCAGGCGAGCAGATAGATGTCCGCAGTCCATGGACCGACACCATGCAGGGCGGTAAGAGCGGCATGCGCCTCGTCCGCCGGTACGTCCACGAGCTTTGCAAGATCGATCTCGCCCTTGTCGATCGCGCGGGCGATGGCTTTAAGCGCGCGGATCTTCGCACCCGACAGACCAAGCCGCGCCAGCCGCGCCGGCCGTGCGCGAAGGATCGCCGCTGGCTCGAACGGATCGAATGCAGCATGCAGCCGCCCCCAGATCGCGCCGGCACTCGCGGTCGACAGCTGCTGTGACACAATAATGGCGGCAAGCCCCGCATATCCATGGGCGCGCCGCCGCAACGGCGGCCGGCCCGTCTGGGCGATGATGGAGGCGAACCGCGGATCGATTTTGCCAAGGGCGGCGAGGCCGGTGTCGAGGTCGGCCTCGGTGTGAATATGGGGAAATGGATGTGGCGGAGATATTGACGGATCACTAGTTCGACTCTTGGCCATCGAGACCATCTGATTGATCATTCCGCTTCCGCCGGTCAATCCCGGTAACGGTCATCACCGCCGATGTATACCCGCATCTTTCGTTTTGCACCGAGCCCGAACGGCCATCTGCACCTGGGTCACGCCTATTCGGCAATGCTCAATGACGACATGGCGCGCGCGTGCGACGGACGTTTGCTGTTGCGCATCGAGGATATCGACGCATCGCGTTGCCGACCCGAATATGAGACCGCGATCTATGAGGATTTGCGCTGGCTCGGCATTTCCTGGAGCGAGCCGGTGAGGCGGCAGAGCGAGCATTTTGCCGACTACCGCGGGGCCGTCGCCAAGCTCGAAGCGGCGGGCCTGTTGTATCCGAGCTTTGAGAGCCGAAGCGAGATCGCCGCCATGGTTGCGGAGCGCGAGCGAGCCGGACCTTGGCCGCGCGATCCCGATGATGTGCCGCTCTATCCGGGCGTGGCGGGGATGATGCCGGCGGAGGAACGTGCACGCCGCCGCCGTGCGGGACAACCGTTCGCGCTGAGGCTCGAGACGGCAGCGGCCGCCGCACGCACTGGCCCGCTCAGCTGGTCGGAGAGCGGCAGCGGGCCGCGGCGCCAGACCGGCCGTGTGACGGCCGAGCCGCAGCGCTGGGGTGACGTCGTCCTGGGGCGCAAGGAGCTGCCGACGAGCTACCACCTCGCTGTGGCGGTCGACGACGCCTTGCAGGGCGTCACCGACGTGGTGCGCGGGCAAGACTTGTTTTGGGCGACTGGCATTCATCGGCTGCTGCAGGTGCTGCTTGGGCTACCGGAGCCGGCCTATCACCATCATGGGCTGATCCTCGATGACGAAGGCCGCAAGCTGTCCAAAGCCACGCAGGCAACGAGTCTCCGGCAGTTGCGCGCCGCGGGCACGAGCGCGGCGGATATCAGGCGCATGGTGGGGCTCGGTCGTTAATCGACTAAGGCGCATGATCGCACATCGCGGTGTTATTTTGTTCCGGAGGCCTATCGTGCCATTCTGGGCGCCGCGCCTGACGATCGGGCACGCCGTCTTTCGGGACCGGGGACCGCTGTGGCGTCGAAGAGATCAAAACAAAAAAACAGGGCCGGGAAAAAGGCCAGCAAAAAGTCGGCGGCGCTGTCAACGCGGCGGCGCGTGCCGGCGGTCAAAGCCGGCAAAGCCGGCGATCTGGCGCTGGCCGCGTTCGCGCATGACATCCGCACCGCGCTCACCGGTATTCTGGGGCTGGGCGAATTGCTCGCAAGCTCGAATATCGGCACGCGCGAGCGCGACTGGGCAGCTGCCATCAAGACCGGCGCCGAGCATCTGTCGGCGCTGACTGCGCTGATGGTCGACGCTGCCAGGGCCCATGCGGGTGCACTGATCCTGCAGCAGGAAGTTTTTCGTCCACGCCGAATGCTCGAGGCCTTGGCGGCATCGCTCGAGGCGCGCGCGCAGACCAAATCGCTACGCACCGAAGTGACGATTGCCGACGGGCTGCCGGATCTGCTGGTCGGCGACCCGGTGCGGCTGCGCGCTGCGCTGGAAAATCTGCTCGACAATGCGGTGAAGTTCACCGCGCAAGGCGCCGTGCGGCTCGACGTGCGCGGCGCGCCGGCGAAAGCCGGTCGCGTCAAACTCACGCTGCGAGTAAGCGACAGCGGCATCGGGCTGACGCGCGCTGAAATCAAGCGTCTGTTCCGGCCTTACGCGCAGGCGAGCGCCGATATTGCGCGCCGTTATGGCGGCGCCGGGCTCGGGCTCGCCGTGGTCAAGCGCCTGGCGAAGCTGATGGGCGGCGACCTGGCGGTGACCAGCACGCCGGGCGATGGTTCAACTTTTTCGTTCACCGCGGTGCTGCCATGCGCGGCGGTCGAGGCGCCCGGCGCGGCGAGCGCGAAGCAGATTGTTGCCACGCCTGCGCGGCGGCTTTCGGTTCTGTGCGCCGAGGACAATCCTTACGGCCGGGTCATTCTCAACACCATTCTCACAGAGATCGGGCACCACGCCGACTTTGTCGGCTCCGGAGAGGAGGCGCTCGCAGCTCTGCCGCGCGGCTATGACGTCGTGCTGATGGACGTAACGCTGCCCGGCATCGGCGGTCTTGATGCGGCGCGGCGCATTCGCGCGCTGTCCGGCGCCGCCGGCGCAACGCCAATCATCGGCATTTCGGGCCGTAGCGACACCGGTGACGAGGCCGCTGCTCGCGCGGCGGGGATGAATTTTTATTTGCGCAAGCCGATCAGCCCGAGTGCGTTGAGCGAGGCCATCGCGGCGGTGGTGCCGGATTAATCATTCCGCCCATTCCGCCGCATTCGCCTCTGCGTCCGAATTCTCCGCGATGCGGCGGATGCCGCCGGCGACCACCGGAACGTCTTTGGCGCCTGCTTCTTTCAATCGGGCAATGAGATCGGCTGCCCTTGATCTCGTACCGAACACTGCTCCGCCGAAGCGCCGCGACTGCTGCGGCCGCGGCGAGTGTCACTATCACCTGAATGCTCCAGGCCACCGATTCGCTGCCGCCAAGCGTGCGTGTCAGGCCGAATACGGTTTGCACTTTAAAATCCGCGGAGCCCTCGGAGAGGAAGGCCTATGATCGAGCGTTGCCGCATGAGAGTGAGCGTGCCAAAGCCTCAGCAACTTCAGCTTCCTCGGTTCGGACCGGATAGGGGGTGCAAACGCGCCGGGCGATCAGGAGCGCGGCGATCGCGGCTGCCGGCAGGCCGACCGGGACGCCCAGAAATGGCAATACCAGGACCAGTGACGTGATGAGCGCCAGGGCGATGGTTTCGCCGGGCATGAAGCCCGTTTTGATGGCCAGCCGAACGAGAAAAGCGCCGGAAACGGCGAGAATGGCGAGGTCGTAAAGGTAGACGTAAGGCGTGGCGAGAAGGATACCCACGGCCAATCCGGCCGCTTTCAGTTCAAACGCAACTTGCCTGCTCCGCCACATCGCGACCAGCATGATGGCGATGGCGACGGTCAGCGCAGATTGCAGCGCCCAGGCCAGCGTCGCGCCGCCGCCGCCGAGGCGCACTAGCGCGAACAGGCTCTGGAATTTGTACCAGTCGGTGTGATCCGCCCATGCCGTGTGGTCTTGTGACAACAACGCTTTCGATGTCAGCGGCAGCCAGTGAAAAAACTCGGTCCACGGCGTTGTGCCGAACAAAACAATCGTCGCAAACGCCAGCGTTGCGGCGCTGACGGCTGCTGCTGCCATTACCCGCCAATAGCCGCCGGCGGCCAGCACGATGGGAAACAGGATGCCGAATTGCGGCTTATAGGTGAGAAGTCCGAGACAGCAGCCGGCGAGCAGCGGCTGAGATTCCAGAAGCACGAGCGCCCCGCCGACCAGCGACGCGGTGAACAATCCATTCTGACCCGAAATGATATTCGGCATCAGGCAGGGAAACGCGCCGCCGATCAGCCAGCCGATCCTGTTGCCGACGATGGCGCGGATTGTCGTCAGATAGAGCGGCAACGTCGCGCCAATCCAGACCAGAAAGGCGATCGTATAGGGCAGTGTCGCCAGCAGTCCCGCGATCATCAGAAATGGCGGCGGATAGTGCCAGCCGAGATATGCGGCTGGAGAGTGCGCGACGATGGCATTTTCGGCGGCGTAGTGCAGAGTCCAGTCGTAGGCGGCTGCGGCATGTCCTTGCAGCACAAGGCGCCCGGCGGCGTAGACGCTGGTGAAATCGGTGTGGATAGGACGGCCGCTGCTGTCGAGGATCCAATTCTTGCCGATGATCTGCATCGCCAGGTAGGCCACGTTGGCCACGACCAGACCGAAGCAGATACGGCGCACCATGTCCGATGCTGCCGGCCGCAAACCGTGGCTGAGAGGCAGAGTTTGCGACGTCATTCGCGCTCCATGCGTTTTTGATCGAGCGCGAGGCGGCTGACGATCAACGCCAGCACGATCAGCACGGCGGCAAGACCTTCTTGCGTCCCGACGTAGGGGAACACCAGAATGAGCGCGGCGCCTACGGCGAGGCCGCATATTTCGGCGACGGTAAATCCTCGCTCCAGGGCGTAATGCAGCAAAAAGCCGACAGCGACCGCGAGCACGGTCACGTCATACATATAGACATAGGGTGTGGCGACGAGCGTTTCGGCGGCGAGCGCGGCAGCCTTGAGGTCGAAGGGCGAGCGGCTGCGCCAGAGCCAGATCGTGCCGATGGCGGCCGCGATGCTGGCTGCGGCCTGTACGGCAAACGCCAGCGTTTCGCTGCCGTCATGCGCGCGCACCAGGCCGTAGAGGCTTTGCAGCCGGTCGAAATCGGCAACGCCTTTGCCGAGAACGCGGTGGCTGGTGATCGGCAGCCAGTGGAAGAAAGCCTGCCAGCTGGCGGCGCCGAACACGAGCGCTGAGGCTGCGGCCATGCCGCTTGCCACCGCGGCGGCGACCGCAATGGTCAGCCAGCGACGGTCCGCGATCAGCGCCAGCGGAAACAGCAGGCCGAATTGCGGCTTGTAGGTGAGGAGCCCGAGCAGCACGCCGGCAAGGGCAGGGCGGCGTTCCAGCGCCGCGAGCGTGCCGCCGATCAGCGCGGCGGTGAGAAAGCCGTTCTGTCCGGCCGTGACGTTCCAGATCGCGGCCGGAAAGCCGAGCGCAACAAAAATTCCGGCGCGATCGTGCAAGATGCAGCGCAGCGTCAGCACATAGGCGGCGAGTGTGCCGGCGAGCCAGACGAAAACCGCGCCGAGATACGGCAGCAGCGCCAGCACAGCGGCAACAAACAGAAACGGCGGCGGATAATGCCAGCCGTAATAGCCGGAAAAATCGTGGCCGAGCGCGCGCACTTCGGCGGCCTTGTGCAGCGGCCAGTCGTAGGCCGAGGCCGCGTCGCCCGAGAGCGCCATGCGGCCGGCAGCGTAGACATCGACGAAATCATTGACGATCGGCCGGTTTTCGGCGTCGGTCAAGAACTGGCCCTGCAGCCAGGCTCCCGACAGCATCACCAGATAGGCGAGCGCCAGAGTGAACCCGATGACGCCGATCAGGCGCCGCGGCGCCAAAGGCGGCGCTACGACAGGCGTCTCGATCCGGCTCGCATCCATGACAGCGCGGTCAAAATAATAAGCGTTGCGCCAAGGCTTCGCGCCTTGGCGCCTCGCTTTACCGCGCATTCCTTTCTGCGGCCTTAGCGCGCTCAGGCGCGTTTGACGAGCCGCAGAATCAGCAGAAGGATGACGGCGCCGATGAACGCATCGATGACCGCGGCCACAAAGCCCGAGCCGATGTTGATGCCGAGCCGCGGCAGCAGCCAGCCGGCGATCAGGCCGCCGATGATGCCGACGATAATATCGCCGATTAGTCCGAAGCCGCCGCCTTTGACGACCATTCCGGCAAGCCAGCCGGCGAGCCCGCCGACGATCAGCCAAATGATAATGCTCATGAGGTCTCCCCTTTACCCCGGTACACCGGCACGGCCCGACGCCGCTGCCGCACCATCACGGGACCTTGGAAGCTTACGGGGTCGGGTTCCGGCTGTCAGCCGAGCGGGTTCGTTTTTGGGAACTTTTGCACCCATGCTTTTGCGCCCCGGCATTGCGTTCAAGTAATTGTTGCGACGCAACATATGCTGCGGGCTGCTCCCGCATTGCAGCAATGGCGCTCGCCCGCCATCGATCATAGCTCTCGTAGCTTTCCGCGTTTCGCCTCCCGCGCCCGCGCGATCGCGGCGTTGAGCTCGCCGCCGTAGATGAACAGACAGGCGCAGAAATAAAGAAAGATCAGCGCCGTCATCGCCGACGCGAGCCCGCCGTAATAGCTCACATAGGCGGATGAAAATCTGGCGAGGTAGCGGCCAAAGCCGAAGCCGCAGCCGAGCCACAACAGCAGCGTCGCCAGAATTCCGGGCCAGACTTCGGCGAGCCGCCGGCGCCCGGCCGGCAGCCACAAATGCAAAATGAACAGCGCGATCGACAGCAACGACGCGGCAACCGCAAGCCTCGTGAAATTGCTGTAGCCGGCCAGCGGATCGAGCCACGGCGCGTAGCTCACCGCGCGGTGAAACACCAGCGGACCGAGCACCACGAGAAAGGCCACTGCCAGAAAGCACATGGCGCTGACCAAAACGTAGCCGAACGCTTCCAGCCGCAACAGCCACCACGGCCGCGGCTCGCGCAGCCCATAGGCGCGGTTCAAACCGATGCGCAGGCTTTCGACGCCGCTCGAAGAGAAATAGATCGCAAAGACCGCGCCGAGCGTGAGCACGTCGCCGCGCGCCGTGGTCAGCACGGTGTGAATCTGGTCGGCGATCGGGCCCGAGACCTGGCGCGGCCACGCCGCCACGATCAGGCGGGCGACTTCGTCGGCCAGATCGCGCGAGCCGATGAAGCCCGCGATTGCGGTGACCAGAATCAGGAATGGAAACATCGCCATCAGGATGGACAGCGCGATGTGGCTCGCGATCGCCCAGCCGTCATCGGCGCTGAAGCGATAAAACGCATCGATGGCGATGCGGATGCTGGTCCGGATCGAACCCAATGGCTGCGGCCTCCGCCGGATGTGTGAGCGGGATGTAATGGAGGTCATGGGCGCCGCCAAGTTGCGATGCAAGTCGTGAGGCAAGTTGCGCTGCAAGGCGTGGTTCTCGTTGTGGCCCGGCAATTCGTCCAGCCCGCCGGACGACCGCCGCCAGCGCCGGAGCGTTCTGGTAATAAACCAAACAGCAAAATTGCCATTTGCCATCTTGTCATGAGCGCGAAATCATATCAGGGTTAGGGTCTGTCAACCCATGGGGGCATTGCCTATGAGCTTCGTAAAATCGGGCTTGGTCGCGACCGTGTTCGCCGCGGCGAGCCTGTTTGTCGCCTCGGCCGGAGCGCAGGCGCAGACATTCTCGTTTGTGGTCTGCAACCACAGCAGCGTTGAAGCTTCGGTCGCTACCGCCAGTCATGCTTCGCCAACGGACGGCAACTTTGTGGTTCAGGGCTGGTGGAGCGTTGCCGCAGGCGCCTGCTCGACGATCGGTTCTTTCCCGCAGGGCACGTTCTATTATTATGCGGAGCAGACAAACACCCAGCAACTGGTCTGGAAAGGCACCGACGTCCAGGTTTGCGTGCAGTATCCGGGGCCGTTCGAGCGCACAAACACGGCCAATTATACCTGCAAGTCCAACGAAGAGCTGAGAGGCTTCATTCTCTCCACGATCGCCCCCAATATCGGCACCTTCACCTGGACTTTGAATTGAGGCTGGCCGGTTTCTAATAGCAATCGGACTCGCGTGTCTCGTCATGGCCGGACTTGTTCCGGCCATCCACGCCTTTGACTTGCACGTCTTTGACTTGCACGTCTTTGACTTGCACGTCTTTGGCTTGGCACGCCTTTTAAGGATTTAGCACGGCCTTTAAGACGCGGATGCCCCGACATACGCGAGGCAAGCGACCCCGTTAAACGACGAAAGCCGAGCCAGCCTGGCTCGGCTTTCGCGTAACAACAACAATGGCAGCTTACTTGAGCTGATTGCCGGCCTTGGCCATCAGGCTCGTGCTTTTCTCGCCGCCCGAGGCCTGCGCCGTCGTTGACGGCCGGGTGTCCGGTGTCGGCTCGGTCTTCGCCATCATGGTGCTGTGCGGACCGGCTTGATTCGAGGTCATCATCGACGTCTGAGCAGATGCCGGCACAGCGACCAGCAGCGCCGCCGCAGCAACCGACGCTGCGAGCACCGACACATTCCGCGAAAAGCTCATGGGAGCTCCTTCTATGGGTTAGCAGTGGATGAGATAAACTAGTGATTGGACTGTCGAGGTGCAAGCTAGAACTCCAGTATGGCAAAAAGTGGCCGCAACCGCGCTTTGTGACGATCCGGCGGATTAACAATCGGTAAGGCGCTCTTTCATCCCGCCCCGCGAGGGGCACGCGTGGGGAGGAAAAGGCGCTCACCCCTTCGCCCCCACGCTTGCTCCCGCTGTTTGCCCCGCGCGCCAGGTGGTCAGAAACGGCAGCGGCTGGCGGCGCACGACGTATTCCATGTGGCTCGAAGGCGGGATCTTGCGCGGGCCGCCCG
>JBAQJL010000202.1:0-1506 GCA_049300295.1 Xanthobacteraceae bacterium
ATCGGCGACATGTCGCAGCCGCGCGGCGGCCCGATGATCACCGGACATGCCAGCCACCAGGTCGGGCTCGACGCCGACGTCTGGCTGACGCCGATGCCTGACCATCGGCTGTCACGCGAGGAACGCGAGGACATGTCCGCCGTGATGATGGTGCGCCCCGACCGGCTCGACATCGATCCGCATGTCTGGACGCCGGGCCATCTCGCGGTGATCCGCGACGCCGCGCGCGAGCCGCGGGTGCAACGCATCTTCGTCAATCCTGCGATCAAGAAGGCGCTGTGTCGCGAGGCCAGGGGCGATCGCAGCTGGCTCTCCAAGGTGCGGCCGTATTGGGGCCACGACTATCATTTCCACATCCGCATCACCTGTCCCGAGGGCAGCAAGCAATGCCAGTCGCAGCCGGCGCCGAAGCAAAGCGAAGGCTGCGCGGCATCCGATTTCGCCTATTGGTTCAAGGATTCGGTGCTGCATCCGAAGCCGCCGAAAGAGCCGCCAAAGCCGAGCCGCGGGCTGACGCTGGCGCAATTGCCGCACGATTGCCGCGAGGTTCTGGCGGCGCCGGATGCCAGGCAATAGCATTGATCGGTCGACTATTCCCGCGAGCCCAAAATAGGATAGAGTGAGTTCGTCGTGGCGCCGTAAGCGCACGAGTTCCGCGGGGCGGCGCCCCTGCTCGATACACCTTCAACCAGTCAGCAAATGCGCGGCATTGTCGCGCATGGCTTTACCTGTGAGGATCCACGATGCGCCTCAGTGCACGCAACCAGATCAAGGGCACCGTCGTCGAAGTCAAGAAGGGTGCGACCACCTCGCATGTCCGCGTCGATATCGGCAATGGCCAGATCATGACGTCGTCGATCACCAACGAGGCGGTCGATGAACTCGGTATCAAGGCCAAGGGGCAGGTCATTGTCGTGGTGAAGGCCTCCGACGTCATGATCGCGGTGGATTGATCGTCATGCGTAACGCCGTGCTGATCGCCTTGGTGTTGCTCGGCGCGGCTTCCGCAACCGCCGCGGAAGAGCCGAGCGGCTGCGACAAGTTCAAATGGCCGATCGAGCATGAGCGTGCCGCCCTGACCGCGCCGGATCGCGTCAAACTCGCCTCCGGCGCCGAACTGTCAGCCGTTCCCGCGACCGGAATGACGTTCACGCTGGTCGCGCCGGCCGAAGCCAAACTCCCGACCCCGCCGGAGCGCGCGCCAAAGGAAGGCACTTTCTCCGGCTTTGCGAGCTTCAAGGCCGCGCCGAAGCCCGGCATCTACACCATCAGCCTGTCGGCGGGCGCCTGGGTCGACGTGGTGCAGGACGGACATGCCCTGAAGCCAAAGGGTTTTTCCGGCGCGACCGACTGCGACGGCATTCGCAAGACCATGAAATACCAGATATCGGCGAGCCCGTTCGTGCTGGAGATTTCCGGTGCCCGGGAAAATGGCCTGTCGGTGGCGATCCTGCCGGCCGAATAGACGAAGGAAGCCTTTACCAAGCCGTTCAGCCTGCTATGGTT
>JBAQJL010000203.1:0-20927 GCA_049300295.1 Xanthobacteraceae bacterium
GACGCGCACTCGCGGCCCGTTCTGGTCGATACGCCCCGCGCGCATTCTGTGGATCGCGGTGCTCGGCACGCAAACGCTGGCGACCCTGATTGCGGTGTATGGCGTGTTCATGACGCCGCTCGGCTGGGGTTGGGCACTGTTCGTGTGGGGCTATGCTGTGACTTGGTTCCTCATGAATGACCGCGTGAAACTGCTCGCGTATCGGATTTTCGATCCGGTCAAAGCTAGGACACATGCCGGCGGCGTTTCGCCAGCCGGTAGGGGCGCGCGTAGCTGAAGGCGCGGGATGAGATGCAGCCTGTGTCCAATGCGGAGAGGCTAGAAGTTGTGCCGGCTCCCCCGACCGCCGAAAGGACTTCACCTGCGAGGTCTGCAAGCGTGGCCGATGTCAGTCCGTTGAACGGTCTGACAAGCGAAGAGTCGC
The DNA here is from genome assembly GCA_049300295.1 of Xanthobacteraceae bacterium. Taxonomy (GTDB): domain Bacteria; phylum Pseudomonadota; class Alphaproteobacteria; order Rhizobiales; family Xanthobacteraceae; genus BOG-931. Next base: position 425 of record JBAQJL010000203.1, read on the forward strand.
GCCGGCGGCTAAAGAAGTTCGGCCCTAACGTGACGCCAGATACGACGCTCCATCCGTTGCGCATGGCAATCGAAAAGTTCTGGGCGCCCGTTCCATGGATGCTCGAGGCCGCGATCGTACTCGAACTGGTACTCAGCAAATACGTCGAGGCCGCGATCATCGCCGCTCTTCTGATATTCAATGCCGCACTCGGGCTGTTCCAGGAGAGCCGTGCTCAGGCGACCCTTGCCGCGCTGAAGTCGCGGCTGGCGCTGAACGGGACCGTCCGGCGCGATGGCGCGTGGCAGACGATACCCGCCGCCGAGCTCGTCCCAGGCGACGCGGTGAAGCTTTGTCTCGGCGGCGTGGTCGCCGCGGATGTGCGCCTCACCAGCGGAGAAATCCTGCTCGACCAATCCATGCTCACCGGCGAATCCGTGCCCATCGAAGCTGGCGCCGGTGTGCAGACCTATGCCGGAGCGTTGGTCAGGCGCGGTGAGGCGGTGGCGGAGGTCACCGCGACCGGCGCGCGCACCAAGTTCGGCCGCACCGCCGAACTCGTTCGCACCGCGCATGTCGTCAGCTCCCAGCAGAAAGCGGTGCTGCGCGTGGTGCGTAATCTCGCGATGTTCAACGGCGTCGTCATCGCGCTGCTGGTCACCTATGCATGCTTCCTCAAGATGCCGCTCGCCGAGATCATCCCCCTCGTGCTGACGGCGGTGCTTGCATCGATCCCGGTCGCGCTGCCGGCCACTTTCACGCTTGCATCGGCGCTCGGTGCGCGTGCGCTGGCAAAGCTGGGCGTTCTGCCGACGCGCCTCTCGGCGGTGGATGAAGCGGCGTCGATGAATGTCTTGTGCGCCGATAAGACCGGCACGCTGACCCAAAACGCGCTGACGGTAACAACTATACGTCCGATGCCCGGCTTCGACGAAGCGCATGTTCTGGCGCTGGCCGCCCTGGCCAGTTCCGATGGCGGCCAGGATCCGGTCGACGGAGCCATTCGCTCTGCCGCCAAGGGCAACGCCGTTTCCGACGCGCCGAAGATGATGAAGTTCGTGCCGTTCGATCCGGCCACGAAGATGTCCGAAGCGACGGTCGATAACCCAGGCGGCGGCACGCAAAGGATCGTAAAGGGCGCCTATGCTGTGGTTATCGGGCTGGCGCCACCGTCACCGAGCGCGACGGTGGCGGCAAAGGAGCTTGAGGCAAAGGGTTTCAGAGTGCTGGTGGTCGCGGCCGGACCGCCGTCGGCGATGAAACACGTCGGGCTTATCGCGCTCAGCGATCCGCCCTGCCGGGACTCGGCGGCGTTTGTCAGCGAATTGCGCGGACTGGGTGTGCGTACCGTCATGGTGACAGGGGACGCGCCGGCAACGGCGGCCATCGTGGCTCATGCCGTGGGACTTGATGGCGCGGTCTGTCCGCCGGGGCCGATCCCCGACGCCGTCCCACCCGAGCAGTTTGCGGTCTTCGCCGGTGTCCTGCCGGAGGACAAGTACAAGCTCGTCAAGGCGTTTCAAAAGAGCGGTCATACCGTCGGCATGTGCGGCGATGGCGCCAACGACGCGCCGGCACTGCACCAAGCGCAGATCGGAATCGCGGTTTCGACCGCAACCGACGTCGCCAAATCGGCGGCCGGTATGGTGCTCACCGAGCCGGGCCTCGCAGGCATCGTCGCCGCGGTCAAGGAGGGCCGGGTGACGTTCCAGCGCATCCTGAGCTATACGCTGAATTCGATTACCAAGAAGATCGTGCAAGTGCTGTTCCTGGCGATCGGCCTGATCATGACCGGGCATGCGATCCTGACGCCGTTGCTGATGGTCCTCATCATGATCACCGGCGACTTCCTGGGCATGTCATTGACGACCGACAATGTCCGGCCGTCGCCGATGCCAAATGCGTGGCGCATCGGCAATCTGACGGTCGCCGGCGTCATCATGGGTGTCGGCGAGTTGGCCTTTTGTACGGGCGTCCTGGCTTTCGGTGCCTACCGGATGGGATTCGACATTGGCGCGCTGCGGACGCTGGCTTTTATCGTCATCGTATTCGGCAACCAGGCGACGATGTACACCAATCGTGAGCGTCGGCATCTGTGGTCGTCCCGTCCCAGCGTCTGGGTCATCGTTTCGTCCATCTCCGATCTCCTGATCGCCTCGACGTTGGCCGTCGACGGAATTGCAATGACAGCCTTGCCGGCATGGACGGTGGTCGGCACGCTTGGCGCCGCGGCTGTCCTCGCCATTCTCTTGGATTTGGTGAAGGTTCCAGCCTTTCGTCGTCTTAGCATCACCTAGAACATCGCTTGCTGCCGAAAGGATGACGATGAAGATTAAATCAAAGGACTTTCAGGTGCGAGAAGGACATGAGGTCGATCTTAAAAAATGGCCGACAAAGGTCGATCCCGTGTCCAAGTCGAAAGAGCAATACAAAACTCTTCTGGAAGAACACGTCGCACAACTGAGTTCGCAACAGCAGCTGCACTACGCATCCAATCGCTATGCCGTCCTGCTGATCTTTCAGGGGATGGATGCGGCGGGAAAAGACGGCGCCATCAGGCACGTGATGTCCGGCGTCAACCCCCAAGGCTGTCAGGTGTTCAGCTACAAACATCCTAGTGCCACCGAATTGGAACACGATTTTCTCTGGCGCACCACGCGCGATCTGCCGGGACGCGGGCGGATTGGCATCTTCAACCGATCCTATTACGAGGAGGTATTGATCGTCCGGGTGCATCCCGAGATTCTCCGCAGCGAAGCGATCTCGGGAACGCCGCACCACGACAAGAAGATTTGGCACGACCGGTATCGCTCGATCGTGGATTTGGAGAAACATCTCCACGGTAACGGAACCCGCATCATCAAGTTCTTCCTCCACCTCTCAAAGGAAGAACAGCGAAAGCGTTTTCTGGCGCGCATCGACGAGCCGGAAAAGAACTGGAAATTCAGCTCAGCCGATATTGCCGAGAGAAAATTTTGGAAGGAGTACATGAAGGTTTATGAGGAGTGTCTCACCGCGACAAGTACCCGAGACGCTCCCTGGTATGTCGTTCCCGCCGATGACAAGGAGAATGTCCGGCTCATCGTATCCAGAATTGTCCTCGATACGTTCGAAGAACTCAAAATGTCTTACCCAAAAACGAGCGCAAAGCGCCGGCAGGAATTGCTGTCGATCCGCAAGCAGCTTGCGAAGTGAGACTTGAAGTGCGCTGGGCTAAAAGGCGGCGATCAAGGAGAGGGCATCGCATGCGAGTCTGCAAGCACTGGCAGCGTCACCGTCCTGACGCTGTGATCGTCCGGGTCGTCGGCAATGTGAAAGCCGAGCTCGGCGCACATGGCAAGCATGGTGATATTCTCAGACAGAACTTGGCCTCGCACCTTCCTGAGGCCCTTATGCTTTGAATACTCGATCATGTGTTTCATCAATAGCCAGCCGACACCGTGGCTCTTAAGCCGCGAGCGCACGAGAACCGCAAATTCAGCCTCCTCTCCGCTAGCATCATCGTGCAGCCGCACCACGCCCAGCATCTTTTGGGTTTTCGCGTCGACGGCAATGAAGGCCATGGCGTGGGCCGGATCGTAATTGATGAGCTTGTCGAGCAGTTCGTGGTTCACTTCGCGCATTGACTCGAAGAAGCGCAGCCGTAGGTCCTCGGCTGTCACCTCTTTAAGAAAGCCGGGATAAAGAGCAGCATCCTGCGGCAAAAGCCGGCGGATCAGAATCGGCGTTCCATCGAGCAGGGTTAAGTGCGGCTCATCCTTCATGTGACAGAGAGTGGCAATGTATTCCCTGGTCATTCATTGTTTTCGCCTTTTGCCCAGCATTCTGTCTTCCGGCAGATCTACGATGAGCCAATGATCCATTTTGCGCCCCGGATCGTCTCCCACAAGGCCGAAAACTCGATCGCCAACACGATGACGGCGGCCATTAGACCGACCAACAGCAAAAGCCCGTCCTCCTCAACATATGCCAGCGAGATCAGGGCGATCACCAAGGCAGGAACAATGTTGCTCAAGGGAATCGGAATAAACACGAGACTGACGCTCAGAATCGCCACGACGATACCGACAAGACGCTTAGTCGCCTCGTCGGGGGTCGGCCAACGCGGATGGATTACCTTCTCAAGATATTTCAGCACTGGCACAGCTCGCTGTACCAAAGCGGCGAGATGTGGCGTCGGCAATGAATATGCTGCGATCCGGCGAGGGAAGACAGGAGAAGGCCGGCCCTCGATCATCTGGAACGCCGGGATCAAAAGCAACATGCCGGCCACGATCGAGGCGCCTGGCGCGATTGCGACCACGGAAAGTAAGAAAAGGAGGATTCCGAAGGAGTGTTTGCTAAGGCCACTCATGAGCCAACCGAGAGTGAAATGATCCGTCGGCGCGTGATCGTGCAGCCGCTGCAGTACAACGGAGGCCGCAATAGGCGCGGTCACGTTCCCCTTGGTTGCGGCAATCGTTGCCATCTTGCTCCACTCAATCGTCGCCGGGCAGTTGCGCTCCGGCAAGCGGCCAAACGCGCTCAGCGTGACTGCTTAGAGTTCTGCATTGGACGTGAGCGTTCTGATCGCTGCGAATTTTGTTGTTGCACCGGGACCTGACGACCGTTGACAATCAAGCGATAGCCTTTTCCTCGGCATTCGCTGCATACGACTCCGTGTCGCAATCCTGAGCCACGGCAGGCATCGCACGGCGCTGGCAGTTTCTCATTCACTTGGTCGGTCTTTTCAGGTCGATTGCAACGTCAGCCCATCAAGGGCGAACGAATTTCTCACGCGCCGCACGCGATGACTGCTCGACAGTTCGCATCGGAGCTTACCAATGAAACGCGGAGTAATGGAATGGTCTTGCTCGACGCAACGTCCAATTTGGACGGGTCAGTGAGAGATCAATTCAGTAGGCCGCACGGCTGGATGGCGACTTCGCTATCCGTGATTGCTATACCCCGCGTGAGAACGCATCGGATCACCAATAACCTCGACTGCGACCCCAGTATCCACCGCCGCCGCCAAACAGTAGCACCAACACAACGATTATTAGGATCATTTCCATAGGAGACTCCGTTTACGATGCCGGCTTTATTTATTTGCCGCGCACCGCATCCTTCAATCCGCCTACTGCGTTTTGAATCTTGCCCGCGGCCTTGTCGGTCTTGCCTTCAGTTTCCAGCTTCTTGTCCCCTAAGACTTTCCCGACCGTTTCCTTCACGGTCCCTTTGGCCTGCTCTGCTGAGCCTTTGATAACGTCATCGTCTATGTTTTGTTCCCGCTAGCTTGAGTTGCGCGTCCTGAGGCTCTCTCCTCGAACGTCTCTGCGTGCCGAAGGCTTGCGACTCGGGCTCAAGAAAAACGGTCAAAATTGAACAGACTCGGCCACGCTCAGCTTGGAAAATGACCGCGTCTTGATCCGGCGTCAGGCCGACATCCAGACGGCCCCGGTTGTCCACTCCGGCTCCCCCCAACCTTCCCTGGCGACCGGAGCACTCTTCTATCGTTTGATCTTTCGTTTGAGGAGATTTCGGAGTCATATGAAGATCGCACAGATCGCTCCGCTCATTGAGAGCGTTCCTCCTCGTCTTTATGGCGGCACGGAGCGGATCGTTTCCTACTTGACCGAAGCCCTTGTCGGACTCGGCCACGACGTTACGCTCTTTGCGAGCGGCGACTCCATCACCAGCGCCGAGTTGGCTCCTTGTTGTACGCGGGCGCTTCGTCTTGATCCCACGGCGGGCGACACTATTCCGCACTTCATGCTGATGATCGATAAGGTTCGGGAGCGCGCGGAGGAATTCGACATTCTCCATTTTCACATCGATCTGTTCCAGTTCCCGCTCTTCCGCTCACTGGCCGCTCGGACCTTGACTACGCTGCACGGCCGGCAGGATTTGGGGGATCTCAAGCCGTTCTATAGCCGCTTTGGCGAGATGCCATTGGTTTCAATCTCGAACGACCAGCGGAAGCCAATACCGCACGCGAATTTTGTTGCGACGATCCACCACGGCATACCCGTCGACCTGCATCGGCCGTCATTTGAGCAGGGGAGCTATCTTGCCTTCCTGGGGCGGATTTCACCGGAAAAGCGCCCCGACCGCGCAATCAGGATAGCGCGCGCCGCTGGCGTTCCGTTGAAGATCGCCGCCAAGGTCGACAAGGTTGACGAAGACTACTTTCGCAACGAGATATTGCCGCTCATCGATGGCCCTGACGTAGAGTTCATCGGCGAGATCAACGAGCGCGAGAAAACAAAATTCCTGGGCGAGGCAGCCGCTCTCCTATTCCCGGTGGATTGGCCGGAACCATTTGGACTCGTAATGATCGAAGCCATGGCATGCGGTACGCCGGTATTGGCGTTCCGTTGCGGGTCGATCCCCGAGGTCATCGAGGACGGCGTCACCGGCAAGGTTGTCAAATGTGAAGAAGAAGCGATCGCAGCGCTGCCGGAAATCCTGTCTTACGATCGACGCGCGGTGCGGCGACGGTTCGAAGACAGATTTACTGCGACGAGGATGGCCAAAGATTATGTCAGCACCTATCGCCAATTGCGGGCGACGCACACTCTGACAAAGCGGCCCCGTCAACTCGCTCTCAATGGCGGCAATGGCCTGGCTGCGGCGTCGATTGAAAAGCCGGTTCCGGTCCTAATTGGGACAGGCGAATGAGGGAGGCGCCCTCCGGCTCTTAAAGGCTTTGCGGTGCTGAACATGGCTCCCAATCATCAAAAGGCCGAGGTTACGTTGCCATCACCAGTGCGAGCGGACTTGCCTCTGCCCTCAGCTACAAGCCTAATATAGTGTATCAGCATCACTTCGGGGCGTCGTCGTCACCAAATGGGGCCGCGACAAGGGCTAATTGGCTCTGAGTGAGCTATCTTATACAGGTTTGTTGTTGCAATTGTGCCCAGATGCGAGCCAGGTTGGAACGCATATGAGCGAGCAGGGCATAAAACTGAAAAAGACAAAACGCGGCCGGAAATTTGATCCTGCGGTGTTCTTGGCAACTGCAGCCGAGGGCCGCACCCTGTCCACGCACCAGAATAGACAAATCATCTTCACGCAAGGCAGTGAAGCCGACGCAGTTTTTTATATTAAGAAGGGCAAGGTCAAGGTCACCGTCGTTTCCAAGCAGGGCAAGGAAGCGGTGGTCGCAATCTTGGGTATCGGCGAGTTCGTCGGTGAAGGATGCTTGAGCGGACAACCGAAGCGCTTGGCGACTGCCAGTGCATTGACCGAATGCGTGACTATGCGGGTGGCCAAGAAGGAAATTCAACGTGTCCTTCGAGACGAGCCTGCGTTTTCCCAAATCTTTATGTCGCATATTTTGGCAAGAAATAACCGCGTTGAAGAAGACTTGGTCGATCAGCTCTTCAATTCAACTGAGAAGCGGCTCGCCAGGCTGCTGCTGCTGTTGGCCAATTTTGGCAAGGAAGGCCGACCGGAACCTCTCATCGCGAAGATCAGTCAGGAGACCCTCGCCGAGATGATCGGCGCGACCCGCTCCCGCGTAAGCCATTTCATGAACAAGTTTCGTCAATCGGGGTTCATTGACTACAACGGCCGTGTCGAAGTCCATAGCTCGCTATTAAGCGTCGTACTGGCCGACCAGCCGCGTATCGCAAAGTCGTCGCTGTGACATTTACCTGAAGGATCCAGCGGTGGCTGGAAGCGCCGCCGGGCGCACCGCTATCGAGCATGGTCCTGCGGCCGTAATTTTTTCATTTCTTGCCATTAATTTTTTCATTTGTGAGCAATTTTGGACAGTCCTGCCTCTCGGCCCCGATATCGTACCACGTGAGGGAAAGGGTTTGCATTACGAGCTGAGCTGGGCAGCCGTGGCAGGGAGCCTTTTCGACCTCACGACTGCATGGAGAGTGAAGATGAGTGACTCCATCTCAGGCCGAGAATCTGTATTTCAGTTTCCCTGGAGTCGCGGGCGCGCGCACAATACCCGCGACCATCCAGAGCATGCCGCGCTGATTGCCGAGTTACAGGCGGCCCGCGCCCGAGAAGATGCCTTGCTTCGTGAAAAGTCCGATCTCTTGCAGCGTCAAGACATGCTGGCCCAGGAGTTCGATCATCGGCTCGCCAACAGTCTGCAAGTCATTTGTACGCTGCTGTCGCTGCAAAGTCGGACCGCCACCCCTGAGGCGGCCGCGCAGTTGACCGTTGCGGCCAATAGAGTGGCTTCGTTCGGGCGTGTGCACCGTGGACTACATCTCCTCGATCACCAGGAGAGCGTGCAGTTTAAAGAATATCTCCAACACCTGTGCGATGACCTTTCGGGCCTACTATTTCAGGGGGAGAGCGCACGCACGATCGTAGTCGAGGGCGCGGCAATCAATATACCCACTGTGTTCGCTATTCCGCTCGGCTTTATCGTCAATGAGCTTATCACCAATTCGGCGAAGTACGCCAAGAACAATATTACCGTCCGATTGGAAACATCGCCATCAACCGGTCACTCGCTTTCGGTGCAGGATGACGGGCCAGGATTTCCTGCGGAATACGATCCCGCTGCGAGCAAGGGCCTTGGAATGAAAATCATAGATTCGCTCGTGAAGCAGATTGGTGGAGAGTTGCAAATCGCGCCCGGCGAAAACTTCCGAGGGGCGACCTTTACTGTCACATTCTGCTCTACCAGGCTTGCTAGGAATGGAGCTTAGTTCGCGCAAATTGCGACACCGCGTGAACGGACATATGTATGCGCCCATCTGGGCATATGACCGTAGATCGCGGACCATTGCGAGCGTTTGCGGTTGGTGTCCTCAAGTGTGGCTGAGTAGTTTCCGAGCGGTTTTTTTTGCAGGGCCGCTGCTGGGTATTGTCGATCTCCGGGCTGGCCGGCGCTCGGCGCCGTTGGTCTCGCGCCCTAAGTGCATCAACTTATGACCATCATCGAACTGGCTAGACCCCAATCCGACCATCCCAGAGCTCTGACTGCGGCCATTTTTGATGTTGATGGCGTCTTACTCGCGTCCCCTCATGAGCGCGCCTGGCGCGAAGCTCTTAAAGGTTTCGCTGACCCGGGTCGCTTCACGACCGCGATGTATGAGGCCCATGTAGCGGGCAAACCACGTCTCAGCGGTGCGCGTGCTGCACTTGAGGCATTGGGCGTGCCGGACGCCGAACGGCAGGCTGTTATCTATGCCGAGCACAAGCAGAAGCGGCTCTTGGAACTGATACATGCCGGGAGTGTCGCTGCGTTCCCCGACGCTCTCCGTTTCGTTCAGGCAGTCGGCGCGCTGGGGTGGCCTATGGCGGTCGCATCGTCCTCAAAAAACGCGAACCAAATGATGCGGCAAATCCATCTCGACTCCGGCCGGAATCTGCTCGAAGTCTTCACCGCCAATGTCTGCGGTCGCGATTTGCGGCAGGGCAAGCCAAACCCGGAAATTTTCCTGCTTGCCGCCGCGGAATTGCACGTTGCGCCGGCACACTGCTTCGTGGTCGAGGACGCGCCCGCCGGCATCGAAGCAGCCCGCGCCGGCGGCATGGCGGCGCTCGGCGTCGCCAGACTGAAGGACGCTTCCGAGCTGTGCGCCGCTGGGGCGGATCTAGTGGTGACGAGCCTCGACGACGTCGCCATCGATGCACTGGTCGACGGGCGGCTCAGCCACCGGGCGACATGATGGAGCCGGGAATGATGGATCACGCCCTCAAGCCGACGGCCGATACGGCTTGGGTCCTTGAAGCGGTGGGTTACGATCCGCTTCGCGAAGGCAGCCTTGAGTCACGCTTTGCAGTCAGCAATGGCTTCTTGGGAATAAGGGGCGCGAGGGCCATTACGCGTGGAGCGCGTTGGGTCGTACCACCGCACACCTATGTCGCCGGGTTGTTCGACACGCTCGGCGCCAAACCCGCCATCCCGGAGCTTGTCCCGGCCGCCGACTGGCTGAAAGTTCGTATATCGCTGTCTGGCAAGCCTCTGGTGCATCATCCTTGCGATGCATCGTCCCATCGCATGACGCTCGACTTGAGGCGGGGCGCATTGCTAGCCGAGTCCGGCCTCTTGAAGGCGCTCGGCGTTGGCATCCGCCTTCACACGTTGCGTCTTGTATCCATGAATGAGCGCGCGGTTGGACTGCAGCTGATCCAATTGGAGGTCGAGGACGGAGAGGTCGAGGTCACGCTCGAAGCGTCGTTTGAGGGTATCAATCTCGGGCTCGTCCCTGAACGTCTCGATCGGGATATCGGCGTGTGGCGCACCCAACGTTCCGGCAAGAGCGTTGCCATGGCCACCGCATCGTCGTTGCAGGTCGATGGCCACGATCTTCCGGCGATCGCAGTCGACCAATTGAAGTGGACGTGGAGTTGGAAGGCACGCGTCGGACAGGTTGTAAATTTCGAGCGCATAGTCGCCGTGGCGCGGAGCGACACTCAAGATTTGGACCCAGGCAGAGGGGCACGAGATAAGCTTGATGTTGCACGCCACCTCGGCTGGCGCAGCGTGTTGGCGGAACACGAGATGGCCTGGGCAAGTCGCTGGCAGTGCAGCGACGTCGAGGTCGCCGGCGACGATGCCGCACAGCAGGCGCTACGGTTCGCCATCTACCATCTGAACAGCGCCGCCAACCCGGCGGACGAGCGCGTGTCGATCGGCGCACGGGCGCTAACCGGCGACGATTACCATGGGCATGTGTTCTGGGACACTGAGATTTACCTTCTGCCGTTTTACATCCTGACCTGGCCGGAAGCCGCCCGCGCACTGCTCATGTATCGCTTCCGCACCCTCGATGCCGCGCGGGCAAAATCGGCAAGGATGGGCTGGCGCGGTGCACTCTACGCATGGGAGTCCGCCGATAGCGGTGCTGAGACCACTCCGGAGCAGGTTATCGGTGCGGATCGCCAGGTTATCGACATCCTGTCCGGCAGAGAGGAGCAGCACATTAGCGCGGACGTTGCCTATGCGGTTTGGCAATACTGGCAGGCGACCGGGGATGAAGTGTTTCTGCGCGACACCGGCGCCGAGATACTTCTCGAGACGGGTCGATTCTGGGCAAGCCGCGCTCCACTGGAGGCGGACGGTTACCGCCATATCCGCGATGTCATCGGACCGGACGAGTATCACGAACATGTCGACGATAACGCGTTCACCAACGTCATGGCACGCTGGAACATACGGCGCGCGATTGACGTAGCGGCGCTCCTACGCGAGCGCTGGCCCGAGTACTGGAAAATCCTCTCAAGCCGCCTCGGCCTGGATGACGCTGAACTAAACCAGTGGCGGCGCGCCGCAGATAAGATAGCGACCGGCCTCGATCCGAAAACGGGGCTGTTCGAGCAGTTTGCAGGTTATTTCGCTCTCGCAGAGATCGATCTGGCAGACTACGCGGGCCGCTCCGTACCAATGGACGTGGTGCTTGGGCGGGAGCGGACCCAAAAATCCCAGGTGATAAAGCAGGCCGATGTCGTCGCACTTCTTGGGCTGCTGCCGGAGGAGTTTGTTGGTGAGACGGGGGCAGCCAACTTCCAATACTACGAACCTCGCTGCGGCCACGGCAGTTCGTTGAGCCGCGCCATGCACGGTTTCGTCGCTGCTCGACTAGGCTACTCCGAAATGGCACTGCGCTACTTTCGGCAGACCGCAGCGATCGATCTCGCGGATACACATGTGGCCATCGACGGCGGCATCCATATTGCGGCTCTCGGCGGAGTTTGGCTGACGGCGGTGTTCGGTTTCGCTGGACTGTCATTGCGGAACGACGGCGTGGCCATCGACCCGCAACTGCCGGCGGGTTGGAGCAGCCTTGGCTTCGGCTTTCAGTGGCGCGGCCGACGCCTCACAATCAGGATTGACCAGGCCAAGCAAAGCCTGAAAGCAACCCTGGAAGAAGGAGAACCGATGACGCTTGTCGTAAGCGGCACATCGCACCAGCTCCGCCGCGACCAAGCGCTCCGGGTCTCCGCCGGAAGGCCGGATAGATCGAAGTCTCCTCAACCGCCGGGCAAGTCTCCGGCGGTTATTCACATCGCGCACTAGCACTTCCCCGACACGGCTTAGCAACTAACGTCGGCGTTAGGAGCCGCCTCGCTTTCTGTCTAACATCGTGGCAGGAGCGATCGACAGCTGTTTCAACAGCCCTCACCCTTATTCAGAAAGACTACGCGGGAACAGCGCCCAGGTATGACGAGCGATCTGCTCGTCTTCCTGCGAGGGCAGAACGTGCACCGCGCAGCGCGATGCCGATTCGCTGATCGGATTTTCCACGGACCGGTTCCGCGCGAGGTCGAGGTTGACGCCGAGCCAGGACAAGCCGCCACAGATCGCCGCTCGCGCCTCGACGTCATTCTCTCCAATGCCGCCGGTGAACACGAGCAGATCGACTCCGCCAAGCGCCGCGATCATCGCGGCCACCTGCTTACGCACGGAATAGCAGAACATCTCAATGGCAAGTCGTGCGTCGGCGTTTGACGATGCGGCCTCATGTAGCTGCCGCATGTCGCTACCAACGCCCGAAATTCCCAGGAGACCGGAACGGTGATCGACCAACTCTTCGAGCATGGCGGCGTCGAATTTCTTCTCACGCATCAGATAGACCAGGACGCCAGGATCGAGATCGCCGCTCCGGGTGCCCATGATCACCCCGCCGGTTGGCGTCAATCCCATGCTGGTGTCGATCGATTTGCCGGCTTTGACCGCGGTCACACTCGCGCCATTGCCGAGATGGGCAATCACGAGACGGTTCGGTAGACTACTCGCGAGTTGGCGCACAATCGATTCGCACGAGAGGCCGTGAAATCCATAGCGTTGAATTCCTTCCGATTGCAGTTCCTTGGCAATTGGAAGCACCCGCGCGACTGGCGGCATTTCAGCGTGAAAGGTAGTGTCGAAACACGCCGCCTGCGGTAGCCCCGGAAAATGCTCTTGCGCGAAACGGATGACCGACAGCGCCGATGGAATATGCAGAGGCGCGAAGGCGGTCGCCGCTTCGAGCTGCGTCAGGACCGAATCGTCAATGAGGCAATGCTGCCGGAGTTTTGGACCGCCGTGGACAATGCGATGCCCGATTGCGACAGGTAACGGCATTTTGGCGTCGATGAGAAGCCTTCCGATGCGGATGATTGCTTCCCGTTGGCTCGGAACGGGACCCGTCTCGGCGAGCAATGCGTTACCGTGCGAGTCTTCGGCGTGGCATTTGCCGCTTTTGTCGCCGATCGACTCGGCTTCGCCGGAGAGCAGCATTTCGATCCGTGAAGACCCAACGCAGTACAATCCGAATTTGAGCGAAGAAGAGCCGCTGTTCAGTGCAAGCACAATTAACTCCGGCTCGGCGTCCGTCATGCGCTGTCCGGCGGAAACATCGCGCTCACGCGGTCCAGCGCCAGTCGCGGACTTCCGGCATGTCGTCGCCATGCTCGCAGATATAGAGCTTGTGGCGTTCCATAGCCGCCCAGTAACGCGCGGTCGCTTTGTCTCGTTGATCGCTAAATCGTGGAATTCGATTGATGGCGTCGAGCGCCAGTTGATAGCGGTCAAGATTGTTCAGTACGACCATGTCGAAGGGCGTCGTGGTGGTGCCTTCCTCCTTGTAGCCGCGCACGTGAATATTGTCGTGATTGTGCCGCCGGTAGGTCAGCTTGTGGACCATCGCGGGATAGCCGTGGAAGGCGAAGATCACCGGCTTGTCTGTCGTGAACAACTCGTCGAAATCCTGATCCTCCAGACCGTGGGGATGCTCGGATTGAGGCTGCAATACCATCAAATCCACCACGTTAACGACGCGGATGCGGATGTCAGGAACGTACGCGCGCAAAAGCGTCACGGCAGCGAGCGTCTCCAGCGTCGGCACATCACCGGCGCAGGCCATGACTACGTCGGGATCGCCGGCATTGTTGCTGGCCCACTGCCAGATACCAGCGCCGGCCGTGCAGTGGCGAACCGCCGAATCAATGTCGAGCCACTGCCATTCCGGTTGTTTGCCGGCGATGATCAAATTGACGTAGTTGCGGCTGCGCAAACAATGATCAGCCACCGATAGCAAGCAATTTGCATCGGGCGGCAGATAGATGCGCACGATATCGGCTTTTTTGTTCGCCACATGATCGATGAACCCCGGATCCTGGTGCGAGAAGCCGTTGTGATCCTGCCGCCAGACGTGTGACGTGAGCAGGTAATTCAGCGACGCAATCGGCTTCCGCCAGGGGATTTTTCTGCTGACCTTGAGCCATTTTGCATGCTGATTGAACATCGAATCGATGACGTGGATGAAGGCTTCGTAGCATGAGAAAAAGCCATGACGCCCGGTGAGGAGATATCCTTCGAGCCAGCCTTCGCACAGATGTTCGCTCAGCACCTCCATGACGCGTCCCTTGACGCTAAGATTGATGTCGACGTCTTCGACTTCAGCCATCCATTCCTTGCCGGAGGCTTGGTACACGGCGTCCAACCTGTTCGACGCCGTCTCGTCAGGGCCGAAGAGCCGGAAATTCTTTTTGTCGAGACTGAGCTTCATCACGTCGCGCAGAAAATTTCCGAGAACCCGCGTTGATTCCGCCTCGACGCTGCCTGGCCCGGCCAGCACCACGGCATAGTCGTGGAAATGGGGCATCGCCAGGGGCTGCAACACTTCCCCGCCATTGGCGTGCGGATTGAAGCCCATGCGGCGATGTCCTGTGGGAGCAAGCGCCGCGAGCTCCTCGCGGAACTTGCCTTGCCCGTCGAACAACTCGTGCGCCCGGTAGCTCTTCATCCAGTCTTCGAGCTGCTTGAGATGTTTGGGGTTCTTAAGATTGGCGAGTGGGACTTGATGCGCGCGCCAAGTACCCTCGACCGGCTCGCCATCCACGAACTTTGGCCCGGTCCAGCCTTTTGGCGTGCGGAACACAATCATGGGCCAACGCGGCCGCTCCACTGTATCCGGAGAGGAACGCGCCGCCTTCTGGATCTCGTGAATCTCCGCCAGTATTGTATCAAGCGTGCCGGCTAGACTTTGATGCATCACGGCGGGGACGTCGCCTTCCACAAAATGCGGCTCGTAACCGTAACCGCGGATCAGGTCGGTCAATTCTTCGCGGCTGATGCGCGCGAGCACGGTCGGATTTGCGATCTTGAACCCGTTGAGATGAAGGATCGGAAGAACCGCCCCATCGCGCGCGGGATTGAGAAACTTGTTGGAGTGCCAGCTCGTGGCCAGTGCGCCCGTCTCCGCCTCGCCGTCGCCGATCACGCAGGCGACGATCAAATCCGGATTGTCAAATGCGGCGCCATAGGCGTGGACCAGTGAATACCCCAGTTCGCCGCCTTCATGAATTGAGCCGGGAGTTTCCGGCGATACGTGACTGGGGACTCCGTAGGGCCAGGAGAACTGGCGAAAGAGCCGATGCAGTCCATTCCGGTCGCGCTCGATCGCCGGATAGCGTTCGGTGTACGACCCCTCGAGATAGGTCATCGCCACGATGCCAGGACCACCATGGCCCGGACCGATGACATACATCATGTTCAGATCGTTCTCTTTGATCAGCCGATTAAGGTGAACATAGAGAAAGTTCAATCCTGGCGTCGTGCCCCAATGGCCAAGCAGGCGCGGCTTGATATGTTCGAGCCTGAGCGGGGATTCGAGTAACGGATTGTCTTTTAAATAGATCTGCCCGACCGAAAGATAATTCGCCGCGCGCCAATACGCGTTCATTTTTTCCAGTAGATCGGGCGTCAGCGTGGCAGGCATCTCCTCCGGTAAACCGGGCGACAGCGTGGCCGGCGTCTCCTTCAGCGGATCGGGTGACAGCGTGGCGGGCATCGGCGGCTCCTTACGGGTTCGTCCACACGCCAAGGACGGATGATCTCAGAGATGTTTGCTTAGGCGGCTGAGCACTTCGGACCATGTTCGGCGCTGACAAGATTTGCGCGACGATCTCGCGCGGCCGCGGCTCGATCGAGACGATGACGGGATTTTCGTCCGGGCCCGGTTCCTCTAGAGCTTCGAATTGGCTGTGGGGCACGATGACGGTCGAATTCCCGCATCCCGAGACCCCCATGACGACCACCACTCTGGGAGAAGGCAGTGACGTATCTTCCGTTAGTGGAATTTGCACGGACATCAATCCGCTCCTGCCGGCGCGGCGGCGCGATCCATAAACCAGTGGAGAAGCCCGACCGGGCGAACCACGGCTGCAGGAAGCGTCCGATCTCCCGCTTGGGCGCGCGCTACAACGTCTCGCTTTTCTTTTCCTGTCACCAGGAATGCCACCTCGCGGCTGCTGTCGAGCACCGGGTAGGTCAGTGTGATGCGCGCCTCGGCTTTTGCGCCAATGACAGCGACCGCCCATCGGCTTGTCTCTTGCAGCGTCGGCTGCCCGGGAAACAACGAGGCGGTGTGTCCGTCCTCGCCTATTCCAAGCAGCGTGACGTCAAAGAGCGGCCGGCCGGGAACAAGCGTGGCGGCGCCGTAGAATTGCTTTAGCGTCGTCTCGTATGCGCCGGCGGCTTGGTCCGGCGACAAGCCCTCCGTCGGCACCGCATGGATATTGTCATCGGGAGCGGGAACTCGCGAAAGGAAAGCGTCGCGCGCCATCCGATAATTGCTGTCGCGATCGTCGTGCGGCACGAACCGTTCGTCGCCCCAAAACCAGTGCGCACGGTTCCATGGAAAGCGCGCCGCAAATGCCGCATCGGCAAAACGCTCATATAGACGTTGGGGCGTCGAGCCGCCCGACAGGCACACCGTAAAGACGCGGTCGTTCGCCCGTGCGAGACCGCAAAGCCATTCGGCAACGCCGTGCGCGAGCGCTTCATTGCTCTCGAAAGTCCGATTCTCGGTCGATGCGGCGTCGATCATTATGCGACCTTCGTCTGTAACGTATGATTTCGAAGTCGTGCGATGGCGGCCGCATAATCGCCGGAACCGAATATTGCCGATCCGGCGACGATCGCGTCTGCGCCTGCCGCGATGGCTAAGGCGGCATTTTCTCCGTTTTGCCCGCCGTCGACCTCGATCCACGGGTCAAGTCCCTTTGCAGTGCAAAGCCGCCGCAGTTCACAAATTTTCGGCAACATCTCCGGCAGGAATTTCTGTCCGCCGAACCCGGGATTGACGGTCATCACCAAAATGACATCGCAGAGGTGCAGCACCTGCTCGACAAAGGTGATGGGACTGGCCGGGTCGAGCACCGCGCCGGCCTTCTTACCAAGCTCCCGAATCTGCGATAGCACGCGATAGAGTTGGATCGTCGACGATGGTTCAGCCTGAACCAACAGGTGATCGGCGCCTGCGTTCGCGAAATCGCCAAGATAGCGCTCTGGTTCGACGATCATCAGGTGCACATTGAGCGGCTTCGCGGTCGAGCGACGAACCGCGTTCGCGATTGCAGGACCGAAGGAGATGTTCGGCACGAACCGGCCGTCCATGATGTCGATATGAATCCAATCGGCGCCCGCCTGATCGACGGCGCGGACTTCCTCGCCAAGCCGCCGCAGATCGGCGGCAAGAATGGAGGGCGCGATGACGATCGGCTTCATGACGCCCTCGGCAGGGCCGAAAGGGCGCGGGGCAAGATGAACCGCTCGATCGCTTTGGCAAAGCCTTCGTCGTCATAGGAGTCGGTTACCAGATCGGCCTGGGCCTGTACCTCCGGGCTGGCATTGCCCATTGCGATGCTCAGCCCGCTCTTGCGAAACATCAGCACATCGTTCGGCATGTCGCCGAGCGTGGCGATTTCGTTGGTCGGGATCGACAGGAGTTTTGACAGCGTGGTAACGACGGTTCCTTTGTTGGCATCCGGGTGGGTGACGTCGAGATAGTAGGGTTGCGAACGGGCCGCTGACGCCCTTGCGCCGAGCGCTTCCTGGGCAGCCTTTTCGCAGCGCGCGACCAGGTCGTGATCGTCGCTCACGCCGACGATCTTGACCGCGCGGCCGAGCACGGCGTCGAAATTCTCGACGACGGTCGGGGCGAACTTGACGGTCCATTGCTCCCGCGCGACATGGGGCGCGTTGGGATCACGAACAAGCCAGTCCTTGCCGCTGTAGAACCACACATCCATCTTGTTGTGGAGGATGACATCCAGCGCCCGCTTTGCGGCGTCGGCGGCAAGCACGTGCTCCTCCATGATGGTCATGTCGGGCTTGACGAAAATCCCACCGTTGAATCCAGCGACCGGAGTTCGCAGAGCCAGCGGATCAATCAGCATCGCCATGCCGCGCGGCGGACGGCCGCTGGTAATCGCAAACGCTATGCCTGCGGTTTGGAGAGCCGTCACGGCCGCCCTCGCGCGCGACGTCAGCACTTTCTCCGCAGTGACAAGCGTGCCATCGACGTCGGCCAGGACAAGCGAGATTTTCGATGCGGCGCGAGCGAGCACTACCATGCGCGATCTCCTGCTTTCGCCGCCTCAAGGCGCGCGTGCGAACGGCCGCCACCGAGGATGAATCGCTCGATCGCATTGGCGAAACCATCGTCGCCATTGCTGTCCGTCACGAAATCCGCTTTTCGCTGCACTTGCGGACTGGCATTACCCATGGCGATGCTGAGACGAGCTCGCTCGAACATCGCGACATCGTTGCCGCCGTCACCAATGACGGCGATTTCCGCCAACGGAATTCCCAGCAGCTTCGCGATTTCCGACAATGCCGCACCCTTATTGGCGAGCGGGTGGGTGATGTCGAGGTAGTAGAGCTGTGAACGGACGACGAAGGCGCTGTCGCCGAGTGCGGCCCGCATATTGTGCTCGCACTGTTCGAGACCATCGAAATTCTTGCTGACGCCGACGATCTTGGCAGCGGCCTCAAGGGCAGAGCCAAAATCCTCAACGATCGTCGGCCGGAATCCTATCGTGTGTTCCTCTAACGGGACATAAGGCCCGTCGGCGTCGCGCACTAGCCAGTCCTGCCCGCTGAAAACCCAGACCTGTATTCCGCGTGCACTAAGTCTGTCGACCGCGTGTCGAGCCATCTGAGGCAACAGCAAGTGTTGGCTGAGCACGGTAAGATCTGGCGTCGTTATGACCCCGCCATTGAATCCGCCCATTGGCGTCGTGATTCCAAGGGGCTCGACCAGCATGCGCAACCCACGAGGGGGCCGGCTGCTGATAATCGAAAAAATGATTCCGCTTGCGCACAGTTCCGCAACGGCCGCCTGGGCGCCCGCGGTCAACACCTTGTCATTAGTCACCAGCGTGCCATCGACATCGGAAATGACGGCTGAACATTTGAATGGCACCGGGCGCGTGCGATTCATGTCGATTGTCCATCGTCATCGCCGTGGACGCTTCGCCAGCACCGACCATCTTGCGCCAGAAGCGCATCCGCTTCGCTCGGTCCTGCGCTTCCTGATGGATAGATCGGCAAATCTGCCGCGCCTTTCTCGGCCCAGGCGTAGAGCACCGGCTGCACGATGCGCCAAGCTTGCTCCACCATGTCGGCGCGCATGAATAATGTCGGGTCGCCGATCATGACGTCATAGAGCAGCGTCTCGTATCCGACATTGGGCTCCTTGGGGAACCAGTCGTCATAGTGGAAGTCCATTTTCACGGCAGCGAGGTCCACCACCGGACCGCGACGCTTGACCTCGAACTGCAGGGAGATTCCCTCGTCCGGCGAAATGCGCAGCACCAGCCAGTTGGGCCGCAGAGCATCGACCGGCGTATCCTGGAATGCCGTGTAGGGCGCCTGCTTGAAGCGGATCGCTATCTCGGTATTCCGTTGCGACATATGCTTGCCGGTGCGGAGGTAAAAGGGCACGCCGGTCCAGCGCCAGTTGTCGATCTCGAGCCGCAGCGCGACATAGGTTTCGATGTTCGAATCCGGCGCCACATTGGGCTCTTGCCGATAGGCTTTGGCCTTTTTGCCCAGCACTGCGCCGGCACTGTACTGGCCACGCACCGCCCCTGTCGGCTTGACAGCGCGTATCGCGGCTAACACCTCGACTTTCTTTGAACGGATCGCGGCGGCATCGAAACCGGTGGGCGGCTCCATCGCCACCATCGAGAGCAATGTAAACAGGTGATTGGGGACCATGTCCCGTAGCGCGCCGGTCGCCTCGTAGAAATTGCCGCGCTCCTCCACGCCGACCGTCTCCGCCGCGGTGATCTGCACGTGATCGATCCGGTCGCGATTCCAGATCGGTTCGAACAGCCCATTGGCGAAGCGGAACGCGATGATGCTCTGGACCGTGTCCTTGCCGAGGAAATGGTCGATCCGGAAGATCTGGTCTTCGCGCAGCGTGCGTTGGATTTGGGTGTTCAGCTCGCGCGCCGAATCCAGGCTATGGCCGAACGGCTTCTCGATCACCACGCGGCGCCAGAACCGACGCTTGCCGCTCTTGTCCTGATCGGTGAGCTTCGCGTTGCCGAGCTGCTCAACCACAGAGCCAAAGAGCCGATCCGCGACCGCGAGATAAAAGATGGCATTGCCCTGGGTGCCGCGGGCCTTGTCAGCGTCTTCAAGTGCGCTGCGAAGCCTGTCGTAAAGCTCTGGCTTGTTCAGGTCGCCCCGAACATACACCATCTTGTCAGCGAGCCGATTCCACGCGGCCTCGTCGATGTGGTCGACATCGAACTCCGTGGTGGCGTTGCCGACAAAGCTTTTCAGCGT
>JBAQJL010000204.1:0-3240 GCA_049300295.1 Xanthobacteraceae bacterium
GGTCAGGCCGGTGCGGATCGGGTTTTGGCCGCAGATGAAGGCGGCCCGGCCGGCCGTGCAGCTCTGCTGGCCGTAGAAATCGGTGAAAGTCACGCCTTCTTGCGCAACGCGGTCGATGTTGGGGGTCCGGTAGCCCATCATGCCTCGACTGAAGTGGCTGATGTTCCAGATACCAATATCGTCGCCCCAAAGGATGAGGATGTTCGGTTTGTCCGATTTAGCCATTTCATGCTTCCTTGTTTGACGTTGGTGTTTCAGATCGGCTTTTCAACCTTGGCAGTCGGAATTTTCGTGGTCCCACAGCTGCATGAGCCACAACGGCAAGATTAGAATTTTGAGACGGCGCGCGCCTAATATGTCCATTCGGTTACTGCGTGCGTCTTATTGGTGCGCCATGGCGACGTGCAGGCGTTGTTCCGGCGAAATGAGGTGATCGAGTCTCTCCGCATCCTTGCCGATGTCGATCTCGACCCAGTTCACCTCGCCGCTGAACCGGTTACCCGTCGGTCCATAGTCGGTGCTCGAGGGTGAGCCGGCTTGAAAGCCGACGTCACAGGTCTCGTCGGCTGAGAATACCATAGGCTCGGTCTTATCGACGCGGCCTTCGCCGACCTTCGTGCCGTCCAAGAAGAGCACGACCATTCCACCCTTCGCCAGGCCGCCGCCGTCATACTTGAACTCCATGCGCACCTGGTGCGGGCCCGGTGGAACGGTCGAAGCACTCTCGACCGTGTACCGGTTCACGCCGTAGAAGTTGTAGTGGTATCGAAGCTTGCCCCCCGTGGCGTAGAGGCTCCAGCCGCCAATGATTCCACCCACGGCGATGATGACGCCTTCCGCCCCTGATGGGGGCACAACCACATCCGCCGTCACGGCGTGCGACTTGTTCTTGTAATTGATGATCGAGCTTTCGGTGAGCCGCCCCATGCCTCCGAACAACAGCTGTCGGCTGCCCTTGATCAGCTGCGGCCGCCCGGCGATGTCGGGGTTGGCGCGCTCGGCAAAGCGGTCGTCGAGCGGTAACACATTGTACTTGACCGCTTCGATCAGCCACAGCCGCTGCAACTTGTGTAGCTTCTGCGGATTCGCTTTCGCTAAATCCTTCGATTGGCTCCAATCGGTGTTCGTATCGTACAGCTCCCACACATCGTCGTCGAACGCCGCTAACTTGACGCCTCCGGTCAACCACGGTGTGCGATGTCGGGTGACGGCCGTCCAGCCCTTGTGGTAGATGCCGCGATTACCCGCCATCTCGAAGTACTGCGTTTCGCGGCGCTCGGCTGCTCTGGCGTCATCGAACGAGTACGCCATGCTGACGCCTTCGATTGGACGCTGTTGAACCCCGTTGACAAAGACCGGCTCGGGCAGACCCGCCACCTCCAGAATAGTCGGCGCGACGTCGATCACATGATGGAACTGGCTGCGGATTTCGCCCTTTGCCTTTATTCCCTTCGGCCAGTGTACGATCAACCCGTTGCGGGTACCGCCAAAGTGCGAGGCAACCTGTTTGGTCCACTGGTAGGGTGTGTCCATGGCGTGGGCCCATCCCACCGCATAATGATTGTACGCCTCGACTCCACCTAGCTTTTCGAGCCGCTCCGCGAGAAACTCGGGGGTCTCTAACTGCGGAAATCCGGTAAGCGGCGCCAGCTCGTTGAAGCAGCCCTGGAGCGATCCTTCGGCCGAAGCGCCATTGTCACCAATGATCACAAAGATCAGCGTATCATCAAGGATTTCGAGATCTTTGAGGGCATCGATCATTCGTCCGATGTGATGGTCGGTGTGTTCAAGAAAGCCGGCGTACACCTCCATCTGACGAGCTAAAACGGGCTTCATAGCAGCCGAGATCGTGTTCCAGGCCGGAATCTCAGGGTGGCGCTCGGTGAGTTGGCAGTTTTGCGGAATGACACCAAGCTCTTTCTGCCGCGCGAAAGTCGCATCCCGCAGCTTGTCCCAACCCTGGTCGAACTTTCCCTTGTACTTGTCGGCCCATTCCTTGGGAACATGATGCGGCGCGTGCGTGGCGCCAGGCGCAAAGTATGTAAAGAACGGCTGGTCGGGAGCGAGCACCTTTTGCTGGCGGATCCACTTGATCGCCTTGGTGGTCAGGTCATCGGTGAGATGATAGCCCTCCTCGGGGGTCTTCCTCTGTTCGACGGGCGTCGTACCCTCGTAGAGTGCCGGATACCACTGGTTGGTCTCGCCGCCGATAAAGCCATAGAAGTATTCAAACCCACCGCCGCCGGTTGGCCAAGCGTCGAACGGTCCTATCGGGCTGGTTTGCCAGACCGGTACCTCGTGGCATTTGCCGAACTGTGACGTTGAGTAGCCGTTGAGTTTCAGTGTTCTCGCAAGCGGCGAGATTGTATTTGGCAGGATCGAATTGTAACCGGGCGCCGAGGTCGCTATTTCGGTGATGCCGCCCATGCCGCAGGAATGGTGGTTGCGGCCGGTAAGCAACGCTTGGCGGGTCGGCGAGCACAGTGCAGTGGTATGGAACCGGTTGTATTTCAGACCGTCCGCGGCCAGCTTCTCGAAGTTCGGCGTCTGGCACGGACCGCCGAAAGCGCTAGACGCGCCGAAACCGACATCATCGATCAGGATGACAAGGACATTGGGCGCGTCCTTGGGTGGCCGCAATTCCTGGATAGGCGGATAATTGGTGTTCGGATCTTTTGCGTCATACGTGGTCAAACCCACATGCTGTTTGTACGGGATCGGAAGCACGGCGCGTTCAATCTTTGCTTTCACGCTCATAGCTAATGACTCCTTGTGATTGGAACTCTGCCTCGGGTTTTCGATGCTTCGGATTTCTCAACGGCCGCACCACTATCGGGGGCTGCTCACAGGGGAATCGCGGTTGGCGCTTCCGCGCCACTAGCTAGGCGAGACGGAACAGTACGGCAAAAAAAATAGCCACGCCAACGAACGTGAGCACGACTGTCACCGCGATCATCGGAGTTTGCTTTCCCTCCCTGGTCACGCCTGCGATTGACGCAAAATCTCCTCCCCACAAGTAACGCAGTATCCAGCGGTATTCCCAAAGCGAAACGATGAGTGTCAGGACGCCGCAGAAGATCAGTGCCAGCCCGACATACAACGGCGCATCCGGAAAGCGTGGGGCCCTTGCCCCGGGCGTCTGTTGTAAGCGCTCGAAAAACTGAACGATGGCGAAACCGAATCCGATCAGCGAGACCGCCGTGCGCACCACCGACATCAGTGTACGCTCGACGCTCAGTC
>JBAQJL010000205.1:0-22229 GCA_049300295.1 Xanthobacteraceae bacterium
GACATCGTGCTTGTTGATGTAGTCGTAGAGCTGCTCGAAATATTTGATGCGGTGAGCGGCGCCGGTGACATAGGGGTGAACGCCGATCGCCATGACGCGCGCCGATTGCGCGCTCTCGGCGTAGAGCCGGTCGAAGGCGTCGATGGTGCGTGTCAGCAGCACGTCGGATTCGTGGTGGTGCGACACCATCAGTGTGATGTCGTTGATCTCGGCGCTGTAGGGGATCGACAGGATCGGCCCGTTCGTGGTTTTCACCCAGAGCGGCTGGTCGTCCAAGATCCAGTCGCCGAACCAGGTCAGTCCGCATTCGGTCACGTAATCCAATGTGTCAAACGTCTGGCCGCGGCCCGGCCCGAGCCAACCGTTGGGCCGCTTGCCGGTGAATTGCTCGATCAGCGCGACCGATTGCTTGATGACGGCGCGCTGATCTTCGATCTGCTGGATCGGCATCTGCACATAGGCGTGCGCCATGAACTCCCAGCCGGCGTCGTGTGCCGCAGCCGCTACCTCCGGATAGGTTTCGCACACCTTGGCGTTGATCGACATGGTCGGCGTCACGCCGGCGGCTTTGAGCGCGTTGAGCAGCCGCCAGAAGCCGACCCGCATGCCGTATTCGTACCAGGTCCAGTTCGGCATGTCGGGAATGGGCGTCTGGCCCATCGGCGGCTGCGACAATTGCCGCGCCATCGGCCGCGTGATCTCCCACTCCTCGATGTTGACCACTGACCAGACGATCATGCGCGCATTGCCCGGCAGCTTGAGCGGCGGACGGGTAAACGGCGACGAATACGGCAGGCGGTCGCGCGGCAGCGTCATGCCGAAAGTGTGGACGGCAATTGCCCGCCGATCAAGCGCGCCGGCATTTCGGATCTTGGCCGGCGATCTTGCATGTTGACTTCGCCGGTCGCGCTTGCTGCACTTTGTCTTGAGGTTTGCCGCAGCAACGGAGATGCGTCATGGACTTGCAGATGACCGGGAAAAAGGCGCTCGTCACCGGCGCGAGCGAAGGCATCGGCAAGGCGATTACTTACGCCCTCGCCAAAGAGGGCGTCGACGTCGCCGTCTGCGCACGACGGCAGGGACCGCTCGAAGCGACCGCCGCGGAAATCTCCCGCGCCACCAATCGCCAGATTGTTCCGATCGCCGCCGACCTCACCAAGCCGGCGGACGCTGAGAATTTCGTCAAGAAGGCACACGAGGCACTGGGGCGCATCGACATTCTCGTCAACAACGCCGGCTCGTCGCCGGGCGGCGTACTTGAGCATCTGACTGAAGAAGACTGGGCGCAATCGCTGCAGTTGAAGTTCATGGGCTACGTGCGGTGCCTGAAACACGTGCTGCCGATCATGCGGGCGCAGAAGAAGGGCCGCGTGGTGAACCTGATCGGCAACGACGGCGTGAAAGTCTCCTACTGGGAGATCGCGCCCGGCGCCGCCAATGCTGCCGGACAGAACCTGACGATGTCGCTTGCCAGCCAATACGGCAAGGACAACATCAGCTTCGTCGCCGTCAATCCGGGCCCGGTGCGCACCGAGCGGTGGAGCGGCCTGGTCAACGCGATGGCGCGCGACATGAAGTTGAGCTTCGAGGAAGCCGATAAGCTCGCGCCGTCGAGCATCCCGCTCGGCCGCATCGCCGAGTGCAACGAGGTCGCCAATCTCGTCACCTATCTCGCCTCGGATCTCGCATTTTTCGTCAACGGCACCATGATCGAGATCGATGGCGGCCAGGACAAGGTGCTGATGGACAAGGTGCGCGACCGTTAAATCCGCCGCAATTGTTGGGCGGTAGTGTCAGCCTCGCGTCGAAAATCAACGCCCGACGATTTGGCCGCATGAACGCCCGGTTGCCAGCTATTTCGGTCATTGATGTCCGCGACGGCGGGCCGCTGCGCCATGCGTGCGAGAGAGCCGCCGAGGCGCGTGCGTTGCGCGATGCGTGCCTCGCATTTTTTCCACGGGCGATGCTGCCGGCGCTGCCGCTTCTCGATCGGGCGGCGCGTCGCTGGCTGACTCGCTCTCGCTCGCCGTATGTGGAAGAGGTCGGAGAGGTCGCCGACACGCTCGGCTTTCCCGGCGTGTGGCTGCTCAATGCCTCCTATCAATGGGCCTGCACGGCGCTGGCGCGCGAAGAGGGCGGGGCGCCTTGGCTGGTACGGACGCTCGACTGGCCGTTTCAAGGTCTCGGGCGCCACGCCGAGGTGGCGCGGATGAGCGGAGCCGGGGGCGAATTTTTCAGCGTCACTTGGCCGGGTTATGTCGGCGCGCTGACAGCGATGGCGCCGTTCCGTTTCGCCGCGTCGGTCAACCAGGCGCCGATGCGCCGGCGCACGGCGCATCCCTGGCTGCGGCTTGGTGATTTCGCGCTCAACGGCGTTGCGACCTGGGCCTGTCGTGGTCGCATGCCGCCTGACCAGCTTTTGCGCCATGTCTTCGAACGCTGCGGCAACTATCGCGATGCGCGGCGTATGCTGGAGACGGTGCCGGTTGCGCGCCCGGTGATCTTCACGCTGATCGGCTGTGCCGACGGCGAATGCTGCGTGATCGAGCGCACCGAGACCGGCTACACCACGCGCGAAGACAACACCTCGGCCGCCAACGACTGGGTGCCGGAACGCGCCGCCTGGGAGGGGCGCATCGGTACGCGCCGGTTTCTGATCAGCTCGTTCGCCGAGGCCGCCGGTTACAGTCGCGCCCGCCGCGAGGCGCTGTGCGATTGGCAAGGCTCGTTGGCCGCGCCCGGTTTCGAGTGGGTTCGGCCGCCGGTGCTCAATCCTTACACGCGTCTCGCCGTCGCCATGTGCCCTGCGGCAGGCATTCTCCGAGCCGTCGGCTACGACGTCACCGATGCTGAACTGCCGGAGCCGGTGACGCAGCCGTGCGAGATGAACGCCGCGGAAGCCGCGACGTTGCAGCCGGCTTGATGCAGCGTTGAGAATCACACCACAGGCGAACGTCCGCCATCGACATTGATCGCCGTGCCGGTGATATAGCCGCCTTGCTCCGACGCCAGGAAGCAGGCCAGGTTGGCGAATTCCTCGGCCTCGCCGACGCGGCCGATTGGGATCTCCTTGTCGTGCGCTTTGTAGTAATCATCGAGCATCACGTTGTTCCGTTTCGCCCGCTGCACATGCTGGTCGGCGCGGATGATGCCGACCAGCATGGCATTCACCAGCACGTTATGCGATGCAAATTCGTGGGACAGCGCCTTGGTCATCGCCATGCCGGCCGCGCGCGATAGCGACGTCGGCATGCTGTTGGGTCGCGCCGCCTTGGCTCCGATGTTGAGCACGTTGATGATGCGGCCCCAGCGCCGTCCCTTCATCTGCGGCGCGACCAGCCGAATCAATCGCAGCGCTCCGAACAATTTCAGTTCAAGATCGTCGTGCAGGATCTCGTCCGTCAGCTTCTCGAAGGGCATCGCCTGTGATGTTCCGGCGTTGTTGACGATGATGTCGACCTTATCGAAGGCCTTCATGGCTTCGTCGTAGGCACGCTGAATATCGGCCGCCTTGCTGACATCGGCCTGAACTCCGATGACGCGAGTATTGGTCGACTTCTTAATAGCCGCGACAGCTTCCTTGATCGCCCCCGCTTCGCGAGCGACAATTGCGACATCGGCGCCCGATGCCGCGAACCGTGTCGCCACCGCAAGGCCAATACCCTTGCTGCCGCCAGTGACGATCGCAGCCCGTCCCGAAAGACTGATTTCCATTGCATCCTCCCAAACTTGAGCCACTCTCGAGCAATCCTAGCCTTCAAATTGGTTGCGACGCCATTTGACCGCGGTGGCAAGGCCCTCGGCCTGCGCCTTGGCGCGAAACTTTTCGCCCATCTCGGTCTTCGCCGCATAAAGCGGCGCTACCACGTCGATACCGGCCTGCATGGCGTTGCGGAAGCCGGCCGCGTCGGCGCCGCGATTGATCGCAAGCTTGGTCGCGGCGAGCGCTTCCGGTGCGATCAGCGCCAGCCGCTTGGCGTATGTGATCGTCGCGTCGCCAAGCTCGGCGGCGGCCACGATGCGGTTGATCATGCCGAGGTCGAGCGCGGTCTCTGCGTCGATCATGTCGCCGAAATAAAGCAGTTCGCGCGCCTTCTTATAGCCGATCAGCCAGGGCATGACGAAGCCTGGACCGGCCTGGGCGTGGCGGGTTTCCGGCTCGCCGAATTTGGCGTCGTCGGCCGCGATGGTGAGATCGCAGAACATCGCGATCTCGCAACCGGTGCCGAGCGCGTAGCCTTGCACCGAGGCGATGACCGGCTTTTTCATGTACCAGGGCATAGCTCCATCGCGAGACTCGCGCTCAGGCGGTCGTGAAACTTCAGCGCGTCGTTGCGCCAGGCCTCGTCGGCGCCGCCCGATCCGCCAAGATCGTAGCCGACGCAGAACGCACGCCCGGCGCCGCGCAGCACCACGACGCTGGTTGCCGCATCCTCGTCGGCGCGGCGCAGCGCCGCCGACAGGGCGGGGCGCATGTCGCGGCTCAATGCGTTCAATTTCTGCGGACGATTGAGCGTCACCAGGCCGATCTTGTCCTGGCTTTCGTACAGCACGAGTTCTTCGGTCATTTTATGATGCCAGCCACTGCGTGAAGCGTTCTTCGAGCTTGGTGATGCGGTCGACCTCCCAGGTGTCGTCCTCCTTGACCGAGACCGCTTCGTTGGCGCTATAGGTCGGCAACTGCACGGCAATGTCCTTCGGAATGAGCGCGTAGGCGGCGGGATTGGTCGGCCCGTAATAAAGCCGCGTGTTGAATTCCGCCTGCGGTTTGGGACCCGAGGCGAACTGGATAAACTCCCAGGCAAGCTTTCGATTCGGCGCGCCCTTGAGCACGGTCCAGGTGCTCGGACTGCGCACCGCGCCGTTCCAGACGACTTCGACTGGAACGCCCTGCTGCTTCAGTTCGCTGCCGCGCGCGTTCCACATCGACATCATGTCGACTTCTCCGTCGCGCAGAAGCTGCTGCGACTGGTTGCCCTCGCGCCACCACACCTTGATGTGCGGCTTGATCTCATCCAGCTTCTTGAACGCGCGGTCGAAATCGAGCGGGTAGAGCTTGTCCATCGGCACGCCGTCGGCGAGCAGGGCATAGATGCAGGTGCGCGGTGAGTCGCTGAGGCACAGCGAGCGGGGGCCAGGAAATTTTTTCACGTCCCAGAAATCCGCCCACGATTTCGGGCCGCCGTTCGGAAACTTGTCGGTGCGGTAGCACAGATTGGTGCCGAGAATGGCAAACGCGACCCCGTAGCCATCGGCGACGATGGCGTCGTCCGGCAGCGTGCCTTTTTTGAAAATCGTCCAATCGATCGGCTCGACAAGTTTTGCACGGGCGCCGCGCAGCACCAGCATCGAATTAATCGACGTCAGGTCGAATTCATAGTTGCCGGATTCGACCTGCGCCTTGATCCGCGCTTAGGACACCGGCGTCACGGTTTTGATTTGGATGCCGGTCGCCGCCGTGAACGGCTTGAAATAGGCCGCGTCCTGCGCCGCCGTGTAGCTGCCGCCCCAGGTGTTGACATAGACCGTGCGCGTCTGCGCAATCGTTCGCTCGGTGATCAGGAGCGGGCCGAGCGCCACCGCGGACCCGGCCGCGCGCAAGAACTTTCGCCGCCTGCGGTCGAAACGCCACCTTGCCACAGTCAGCCTCCGTCATTTGGTGATCCAGACAATGCCGATCTTAGAGCATGACCCGGAACGCGCCACCGATTTTCCCGAGAGGCGGTCGTGCGGGACCACTGAAGCACGGCTGCCTTCGCCGTCAAATCCTGCTTTTCATTCGAACGGTCCGCCGCAAATCCCTTTAATTCAAGCTATGAGGTAGGTCGCAATCATCCCAACAGCCGCGGCGCCCATGCAGACAAACGTGATCCACAGAAGCGCGTTCGATATCCGCCCCCCTCTGTACTCGCCCATTATCTCCGGGTTGTTGGCTATCCCGGCAATCACAAGAATGAGCGGCACTGCAACGACTCCATTGATCACCGCGCTTACGATCAATGCCCGGATTGGATCGATCCCCACGAAATTGATCATAAGTCCGATCAACGTGGCGATGGTTATGACTCCATAAAAGCCGTGTGCACGCGTGAGCTTCTGCGTGAGACTGGCATTCCAGTTGAGGGCTTCGGCGACGGCGTAAGAGGCGGAGCCCGAAAGGACGGGTACGGCCAACAGGCCGAGGCCGATCACCCCGGTAGAGAAAATGAGCTTGGCCGCGTAACCTGCATCGGCAAACGTGTGGACGAGCGGTTCAAGTGCCTTTGCCGCGTCCGCCGGTGTTGTGACGTTGGTGATGCCGTTGCCGTGCAGCACGGTGCCTGCCGTCACAATGATGCACCAACTGACAATGTTGGACGACAACATGCCGGCGAAATTGTCGATGCGCATTCGGCGTATATCGCGCCAGTTTATCTTCGGCTTAGACTGTCCTCGAATCAGCCCCCGCTCGCGTTCTTCTTCGACTTCCTGGTTTGCCTCCCAAAAGAACATGTAGGGAGATATGGTCGTGCCGATAACCCCGGTGATAATGAACAGGAAACTGAAGCTGAATTCGATGTGCGGAACGAAAGTCGCCCACAAAATCGCCGACCACGGCTGGGAGACAATAAAGACGGTAGCGATATACGAGAGTAAGGAAAGCGTCAGCCATTTGAGTATCCGAGCGTAAACACGGTAGCTCGTGAAAATCTCCAAGGTCAGAATGAATGCCGTGAAGCCCAGCGTTACGAGCGTAAAATTAATCGGATACACAAGCTGCGCTGCCGCCGCCATCGCGCCGATATCCGCTCCAATGTTGATCGTGTTGGCGACAAGGACGAGCAGGACGACAGTGACTGTTATCGGCATGCCGTAGTGTTGCTTGACGACTGCGACAATGCCTTTTCCGGTAACAATGCCGATCCGCGCGCACGCCTCCTGGATCGCTGTCATCAACGGTAAAGTGAAAAGGATAACCCAGAGCTGGCCGTAGCCGAACTGAGCGCCGGTCTGCGAGTACGTTGCGATGCCGGCTGGATCATCGTCCGCCGCGCCCGTTATGAGACCGGGTCCGAGAATGCGGATAAAGCGGCTGAACGGGTTTCTTCTAAAACCTGATTTTTTGCGCTTCATGGTGCATCTTGCGCTTGGCGGACATGACCGCGGTGCCTGGCGACGTCTGCTATCCGGTAAAACGGAAATCGGTTATGCAGCCCGACTTTAGAACAAACATTAGACCCGCGCGAGGACGTGCGCATCTGCCGGCGCCCAGGCGAGCCGCAGCACGGCGCCGGGCCGCAGCGCGTCGGGCCTGGTGCCCACCAGCCGCGCCCGCATCGGCATGCCGTGGGTCGTGCCGATGACCAGGATGGAATCGCCGTAATTGATGGTGTCGCCGATCGTCATTTCGAACTCGTTGGCGTCGACCGCATCGACCATGTGGGTCGGCTGCAGCCGTTCGGCGCGGATCATGATGTCGACCTCGCCGGTCAGCGTGTTGTTTGGCGGGATGCGTACCCTGCCGATGCCGGCGAGATCGGCCACGCCCTGACGCGCCGGATCGATCATGCCGGCAAAGAAATTGCTGTCGCCGACGAATTCGGCGACGAAGCGGTTCGCCGGGCGGTGATAGACATCGAGCGGGGTACCCATCTGCGCCAGCCGGCCGTTGCTGAACACCGCGATGCGATCGGACATCGTCATCGCTTCAGTCTGGTCGTGCGTCACATAGATCATGGTGACGCCGAGCTCGCGATGGATGCGTTTGATTTCGACCTGCATCTGCTCACGCAGGTTCTTGTCCAGCGCGCCGAGCGGTTCGTCGAGCAGCACGACATCCGGGTTGAAGACGAGGCCGCGCGCCAGTGCAACGCGCTGCTGCTGACCGCCGGATAATTCGCGCGGATAGCGTTGTGTGAAGGCGCTCAGGCCCACGAGCGCCAGCATTTTTTCGGCGCGCTGTTCGATCTCGCCCTTGGGAAAATGCCGCATGCGCAGCGGAAAGACCACGTTCTCCCGCGCCGTCATGTGGGGGAACAGCGCGTAGTTCTGAAATACCATGCCGATATTACGCCGGTAGGGTTTGCTCAGCGCCAGATCGCGGCCATCGAGTTCGATCATCCCGCTCGACGGGTTCTCGAAGCCGGCGATCATCAACAGCGTCGTGGTCTTGCCCGACCCGCTCGGGCCGAGAAAGGTCACGAATTCGCCGCGCACGACATCGATCGACACATCGTCGACGGCGTTAGTTTTGCCGTCGTACGATTTCACGACGTTGCGCAGGCGCAGATAGCCGCTCATGTCCCGGCGTTCGATCTCGTCACGATGAGCGCGTCGACGACGACGCAGCCGCGTTGCCCGGGAAGCACTTTAATCGGGTTGAGGTCGATCTCGGCAACGCTGTCGGCATGATCGCAGGCGAAGTCGGCGAGCGCGTAGAGGCAGGCGGCGAGGCTTTTGATGTCGGCGGCCTCGCGCCCCCGGACCGCGCCGAGCAGCGCAGCGCCGCGCGTCTCAGCGATCATCGCTTCGGCGTCGCCGTCGCGCAACGGCAGCATGCGTAGCGCGAAATCGCGGATGGCCTCGATGGCGATGCCGCCAGTGCCGAACGCGAGCGACAGGCCGAAATCCGGATCGCGCGAGACGCCGGCAAACACTTCGATGCCGTCGGCGACGAATTCCTGCACCAGGAATGCGGCGTCGGCCGGAAGCTTCTCCAGCTTGCCGATGCGTTCGCTCAGTCGCGCGAAGGCGCGCAACAGTTCGTCGTCATTCTTGAGATTCACAGCGACCACGCCGAGTTCGGTCTTGTGCGTAAACTCATCCGAGACCGCTTTGAGCACCACCGGGTATCCGATTCGGCGTGCAGCCTGCAAAGCTTCGGCCAGCGTCGTGACGCGTGCCTCGCGTGTGACTGTCATGCCGTAGGCTGCAAGCATCCGCTTGGCGTCAAATTCATTGATCGTGGGCCGGCCGTGTTTGAACTCGCCCGTCACTTGCGCGTTCGGCTTCGCGGCACGCGGGCGTGACGGCTGCACGCCTTTGGACCAGCGCCCCATGCGGTCCAGCGCGGCGAGACCCTGACGCGTACCGCCGATGACGACGAGACCCTCCTGGCGCATGGCGTCGACCTGCCTCCGGTTCATGACGCCCGCACGGGTACTGAGCAGATAATAAGGTTTTTGCTTTTGGCTGTTGCGCGCCGCGGTCGTCAGCATGCTGACGTTTTCCAGTACGCGTCCGGGATGGCCGATCACCGGATCGTTCGAGGTGTCGCTGCAATAGCAGATCGAGTCGATGCGGTCGCTGCCGTCCACCACCGCCATGGCGTGCGGCAGATTGACGGCGTAGTTACCGTTGCCCCAGGCGTCGAACGGGTTGCCGTCGCCGGTGATGCGGCCGATGACGCGCTCTGCTTCGGCACGCTCGTCCTTCGACAGCGGCGGCATGTCGAGGCCGATCGCGGTGGCGTTATCGAGAATAAGCTCGGCGAGGCCGCCTGAGCCGGTAATCACCGAAATGCCGCGTCCCTTCGGCCAGCGTTCGCCCTGGCACACCGCCAGGACCTCGGTCATTTCGTCGAGATCGTTGACCTCGATGGCGCGATGCGCGCGGAGCAGTTCGGAGAATACCCGCGACGAGCCGGCAAGCCCGCCGGTATGGCTGGTGATAGCGCGCTGCGTGCGTTCGGTGCGCCCGACCTTGATGACCACCACCGGCTTGCCGGCATCGGCGGCGCGATCGAGGGCCGCCACATAGCGCTCCGGTTCGCGCACCGTTTCGGTAAAAGTCGCGATCACCTTGGTGTTCGGGTCGTCGATCAGATAGTCGATGTAGTCGACGGTGCGGGTCACCGCCTCGTTGCCGGCCGAGACCGAAAGACTGACGCCGAAGCGGCGCAGATCGGAGAGAAGCCCGATGCAGACCGAGCCGCTCTGCGAGACGATGCCGACGTTACCGACGATCGCGGCCGGGTCCATGATGTTCTGTTTGTAGGTCGTGACCCGCGCCGGTGGATTGAGAATGCCCATGCAGTTCGGGCCGCAGATCGGCATGCCGGCCTCGCGGGCCAAGCTCGCGATCTCGTCCTGCAGCTTGGCGCCGTCGTGGCCCAGTTCGGCAAAGCCCGAGTCATAAATCACGGCAGAACGCGCGCCACGCTTGACCGCAAGGCGCATCTGCTCGGGAATCAGCGGATTGCGGATCGAGAAAACCACAACGTCCGGCGCTTCCGGCAGATCGGCCAGGCTCGGGTAGCAGGTGGTGTTGAGCACGGTCGGATATTTCGGGTTCACCGGATAGACCGCGCCGGTGAAGCCGATGGCGCCGAGCGATTCCATCACCGCGCGGCCGGGGCCGCCGCGATCTGTCGCGCCCACGATGGCAACCGAGCGAGGTTTTACGAGTGGATCAAGCCGCATGCGCAGTCCTTTGCCGGATGAAAAGCGAAATCAGTACGCCGGCGAGTATGGCTCCCGTCAGCAGTGTGGACACCACTGCGAGCACCGGATCGGATTCCAGCCGGATGCTCTCGAACATTTTCTTCGGCAGTGTCGAGGCGTCGCGGCCGGCGATGAAGATCGCCACTACGGCCTCGTTAAACGAATGCAGAAAGGCAAATAGCGCACCGATCAGGATGCCGGGGCGGAGCACCGGCAATGTCACCCACCAGAAGGTGCGCAGCGGTCCCGCGCCGGCGCTGTTGGCGGCACGTTCGAGATTGCGGTCGAAGCCCTTGAGCGCAGCGGTGATCGCTAGAAATGCCACAGGGACCGACAGCACGCTGTGGGCGATCATCATGCCGGGGCGCGTGCCAACCAGGTGAATGCGGCTCAAGAAGCTGTAATAGCCGAGCGCGCTGACCACGCCCGGCACGATCAGCGGCAGCATGACGATAAGGTTGAAGGCGCTCTTGCCGAAAAAACGATAGCGCACGTAGCCGAACGCGGCTGGCAGCGCCACCAGCATGGTTAGCACCATCGAACCGAAGGCAATGATGAAAGAGTTCGCGGTCGCCGACAGCCATGCGTCGCTATGGAAATAGCGCACGTAATAGCCGAGCCAATAGCCCGGCGGCGGAAACTCGAATGAGATCGCGGTCGAGAACGACATCGGCACGATAATCAGGATAGGAGCGATCAGAAAGATCGCGACGATCGTAGCCAGCACGAGAGGGATGTATCGCATCATCACTAACCCCAAAGCCGGTCGAGCCCGGCGAAGCGGTTATAGATGGCGAGCAGAACCAGCGTGACCACGAGCAACATCGTTGCGATCGCCGAGGCAAATCCCCACGCCAGCAAATCCTCGATCTGCTGGTTGATAAGCTGCGAGATCATCATGTCGCGCGGCGTGCCGAGCAGTATCGGCGTGATGTAGAAGCCGAGACAGATCGTGAAGACCAGGATGCAGCCGTTGACGACGCCGGGCAGACTCAGCGGCAGAAATACATGGCGGAACGCGCGCAGCGGGCCGGCGCCGAGGCTTTCGGCCGCGCGCAGATAGGACGGATCGATCTTGCGCATGACGCCGTAGAGCGCGAACACCATGTAGGGCAGCAGAATATGTGTCATGCCCAGAATCGTGGCGAACGAAGTGAACAACAATTGCGGCGGCGGCCCGAGGCCGGCGGCCGCATAGAACGCGTTCACCGGACCGCGGTGGCCGAGGATGATGAGCCACGCGTAGGTGCGCACCACAAAGCCGATCCAGAAGCACATGCCGACCGCGACCAGGAACGTGACCGAGAGCCAGTCGTTGCGCCGCGCCATGACGTAGGCCAGCGGATAGCCAAGTCCGAGGCAGCCTAGCGTGACGACGAGCGATACCTTGAACGTATTGAGCATCACGTGGGCGTAGAGCGGCACGGTGATCAGCCGCCGGTAATTCTCCAACGAGAGCCGCGGATCGGTGTAGCTCAACAGCAGCACATAGCCGATCGGAATAATAAAGAGCACGAGGAGATAGAGCGCGGCCGGCGCTACCAACAGCCAGGCCGTGATGGCAGAACCCGCGCCGTCGTGCGCCGCCTTCGGTTGCGGGGGCCGCGGCTTCAACCCGGCATCGGCCGTGGCAGCAAGACTGGCGATAGAAGCCCCCGTCACCGCAAGCGCCTCGTTTGCAGGTCGTCGCGCAAATTAGGTAGCATGGGCGGCAGGGCAGCGCCACGCGAACGCATGCATGTCTCCCTTCCGCATGAGGTGATCCGATGAACGGGCGGACAACGATATCACGGCGAGCGATGCTCAAGGCCGGCGCCGGCAGCCTCGTCGGGACGCCGGCGATACTGCAATCGGCGGCAGCGTCGGCGGAGGGCAAGATCCTTTACGTCAATTCCTATGGCGGCGTTTGGGAAAGCTCGTGGCGCAAGGCATTTTTTGACCCGTTCACGGCGGCGAGCGGAATAACGATAAAAACCGTGCCGGGGGTCTCGTTCGCCAAGCTCAAGGCCGAAGTGCAGACCGGCAACTACCAATATGATCAGAGCAATCTCGGCGACAGCGAGTATGCGCAAGCCTCCCAGGAAGGGTTGCTTGAGCGACTCGACAAGGGCGCCGCCAACGCCGCGCAACTGCCGCCGAGCCTGGTGCGCGAGTTCGGCATCGTCAGCTATTCGCTCGGCACCAACATCGTTTATCGCAAGGACAAGTTTCGAAATGGCGGACCGCAGAACTGGGCGGATTTCTGGAACGTGAAAAAATTTCCCGGCCCGCGCTGCTTGTTCGACCGCTCGTTCACCTGTCTGGCGTTTGCGCTGCTCGCCGACGGCGTGCCGCGCGACAAGCTCTATCCGATGGATATCGATCGCGCCTTCCGCAAGATGGATGAGATCAAGCCGCACATCAAAGTGTGGTGGCACGACGGCGCTCAGTCGCAGCAGCTCATTCGCGACGCCGAAGTCGACATGATCGCGATGTGGAGCGCGCGCGCCGTCGATCTCATCAAGGACAATGTGCCGCTCGAGCTGGTCTGGGACGGCGCCGAGCTATATTGGGCGAACCTCGTGGTTCCCAAGGGCGATCCGAGCGCCAAGGCGGCGTGGCAGTTTGCCGGCTTCGTGGCGCAGGCTAAACCGCAGGCGGATTTCGCGACGCTGTTGCCCTACGGGCCGGCCAATCCAGGGGCGCGTGCGCTGATGGTCGAGTCAAAGCTGAAGCTGACGCCGGCGTGGCCGGCCAACGAGGCCGTGATGTTCCAGCATGACACCAAATGGCTTGCGCCGCGGCTTGCCGAAATTCGCGAACGCTGGACGCAATGGATGACAGGGTAGAATGGTCAAAATCGCGATGCAGCGAGCCGCCCTGTAAAGGATTTTTTGGCGATTTTGCCCCCGCTGGCGCCGAAAGTGGGCGTCGCGCCCGGCTCTCATGACTAACGCTTAGGACGTAGAACGCGCCGCCCACCCACGAAGGACCTGAAATGAAAATCGTCGACCTCTCGCACACTATGAGTATCCACACGCCCGGCTGGGTCGGCTATGCCGGCAACAAGATGTACTACGCGCAGAACCTGCAAACCGTGGGCATCGTCGCGCAGCGCATCGAAACTTCGCTGCATGCCGGCACGCATTTCGACGGCGCCATGCACGCGACCGACGGGCGTACC
The DNA here is from genome assembly GCA_049300295.1 of Xanthobacteraceae bacterium. Lineage (GTDB taxonomy): Bacteria > Pseudomonadota > Alphaproteobacteria > Rhizobiales > Xanthobacteraceae > BOG-931. The sequence goes on from JBAQJL010000205.1 coordinate 13,585, forward strand.
GGCGACATGGCGTCGCTGCCACTCGACTTTCTGGTCAATCAGGGCGTGGTCGTCGATCTGTCCCCTCAGGTGACCGACTGGACCGCGATCACGCCGGAGATGATTGAAAAGGCCGGCGCGGACATCCGTGAAGGCGACATTCTCATTCTGCACACCGGCTGGCATAAATATTACGAGGGCCAGAGCCAGCAGGATCTGGTGCGCTATTTCTGCTATCACCCCGGGCCGAACTTCGCCGCGCTCGAATGGATGCTGAAAAAGAAGATTAAATGGTTCGGCATGGACACCGGCTCCTGCGACCATCCGATGAACACCTCGATCCGCACCATGCGGCCCGACATCGCGCGCGAGTTCGAGCAGGTCATGGGCAAGACGCCGGCCGATTATTTCGGCACCTTCGAATACGTGCACAAGCGCTCCGGCCGGAAGGTCCGCAGCGACGTGTTTCCGTTCCACAATTACGCGTTCCAGGAAGGACTGTTGCACGCCGAGAATCTGGGCGGCGATCTGGAAACGGTGGTCGGCAAGCGCTGCATCATCGGCGCCTTCCCGTGGCGCTATGAGGGTCTGGAATCTTGTCCGTGCCGCATCCTGGCGATCTTTGACGCCGGCGACGCTCCGGTCGAAGCGCTTGGCGATGCGGCGCGCGCGATTGTGCGGCGCTAGGCACAAAATCCAGGGAGGACGCGTCCATGCCGAAGGTCAAAATGAGCGACGGCACCAACCTCTATTATGAGGAGGCCGGCACCGGCACGCCGGTCGTGTTTGTGCATGAATTTGCCGGCGACTATCGCACCTGGGAACCGCAGATGCGGTATTTCTCAAGGCTGCATCGCTGCGTCACCTACAGCCAGCGCGGCTATCCGCCGTCGGACGTGCCGGCCGATCCGGACCGTTATGGGCAGGACATCGCGCGCGGCGACGTGATTGCGCTGATGGATGCGCTCGGCATTGCGAAGGCGCACGTCGTCGGCCACTCGATGGGTGCCTACACGGCGCTGCATGTCGGCATCCATCATCCGCAGCGCTGTATTTCGGTGACCGCGGCCGGCTGCGGCTGGGGCTCGCTGCCCGATCCGGCGGCACGCGAGAGCATGCGCACCCTTGCGGCCAATACGGCCAAGATGTTCACCGAGAAGGGCATGGCCGAGGCGGCGGTCATCTACGGCGACGGTCCAACCCGCAACACGCAGCGCTATAAGGACCCGCGCGGCTATGCCGAATTCATCCGCATGCTGTCGGAACATTCGGCGCAGGGCCATTCCCTCACAATGGCGATGCTGCAAGCCAAGCGCCCGACATTGTGGGATATGGAAAAGGATCTGAAAAAGTTTTCCGTGCCGCTGCTCGTCATCTGCGGCGACGAGGACGAGACCTGCCTGGACGGCAGCGTCTTTCTCAAGCGCACCGCGCCGACTGCGGGCCTCTATGTGATCCCACGATCGGGCCACACGATCACCAGCGAAGAGCCGGACGCTGTGAACGTTGCACTCGCCGGCCTGTTTGCCGCCGCCGAGGGCGGCCGCTGGCTGGCGCACAGAAAGGCTTAAGGACCTCACCCTGAGGAGCTCGGCGCACAGCGCCGAGCCTCGAAGGGCGAGGCCGAAGCGCCTTGGCCTGCATCCTTCGAGGCCCGCGCTGCGCGCGGGCGCCTCAGGATGAGGGGCTGCGTTATTTCGCATCGTGAAAAATGATGCCGAGTGTGTGCCGGTGGCCGGAGCGTAGCCGGCTGACGCCGTGGCGCAGGTTGACGCGGTACGTGCCCTTCGTGCCCTGAACCGGGCGGTTATGTACGGCGAACATCACCGCATCGCCCTGTTTTAACGGCACCACTTCGACGCGGCTCTGCATGCGGGGACGCTGTTCGGTCAGCGCAAATTCGCCGCCGGTGAAATCCTTTCCGGGCTCGGAGAGCAGCACGGTCGCCTGCAAGGGGAATGCAAGCTCGCCGTACAGATCTTGATGCAGGCAGTTGAAGTCGCCTTCCGTGTATTGCAGCAGAAGCGGAGTCGGCCGAAGCTGGCCCGCCGCGTGGCAGACTTTCAGATAGTCTGCATGGTTTGGCGGATAGCGCACATCGAGCTTCATCCGCTCGTTCCAGGCATTGGCGATTGGTGCGACGCGCGTATAGAGCGCCGTGCGCAACGCGCCGATAAGGCCCAGCAGCGGATATTTGAAATACTTGTATTCGCCCTTGCCGAAACCGTGCCGCGCCATATGAATGTGGCTGCGGAATCTCTGGTCCTGCGTATAGAGCCCGGCAAGTTCCTCGCACTCTCCGGCGGTCAACAGTTCCGCCAGCACGGCGCAGCCGTGGGCGTTCATGCCCTCGATGACCGCGCCCCAGTCATAGCCGTCGATGCGTTCCTGAATTGTCGTCACGCGAGGACTCCGAAAATCAGACGCTGAGATTGATTCACTGGAACTGGCTTCGTTTACTGGATGCTCCGCCTTCGCGGAGCATGACAGGCGTAAAATGATTGCACGCGCGCGAAATCGCCACCCGAATCCTGCGCGTGCAAAGAAATCAGCGCGGTGACGGCCGCTTCGCCAATGCGCGCAGCCGTTGCGGCGAGATCGGCAGCCGCGTCACCGCGCCGGGGTTTTGCAGCGCGTCGTCGATCGCCGAGGCGATGACGGCGCCGACCGGATTGGCGCCGCCTTCGCCGGCGCCTTTGAGCCCCAGTGCGTTGAGCGGCGAGGGTGCGTCCTCGGTGATCAGCGTTTCGACGGGTGGCACCTCGCGCGCCGTCGGCATCAGATAATCGGCAAGCGTGACGGCGAGCGGCTCGCCGCGGCTGTCATAGAGAAATTCCTCGAGCAGCGCGCCGCCGACGCCCTGCGCGACGCCGCCGGTGATCTGGCCCTCGACCAGCATCGGATTGACCGCCTTGCCGATGTCGTAGGCGACGAGATAACGCTCGATCGCGACGGCGCCCGACTCGCGGTCGACGCGCACCACTGCGATATGAACCCCATACGGATAGGCCATGTGGCTCTGCTCGACCCAGCCTTCGGCCGAAAGGCCGGGCAAATCTTCGCCCAATAGTTTAGACGCCGGCCCGCGCGCCTTCGCCACATCGCCGAGCGCCACCGATGGCCCGTGCGCCATGCCTTTGCTCACGACGCGGCCGTCGATCACGTCGAGCGTTTCGGGCGGGCTCTGCAGCAGCGCGGCCGCAGTGGCGATCGCCTTGGCGCGCAATTTGGTCGCGGCGACGCGCGTTGCTTCTCCGGTCATCACCGTGACGCGCGAGGCGAACGCTCCCAGGCCGTAGGCGATGCGGTCGGTTTGGCCGTGCACGACCCGCACGCGGGCGTAATCGACGCCAAGCGAGTCGGCGCAGATCTGCGCGAGCGCGGTTTCCATGCCCTGGCCAACCGAGGCGGAGCCGGAAACGATTTCGACCGCGCCGGTGTCGTCGACCGTAATGCGTACACCGTCGAATGGCCCGAGCCCGCTTTTCTCGACAAACATCGAGACGCCGGCCCCGACCGCTTCGCCGGCGGCGCGACGGCGCTCCAGCTCCGCCCGCAGCGCCGGCCAGCCGATTGCAGCCAGCGCCTTATCGAGCAGCCCCGCATAGTCGCCGGAATCGTAAGTCAGCTCGGTGCCGAGCGCGTCGAAATCGCGGGCGTACGGCATCTCGTTCGAAGCGATGAGATTGCGGCGACGGATTTCGACCGGATCGATGTCAAGCTTCGCCGCAATCGCATCCATCAGCCGCTCGCGCACAAACGTGCTCTCGTAACGCCCGGGCGCCCGATAGGTGCCGCACGGCGTTTTGTTGGTCAGCCGGATACGGCCGGTCATGCGATAGGCGCGCATCCGATAGGGGCCGGGCAGCATCGCGGCGGCAAGATCGGGCACGGTCGCGGCGTGCGTGCGCACATACGCGCCCTGGTCGTGAAAGAACGTGCCGTCGATGGCGAGCAGCCGCCCGTCGGCATCGACCGCGGCGCGCACCGCAAAGTTCTGCTGGCGCGAATGGTTCGCCGCCATCAGGTGCTCGCGGCGATCTTCGATCCATTTCACCGGGCGATTGAGCCGCAGCGCGGCGAGACAGACGAGCACGTCCTCGGGATAGAGTTCGCCGCGGATGCCGAAGCCGCCGCCGACATGGCCTTCGTGCAGATGCACGGAGGAGGGCGCGCGATTGAGCATGCGCGCAAGGCAATCCCGGTTCCAATGCAGCACCTTGGCGGCGCCGTGCATTTCGAGAATGCCGCGCGCCACCCGCGCGATGGCGCCGCGCGTCTCCAGCGGCACGCCGGTATGGCGGCCGATGGCGAGATCGAGTGCGACGACGGCGTGCGCAGCAGCGAACTCGGCGTCGATGTCGCCAAAGCCTTTGCGCAGCGACGTGACTTCGGTCGAATGCCCGTTGTCAAATTCGCTCGGCGCGCCGGTGGCGTCGAGCAGAACCGGCAGATCGGCGACATCGATCGTCACCAGGTCGGCGGCGTCCTCGGCCAGATACGGGTCGGTGGCAAACACCACGGCGACCGGTTCGCCGACATAGCGAACCCGATCCGTGGCGAGGATCGGCTGCCGATACGGATCGAGGCCTTCGACGCGGGTAAGGCGGAAATCGATCGGAGGCACGTCGGCCACATCGGCCGAGGTCCATACCGCGGCCACGCCCGGCGCCGCTTTCGCCGCGTTCGTATCGATCGAGACGATACGGCCGTGCGCATGAGCGGACCGTACCACGCGCATGTGCAGCTGATGGGCGAAACCGACATCGGCCGCGAACCGGCCGCGCCCGGTGACGAGCGGCCCGTCCTCGATCCGTGGCACCGAACGTCCGATGAAGCCCATTGCGCCCACGCCAAATCCTGCCGGTGGCCGATACTATTGGCCTGGCGCCGGCGCGTCGAGGTAATGCGTTTCGTTGATGCGCACGATGGAAACCTCGCCGCCGCCGATGTCGATCTCGTTGAGGCAGCAGGGCGCCTGCTCGATGCGCCAGTAGGCCGACAGCGGCAGCTCAAGGCATTGCAGCAGCAATGTCCGGTTCACGCTGTCATGGCCAACCATCACGATCGTGTCTTCGCAATGCTTGTCGAGCACGAAACGCAGTGCATCGCTGGCGCGCGCCGCGAGGTCTTGCAATGACTCACCGTTCGGAAAACGGACCAAATGCGGCGTTGCAAACCAGGTGGCGAACAGCGCCGCATCGTCAGCCTTTGCCGCATCGAAGGTTTTGAACTGCCAGGCGCCGTAATCGATGTCGTTGAGGTCTGCGCAGATTTCAGCGGGCGCACCGCACGCTCTGGCGATGGCCGCGCCGGTGGCAACGCAGCGTCCCATCGGGCTCGTGTAGATTTTGCTTGGCCGCCACGCGCCGGCGATGCGTGCAGCGACTGCGGCGGCCGCCTCGCGGCCACGCGCCGTCAACTCGAGCGGCTCGCGACCGCGAAAGCGTTCCGGCGTGATGCCTTCGACATGGCCGTGACGGGTGAGCAGAATTTTTGTCACGCTACACGCGGCGCAGCGGCAGCGACCAGGCGAGCACAGTGGCCATGCCGGTGAACGCCGCGATGGTAATGAAGGCCCAGCGAAACGCGTCGGCGATTTCGGCCTGGATGATGGCCTGACGGACCGGCGCCAAGGTTGCAACCGCTGCCGGTCCTTCCTCCATAATCGTGCCGAACAGATGCGCGGTGTCGCGGTCGCCCGTCGCCAGAATGGCGAACAGCACGGCGGCAACTGCAGCGGTGCCAAAAGCGGCGCCGACCGAGCGCGAGAACTGCACCATGGCGGCGCCGGTGCCGAGCCGCCGCGGTCCGGCCACGGACTGCACCGTGAGCTGAACCACGCCCATGACCGTGCCCATGCACAGCGCGATCGCGCCCCAGGCCCACGGCAGCGCCGTGGTCGACAAATGCGGCGTCCAGAATGCCAGCAACAACAGGCCGATCGTCGCCGCGGGCAGACCAAGCGACGGGAACACCGCGGTGCGACCGGTGCGCGTCACGATCTGTCCGGTGATCAACGAGCCGACGCCGATTCCGAATGTCAGCGGCAGCAACAGGAGACCGGTTTCCGCCGGCGACGCACCGCGCACCGCGCGCAGATAGATCGGCAAAAACGTGATCAGCGACACCAGCGCGGCGCCATGGCAGGCGGCCAGGCCGTCGCTGCGCCAGATCGAGGGTTCCCTGAACAGGCGAGGCGGGATGAGCGGCGACGTGGTGCGGCTCTCCTGCCATATCAACGCGGCCAGCATGAAGATGCCGAGCGCCAGAAGCCCGAGCGCCGTCGGTACCGCGCTCGATTGCATGCGCTGTAACTGTTCGAGCGCCAATATGACGGGGCCGACGAACATAATGAACAGCACGAGTCCCGGAATGTCGAACGTGGTGCGACGGCGGTCGGCCGGCCGCGATACAAGCCGCAGCACCAGCACCACGGCGATGAGTCCGAGCGGTATATTCACCAGAAAGATCGATTGCCAGCCGAATACCTCAGTCAAATAACCGCCGGCGACCGGGCCGAACGTACTGGAACTGACCGACACACCGGCGAGGTAGCCCTGATAACGGCCGCGCTCGCGCGGCGGAATGGTTTCGCCGATCAGCGCCTGCGACAGCGTCATCAGGCCGCCGCCGCCGAAGCCTTGGATGACACGGAATACCGTCAGCCACACGATGTTGGGCGAGATCGCGCACAGCACCGAACCGACCATGAAGATCGATAGTGCCGCGATCATCATGCCGCGGCGGCCGAACGTGTCGCCGAGCCGTCCGTAGACCGGCGCGGCGATCGTATTGGCGATCAGGTAGGACACCACCACCCAGGAGGCGCGCTCAATGTCGCCAAGGTCCGACGCGATGGTCGGCAACGCGGTGGCGACAATCGTCTGGTCTGCCACCGCCAGAAACATCGGCAGCATGATCGACGGGAAGATGGTGAGAAACAGATGCCGCGGCGGCTTCGTTTCTTCCTGTTCGCCTACGAGCGCCGGCGAATCCTCGGACGCGCCCGGGTCGGCCGGGCGAACGTCGGCAGTCTCATTGATCGACTGATTCATAAATTTTCATAGATCAATTCTTGCCGACAATTGGCTAAAGGGCGCCCGCTCCCTGCCGTCTACGCGCTTCGCATTTCCCTTGTACCCGCTATTTAACACGTGCGCGCAGGCAATCTGCCCTGCATTGCGATTCGATGCACCACAAATGCGCGATGGCGCCGCGCGTCGCCGACGCCATTGTGACAAAACGCAGGCGCGCCATGGCCGTTCCGGGGCACTCACATATGAGGACTTCAACAACGCCGTGACCGGAGTATAGTGGCACGATTGAGGGTGGGTGTCCCCGCTTCCCTGCAAGGAGGCGGCAGGCTGCAGTCCGGCTTGGCCGGTGCAACAAGACAGCGGAGCCACCTCATGCCTCAAGATCATCGACGCAACGACAATACCCACCGTGATAGCGGTCGCGCAGAGAGCGGTCGCGCCGAACGGTCGCGCAGCGAAAAGTCCTCACCGGCAATGCAGAAAGCGGCGTCCGGCGACGTCGGCGCGCGTAACATCACAGCCGGTCTTCGTTTGCAGAACGAGATGCTCGGTCTGCTTTCCGATATGGGGCAGGATTGGTTTGCACGCGCGACCGCGGAAGCCGAACTGGCGTTGCGGTTGCCAAACAGGCTGACGGCGGCGCGTTCGGTGCCGGATGCGGTCACTGCATATCAGGAATGGCTTGGCGAATGGATGGATCGGTGCAGCGAAGACAGCCAGCGCCTGCTTTCCGATGGGCAGAAGATGGTGGTTGCCGGCACACGCTGTTTTACCCAGAAGCAGTCCGCGTCGACTGGTTGACGGGCGCGATGGCGTAGATCGGACCAAGCCTTCGATCGCACCCAGCCTTTGGACTTGATCCGAAACGGCTGCGGGCGGCGGGTGCCGATGCGAGCGGCGTGCACACATGCCGGTGTGCTGCGCGAGTGTGAAACCAACTTGTGCAACGGGCGTTAACGGTCCGGCAGCGTCGCCGGCCGCGTCCTGCGGCTGCGCCTCAGAGCCACCGGTGCGGCGATGAATTTCAAAGGATTGGATTCAAAAGAGACAAATAATTTCCGGAGAACGATCGAACTCGCTGCGCTGCGCGCCGTACTTTTCGCCGCTTTCATCGCTACGCCGGCGGTGGCGCACGACAACGGCCAGTTCGGCGATGTGCCGGCCCCGGTGCGCGAGTGGTTTCACAGCGTCAAATCATCCAAGGGTATCGCGTGCTGCGACATCGCTGACGGCCATCGCACCGAATTCGACATGCGCAAGGATTTGTATTGGGTACGGGTCAAGGGCAATTGGGTTCCGGTGCCGCCCGATGCTGTGCTCAAGGGCACCGCCAATCCTGTCGGCGATGCCGTTGTTTGGTACAGCGTCTACAGTGGCCAGGTTATTATCCGCTGTTTCGTGCCGGGCGGCGGCGCTTGATCTGAGAAATAACAGCACGCTGATCATGAAGGCTGCCGCAATAGCGGCGGCCGTGCCTTATTTTTTTCAATTAATTGTTTGATGTAGTCTTCCGTGAAGAACGCTATTTTCAGACGGGCAGCGATTTTGACTGGGCGAAGAGGACCGCCAGAATGAAGCGTAAAAAATCGTTCAACCACTTGATGAGGCGTCGGAAGTTGTAGCCGG